>NZ_OZ180041.1:0-171990 GCF_964261745.1 Caballeronia sp. S22 | reverse complement strand
CCATCGCGCTTCGTCGGGTGATCACCGAACCGTCTCGACCCGTTGTCATCATTGCTGGTTTTACGTCCAATCTCTGTTTTACCGTTGCGCTTGCGCTTATCGTAAAGCAAAAGCGTGCTTCGGTTGCGGTCGGAACCGCCAGCCGATGGATAAGTCGCGCTTACTACTTTGGAACGGCTATGGGTGATCTACCAAAACGCTCGCTCGCGCAGCACTTGGTTTTCGACGCTGGACATTATGCGCGCGCCATGTCGCTTCCCACGTCGCCTGCGGCCGCCGTTGAGCTGGCGCTTGCCTACCATCTGATCTTGGAAGCTCTGCGCGAGGATTGTGGCAATGAAGACTACATCACGAGCATGATGCAGTTGACTTTAAAGACTATGCTTGTCGGTGAGTCCAGCGGAGTAAAGCTCAAGGCGCAAGTCTTTCACGACGCTCAAGAGGGCATCGTTCGATGCCGACGATCCGCTCGGTCCACAGGCAGCCGGCAGTTGGACCAAGTCACCTATGAGAGCTTATGCAAAGTCGTCGCGACGTTTGAGCGCCAGCTGGTTCGCGCGCCGTTTTATGAATTCATGCTCGCAGAAGAAGAATTGAAGGCGCTGATCGCTCGCCGAGTTGCAAAGCTCACCAGGTAGAAACGACGCGGCTGAGCGGAGTCTTGGCAAACCGCGTCACCTGGACAGGCTGACGCAGCAATTTTTCTTAATCACAATGCAGATAGTTGAGAGGGCGAACATGACTGACGTTGTGATCGTATCGGCCGCGCGTACGGCGGTAGGCAAGTTCGGCGGCTCGCTCGCGAAGATCGCGGCGCCGGAGCTGGGCGCGACGGTAATCAGGGCGGTTCTGGAGCGCGCGGGCGTAAAGCCGGACCAGGTAAGCGAAGTGATTCTGGGCCAGGTGCTCGCGGCCGGCTCGGGCCAGAACCCGGCGCGCCAGTCGCTCATCAAGGCCGGTTTGCCCGACATGGTTCCGGGCATGACGATCAACAAGGTCTGCGGCTCGGGCCTGAAGGCGGTGATGCTGGCGGCCAACGCGATCATCGCGGGCGACGCGGAGATCGTCATCGCGGGCGGTCAGGAAAACATGAGCGCCGCGCCGCACGTGCTGCCGGGCTCGCGCGACGGCTTCCGCATGGGCGATGCGAAGCTGATCGACACGATGATCGTCGATGGCCTGTGGGACGTCTATAACAACTACCACATGGGCACGACGGCCGAGAACGTCGCGAAGGAATTCGGCATCACGCGCGAGGATCAGGACAAGTTCGCGGCGCTGTCGCAGAACAAGGCGGAAGCCGCGCAGAAGTCGGGCCGTTTCAACGACGAAATCGTGCCGGTCTCGATCCCGCAACGCAAAGGCGAGCCGCTGCAGTTCGCCACCGACGAATTCGTGCGCCACGGCGTGACGGCCGAAGCGCTTGCGGGCCTGAAGCCCGCGTTCTCGAAGGAAGGCACGGTGACGGCGGCGAATGCGTCGGGCCTCAACGACGGCGCGGCGGCGGTCGTCGTGATGTCGGCGAAGAAGGCCGAGGCGCTGGGTCTGACGCCGCTCGCGCGCATCAAGGCGTACGCGAACGCGGGCGTCGATCCGAAGATCATGGGCATGGGCCCGGTGCCGGCATCCAAGCGCTGTCTGGAGCGCGCGGGCTGGTCGGTGAACGATCTGGACCTGATGGAAATCAACGAGGCGTTCGCGGCGCAGGCGCTGGCAGTGCACAAGCAGATGGGCTGGGATCAGTCGAAGATCAACGTGAACGGCGGCGCGATTGCGATCGGTCACCCGATCGGCGCATCGGGCTGCCGGATTCTCGTCACGCTGCTGCACGAAATGCAGAAGCGCGATGCGAAGAAGGGTCTTGCGTCGCTGTGCATCGGCGGCGGCATGGGTGTCGCGCTGGCGCTGGAACGTCCGTAAGTCACTGGCGGTCGATGGCGGGAATGGGAAGGGCCAGCGGGCGGCAAGGAGATCGCCGTCCGCATAACGAAAATGGAGAGCGGAATGACGAAGCGCGTAGCGTATGTAACCGGCGGGATGGGCGGCATCGGCACCAGCATCTGCCAGCGTCTGCACAAGGACGGCTTCACGGTCGTCGCGGGCTGCGGCCCGAACTCGCCGCGCCGGGTCAACTGGCTCGAAGACCAGAAAGCGCTGGGCTTCGACTTCGTCGCCTCGGAAGGCAACGTCGGCGACTGGGAATCGACCAAGAACGCGTTCGACAAGGTCAAGGCCGAAGTCGGCGAGGTCGACATGCTCGTGAACAACGCGGGCATCACGCGCGACGGCGTGTTCCGCAAGATGATGCACGAAGACTGGATCGCGGTGATCGAAACGAACCTCACGAGCCTTTTCAACGTGACGAAGCAGGTGATCGAAGGCATGGTCGAGCGCGGCTTTGGCCGCATCATCAACATTTCGTCGGTGAATGGCCAGAAAGGCCAGTTCGGCCAGACGAACTACTCGACCGCCAAGGCGGGCATCCACGGCTACACGATGGCGCTCGCGCAGGAAGTGGCCACCAAGGGTGTGACGGTCAACACCGTGTCGCCGGGTTACATCGGCACGGACATGGTCAAGGCAATCAAACCCGAGGTTTTGGAGAAGATCGTCGCGACGATTCCGGTGCGGCGTCTGGGCACGCCTGATGAGATCGGTTCGATCGTCGCGTGGCTGGCCTCCGACCAGTCAGGCTTCTCGACCGGCGCGGACTTCTCGCTGAACGGGGGATTGCATATGGGATGACGAACGGCGATGACCATCGCCATCCAGCCCAAGACGCCGACGCGTTGCCGGCTTCTAACATTGTTTCACGCTCATAACTCAGGAGACAAGCATGACTGACCAAACCAATCCATTTGGCGATCTGACGAAGATGCTGGAACAGTTCAAGGTGCAAGGCGTCGACATGTCGGCATTGGTTGAATCGCGCAAAAAGGACATCGAGGCGATCGTCGAGGCGAACAAGTCCGCGTATAACGCAATGCAGGCGTTTGCCCGCAAGCAGACCGAAATGCTGACGCAGGCGATGCAGGACATAGAGGCAGCCACCAAGGTCGGCGCGACCGACCCGAGCGCACACGCAGAACTTGCGCGCAATGCATGCCTTAAGGCGGTGGAAGACTTGAAGGATCTCGCCGAAATCGCGCGAAAGTCGCAGGTCGACGCAATGGCGAGTCTGACAAAGCGCGCGAATGAACACGCGTCGGAAATCAAGCAGATGCTGAGCAGGAAGTAAGTCGCCTCCGCGTCCGTTGCGTGACTGATGCCTTTAATCATGGGGCGCAGCGGACGTTTAACCATAATCCCAGGAGCCCGCATGACCGCGCCGTTTAATATGCCGGACGAATCTATTCGGGGTCTCTTCGAATCGGGGCAGACGCTGCTACAAGCTTATACCGGCAATGCCGCAAGCATCGGCGAAGCACCCGCCCAACTGCCGGCGCTTGCGCTTGCGCAGGCTCAAGTACATTACTGGCAGCAGCAGATGGCGCTCTACACGGGCATGATCGCGAGCGCCACGGGTAAGACAGCAGAGCCCGCCATCCAGCCCGAGCGTGGCGACCGACGCTTCAGTGCAGACGCATGGCGCGACAATCCCTGGTATAGCCTCATCAAGCAAACCTATCTGCTCAACTCACGGCTGCTCAATGACATGGTCGAGGCGTCGGGCGTTGGCGAAAAAGAAAAACACAAGCTGCGTTTTTACGCGCGGCAGTTCATCGATTCAATGAGCCCAGCGAACTTTGCCGCGACCAATCCCGAGGCGATGAAGGCCGCCATGGAAACGCACGGAGAAAGCGTGCGCACGGGCTTCGCGAACCTGCTCGAAGATTTGAAGCGCGGTCGCATCTCCATCACGGATGAGAACGCGTTCGAAGTAGGCAAGAACGTCGCGGTATCGAAGGGATCAGTGGTTTTCGAAAACGAGCTGTTCCAGCTGATCCAGTACGCACCGCTCACCGAGCAGGTCGCCGAGCGGCCGCTCGTGATCGTGCCGCCTTGCATCAACAAGTTCTATATCCTCGATTTGCAGCCGGAGAACTCGTTCGTGCGCTACGCGGCCGAGCAGGGGCAGACCGTGTTTCTCGTGTCGTGGCGAAATCCGGATGCGGAACTCGGCCACATCACCTGGGACGACTACGTCCAAAACGGCGCGATCAAGGCGATCGAAGTCGGCCGCACGATCAGCGGCGCCGACAAGGTCAATACGGTCGGCTGGTGTGTCGGCGGAACGATTTTGTCGTCGGCGCTAGCGGTTTTGCGCGCGCGGGGCGACGAATCGGTCGCGAGCGTGACGCTCCTCACGACGATGCTCGACTTCAGCGATCCCGGCGACCTCGGCGTGTTCATCGACGAGCACGGCGTGTCGCAGCGCGAGCAGACGATCGGCAAGGGCGGCATTTATTCGGGCGGCGAACTCGGCTTCGTGTTCCAGACGCTCCGCGCGAACGATCTGATCTGGCCGTATGTCGTGAACAACTATTTGAAGGGTGGCGCGCCGCAGGCGTTCGATCTTCTCTACTGGAACGCCGACGGCACAAATCTGCCCGGCCCGATGTACGCCTGGTATCTGCGCAACATGTATCTCGAGAACAACCTGTGCAAGGCGGGGCGGCTTTCGATGGGCGGCACGCAGGTGGACCTCGGGAAGATCGACATTCCAAGCTATATCTTCGGCACGCAAGAGGACCACATCGTGCCGTGGAAGGGCGCGTTCCGTTCGACGCAGCTCGTCAGCGGCGACACGCAGTTCGTGCTCGGCGCGAGCGGGCATATCGCGGGCGTGATCAATCCGGCGTCGAAGAACAAGCGCAGCTACTGGATCGACGGCACGCTCGGCGACGATCCGCAGGCATGGCTCGAGTCGGCTAAATCGCAGCCCGGAAGCTGGTGGACACACTGGAACAATTGGCTGCAGACGCATGCGGGCAAGATGATCGCCGCGCCGAAGAAGCCGGGCAACGCGAAGTTCAAGCCGATCGAACCGGCGCCGGGACGTTATGTGGCGAAACATCCGCCCGAAGTCATGGCCACTTAAGCGGAGCCGATGAAGTCAATCCTGACGCCATCGATCGATCGAGCCGACGTTCGGCGCGCCCCCGCACTTCATGGAGATAGGCAATCCGCTGCCCCTCGTCGCGCCGGCGCAAAGCTGCGACAAGCTCGCCGATACGCCCGCTGTATGACGTCGTCGGCGCAACGGCCTGTGCAAGGAGTCTACGACGACGATGCTAAGCTCGATGCCCCGGATCGTCTGAATCCGAGTCCTGAGCAAAGCGCCTTATATTTTACATAAAGAAAATTAGCAATGTATGTTAGTCGTCCTATCTTTCCTGGTTGGGTCAGGAAAACGGCCGGATCAGCATCGCTGTCGGGCGAGGTGTCGCCTCGCGCTCGACTTCAGGACAGTATCGCGCTCGAGAACGGAAAAATTTCGCCTGCTCGTCGAAGAAAAAATCTTGAAGGCGATCGGCGTTGGCACATTCGAACCTGCCGTCAGTGTCTTGAGCGGCAGTTCGGACGTACCAAAACTAATGAACTCGCCCCGCTGTTCGCCGCCCATCGCTGCCACGAAACTGCGGCTGATGGCTTCGCGGGAGGCGACGCCGAGCGTTAACGCATTCATGTTGAAGCCCTCCATTGATCGACATCTGATCAGAAATCTGTCATCAACCGCTCTGGCGTCGTGAACCCATGGTTTCCGACGCTCGAAACGCACGCGTAGTCGTACGCAGCGCCAGGAAAAAGGCCGCCCGAAATCGAAGACCGACTGCTGCCCGGACATTGGGAGTGCGACTTCATCAGGGGCGCCAACAATGCGTCTTCAGTCGGAGTGCTGGTGGAACGGACCAGCCGCCTGGTGCTGCTGGCGAAGATGGAAGATGCCACGGCTGCTTCTGCGCTGGCAGGCTTCTCTACCAAACTCAATTCGTTTGCCCAGCCATTACGGCAGAGTTTTACCTACGACCAAGGCAAGGAAATGTCGCGACATGCAGAGCTCACCGCCGTGACGCCTGAAACGCCAAGCACCGACCACCGGATTGCGCACGATGATTGGAGCGCGGCGTTCAAGTGCGCCACCAACAGGAGCGCATAAGAAAGCTGGTCGGCTTCCGTTGACCATCTCTTCATAAAGACACGATTGACGCCGACCGAGGGCAGCTGTGCGCTTTCGCGATCGCAATATCGCAGCGCATCGGTGCAGTTCCATCCAATCTAACTCCGAGTCAATGGCCGCCATCGTCGACAACGGCGATGGCAATAGCCCATTGCTCTCTTTCTGCTTCGGCTCTTGCTGCCCGCCGTGCTTGATGCGAAGCCAGCGAACCTCAGCCTTTAAATTCGACCGTTACAGCATCGCTCGCCAGAATCGTTTCGGTAAGCGTCGTACCGCTGTACTGGATATTCCAGGTGTCCCCATTTTGCGGATTCCCGCTTGCTTCTGGCCGCGAGGCCACGGCATCGGTGAACCTCACGTCGGTGAACTTAGGCAACGCTGAATTCGGGTAGCCATTGTCCGGCGCCTCCATGATCCATTCGGCGCAATTGCCGCTGAACGTCGCACCTGGGGGAGGCATCAGCGTGAGGGAAAAATGCTTGCCGGTGGTGAGGTTGGCGAACGTGACCAAGCCTGCCGTGTTGTTCGCAATGTACTGGGCGGTGCAGGATATCGTATGGTTTGCCAAAACTTCGAACCGGAGAATGTTGGTCTGATAGACATACGTGGGTGTCGTGAATCCAGAGATGCTATTCCCGTCCATGCCAACCATCGAAACGTTCAGTTGATCGTTGCTGTCGCCCTTCCACCCAATGAACAAATTTCCTTGGTGTGCTGCCAGCGCAGGAAACTGAGGGCTGTTCTCCGGAGAAATATATTTGTTACCGAACGCCACTCCACTGTCGGCCGAATATATGATGCTAAGGTGATCGTTCCCGTCGCCTTTCCAAGAGATGTAAAGGCGCCCGTTTAGCGACGCAAGACTCGGCGTTTGCGGACTTGTCTCTCCAAGGGTCACTTTTTGCGTGAACCCGCTGATCGCCGCACCCGCTGCGTTCACACGCGCAACGTTCAGTTGGTCGTTGCCATCCCCTTTCCAAGCGATATAAAGATTTGCGTCATGCACGCACAAGCTTGGGGCCTGAGGGGTCGTCTCCGCAGAGACGTATTTGTTTGCAAAGCTCAGGCCGTTATTGCTCGAAGACATGACATTTAGATGGTCATTGCCATCGCCCTTCCAGGCTACGTAAAGATGTCCATTGAGCGAAGCCAGGGTCGGACTGAAAGTGCTAGTTTCGGACAGCAAGACCTTTTGCGAAAGCCCCGTGATCGTCGCGCCAGACATGTCCACCATCGCCACGTTCAGATAATCGTTTCCATCGCCTTTCCATGCAATGTAGAGGCTGCCATTGTGTACGCAAAGCGCAGGCGCGCGCGAGGTGGTTTCTGGCGATTTGTACTTGCTGCCGAACGTCTGGCCGTTATCGGCGGAGTACATGATGTTCAGGTTGTCGTTGCCGTCCCCTTTCCACGCAACGAACAAGCGCCCGTTCAAGGATGCGAGCGCGGGACTTAACGGACTGGTGTCTGCGAGAGTTTGCTTCCGAATGCCGCAGTACCACTCATACCAAGCAGTGTAGGATGCCTTTCCGCTCGCATCCACGCGTTGCTCCACGCCCACCTGCAGTACGTCGTCAGAGCCATATGCACCGTCCAGCCCGACCCATGACGAGGAATTCCAGCCACCTTCTACGCCTTGCGGTTCCGTCGGCTTGCTTACGATCGGAACCATCCAGTTGCCCTCGACGAATGTCCACGGACCCTTCAACACGCCGCCCGCCCAGTTGTTGCTCGTGAAGCTGCCGTTCGAGACTTGTCGCGCACCACGCAATTCATGTGTCTTGCCGATCTGAGGTTCGAGAAGCGGCACGATGAAGTCGGCTGGATCGCGTTGCGCCGATTGATCCGGCGAAGCAAACGCGCCAGGCACATTGGTTGGCACGAGCGCATAGGGAATGCGTCGCTGGAATGCTTCGAGTTGTTCCTTGGTGGAAGCTATCGGCCCTGCTGCCTCAACTGTTGCCATGGTGAAACTCCTCTGCGCGTGGCGCGAAGTGACCCGGCGCATGGGTGGTTCCGTGCTTTCGCGCGCAAACACGCATCCTAGACTCCGTCCCTGAGCGCACTCGTCAAGGATGAAAGTCTCGGAACGAACCGGCGATCGCATCGAGGGGGACGTCTTATTACTCATGGCATCGTTGCGAGTCCGATGCCATCCACGTATTGTCGGCAAAACACCTGACCTGCTCTACCCACATGTGTGGCCCCACATTTGTACGGCCACAGGTATTAGCGACGCCGGGACACATGCTCGATTGGCCGAGATACCCCGCGTGCGAACAACAGAGGTGGAACTACCTCGATTCGACGAAGTAGCGTAAGCGTCACGCAGAGACATGCAGAGGCCGCGCCGACCGTTCAGTAACTCAAATTCCGATAGTCGTTGGTTGACGGCAGCGAGGTCGAACTCGTCGGGATCGAAGCTGCCGCCAGACCATTCGAGCGGTCGCTCATGGTCTTCATGCGACGCATCGGTCACCCTCTGCGACGAATAGAGAGGGGTTTGCGAACGCTTAAACGTACCGCAGACGGTCGGAAAACCGTAGTTGCAAACATTGCAAACTGAACCGCTTCGCGGCTCCGCTATTTTCCCACATTTGTTGCGCGCGTCCGCACACGCATATTCCGCTTAGTTCTCGGAGTCTGGTCCACCTCTCAGTAGCCCCCTACAAATGTTGTGTGTGGAAGGACACCTAACGGGCCTGAAATAACTAACAAAACCGGTTAGGTTTACCGAATATCCCCACAGCCCAATTGGAGCTTTATCGCTATCTCTCACGGGCAACGGGCCAACGGCAACCCTAGAACAGGGAGAGCGCTTTTCGTCATTAGGCGAAGTGTAAGCAAACAGACCGTCTCCTTCTTGCACGAAGGGAAGCCTTGTCGCGTCCGCAGATTCACGCGTGTTGGACATCTATGAATTGGTTAGGAGATTTGTGATGGCAAATATTATCGATGCCGTGTTCAGGGCTTTCGAAGCGAGTCACGGAGTAGGGAGCGTCAACGTTTTCGTCGTTGGCCTCCAGCAAAACCCGTCTGAGCAGGACTATCCGCGGGCGGTCTACCTCCAGGGAAGTCTTGGCTATCGTGGGCCCCTCAAAAGACTTCCGCACCCAGGCAAACCTCCGGCGCCAGAGCCTGCTGAGCTATATTCTGAACCCGCCGGCAACCCCGGAGCCGTGACGTGGGAGGACAACAGTAATGGCATGCAATTCGATGGGAAACAAACTTCGAAGGTGGGTGTGACGATCACGGAGACACCTCCGGTGCTCAACATCACCTTCGCCTTCGGGGCAGGCCTCAAAATCCCACTCACTGCCGATTCCGCCACTGGCATCATGACTGGCAACGCGCAGGAGATGCTGTATTCAATGGCGTTTAGCCCCCTGATATCCCCAATCCAGTAGCGCAATCTGAAGAGTGAACAGGTTATTTGGCCTGTCCCGCGCGCCTTGTTTCGCTTGACGTGGGCGGTGTCTACTCGGCAGCTATCTCGTCGGCGCGGCTCAATTGCCTGAGTTGCCGGGATCGTTTGACTGCGCCCATCTGTAAGAATTTGCGGGCTATGGTGACCTGGGATCCCTCTTGGCGACGGACGACCGGTTTTTTCCGCGCACGGAAGTTGCTCCGTTCGGATGAGCGCATTGTCCGGACCTTGCGCTTTGCGCCACCTAGTTTGTCTATCGGTGGACGGTAGGTGTGTCCAGCTAAGGACACGTGATCCAGTCGGTGAAAGTCCGACCGAGGCAACAGACTCAAGCCTCGTAGCTTGGGAGGCGTCATGGCGCGAAAACAAGATGACGGAGCCCTCCGACAGTATGCTCAGAAAGGAGTATATGCAACGCACCAGGTTGCAACGCGCAGTGAACGCAGACGTAGCCTCGTAACACGAAATCCGGTGGCTGAGACGGTCTACAACGTGCGAAAGCAGCAAGAGTTGTCCGAAACGAGTCCGATGCGGCAACTCTCACCGGCGGGGTATCAGCGGCGACATGGTGTGAAGGATGACGTGGAAAACTGGAGAAGCCCTCGGCACCCGGCGGGGAAATCCCGTCGAGGAGATGCTCGCTATAACCGTGAGTGGGAAATGCGTGCGTAGGTGCCAGCGTGACGGATCGGGTCGTCAGGGTAGACCTGTTTGGTTTTTACCGATTCGTGACCGAGCCAGAGTGCGATGACTGAGGGTTCGACGCCTTCTCGCAGCAGATCCATTGCTGTCGTGTGCCTACTATCTCTTGATAGAGATAGTAGGCACAGCGCTGCAATGGAACTACTTCATGCCGGCGTTGACTGCTCCGTCATTGCGTTGTGGTTAGGACACGAATCGGTCGAGACCACCCAGGTCTATTTGCACGCTCATTTAGCCCTCAAGGAAGCTGCGCTGGCTAAAGTTAAGTCCTCGAACGGCAAACCATTGGGTCGATACCGTGCAGGCGATAAGCTACTTGAGTTCCTAACCGCGTTGTGAAGAGTGCGACTATGCCGAACGCGCACGATGTATGATCGGTAGCAAGGCCGCTCTTGCGGCGCCCAAATCGCCATCAGCACCAGCCGTTCGGCATAGCACGGTATTCGGCATGATCGTGCAAGTTGAATGGCATCAACCCGCGCGCCTACCTAGAATACGTCCTTACGCACATCGCCGATCACCAGGCCAACCGCATCGACGAACTGTTGCCCTGGAACGTCGCTAAGCACCTGCTCCCATCTGCACCTTCATCCGGTTGATCCCTTCTGTCTGCGGCAGGCTTAGCCTGCCGCATTCTCCGACGCTTGTCCAAAGAATTCTCAACGGCCCTCGCGCGACGCATACCTATCGACCCTTCCGGCCGACGTTGCACTGGAAGCACTGGTCAGCCAGGCGCACATGCGCTGGCGTATCGAGCGCGACTACCAGGATTTGAAGCAGGAACTGGGACTCGGGCATTACGAAGGCCGAGGATGGCGAGGTTTCCACCACCATGCCGCATTAAGTATCGCGGCATACGGGTTCCTCGTCTCTGAACGACTTACTGCTGGCGGTTCTGTCAGCGCCAAAAAAAACTTCGCCGCTCGCCAGGCGCCTGCGCTTTCCGCGGATTACATCCCACGGGGGAGCCCAGCGCGCGCAGCGTCACGTAGCTGATTCGATCACCACGATTCGGCATCAACTCAGTTTCCTGTTGATTGCGACACTCGCTATGTGCCCATGCTGCCATCGAGCAAATCATAGGCTTAACTTGTGACACAGTAAGACTTCTAAGGGAGCGTCAAGTATCATCCATTGCAGTGAGGGATGCTACATATGTAGCAGCGCTTACCGTCTCATTCTGATCTGCCGTGCGACCTGCAACCGCACCGCACCGATAGTCGAGTGAGCTCAGCTCATATGACGCGACATTGCAGACCGGATATACATTTGTGCGTTGACCCGCTTCCGTTGCAGTCGAAGAATGCGAAGAAGCAGTAAACACACACGGTGAGGAGGTGTCTTTTCATGAAAAAAAAGCCCATTTTAGTTGCTAGCTCTGTCGTGCTTTTGCTCATTGCACCCGAAGCTGCGTCCCCACAGGCGCCTCCTCATACGCCGGGCACCTTGTGTTTCACCCCTTATTTTTATTGTGTGCTTCCTAGGCCGCAAACCCCCGGAACGCCGTGCGTTTGCAGGACTTCTGGAGGCGCCGAGGTTCGCGGAGTCGCCGACTAGCACGCTGTCAGTTCTTATTTGGAGATACGCAAAAACCGGGCGGCATTAACGTTCGCCGAGCGGTGCCCGCGACTTCGTCGGGAGCAGATCGGCCGCCACAACGGGACGCAGCTTCAGTGACAAATACTAGGTAAATACCCTCGCCGCTTGCAAGGGTTTTCTCTCTCAATCGGAACTCCTCTTATGGCGCCGCTAGAAGTCGATTCGTTTTTGCATGACGCTGATCTGGTCATCCACTATGCCACCAGCGCCGGGATTTTGGACGATGAGGCGTTGATAACGGAATTCGAGCGGGTGCAGGCCGCTAGAAAAAAGGGGCAGGATATACCGGCCAAGGATCTCGTGATCGCTCTTAACAAGCAAATTAAAGAAATATCGCCATTTATTTCTTTACTTGACCTTCGAACAAAAAAAAGTCCGTTTGATGAGGCCAGCTTAAGAAAGAGACAAGTAATTGAATTGGCGCTTTCTATCTTCAGCCTCATTCTCGTCGTCCTGGTTGCGGGATTTGCTATTGACTTGAATAATGCAAATACTCATTTAAAAATTTTTCAGGAGTACCAGGACAGTCAGCCGGCTGAAAAACTAGAGCGTCTTATGATTTTTTCCCAGGCGGGGGTCCAAGAAAATGTTAAGTCAGCGGAGTACCAGGAATATCAGAAAATCAAACAACAACTTGATGAAATGGTAGATAAAGCTAGAGGTGCGCTTTCGGGTTCTCAAGAGATCGCCGTTCACTCATGGCTACCCTTTTCGTCCCTTCTAACCGGAAACTTCAACGTGCAGGCATCCCCTCCTCTGCAGCTCGAAACTTTTCCAGTTAAGGCGAAGCTCGCACCCTACATAACCGCGGCCGAATCCGATAAACAAGCGGCATACGATTTCGCGTTAGCCCTAAATTTGGAAGTGAGTGGCTTTTCGTTCGCAGTTGTCTCACAGCTTCAAAACTATATATACGTCCGGAGCGCATGGGTGCTCCCTGGCCTAGCCGGCCTTCTGGGTTCGTCCGTCTACCTCATGCGTTTTCTGATATTCAATCAAAAGTCTCCAATTGTCGAATGGTATCAAATTTTGATTAGAATCGTCATGGGTGGCGTCGCTGGCGTAATCGTCGGTTGGTTCATCGTTGCTCCGTCCGCGATTCAGACTAATGTGGCAGCCGTAACATCTGTTCCCTTCGGCCTTGCCTTCCTGACTGGATTTAGTATCGACATACTTTTTTCGACTCTTGATCGGATTAACAAGGCGGTAGTCAGCCCAGAGGCTCACGTTGTAAGATAACGCGGCTCAGTCGCGGATTCCCGTTCCCGTGCGAAAACGAATGAAGAAGATTACTTCAAAGCTTCATAAAGGAATTTAACAAATTTTCATCGGTAGTCCTGATTAACTCCGCAGGCAATGCTCGGTTCTGGCGGCGGCGTTGCGCAGCACGCCTGGACGACGCGAAATGGCGACGGCGAGCGAATCTCGGGGCGCGGAACATGGCCCATGACGCAACGGCCGACGCCAACCTCCGAGGTGGCTCGACCGACAGGCTCACGAATTGCGGCCGAGTTCGTCGTGTCGCTCTTTCAGTCCTGCGCAGTCGCAGGTTGATCGCCGCCCGCAAGGCCAGTGACAGGGTTAGGTCCGCAATCTTAGCGTCTCCCGATTTTCAAACTGTCATGACCAGCTTGGAGTAGGCCGATAGGTGGCCATCGGCCGTCAGCAGGATCAGCGGTTCAGACATGGCTTGCGTCACCAAAAGTCGGTCGAAGGGGTCGCGATGAATGTCCGGCAGGTCGCGAACCAACATCGCATGTTTTCCAAGCACCGGCAGTTCGCGAAAGCCGCTGCCCTCGATCTCCGCTACCAGTATCTTCGGATCCGCGTCGAGCTTCCCCAGCCCCGCTTTAATCGAAGCTTCCCAAATCGACGCACTGCTGACGAATACGTCGTCGGCCTCGGTTATCAGGCCGCGGGCGATGTGGCTCAGTCGCGGATCGTCTTGAAGCACCCAGAGGTAGATATGCGTATCCAGGAGAACGCGCAAAATTAACGACCCTCAAAAGCAGCGAGCACGTCGTCAGGCAACGGTGCGTCGAAATCATCGGCAATATGCAGTTTCCCTTTCAGCCGGCCAAAAGTGCGTGTCGGCCGCGCGGGCTCGATCGGAACGAGCTTGGCGGTCGGCTTTCCTGCTTTGGCAATGACAATTTCTTCTCCGCTCGCCGCAGCATCAACCAACTTCGAAAAGTTCGTCTTAGCCTCGTGAATATTGACGGTTTGCATACTTCACCCCATGTGGACTAACGTTAGTCTAGTCCACCTTAGCCCACTCCGTCAACCTGATCGGCACCGGGATCGCTCGCACGCGAGAATCGCGCCACGACCGCCCCGACCGGACAGCCGGATCATTCATGAAAAATCGCGAGGAAATTCATGCTCGATATATTGTGCGGGGCACCTCGCCTTTTTCGCGGCTATCTGAACGGCAACGACCTCACCACGCTGGCGCGAACCATTTCGCCGATGATGACCCCCGCCCAAGCCAGGACCGTTCTCGAGTGGATTCGTACTCGGTGGTTCTTGGCCCGCGTTGACAAAATGAACATTAACGCGTTTTCTTTAGGTGTACCGATGAAGTCAAGTTGGCGCGTGCTGCGCCTTGCCTCTGCGGCACCCTAATCGGATGAGCACTTTCGACCCTGAACCGCCGTTCGAATGGGCTCGAGCGCAACGACGGCTTGCATGTACAACCGCCACTCGGCTCATTGAGTTGACGGGCAAGTCATCAGCCACATTAGACTCAGTGTTGCACTTCAGTCTGAAACCGCCCTTCCGCCAAAACCATTTGTGCCTTTTAACCGGCCTGCGCGTTCGAAACGGCCAAGGTCATTTCTCTGGCTTAGTGTAGTGTCGTCGCAGCTCCGCAGCATTTCTTAAATTTCTTCCCGCTACCACAAGGACACGAATCGTTGCGACCGATCTTCGGCGTGGCACGTTGAATCGTCTTAGCGAGTTCCCGCTCGTGAACGGCTTTCCGGTAAGGGAGCCAATAACGGTAGATCGCCGAGATGCTCATTGGGATCTGCTTGGCCAGTTTTTCTCGTTGATCCGGCCAGCGAGTCAATGCTTCCTCCTCGGGTAGGACTTTCTCCGCACCGAGCAAATGTAAGGGCCGTAGCAACTCGCGGCCTTGTGATTCGTCGAATAACGGCTGCCAGTCCTGTTGGCACAGCGCAACGCCCTGCATAAATCCGAGTGCCCACGGCTCGCCCTCAATGTGCTCCTGCGGGTCGCCAGGGTAGGTCACCGTATCGAACACCGGTTCGAACGCGTCCGCATCGCCTTGCAGGCTCCAGATGATCCCGTTGTAATGTCGCAAGATCAGATCCAAGATGTGCTGGGCCTGCTCCCTCGTGCCGAACTGCGGCGCGTCCTCCGCTTCCGGTCCCCATACACCAGGCAACCATTCACTGGGCTGCAAGTTTCTCGGCCCGATTACAATGGCGGTCAGGTATCCGTCTAGCATGTCGAGCATCATCGTTTCGTCAGATGTCGCATCGGACATCAGAAACTGATCGAGCTCGTCCATCTCGTCATCAGACAAGGGGGCCATCATTCGCAAGGACTTAGAAGGAGACGAGGTCGACACGGCGAAGGTTCTATATGCGACAAAACGGTATTTTACATCTCGCTCTTTTCTTTGCGACCGATGACTAGCAATCTCCATAGCGGGACATCCGGGATGAGAGTGCTACGCATCCGAAAATGACGGCCCCGCCGCCCGTAAGCAACGCTTAGTCGCGAATTGAATGGCCGTTCCTAGTTGGAAACGACGTTTGAATGTCCGTGCGACGGTACGGGCGAATGACGCTTCATGGCCGAAACCGGTCCGACGTTCAGCAGGCGGATCGTTCGCCATCAATCGATTAGCGTCGGCCGAAATCGACCTCTTCGGCCGTCCGACAAGCCGTAACCGAGCGGCAGTTCACCGTATATAACGGCCAATCGGGTGAGCAGCGAAACTCATACTGTTCATCTGAAAACGGTTCCCGTAGAAACGGTTTCGCAGAAACGTGCGCGGCTGGGTGTTGGAAACAGGAGGCATGTTGGATGAAGTTCCCTTTGTCTTGGCAAAGCCAAATGGACGGAAACGCCGATCGAATGTAATATTGAAAATATATCCTTCTTCGTGCATCCATATAGGCGATGAATGTCAAGTTGCGCCGAATCGAGGTGTTCATGGCAGTGGTTCAGCACGGGAGTTTTTCCGCGGCGGCGACTGCGCTTCACATCGCACAATCCGCCGTCAGCATCGCGATGAAAGAGTTAGAGCGGGAACTGGGAACGACGCTCTTCCTGCGCTCCAGACGCAGCGTGCAATTGACGGAAAGTGGTCGGCTTTTGAGAGACCGCGCTGCTCCGGCGATGAAGGTGCTGATGGGTGTGAAGGACGAGATCAAAGACTTGGAAAATCTGGCCGTTGGCCATGTACGCATCGCTGCGCCGGCCATGGTTACGCAGTTCGCCCTGACCCGTGTTCTACCCGCATTCATGGCGCAGCATCTAGGCGTCCGCGTCCGGGTGTTCCAGACCGGTGCTTTGGAGGTAGAGGAACTGGTTAGAACGGAGGCCTTGGATTTTGGCCTGACCGCATTTCGAGGCCCTCAGAACGGCGTCGAGACGGAGCTGCTCTGGAGTCTTGAGAATGTCGCCTGCGTGGCGGCCGCCGTCGCCGGCCAAATGAAATCCCCGCGCAGCATCACATGGAAGAAGCTGCTTGCAGGGCGGTTGGCTGTATATCCTCCTGGTCATCATCAGCGGGACCTCATGGAACGGCATGCGACGGCGTTGGGCATGCCTCTTAACATCTTTCTGGAGTCTGAGAATCCGTCTCTCCTCATTGCCGCTGTGCGAGCCGGCCTGGCATCGACCACCTTGCCCTTGCCGGCGATCGAGAACGAGCCCGAGATCCAGCCATTGCGCCTTCCCCAGGATGACGGCGATCAACTTAAAGTTGGCCTATGCTGGCCTTCTGGAAGACCGTTGAGCAAGGCATCTACCGCCTTGCTGGATCATCTGAAGTCCTATCACGTCTCATGAGGGCTTGAACCATGCCATCGTGGCGATTCCGGCGAGTGTCATGAGCACCGATCCAGCGACGTGGACGACGATTGCGCCGGCGGCCCATGAATACAGGCCGCGTTGCAGCAGGCTGACGATCTCCGCCGAGAACGTGGAGAAGGTCGAGAGCCCGCCGCAGAAACCTGTAATAACCAGCAGCCGCCACTCTGGCGACAGTTGGGGCGCCTGCGCAAGATAGGCGACGGCCAACCCGACAACATAGCCGGCAACCAGATTTGCCGTCAGCGTGCCGGGGGGATGTTGGGCAGCAGACTATTGAACCTGAGGCCAAGGCCCCATCGCAGCACGCCACCACACGCCGCGCCTACGGCAATTGCAAGAACAGGGGTCCACATCGCACTACCTTTCTTTTGGCGTTGTTCTTCTGGTTATCGCGAACCCAATTTTCACGCGTAAGTTTCAACGAAGTCGCTTCAGCCGTTTCGGGCAAGAAAGTCCAAAAGAGTTTCTGCAGTCTCTGTAGGGAACTGGTCCACGAAGAAATGACCTCCGGGGAGCGAGGCCGCTGTCGTGTTACTGCACCGTTTGGCCCACTCAGCTGGTATATCGAACAGTTGCCCCATTTGTCCCTTCGATCCGTAGAAAACCAACGTGGGGCATTCCACTTTGCGCTGTAGGTCTGCGCGGTCGTACTCCAGGTCAATCGACGCAGCCGCCCGATAGTCGGAGCAGGAGCCGTGGATCATTGCCGGATCGCGCCAAGACTCCCGGTAGGCATTCAGCATGTCTTGGTCGAAGTCCGACACCTTGGTTGCCCCCCAGCCCAGTAAGCAGGTTTCGTAGAAAAAATCTGGGTCTAAACCTATCATGTGCTCGGGAAACGGCTCGGGCTGCTGCAAGAAATACCAATGCCAGTAGGAGGCTGCGATCAAGCGGCTGGTGTCCATGAACATCGCATAGGTGGGCACGATGTCCATGACGGTCAACGTCTGCACCGCGCCGGGATGGTCCAACGCCATGCGGTGACCAGTGCGCCCGCCGCGGTCATGGCCGACTAGATGGAAACGGTCGAATCCGAGGTGCCGCATCACGCCGAGTTGGTCATTGGCGAAGGTGCGGAATGAATAGTTCGACTTGTCCGGAAGACATTCGGGTTTTCCGGACGCGCCATAACCACGTAGGTCGGCGCACACCACGGTGTAGTGCTCCGCAAGCTTGGGTGCCACCTGCGCCCACATTGCCCGGTTCTGTGGGAACCCATGCAGCATCAGTAATGGTGGACCTTCACCGCCAACGGCATAAGCGATGTCCATGCCATCGACAGTGACGCTGCTGCTTCGAAATCCAGGGAAATCCATTTTGTCTCCTCGTTGATACAACTTCGTCTGACCGGAGGCTTAGCTACTCCGACATTGGCTCTTAGAAGCGACTCGGCCAAGGAACTTTTCCGCGTCGATGACGAAGCGTTCGTGCCGGCCTTCGCAGATCACGTCTACGTCATCGCGGCACGACACTTTGAAAGTCAGGCGTTTGCCCTCGACCGCAATCAGTTCGACCTCCGCCGTGACACTCATACCCACCGGAGTCGCTGCGCTGTGGCTGAGATCAATGTGCGTGCCAACGGTCCTTTGCGACGCGGAAAGGTAGGGCCTGAGAGCTTCGATGCAGGACCATTCGACAAAGCCAACCATGTACGCCGTCGCGAATACCGGCGGCATGTCCGAAAAGCCGGTGAACGCGGCTGACACGGCGGGAACGGTGAGGGAGTCATCGACAACGATGGACTGGGAATGGCGCAGCCCCACGGGGATTGGACTGTTCATGGATGGCTCCTCGTTCATTTTTGAACGTGCCCGGCACGAATCGACAAAGGCCATGTGACCCGCCGCTGCGAGGCGGGGTCGCCCCATTCCTTGCGCAAGGTCTCTGCCACGGCCTCCACGGGATTTGATCCCAGCGATTTCTCAGCCGCCTTTACGGCCGACCAAGTGTTGAAATAGCCGATGAGATCATCCATGCGCCACTGCACTTCGATAGCCAGCGGGGGAAGTGCGATCTCCTTGAACGGGAATGGCAGGCTGCGATAGCCGTCCTCCACATGACGGCGTTCTGGAGGCCAATAGGCACCGAGGGTGTCGTAGTAGAAGTGTTGAACAGCGCGATCGACAGCGCCTTCGACATGCAGCACGCCGTAGGTGATGAGTGCGACAGCCGCCTGCGGTCGGGCAACGCGCCGCACCTCTGCGTAGAATTTCTCCAAGTCCAGCCAGTGGGCCGCCTGCGCCACCGTAATCAGGTCTACGCTCGCATCAGGGAGTCCGCTGTCCTCCGCAAGTGCTGCGCGATAACTTACGCCGTCGCGCGGCTGGGCCTTCTCGACTTGCGCCGCACTGGCATCCGTCGCGAGGACCTCATCAAATCGTTCGGCGAGCAGGACCGACAACTGCCCTGTGCCACACCCGCAGTCAAGCGCACGTCCCAGGCCAGGACTGATGTGAGCCAGTGCATCAACCAGTTCAATGGGATAGGTAGGCCGGTAGCTCGCGTAGCCAGCAGAGCCGCTGGAGAAATGATCTTTGAAGTTGTTGCTGGTCATTTGTGGATGTCTGCCATTGCTTGAAGATATATATTATCTTGAGCGAAACAACCGCATGCGTATAATTTTTATATGACATCCATCAGCGGGAAGGGAATTCTGGGCCCGAACCACACGCGAGTTTCGTTCCATTGATTTCGGTTTAGCGGTTGCTTTGCTTGGGGCCTGCCGTCCCAGTACTACCGTCGGATGTCACCGGTGCCGACGCTGAGCGACTTGTGCGCAAGCGAACTGTCGCCCGCGCTTTAGCGCTCGCCACTGATTTTGTCGAGGCTGCGCAACCTGGGGCATCGAGGATGAGATGCGAAAGAGCATGCGAATCGGTATCCGCCCGACAGCAGGACCAAGCAGAGACCTACGGTTCGTCGTATCGTCCTACCGCGCGCGACGCAATCAGGAAGAAACCCGAACTCGTCAGACCCGCAAAGGAAGTACTGCCATGTCACAAGCTTGGCCGGGATCGCTAATCACTTCGGCACCGACGAGGCAAAGGAACTCGGAACGCACTTCGGGGGCACCGTATAGGGGCCCATGAAGTTTTATAAGACACGGCTCATCTCGCATGCTGTCATGCAGGCTTTCGATAACTTCGTTGAGCCCAAGCTCCCATAGGACTCGTCGTCCCAGCGACCCTTACCGAAGTCGAACCGCCGTTCGAGTGACGATCCACCGCCTATGCCGAACGGCAGAAACTGGCCGATCCCGGAAGCGACTTTTGCGTTCTGTATCGGTCAATTACGGATTGTTGGTCAGCGCAACACGCGCTCGTCGCTTCAGGGATAGAGCCTCAACTGGGCAACGCCGCACTTTGTTTTACATAAGGAAAGTTAACGCATGTCCGTTAGCATGACTAACGGTGTGCGACGAGCAATGCTTGAGCTGCTGAGCACAAGTCGGCGAAGTTGCATTCTTCGGAGAAAGGGATCGTTACTGCATGCGCGCCGCACTCGGGAGCGGCGACCTTCGTCCACAGCTCACTGTGAACCGATCCAGGCGCGCACATGCGTCCATGTACACATAGCTTGGCGCACCATCAAGCTGGCGGTCCCCTTGCCGCAAGATCGCCTCGAATAGCGCCGCGTCGTCCGGCTCAAATCGCCAGACGCTGTCCCGCTCGGCCTTCTCCAGACAGCGTTCAAGCGCGGCTTCGGCGCGCGCATACACCGTGAGCTCGGTGTCGCCATACCCGGCGTCCTGGACGTAGTAGGTCAGGTACACGAGCCGCACTAGCTCATTAACCAAATAAGCGCTCCCGGCTTCTTGTTTGCAGGCTACCCAGGTCAGATGACGAGCCAGGGAGGCCTCACGTACCGCGCTCTCTGGCAGCGGCAAGAGCATCGCCGCGGTGAGGGAACCGTGGGATTTTCGGGTGGAAGAAGTGACGGACTTTCGCTTCGCGTGGCGCGTAGACATCTGGGGAAAACGTTCAGAGAGCTGGACTGACAACGCGGTCAGTGTAGCAAAGCGGCTGATGCCGATGCAGGGCCGCGGCTTACGCGCAAAATGGTGCCCTCAGGGGTGATCTGAAGCGGGATGTCGTCGAACGCCGGCCGGATGTCGACCTGCGTGGCCGTGGCCGATTGCCTAGTCGCGGGAGCTTTTACGACGGGATGTGTGGCAGTAGGTGACAAGGCCTTAAAGCTCAAGTGGCGCTTCTTAAGCGGCTTACGCACATGAGCCGTCACAGCCGGAACGTTGCCGCGCACCTCAGGCGGATTCCATACTTCAACGTAATGCTCACCCGCGATGGCGCTTGAGGCCAAGGCCGTCATCACCAATCCGAAAAGCAGCCGATTTGCCATCTTATCTCCCTTGCAGTCCGTTCTTCGATCCTTTCGCCGTTAGCGCCCGCGTTGGTCCGATGACGGCGGAGATCGTCAGGTGTTCGTATAGGCGAATCCGTCGCTTTTGATATCCGATGCACATAGACGGTTTCACCAAACCCGTCAGAATCGCTCGTTGGCCAAACTAGCTTCCTGATCGAGCCAGCAACGTGCCCCGACAGCGACGCGCGCTGCAGCGGCACCGATACTGCGCTTTAAGCGCCGGGGTCTTTCGTCCTTCGACATGCAGCCGGTAGTCGATGAACAACTCTTCCCCCGGCTCGATTTCTCGTAATGCGTGGAAGAAGACGCGGATTCCGTACTGTTCGGTCTCGCAGTTCGGTTCGCAACTGTGATTGACCCAGCGCGCCGAGTTACCGCCCTCTGCGCCGTCGATCACCCGTCCGTCACCGAGATCGAAGAAAAAGGTATGGCCGTTCTCGGCCGTCGATCGCTCATAGCGGCTTTGCGCCGTTTTCCATGATATGAGCCTGCCCCGATATTCAAAGAGCTTATCGCCGGCGCTGATGCGCGTGAGCGCGAAAACGCCGCGACCGTGAACAGGCGAGGAACGAACAGTAGTGCGACGCATAGGTATTGATGTACCGTTGCTGGAAGGAAACAGGTATCGGCGTTGTTCTGGTCCGTGGGCATAATGTCAGCGACGCACCAGCGAGATCTGTCTATGCCCTCCCCGACCTTCTACGGTATGAAACGCAAGCCGCCACGCGGCACGCTTGCTCGCTACGGCGATCGCATCGTCGAGGTGCTAGGCGAAGCGCGCGGCCAGCGCATCATGATCAGATCCATTCACGCCGATGGAAGCGAACGCCTAACGGCAGTCAAGCTGACCAACCTAACGCCGTTGAACAGTCAACTCTTCTGAGGCGGCGACCGAACGGGCCAATCAACGCCTTCTTTCAAGATCGGTTGACGGCGTCCTTAAAGGCCTTGCCAGCGCTAAACTTGACTGTTTTCGCAGCAGCGATTTCTATGGTCTCTCCCGTCTGCGGGTTGCGGCCGGTGCGTGCCGCCCGCTCACCGCTCGAGAAGCTGCCGAAGCCGACGAGTTGAACGACGTTGCCCGCGGCCACTTCTTGCGAAATCGTCTTCATGATCGTACTGATCGTCTCTTCGATGGCGGATTTGCTCATCTCGACTTTCCCAGCGACCGCGTCAATCAGTTCCTGCTTAGTCATCCATCATCTCCCTTCGTCAGATCCACCGCGATCTTACCTGAGTGTTAGCACGATGGCGCGCATTGCTCGGCCGTCGTCGGCTTCATTCATGCTCACGTCGGCGACGCTACCGGCAGCGATGCCGCGGCGCTGTACCTTCGGATTGTGTCGGCGACTCCGAGTCCGTCCTGAAGTCGCCCTCGCCTGTCTGCGCAAGCGTACGCATCGTGCGCTGAGCAGTCCTGCGTCGCGTAACGATTCGCTCGCCCGACCGATATGGCAATCCGCACTCAATCGGGCCGCGGAATCGTCACGCGTGAAAACTTCGTCCCGACGTTGGCCGACTCGCGGTATGCTGCGCGCGCACGACGCGCGATAGTTCGCCTCGCCGCAAACTGAGCGCTTTCCGGCGGACTAGGAGTCCGACACCTCAGAAACTTGCTTCATCAGGGCGCCGACTCGTGTTCGCAAGTCGGCTTTCGTGAAGTCATCGACGTTGCTTGCCTCGATGTCTGCGTCCAACGCGGGGAGTTGACGCCGTAGCTCAGATCGCATCTCTTCCCGATCCTCATCAGCGCAATCCTTCCAATAGCCCTCAACGGCTTCCACTTCGCGTCGCCATTTGACTCGTTGCCTGCGCAATCGGTCGTTGCGTTCGGTGAGTTTGTTTCCCATGATCGAAGCCTAACACTTCGGCGCCTTGAAGACTTCGCGCGTCGTGAGCATGACGATCTCGCGCTTTCTTCTGCAGGTAGGAATCAACTTCTTTGAGAAGCGACATCGCGAGATATCGTCGATACCGTCGACATGAACGGCCATGCAGCGAATCCAATGATGGCGGTCGAGCCGCCCATTGCAACAGCAGGAATGGCGTTCTTGTCTACGATGCACCGATTCGAACTTTCCTCTTGCATTGATGAGCCGCATCGGCCAATGCTGAATAGCAGTCGGCAAGCGGGTGCTTTCGACCCCAAAGCTGCCTTCGGGAGCGCGGCGACCGCGGGGTCCTGAACGGCTTCGGTCACCTCCTGGAGCGCCAAGTCATAAACCTCGATATTGCGGGCAACTTCTCCTGCCATTGCAGAGACAACGTTTGACGTTGTTTGCATTGCCCGGGCGATGACCTCTGCCGACCCTCGGTGTCGTGGACCTGCGAAGCAAAGACATCGAATGCCGTTTCACATCAAGACGCCGTAATCGCTTGCAGCGCACGTCCATTGCGAAGTCATTGTGTTGAGAGACCGGGGCGCCAATCGCGTGCGATCGCCTCGAACTGCGGACCGTAGCCGAGGGCATCGGGATAGCTGCCTGCTCGCACCGCCAATGCAAAAACAATGACAATGTCGGCTGCAATAGGCGCGTCTAGCCCCCATGTGGTCGCGAGATCGAACCCGCCGCAGTCTGCCGCATTCCACCAGGCCAGCAAGAAATCTGCGACTCGCCTGCTTTGCCCGCTATTGCCCTGCGCGTGGACAAGCAGCCGATCGAGCGCTGCCTTTTCGTCATCTGTCATTTCGAACATGGTCGTCGTCCGATCTGCGCTCTCCCGACACAAATTCTTACAAAGAAGCCAGCACAACGTTACGCAAAGTTTTTAGTATTTGTCTAAACATAGCACTATCGAGATGGCTTTGCGGTGCCCCGCTTCTCGCGGACCACAGCCAGCATGCGTTCGGCGAACATGGTGATTTCGGCGGGGGTCATGAGGTCTGCTAGTGACAATTTCGAGATCGTTGAATGCAACGTAGGTAGATCGCTATCGGCGCTCACTGTCAGTCGAGGAAACGTCGATTCAAGCCGAGCTACCAGCTCGGCGTTGAGCGGGCGCCTGTTTTTGTCCGCGGCGGCCCTGAGCTCTTCATAAAGCGGCCAAGGCAGCCTGTATTGAGAACGATGTGTGTCTTCCATAGTTTTATTTGACACTACTCAGTCACTGCCGTATAGTGACGCCAAGTCACTTAATAGTGACAACGCCGCCAAGGGAGAAAGGATGGGCGAATCCGTGCGATCGCAGTATCGAATCCCCAAGGAGCTGAACGACTGGCTGACTGCCCGTGCGAGATCCGAAGAACGATCCAAAAACGCTCAACTGGTCGTTGAGCTCAGGGCACGCATGCGGGAGTCAACCACGCGGACGCAAACCGATTCGGTAACCGAGCCCAAGCCGAACAGACCGGGCTAAGAGAAGACTTCGCCCGATCAGCGCGATTTACAAATTAGTACTACTTATAAGGATGGTAACCCGGTTCGAAATCTGATGTTCAACACTACGAGGTCGAAAGATGAACACGCAGGACGCAAACCCGCCAGTTCGAAACCACCAGACCGACAGACTAGACAGGGTGCTCGCCTTAATGGCTAACGCCTGTGTCATAGCCCTCATCTTCCTTCCACAGCTCGCACACGCGCAGGATGCCTCTGGAACGTTTGGCGGCATCACGACCTTCTTGCGGTCCATTACGCAATTGCTTATCTATGAGTGGGGCTACTACGTCGGCATCATCACCCTGGCCATCCAAGGATACCGCTGGAAGACCGGTCGCATCGACCTCATGACGCTCGGCGGTTGGGGCCTCGGTATCGGCCTGGTCTTCTTCGCACCGAACATCGTGTCCGATCTCAAGTCGCGTTCGGCTGGAACAATCATATGAGCCCCGACGAGCCGTTCCATGATGATGAAGGGGAACCGCTCGTCGCTGCCATGACCCGTCCCACCATGGTGGGCGGGCTGACGCTTGCAAGCCTCGCGATGAGCTTCTACATTCCCGGCATGGTCGCGATGATCGCGCGCTCAGTGTTGCCTGCGATCGCCATTCCCTTCCTATTGCTTGCAAGCTACCTGGTCTGTCTCAAAGACGTCTATCTGTTCGACATTCTGACGGCCGCAACACACCTGAAGGCGTGCCCGAACAAACGCTTCTGGAGATGCCGACGCTATGCGCCTCGTTGACGTTTTGAAAGAGAAGTTCGACATGTCGCTATCGATGCCGCTGCCTGACGGGGCAGCTCTCGATGACAGGGAAATGGCTGCAAGCGACATGATCCCGTACACCGTGCACTACGACGACGAGACCGTTATGTTGAAGAATGATGGGCTGGTGCAGGTGATTGAGCTTGACGGACTGTATTTCGAGTCATTCAGCGCGGCACAGATCAAGCAGTTCGAGCGCCGGCGCAATACGGTGCTGCGTTCTGTTGCGAACAGCGACCGCGGCTTGTACGTTCATCTGGTCCGGCGCAAGGTCAATCAGTACCCGGAGGGCGAAGGTGGCACGTGGTTGGCGCGACGTTTCAATGCGGCGTGGCGTGAGCGCTATAAGAAGCGTTCGTTCTACGTGAACAAAATCTACATCAGCGTCGTTCAAAACCGCTTCCGTCAAGGCGCGCCTGGTCTTCTGGACCGCGTCTTTTCGCTGGCGTCGGGCGCCAGGCCGTCATCCGAGGATTTGGAGTCGTTCGAGGAACAGGCAAAGGATCTGAGCGAAGCCGCCAACCTTGTCGTTCAAACCCTGTCGAGCTACGGCGCGCGCAAGCTGTGCATCAAGCGCCGGCCAGCCTTTCTCACCGAAAAAGTGAATGCCGCCGACGCGCAGCTGGCGATCGAGCGATTCGGTTTGAGCTGGCGCGAGTTTAAGACGCAGTATGGCGTGCGCGACGGGTACGAACGCGAAGGCGTCGAGGATTTTCTCGGCGAAGACTATTCGGAAATCGCAAGCTTCTTCCACTATCTCATCAATCTCGAAGACGAGCGCGTGCCCGTTACCGATCTTCAGCTCGACCGTACGCTCGCTGTCTCGTCGCTCGATTTCAAGATGGTCGGCAACATGTTGGCTATCCAGAATCTAGGTGGAACACGCGCCGGCGCCGTGTTGAGCATGGCCGAATGGCCGGCGCGCACGCCGTCGCGCATGCTCAACGAGTTCCTGAAGCAGCCGGTCGAGTACATCGTCACGCAGTCGTTCTTCTTCAGCGACCGCATCACGGCCGAACACGATATGAAGCAGGAACGGCGGCGCCTCGTGGTCAACGACCGGGAGGGCGGTGCCGAAGAAGACAAAAAGGAGATCACCCAGGGACTGCAGGATCTGACGAGCGGTCGCGCGGTCAATGGCCTTCATCACTTGACGATTCTCGCGCATGTGCCGGCTACGACGGCGCACGGCGATCCCGTTGAGAACAAAAAGCAAACGATTGCGGATCTCGACAAGGCGGTCGCGCTCCTCAAGAAATCGTTCGTGAACCTCGGTGTCAAGGCGGTGCGCGAGTGGTTTGCCGTAGAGACTTTTTTCTGGTCGCAGCTTCCCGGCCAAGCGCAGCACTTCATCGGCCGGCGCGGCAAGATCAAGTCCAGCAACTTCGCGGGGTTCGCGTCGCTGCATAACTACGCGGTTGGGAAGATCGACGGCAACCTGTGGGGACCGGCGATCATGCCCTTCGAGACGGAAAGCGGCACCGCCTACTATTTCAACTTCCATCGCGAGATGGAAGGCATGGTTGCCGGCAGCCTGGCCCTGACCGCGGACACCGGCGCGGGTAAGACCACTTTGCTGTCGGCACTGATAGCGATGGCGGACAAGGCCCGGCCGCGTGTTTTCTGGTTCGACAACCGTGAGGGCGCGAAGGTATTCATGTGCGCGATGGGCGGTCAGCACACCACGCTGTCGGTGCAGGGCAACACAGGCTGGAACCCGTTCAAGCTGCCGGACTCTGCGGAAAACCGACTATATCTGGTCGAGTTGATGACGCTGATGCGCACGTGCTACGGCGGCAAGCTCATTGCCGACGACATCGAGCGGTTCAGGAAAGCCGTCCACGAGAACTATGACGTGCTGCCTCTCGAAGATCGCCGCCTGCGCAATGTCGCATGGTGCTTCGGGCAGGGGGAGCTGGCCAAGGACATGCGGATCTGGCACGGCGCAAACGGTGCGCTGGGCGCGAATTGGGGCGTGTTCGACAACGAACATGACAGCATCGACCTCACGCAATGCCGGCACTACTGCTTTGAGATGCGGCAGCTCATCAAGGACGGCGTGGCCCGTCCCGAGCTGCCGGTGGTCTTGAGCTATCCGTTTCACTGCATCGAGCAGTCGATGAACGGCGAGCCGTTCATTCTCGTACTCGAAGAAGGTCAAAACCTCGTCAAGCATGGGTATTGGCGCGAGAAGATCGACAGCTACATCATGCAGATCCGCCGTAAGAACGGCCTGCTCATCTTTGTCACGCCTGACGCAAAATATCTCTACTCCGAAACCGATTCGATCCAGAAACAGACGGCGACCAAAATTTATCTGCCGAACGGCGAGGCGAGCAAGACCGATCTGGTGGATCACCTCGGCCTCACGCTTGGTGAGTTCGATTTTGTTCACGACACGCCACCCGAGAGTTTCAAATTCCTGATCCGGCGCGGCAGCGAGTCGATTCGCGTCGTGTTCGATCTGTCGGATATGCCGGAGTTTATCCCTGTACTGTCCTCGAACGCCAAGGGCGTTGCGCTCATGGAGCGAATCATCAACGACCTAGGCACCGACGACCCCGAGCAATGGGTGCCCGTCTTTATGCAGCGTGCGATTGCGGAGAACACGCATAACCTCAAGAAGAATGGAGCATGAACATGAAATATGCGCTCGTCGCTCTGTCTGTCGCCGCTTCACTGAGTGTTTCTGTTCCTACCCTCGCCACAGGCATTCCGACCTTCGACGCTGCGACTTTCGTGCAACTTCAGCAGCAGTTCAGCCAATTGCAGGACCAATACCGAACGCTCAAAGATCAATACGCGGCGATCACCGGCAGCTATGGCCGGGGTGCGATGGGCTTGAACCAATCAATTAGCGCGGCTTCCGTCGTACCGGGATCGTGGCAAGAAGTCGTTTCCCAGCAGCAGAGCGGCGCGTTCGGCTCGAAGCAGGGTTTCTACGAGAAGCTCATCAATACCATGCCCCAAGACCTGTTCGCGAATCCACAGGCGCAGAACGCCACGACGTACAAGATGAGTACGGATTCGGTGAGGGCGGCGTTAGCCGGCGGCGACTCGCTGTACTCAGAGGTGCAGACCCACCTCAACAACCTGTCTGTTCTGAGCCAGCAGGTCGATACAACAACAAATATCAAAGACGCGCAGGACTTGCAAAACCGCATTTCGAGCGAGAACGGCATGTTGTCGAGCGCGATGGCGAAACTCAACGCGATGAACATGAACCTGCAGGCGAATCTGGTGAACCAACAAAACCAGGCGACGGCCGCGACGCAGAGGTACTTCCGTCACACCGGCCAGTGAGCAGTTTTCGCCCGTGAAAAGACGAAATCATCGAGAGAAAGAGACAGTCATGAAAATTCTCGCACTGCTGCCTGCCTTTGTTCTTTTCTGGACGATGGCGAGGCTCGTGAAGAAGAGATGGCGGTTGCTCGCCTTGCTGGTCACAGTATCGCTCGTCGGCGGTTGTGCTAATTCGTCGAATAAGCTCGAAAAGTCGCCCTGTGCCTGCGAGTTCGCACCTATTAACACGGGTGACTACGGGAGCAAAACCCATGCGTAAACTCTACTGGATGCTCCTATCGGGATCCGCCGTAGTCATCGCCATCGGCGGGGCCATTTACTACTTCTTTCCGAAGCAGGCGGCAAGCAATCCTATACCGAGCGTGTCTCAGCCGCCCGCGACGGAGAGTCGTGTCATCGTCGTACCGAACGGCAATCCATTGCTAACGGCCGACAAGTCTCAGTTTCGGCAATGGCTGCCGCCGTATTGCGGCGCCGATGTCTTCATGCAAGCCGAACCGCAGCCACATAAGGTGGATGTATGTGTGAACGGGACGATCACTCGTGTTGCCGGAGCGACGGGCGTGAAGATTACGCGCTCGGATGTACTCGACCCGCGCGTCAAACAACACTGGCGCGAAGTGATGGGAGTCCGTTAGCGATGGCAACTATGACTCTGCAGGGTTTTGTCGGTGCTGCAGATGGAGTAACGGCGTCCTTCCTGTCGCAAACCTATCCGGCCGTCGCATCGGCGGTCTCGACGCCGATCACCTACGCAGCTGTACTCTTCTGGGCGCTGTACGGATACAAGGTCTATGCAGGCTATATCGGCGTTCAGTGGAAAGACTTGCTGGCGAAATGCGTCATGACGGTCGCGGTGTTTAGCACGCTCAACTGGGGCGGCTTTGCGCAAATGATCTACAACGCTTTCACGTCTGCGATGGAAAGCGCCGCGGGAACGATTATGGCCGGCAAACCAACTGCGCAAATGCTTGACGCCTTGTTCACTAACGTGCAAAAGGTGTCGGAAACGCTGCGCTCAGCGGACTTCTACCAGATCGCGGTCATTCTTGATGGGTTAGTGCTGTTCATCCTGAACTGCCTCTTGTTCGTGCTTGCGCTCGTGTACATGACCATCGCCAAGTTCGGCCTGGCCATTACGATGGTTCTCTGTCCGCTGTTCATCGGCTTCTTGATGTTTCCTGAAACGCGGCAGTGGTTCATGAATTGGCTGAGCAAGATGCTCACTTTCACTTTCATCTACATCCTCGTGATTGCGATTGTCCGTTTCGGCTTTCTGGCCTTCGGTGACGCCATCGATACCGCAGGCCAGGCCGCCCAAGCTCCTTCCCCTGACCTGGTGACGTCGGAACAGACAACGCAATTGGTCCTCGTCGAAGGTGTGCTGATTTTGTTCATGTTGGGCGTTCGCGGTTGGGCATCGACTTTGGCAGGAGGCGCCTCGGCATCCACGGGGACCTTGATGATGATCGCGCGCATGGCGCTCGCGAAGGGAGCGGGGAGATGAGATTCGTCGGCAAAGGCACCTTTCTCGGAGACGAATCCACCCGCCGGATTCAGTTAGGCGGCTCTAATAAGCTGAAACAGGAGCGCAACCGTGCCTACCTTTTCATAGGGTTGCTGCTGTTTGTGATCGGCGGCATGGCAAGCGCGATCACCGTGCTCGCCAACATTCACACGGTCATTCCTGTCGTGTCGGTGCTCGACGCGAACGGGCACGTGGTCAAACAGCAGGTGGTCAACAAGGAAACGATTTCCGGACAGGAGAGCTTCGTCCAAAGCCAGGTGTACGACTTCATCATGTACTGCAATACCTTCGACCCAGACTGGCGGCAGCGCTTCGCCGACCTGTGTCGGCTGCATTCGACGCAAGCGGTCGCGGCCCAGTACGAAGCCGAAACGAGCGCCGACAACACGAACAACCCGTATTACCAACTCGGCCAAGGCGGCCGTCGCTACCCCAAAATCACGGGCATTACGTCGCTTGGCAAGGATGCCTATCAGGTGTCGTTCCAGTCAATTACTGAGAAGTCTGGCAGCCCGCCGAAGGTCGACTATTACACGGCGCTCGTTCGCTACACCTTCACGTTCAAACCTCTCGCATTGGGCGACCGCTGGGAAAACGCCCTAGGCTACGCCACCACGGCATATCGCAAAGATCAAGAGCTGAGCCGCCAGTAGGACGCTTTGCCCAAGGAATCAGACCATGAACTTCAAAGCCTTATCCGTTGCTATCGTCCTCCTTGGCGGCACGACGTTCTGCCTGATTCCCGCGTCGGCCCTCGCGGCGAAGTCGCCTCACGCGCTGGTTACTGATGATCGGGTGAAGCAGGTGCCGTATGACCCGAATCAAGTGTACGAGGTCGTCGGCACGTACGGCTACCAGACCTCCATCGAATTTGCCAACGACGAGACCGTGAAGGTGGTGAGCTTGGGCGACTCGATTGCATGGCAAACGGTGCCGTACCAGAATCGGCTGTTCATCAAGCCGGTTGAGCCGAATGCGGCGACGAATCTGACGGTGATTACCGACAAGCGCACGTATTACATCAAGCTCACCAGTTCAAAGGGGCGCACGACGCAGACGTTTCTTGTGCGCTTCATTTATCCGAACGCGAATGCGAACGGCTACACCGCTGCCGGTCGCTCGGAAGCACATACTAGCAATGGAATCGATCCGGCGAAGCTGAACATCGACTACGGCGTGTCGGGCGACAGGACCGCGATCCCTCTGAACCGCGCATTTGACGACGGGCAGTTCACCTATTTCCTGTTCGACCGAGACGCGGAAATTCCGTCGTTTTACACGGTAGGACCGGACGGTACAGAGTCTGCGATCAGTCCGCGCCGAGAAGGTCAATACATGGTCGTCAAGCGAACAGCGAGCCTCTTCACACTGCGCAATGGCAATGCCTACCTGTGCGTGCAAAACAAGGCGAATCCATATCGGCGTGCCGTGAGCGATGCCTCGGCGCGCAAAGTTGGAGATCGCTGATATGGCGAATCAAACTAACGATGCACCAGACGACCGCGAGGCGGCGGTACGCGAGTGGGAGAAACAGGCCAATGCATCGATGGTGGCCGGCGATCGCAAAAAGCGGCTCGGCGGCGTCGCGATTGCCGCAGTAGCCGCCGCTGCGATCGCGGGCGTGTGGCTGGTCAAGCATAGCGGCAACGAACCGGCGAAATCATCGGCCAGCAACGAGCTCTCCATCGCCGACCGCAAGCCCGTGCCGAAGCTCAAAGAGCAGGACTCACCCATTGTTCCCGCTGTCACGTCCGCGCCGGCTGCAACGCCAGCGAGCACCGTGCAAACCGATGATCCTATGAGGGTGCAGCGCGAACAGATGGAAATGCAGCGCCGCGAGCAAGCTCGGCGTTTGCTCGAAGCTCGCATGAAATCGGCGATCATTCCGCCGAACAGCACAAATCAGCCAGGGATTGGCCCTCAGTCGGGGGCTGCGCCCCAGCCGGGCGGGCAAGCACGGCAGAGCGCCGGAATGCTCGGCGGTGCCTCGGGCGATCAGGGTGCGCAAGACGCCAATTCGCGCTTTGTGCGCTCGGTCAGCGGCAACGGTGTCCCGGTGAGCATGGCGAGCCGCGTGGACGACCTGCCGTACAAGGTCTTGCAGGGCGAGTTCATCGAGGCCGTGTTGGAGCCCCGTGCAATCTCTGATCTGCCCGGCCAGTTGTGCGCGCTCATACAACGCGACGTGTACGGCGCACAGGGCCGGATCAAGTTGATTCCATGGGGCTCGCGGGTGTGCGGCACGTACAACGCGGAGCTTCGCAAGGGGCAAGATCGGCTGTTCGTCGTGTGGAACACACTGCGTCGGCCAGACGGCGTGCAGGTCGCTATTGACAGCGCCGGCGGCGATCAGCTCGGCACGGCGGGTATGGGTGGCATCGTCGACACGCATTTTGCCGAGATTTTTGGCATGTCGGCGCTGCTGTCGATCATCGGTGCGGGCGCATCGAACGTGGGCGTGAGTTCGGGCGATCAGTACAACTCGGCCTCGCAGTACCGGCAGTCGGTGCAGCAGGCCGCGGCTCAATCCTCGCAACAAGTGCTTTCGCCCTACATCAACATGCAACCGACGGTCACGGTGCCGGCTGGTTCCCGCGTTCGTATCTATGTGAACAAGGATCTGGACTTCACATCGATCTATAAGGATGAGATCGACGCGGCGAAGCACGGCGAAGGCGTGACCTTCATTCAGTGAGGACAGCCATGTCGCAGATTGCCTCATTCCGGGCGAAGCTCTCGTTGCTGGCCGATTACCTTGATGACAGGCAGGTTACGGAGATCCAGGTCAACAAGCCGGGAGAACTGTGGCTAAGAAAAAAAGATTACTTCTACGCCGAGAAGATCGATGTGCCGGGACTGTCGTATCAGTTGCTTTCATCACTGGCCGACGTCACTGCGTCTTTCAAGAGTCTCGAAGTCGACCGCGAAAGCCCGATTCTCTCCGCCGAGATCCCAGTGAAGCTTGACGACGGCATTCCCGATTTCGAGCGGGGAACGTATCGCACCGAAATGATCTTGCCGCCCGTTGTACCGGAGGGAACCATCGCGATGACGATTCGCAAACAGTCGTTGGTTCGGATGAGTTTGCCGAAGTACAAGGCACAGGGTGCGTTTCGCTTTGTGAATGGCGATGTGCTCGATGAGCCGTACTCGGATGCACGGCTGCAGGAGTTATATAAGTCAAAGGATTGGGACGGGTTCCTGCGCGGCGCGGTGTTGGCGCATAAGAACATCGTCATTTCGGCCGGAACGTACTGTGGCAAGACGACGTGCCTCAACGCGTTGGTGCAGGAGATACCCGCGCACGAGCGCATCGTCACGATCGAAGACTCTCGAGAGATTGAGCCGGCGCAGCCGAACTGCGTGCGACTGTCTTATGCCCGCCAACAAGCATCGGGGCAGGCTGCCGTGACGCCCACCACCTTGCTTCGCTCATGCATGCGGCTCACGCCTGACCGGGTCATTATGGGCGAGATTCGCGGCCAGGAAGCGGTCGAGTTCGTGAACATGCTCAACACGGGGCACAAAGGTTCGCTCACCACGATTCACACGGATTCACCGGCCGAGATGTACGACCGTTTCGGAGAATTGATGGACGGCCATACCTCGATGACGCGCGAGCAGATCATCGAACGCGTCAGAAGGCGTATCGACGTCGTCGTTCAGTGGAAATACACCGAGCGCAACGGACGCTACGTTTCGGAGATTCTTTATGCCGGCGCGTGAAGTGATCATCGCGACCGGGCTATTAATCGCTGGACATACCATCGCTGACGCTCAGACGTCGGCACCGCCCCTACTCTTCGAGAAGCTGGCGGCCGAGTGTGCGCCCGACGTTCATCCGGCAACGCTGAAGGGTGTGGTTAGCACCGAGTCGGCGGGAAATCCCTACGCAATCGGCGTCGTGGGCGCGCGGCTAGCCCGTCAACCGCGCAACTTGACCGAAGCGGTCGCGACGGCTCGTGAGCTCGAGCGGCAGGGCTTCAATTTCTCGATGGGCCTTGGCCAAGTCAACCGCTACAACCTGTCGAAGTTCGGCGAGCGCTACGAGACGGTGTTCGAGCCGTGCCGCAACCTCAGGGCCGGCAGCGCGATTCTGAAAGATTGCTACCAGCGCGCAAGGGCACGGATGCCCGACGACCAGAAAGCCCTGCGGGCCGCGTTCAGTTGCTACTACTCGGGCAACTTCACGCGCGGTTTCCGACAGGATCGCGTCGGCCAACCAAGCTATGTGCAGAAGGTCGTCGCAAACGCGACCGAGGCGGTTCCAGCAATTCCCATCGTGCCGGCGGTGACGCCCGGTGACGACGCCGCGGGTGTCGAGAAAACAATGGGGCCAGCGCACGCGCCGACGAAGCGTACGGCAAGACAAGCGGAATGGGTGATTTTCGCGGATGGCCCACAACAGGGCAGCCCGGTCGCCGAACACCCAAACAACGCGGACAAAGAGTCGGCGGCAAAGGTGCGGCTCGCGACGCCGACCGACGGCGCGGCGGCCGAGCGTACGTCCGCGTCCGCTCGTCGCCTCGCCGCGCCGTCAAGGCGCGACCCAGGAGCCGTACCGGTCCAGCGAACGCCGTCATCGATCAATCAACAAGATGCGCCGTTCGTACAGTTCGTGAACTGATGCTTCTCTCGCATGCGGAGAAGCGCTCTTAAGGGGAAGAGCCCATGAAAAAAGTGCTTGTCGCTATGCTCATCGTCAGCGCGACCCTATCTGCACACGCGTCGGAGTACGGCTGCAAGGTGCTGCTGTGCCTTGCCAATCCCGCGTCGAATGGTGGCCCTAAAGGCGTTGGCGAATGCGTGCCGCCCATCGACCAGCTCTATCATGATCTTGGCAAGGGGCGGCCCTTTCCGACGTGCGATCTCGCTGACGGCAATGATGGTTCGAGCTACGCCCGTCAAGTCTATGACCCGTATGACCCTTGCCCGGCGCCCTTGCGGCCTGCGGCACGAGGTTCATATGTTGCGCAAGGAGAGCGCAAACCCGGTGGCAGCAAGCCAGGTTGGTGGGGCGGCGATGGTTCATTTACGCTGACGGGGCAGCCGCAGATGTCCGAGGGGATGAGCGACTACGGAAACGCATCGGGCGCTCGCGCCTGTGTCGGTAAGTCGATCGGCGCCTACACTGCAGGCAGCTATGAAAACAGTTACACCGTGAAGGTATTCGACGAGGTGTTCTGGCAGCCCGCGCAGAATCCGCGAGCCATTGACGTGTTCATCGATCATGCATGGCAGCAGCGAGTGCGTTGGTAACGATGCTAATCGCTAGGTTTTGGCCCGACCATGAACCGTCGTGATATGGCGGCGCCAGACGCTTTACGTTGGTCGCTTATCCAGGACAACGTTTAGACGCGTGGATCAGATTTTGCTGCATAGAGGCTGACGGGTAGACGAGTGTGCGCCCGGCCTGTGCGTTTCGCCATGGACAATACCAGCCTCCGTCGCCCCAAGCTTATCTTCTTTCCCAGAAGTGCCCCGAGCCGACTCCGGGGCATTCGGCAGAAGACTACCGCGTGTACGCGTCGTATCGTCCGGGCACCAGCGGGCGATTCATGGGTACATTAAAGGTCGTGCGGGTGACGGACGGACGGCTGCTCTTCCCTTTTGATGGCGCCGAGGAAATCGGTCCTTTCGATACGAGAGAGGCGGCGAAAAGTGCCGCGACACTGCGCGGGAGGGAAATCGTCCAGGCGGACCTCCGTTCGCCTGAACTTTGAACGGAAGACGACGACCGCGTGCTCCGCCAAGCGCTTTGAATTCTTGCATCAATCATGTGCGCGATAGTTTGCGACAGCTCCACGAGTTACCGAGGACTTTCGGTCGATCTCCGGCGCGAATTCCGGTTCTCGAATTCTTTCTTCGAAGCCCGCGGACGTGTCAAGGGTCATCGCCGCCGCAACGCACGACCTCCGGAGCACACTTCCAACACTTCGGACGGATGTGTTGTGCGCCTTTCAGAATCATCGAGGCGGCACAACGTTTGGCGAAGAAGACTGCCGGCAGATATTGCAGATATGCCACGACTCACTTCAGGAGGTTGTATGAGAACAGGTCTAGGAAGGGCGTGCCTATGCGCGCTGTTGATCGCTGTATGCGGCGGTGCATACGCGGCAGGTACCGACGAGGCAGGTCACTCCGCATCGAGCGCGAAAGCATCTCCAACGTCACGGCAGGCCGACGGTCGGGTGAGTGGACAAGGATCCGCAGGCGGCATGCAGCCGTCCACGCCGGGCGGCAGCACCGGGAATACGGCGGGTAGCGCCCGTCTTCCTACGCAAGGATCGTCGGGTGGCCGGCAACCCGTTACGCCCGTACCGCCGGCGGGCGGCGCCAATCAAGACACTTCCGCCGGAAAAAGCAAGCCCGCATCCGAGTGAAGGCGCAGCTTACGACGACGAAGAGTTCTCTAACTGCCGACAGGCCCGAGAGGCGTCATATATTCGATGAGTTCGAACAGGCAATTTAAGGTGTTGCCCTTGCGGCAGAACGCATCGATCTGCGCTTTTTTGCCGCGTTCAATGACTTCCGCTTCGTCGAGCGAGCTGTATGCGATGATAGGAACCACCGTGAACTCGGTGGATTCACGCATGGCCGCAGCGACAGCGAATCCGTCGCAAAGCGGCATCTCGATATCGAGAATGACGATGTGAGGTATCAGGGCTGAGGTCGTCCTGCATGCGGGACTTCCTCCATCGACGACCTCCGTTCGGAAACCTTTAAGCGCCAAGACTGCCGCAAGCGCTTCCGCTCCTGCGCGATCGTCATCGACGATCAGCACCGCGACAGGCGGAGTGACGCTCGGGAACGATCGGACGCTCCACAAGCCGGAAGGGCGCGAAGAACCGGGCAGCATATTCGAGAAGGCGGATTTTTCATGAAAGCAGCAACGGCCATGCCGGTATTTACTCCCCGGTGGCCGGTGGTCCCAGTTTCCTGAGAACCTTCTCTGCGTCGCAGCGGGCGGCTTCTTCGCTCGCGAATGCTTCATTGGATTGGTGAAGGACGAGCGACGGCCCGCCATTCGGATCGGCTGCCACGGCGATCCAGATCCAGCCGCCTGCCTGACGTTCAACTCGGATTTCCGGAGAATCGGACACGGTTAATTATCTCCTCCTGACACCACCGCGGTCGGCACTCTCCTTGCGAGTGTAGTAAAGCCTGCGATCGGCAGGAATTTAGGGAGAACCGCAATGAATGAGGATCAAGTCAAAGGCGTGGGCGAAAAGGTGAAGGGAAAAGTCAACGAGGGCGTCGGGAAAGTAACCGACGATCCGGCCCAGGAAGTGAAGGGTGACGCACAGCAGGCTGGCGGGGAAGCCAGGAAAGAACTCGGTGACACGAAGGAAGATTTGAAGGACGCCGCGGACGATGCGGCATCCGACGACGACAGTCCTGCGTCGCCGGCGCCCTGAATCGGACCGTCCGTACAGTGTCACCGCGAAGCGTGCCCACACACGCGTTCGCCGAGCGTCGGTCACCTCACGCCCTTGCGCTCCATCGATTCTGTCGGCCAGTTCTTGAAGGGGGCGCCATTTCACTAGCCGAAGCGACCGTAGTCCGGAGGCTCGCGGCCGCTATCCATCTGCCTGCTTTGGTGCGCGAGCGGTTGATGCTGCAACGGCTGCTTGCCGTCTGCTGCCCTTTTCGGCTGCACACCGCCGCCGCGGCGCTGCAATTCGCGTTCGCGCTGAATCGCCATCGCCGTGGTTTTGTCAAAGCGGCGTGCGATCGCGGTCGGCAGCGCCTTGACCGAGTCGGTGTAGACGCGCGCCTCGTATCGCGCCCGGCTGATCGCGACGTAGTACAGGTTCATCGACGTCGTGCGGCTTCGGGTATCGAGCGCAATCAGGGTCCGGTCGCTGGTCAAGCCTTGAGAACTGTGGACGGTGGAGGCATAGGCGTGCTCGAGATGAAGCGGCCGATTGCTTGGAAGCTCCAGCGAGCGAACCGGCCGGCCGTCGCGCTGCTCGACCGATTCCAGCATGACGACGCCGCCGATGATCCCGGCCACGCGCATTCGGTCGCCGTTCGTGAGGTCGCGGCCGGAGTCATTCCGGTTGATCCGTACGGCGTCGCCAATGGAGAGTTCGGCGCGTTCGAGACGGTACACGCTCAGCAGCGTCACCTTGCGCGGATTAATCGTGGCCATGGTGCCATCCTGCCGCGTCAAAACGAGCGCGTTGCCGGGCAGCGCCTCCTTGACGCGGTACGTTTCCCCTCGCATCAGCCCGGCTTTCTGATAGTCCCTCTCTGGCTGGATCACCATGCCCGGCTGATAGCTCGGCGCGAAACGGCGCTGCGCCTGCGTCAGGTCTACGCGCGTCAAGGTGTCAAACTCGCGCCCGTTGCCGGCCAGTGCCAACGACTCGCGTACCATGCGGTTGATCTCACGGCGGGCCTCATTGGTGCCGGCGACGATTAGTGTGTCGCGGCGCTCGGCTTCGGTGAGGCCGATGTAGTCGTTGACAATCGCGCGGTGCCGCTCGATCGGCTCTTTCAGTTCCTCAACGTGCTTAAGGTGCGCGAGCGATTGCGTGACGCGGCCTTCCGCCGCGTGGCCGACGGCCGTTTTAAGCTCCAGATCTTTTTGACGCTGAATCGCGCTGATGCGCGCGGTCTGCATGCCATCCAGTTGAAGTTGCGCGAACGGCTTGCCTGCCTCGATGGCCTCCGTCTGCTTGGTGTCGCCGATCAGGACCATGCGAGCACCCGCCTTCTCGACGGTGCGCATCAGTTGCTCCATTTGACGAGCACCGACTACGCCCGACTCGTCGAGCACGAGGATCGTCTTCGCGTTAATGGGCTTTTCCTTCGACCGAAGAAAGCTTGCGAGCGTGTGCGCGTCCAGTCCCTCGTTCTTAAGCGCCTTGACCTGGTTGCCGTAAGGGGCGAGCGCGACGGTGCGATAGCCCTCGTGCATCGCCGAGCCCGACGCCTGCTTGATGAGGGCGATGGCCTGATTGACGGTATAGGTTTTCCCCGTGCCGGCGTCGCCCTGGATGCCTACGAATCGATTATTCGTCGACACGATGGTTTCGACGGCTGAACGCTGACCTGCATTCAGCGTGGAATTTTCGAGCGTCGTCCTGACCGCGGCGGCCGTCAAGATTGGCGCGACCGCAGCGCGTCCGGTGCGTTCGATGGCGAGGATCGCCTTCTCGCGCGCAAGCGCCTGTTGCGTCGTGTAACGCTGCTCGGCCGGCACCAGTGAGCCTTGCTTGATCGCGTTGTTGATGTACTGCTGTGCCTGTTTATTCGACCAGCTTTTCAGTTCTTGCAGATAGTGCTTCCAGCCGGCCGATGAGAGCGCGGGGCCGTCCTTCCGATCCGCCATCCGATAGGCCGGCACTGCCTCGATCAACGCGCCCTGCCCGACCAGGCGCTTGATCTCCGCGCGCACATCGTCCGGACCCGCCAAGCCGACCGCGCGCCGCAGCGCCGTCGCCATCAGCACACTTTCGCGAACGACGGCCTCACGTTCGCTCAGGTGATGGATGGCATATTGCACAACCGCCTGCGCAGGTGTAAGACCAGCCGGCAAGCTCGTCGCGGCGACGCGATCGCGCGGGGCGGAATCAGCGCGGTCCTCACGGCCGTCCACCTCTTTGCCTTCTGTCGCGTTGTCTTCTGTCCCATTGCCTGCCCCCTCGCCTATCGTGTCGCTCCTCGCCTTCCCCCGGCGATCTCCCCCGCCGTTCACCTCATAGCTGCGCCCGTCCAGTGCCGAGCGCGGACCGTAGTCGATACCGAGTTCACTGCTTTTCTCCACCCAGTATTGCTTGACGACCTCGCGGTCGGATTCGTCCTTGCGCGGCCGCGTGGCGAGCGCGATCACCTGCTTTTCGAGCGTGGTCGCGCTCGCTCGCGTCTTGCCCTCGTTCGCAAGTGCCTCTTCGATCACCCGGCTGCGAGCGGAGAACGCCGCGATCTGGTCGCGACTGATGTGCGCCAGCTCGAAATTGCCCTTGTCGTCGGCGAGCCGAATCGAGTAGCCCACCGCCTGCAGGCCCTTCGCCAACTCGGCCTTATAGATCGCATCAACCTCGTGCTGTACGCGAAAGATGTCCTCGTTCGACAGCGCACGCCATGCACCATCGGCGCGCCGCGTCATGTTCATCACCACCGCATGCGTATGCAGCTGCGGATCCTTCGCCCGACTCATCTCGTGACGGAACTTGGCGATAACCATGTTGCCGGTGCGCTCGCGGTAGCTTTTGCCTTTGATCTTCTTGCGCGCCTCGGCCAGTTGCTCGACCTGCTCAAGCGCACGAGTCACGGCTCGGTCATGCGCGGCCGTCACCTCGCGGTCACCGGCCACCAGCGCCTGCATCGACACCGACTTCGGCGCGGAAAACGTGAGGTCGAGCCCCATACGCTTCTTGTTGTCGGTCGAATCGAATGTCGTCTGGATGCGCTCGCCGTTGGGAAGCTGGCCGTCCAAGAGGCGAGAGAGCTGTGCCTGTTCGATCGGGCCGGTGAGCCCGAGCAGCCGCGCGCCCTGCCCCTGCCACTCGCCGGGATTTTCCTTGGCGTAATAGTCATCGGCCGACGAAAAATAGTGTGCGGCCGCATACTGGTTGTTGCCACGAATGGGCGTCACGTTGAGCACGGCCGCACCTCCCTCACTTGATCTCAATCGCCGTGGCGCGATGCGGGTATCTGACGTAGGGCAGCTTGATCTTGGCGATGGGAAAGTCCTCGCCAAACATGACGTAGCCTTCCAGATCCTTCAGGAACGAAATCTCGGAATCCATCACGACGGGTTCGGGCGGGCTAGTGACGAGGTTGCGGCTACGCCCGCCTCCCCCTCCACCTGCACCACCGCCTGCGTTCGTCGTGATCTGGATGCGCTCGACCTGATGCTTGCCCAGAATCTCGCTTGCCTTGTCCGTATTGAGCGCGTTCGAGCCACCGAAAATGAGGTAATTGCGAAAGCATCCGAGTAGGGTGCGCGCGGCGTGCGTCCCGTAGGTTTCGTCAAGCTGCGCCCAATCCTGGATCGAGGCCGCCATTCGCAGGCCGTGCTTCCGGCCTTTGGTCGCCGCCGGCACGAAGGATTCGAGTTTGCCGAGCGATTCGAGCTCATCGAGGAACAGCCAAAGCCGGCGCGTGAGCGGCGCGCCGCTGTCCGGAATGCTCATGATGGTGGCGCAGATTGTGTCGATCCACGCCGCCACGAGCGGGCGCTGCGTCGTGCGCATGTCCTCACGCCAGGTGATGAAGAGGTTGCCCGCGTGCGGGTCATGTACCCACTTGTAAAGCGAGAACTCGCCCTTGGACATGAAGCGAAGCGGCCGCACATACTTGTTCATCATGAACTGGATCGAAGCGACGGCTTTCTCGGCGTTCTCACGAAAATACCCTTGCGAATCGGTATTCGCGAGAAACTGCTGGATCACCTCGCCATCCTCGCGCACGAGGAGATTGACCAACGCGTCTTGGTCTGGATTGTTTGTCTCGACCAGCTTGCGCATGGTGTCCGCGAGTACATCACGCGTGTACGCGCACCACTGCTCGTCGGTCGGATCCACCTGCGGCGGAATGATGCTTCGCGCCATCCGGTCGAAGTCATGGACGCCCTTGATCTCGTTGAAAATCGTCCACCCGGCCGAGCGTTGGTCGAACGGGTTGAGGATCGTGTCGCCGGGAAAGCTGAACTTCGAGTAGAACGTGCCGTTCGGGTCAACCACGGCCATTTTGTCGCGGCGCTTCACGGCCGACGCAATCATGCTTTCCATCGCGACGGATTTACCCGCGCCGATGGTCGCGCAAACCAGCGTATTACGGTTTTCAAGGTGCAGCGGCATCGGCATTCGACCGATCATGATGGGGGGCAAGTCCCTCGCCCCCGAGCTTTCTGCCCCCGGATTTTGCGCACCTTTGCGCTCGGCGCGAAGACGGCGATTCTCTCGGCGATTGGCGGCCTTCACCAGATGCTTGACGCTATGCCAGTTCGCCATGCGCGCACCGCGTAGCCATCGGTGGTATCGCGCGCCTCTGAAACCATCATCGCCGTACTCATGCAACAGGTACCCCGTCGTCGCGGCCAGTGCCAGACCGAGCACGACCCCGCCCGCAATGAGCGGGTTGTACGGGGTCACATGCAGTGCGGCGGTGAGCGCATCGGGGAGCGGGCGCAGCGGCACATTGGCGGCGTAGGCGCCGGCCAGCCAGCCGGCAATGGGTAAGCCAATGCCAAACAGCAGTGTGGCGTTCTCGGCTTCATGCTTTTGCATCGCTTACACCCTCCCTCCTCCCGATGATTGCATCGCATCGCCGGCCTAACAGCGCAGCCAACGCGTGCGCGTCGCGAGCTGCATCAACGCAATCGCGCCGCAGCACGCTCGCGAGTGCATCGCGTAGCCAGTAACTCGTGCTGGGGGAGTCAATGGCGGCTCGGATGTCAGCATCGATCATGTCGGCACGGACCCGCTCGGTCGGTATTCGCATCATGGTGCCTCCGTGAAGCGGGCGACCAGAGAAGCGAGCTCGGGAGTCAGGACGGTGAACACATCTGCTGGCACGCCCACGTGCTCGCATGCGACGACAAGGTCGTTGAATTCGCCCGTCGTCGCCTTCTTGCGAACCAGGTACAGCAACATCGCCAGCAGCGCATGCGCAGCTTTTTGACTACGCTCGATCTCGGCCAGTCGGCCGCTAAACTCTTGGCGTTCGGCCCAAGCTTCCATGCTCTCGCGTGAAGCCTCGCGCTGGCTATCGCGCCCCAGTGCTCTATCACGAATATATTTCGATAGGTGCTTGTATCCTGCTAACGCGGCGGCCTCTTCAATCCTGCGGCGATCCTCCTCCGCGAACCAGACGGGGATCGATTTGCCTGTGTCCATGCGCCGGCACCTCGCTGAAAAATCCTTGGGATTTTCGATTCTTCTTACCTATAGTGTTTTCTATAGACAAGAAGCCAGCAGACGTCAAGTTCTCCTGCTGTTTCCTATAGAGATCCTATAAACGGGTTTTAGCGCTGCAATTGCCCAAAGGCTGATGAAATGGACTTCTTTCATCCCCGGAGGGGTGCGTGATGTGTATCGAGATTTCTGGCCTGTTAAGGACAGGGATCTCTAGGGGTTAAGGGCGTACACACCACCCAGCCCGAAGGGCGTCGCGGAAAGATGCGAAGAGGTTGCAAAACAGAGGCAAGTTGCTAGTATGAAGAATGCACGGCGACGTCAGAAGGACTACTAATCGATGGCTGAAAGGAAGCGCTCATGCCTCAACCGAATCTCCTACAGACGCTGACGGCGCTGGAGCCGAAAACCAAAGCGGCGAAGGTGCGCGAAGTGATGCCCGTCATCGAACAGAGAATCGCCGCCGGGGTGCGCATCGCGGACATTCTGAAGGCGTTGAGAGAGGGCGGCATCGATCTAACCGAAGCGACCCTGAAGAGCTACCTGTACCGGTACAGGCGGACGCACGGCAAGGCTGAAGCCGGGAGACGGCAGGCGCCGCTCCACGGGCGGCAACCCGATGCACCGCAGTGCGACGCCACGAGGCGGGCCGAAGACGCATCATCGCGCCCAGCTAATACATCCTTATCGAACGAGACTGATCCGTCCCAGAACCCGTCTGCGCGCGGACCCATTTCGATGCAGGAGCTTGACCGATTGATGAAGCCCGACCCGGCCGAACAGGCCGAGAAGCTAGCACGTTATGAACGCCTGGCCAAACAGCAACGAAGGAGCCGCACATGAAAGTCGCCGTCATCAACTTCAGTGGAAATCCGGGGAAAACGACGCTGGTGGATCACCTCCTCGCTCCGCGCATGAAGGCGCCGAAGTTCGAGGTCGAAACCATCAATGCCGGATCGGCCGACACTGACGCGGAACGTCTCAAGGGCAAGGACTTCGGCGGACTGCAAGAAGATTTGATGACGCTGGACTCGGCCATCGTGGATGTGGGCGCATCAAACGTCGAGGAGTTCATCAAGCAGATGAGCCAGTTCGACGGCTCGCACGAGGAGTTCGATTATTTCATCGTGCCGGCCGTGAGCGAAAAGAAGCAGCAGATCGATACCGTGAACACCATCGAGACACTGGCCGGCCTGGGCGTGCCGCCCAAGAAAATTCGCGTCGTGTTCAACAAGGTTGAACTGGAAGATGCGAACGACGTGCCGCGCCTGTTCAGTACGGTTTTTGGTCTGCACGCGGAACGGAAATGTTTCACGCTGAAGCCTGAAGCCGCGGTATTCAGAAACGAGATTTTCGAGCGGCTGCGTGTCCTCAAAAAGACTGTCTCCGAGATCGTCGACGACGAAACGGACTATCGGGCCATGCTGCGTGAAGCGACTGACGAGGACACGAAGACGCGCGCAGTCAGCATGATCTCAGCGCAGCGGCTGGCGAAGTCCGCGCACAAGAACCTGGACGACGTCTACAGGGTCTTGTTCAAGTAACGGGGAAAGTCATGAGCGGCAATGTATCCACCGCGCGTGAAGCGCTGATGGCGGAACTACTGCAAGATGCCGACGCCCTCGTGCGGCGTTTTGAGCAGGCCGACGAGGCGTTATCCGGCAAGATCGAGCGGGCAACGACGGACGCGGCCGGCAAGGCCTTCCTGGCGGCAAAGCTCAATCTCGAATCAGTCATTGAGCAGAACGGCAACAGACTGATCGAAGCAGGCCGCGTAGCGGCAGCGCAGATAGGAAACCAGCTCAATGCCGGCGCCACGCAACTCGTCGCCGCGAATGCCGCGCTTGAACGCAAGGCGCGGCGATTCGTGGTGCTGCTGGCCGTATTCGCGCTGATCGCTGGCATTGTTGGGGGCTTCATCGGCGGTAGGTTAGCGGCCGGCATGTGAGAGCGCCGGCACTTGTCGAGGGGCGCTCTCCCTCGCCGTCGAGCTTTTCAGGCATCTGCCCTACTTGCAGGCCGCATCGCATCCGGAAAGCGGCCGGGCGCTGTTCGGCACGCTGCCTGTGGTGTCGATCCGTGTTCGCCGATCGCATGCTCAAGCCCTTGAGTGACCGCGCTCGGCAACGGCCTGCAGTTCATCCTATAGCCGAACGTCGAATGACGATCGGCTTCAGTTCTCGCCTTTCGCCGCGGCAATGACAGCTGTGGCGACGTGACACGCGGCGCAAAGCCGCTCCACGAGATGTTCGTTTCGGCCGTTCGGGCAGGCCAACGCGCGTACGAGATCGTCGGAGCGCGCGACCATTCTCTGCAGACTTTCGAGCATTGCGGGTGAGGCTTCGCAAAGGAGCCAGGCGGGGCGTCCGCCGTAGCGCATAAAAGCCCCATCGAGGGTGACACCCTCGGCGATGCGCCGGCCGGCGCCGTCGGTGATTGAGATAATGCGCGCGCAAGCGGCGCTGCTGCGGTCGCGCTCGGTGCAGATCTCGGCAGGGTCTCGATGCTTGGCCACAGCGATCGCTTCGGCCGCCGTCGGCGCTTCGATCTGGGTCTTGCCGAAGTGCGGGACATTGACGGCATAAACAACGGTGAAGTTGCTCACGAGTTCATCTCCTGATTTCGAAAAACGGTCCGCGGCCCGGAGCGGCGCGCCCCAGGCTTTGGGCGATGTCTTTACGCTGCTTGTTGATCGTCTGCGTCTGCGGCTTGCAGCGAGAACAGGAACTCGCAGGCCTTTTGCGCCTGATTGGCGGCCGTGAAAATCGCCTTCTTGTCGGCCTTCAGAACCTTGAGCCAGTGATCGAGATAAGCGGCGTGGTCGTCGCGGACTTCCGGAGTCAGTCCCAGCTGTGCACACACGAAAGCGGCGCCCATCTCGGCAATCAGTTCTTCGGCGGCGTAGGCGTCGTCGCCAAAACGCTTGCCGAGCTGGCGGTCGAGGCGGGTCTTGTGGCTGGTCCAGTGGGTGAGCTCGTGCGCCTTGGTGGCTGCGTAGCTTTCCGCCGTATTGAACGATTCGGGGATGGGCAACTGCACGATGTCTTGCGCGGGTGCGTAGTACGCTCTGTTCCCGCCGTGACGGACGACGGCGCCCGTCTTGGCAAAGAAGACTTCTGCGTGCTCGCTCAGCTCGAGGGGCTCTCTTTCGACAGGCTCTGGTTCCGTGCGATAGTCCGCCGGCAAGTTCTCGATCTGGTCGACGTTGAACACGCTGTAGCCTTTCATGAAAGGGATCTCGCGCTCGACCTCGTCGCCGTGGTCGTCGGTCTCGCTCTTGATGACTTTGTTGGCGTAGACCACGAGGCTTCCGTGCTCGCCCTTACGGACGTTGGCGTCGAGCGCCTGCGCTTGCCTGAAGGTCATCCAACGATTGGATTGAAAGCCTTTGTCGAGCTGCTCGCCCCACAGAAGCAGAATGTTGATGCCTTGATAGGGGATGCCGTTGTGGCGCATAGGAAGCGTGACCCGGTCGCCGCCGTTGCCGCCTTTCCAGGGCTTGACCCATGGCCTGACGCCCTGCTCCAGGTCGGCAATGATCTTGTCGGTCACCCGGCTGTAGATGTCGGGAAGAGCGGTCTTCGTTTGCGCTTTCATGGTCTTTCCTTTAGGTCTCGGGGTGGATGTGCTGGGTTGCGCACATGCACCCGACGACCGTCGGGCGACGACCGGGGAGGCAAGCTGCAAGGGCTGGCCGCGGGGAGGGGGATCACCCGGGATTTTTTCAGCGCTTGATCGAAAAAATTTCGGGGATACCCCGCGGCCAGGGCGAAGCCATGTCCCTTGCAGCGCGCCAGGGCAGCGCCCTTAGCTCGTCCTGACTGACTGTGCTTTTGAATCTTGCGAAAGGGATCGTCACCGAATGGCCGGGACGGGTCTTCGGCCCGGTGAGCGTTAGCGAATAGAGCGCGGTCCGACGTCAGGAGGATTCGCCCGGTTGGAGTGCAACGAAAACTCGGAGAGGCAAGACCTGAAACCGGTTGCTCAGAAGAAAGGACGACGAAATGGGTTGGTACAGGCTTTCGATCAGAGGCGTGCGCGAGTCGTCGTAGCAAGATTTCGCGCCATGCGGATAGCTGGTAGCCGCATGGCTGGTATGATGGGCCGGTAAATGTTAAGTATTCGCGAGATGAGCTGAGGGCAATGTGTGGCGAAGATCGTTAGTTGCATCGAATGATAGCTGACAACCACATCGACGCTCGCTCACACAACGGTTTGCTTCAGTTCTAGTCGAATAGTCACCTCAAAGGTGACATATTCCGGCCCATCGCCGCTTAAAAGCCCAACATCGCAGCCCGGCGTCCCCGCACGCGTATGGTGAATGTGTTCCTCAGACCTCCAGCAGGTCAGCCCGTGGCCGCTAGGGATGCCTACATTCGCCTCGGAAAGGTGACGGATTCCGGCCTAGCCTCCCGATGTCGATGGTGGATGCCTCGACGCAAATGTGGCTCCCGGGGACGAATGGCCACGTTATCAGCCAAAGGTGACGGAATACGGCCTGACAGATGACATCAGATAACCGCTTTATCAGCTTCCAGGCTTAGGCGTCGTTGTGGATTCTCGATAAAGGTGAATTCCAGCGAGTAAACCGCACGTCCTCGCTTGATGCCCTTCCAGTCAATAATCAGATCGGCTTTCTCGTTCAGTTCGCTGACCGCCATCTCGATCACGCGACGTTTGATATCGGCGAACCGATACGTCTGCGGAATTTCCAGCACCGCCCGAAGGTCTTCGAGTGTAATGAGCAAGGTCCCCCGATCCTTTTCCCGCATCAAAAGCTCCAGCAGGCGCCAGGAGTAGATGGACTGTAATCCCCGTGCAAATTCAAGCTGATAGCTGACAAACCGGCGCTGCAAAAGAAAAATGTGAGGAGTCAAGTCAGGTGAAAAGCAGATCTCTGCCCATCCCTCGCCATCGTGATAGGTCGCCTTCCAGACCCACCGGAGCTGCACTCTTTTCTTGCCGTCGACATACGTCAGCTTTCGCTCTAGCAAGCTCCCACATGCGTCTTTCATCCCCTGATAAGCTGCGGCGGCTTGTTTTTCGCCGCTACGGGGCGCGAGTGCAGCAACCGCGGCGAACTCGTCAGCTTTGATTCTGACCGAGACATAGCCATCCGCCTTTCCGTGCTGATACGGCGATTTGCGGCTATCGATACTGCGCAGCGCGGTCATCATCAGCCGTTTTTCGTTCAGTGACAATCCATGCTGTGCGTTGACCAACGCACGACTCATCGCTACCGTGCCTCGAATTCGGCCGTCGACCTCGAGAATGTCGTCGGGCGCAGCGCCGAGCTCGATTGCCATCGACTCGATGAGTTCTGCCGCTGTCTGGGCGGGAACAAGCGGGGAGACGGCTGTTGCTTGTTCTGTTTGTTTTCCGTTTTTTTCCACCGAAGCCTCTCGTGTATCGCAACTTCATGGGCGCACCGTTCGCGAGACACGTATTTTAAAAGGTGACATGAATTTTTCAAGTCACCCTTGTGGATAACGGTCGGAATATGTCACTTCTAGGCCGGCTTACGTCCACTCAAGACCGGAAAATGTCCACTCCAGACCGGTTGGCGTCACCCTCAGACCGTTTTACGTCACCTTTGTTCGTTTTCACTCTTCCGCAGTCCCTTGACTGACAAGGGACTGCGGGGAGAAGGTCCGCGTTTACAAAAGGTTCTACAAAGGGTTCACGAACTGTCCTATGAAATGTTTTACAAAAAGGCGTTAAGAAAAATAAATGGTTTTTGTCCTGCGACTGGCGTTAGGTGCATGAGACAACGCGGTTTAGTGCGCACCATCGCGCCTTGGGCCGGAATAAGTCACCTTGCGGTGTTGCAGTGAAGACATGGGTGGCGTCTATCGACCCTCCGAGACCGGAATACGTCACCCTTCCTCCTACGGACTTTAGAGTGCACACGGAGCGGGCCGGAATCCGTCACATTTCGACCATGATTTTCGGAGGCATTTTTAAGGCAGGCCGTATTCCGTCACTTTTTTCGTTCTTCGAAACTCAGAAAATAGATCACGCGTGTGTTCCCAGAGGCAATGCCCTAGGCGTGAAGCGGCACAAGACGTAGGGCCGCATGTGCGCTCGCGCAGTGAAAAAGAAAATCTCAGTCCGCGATTCGATGCACTTATGCCTGCTCGCGCTCGCCCCTGGCAATGCGTGCCCCGATTCTGCGGCAGCCGACGCCGGCGGTTAAACGAGCGAATCTTGCAAAGGTGACGGGATGCGGCCTAAGGAGTCAGCGTTCGCGAGGGCGATCTCTTTGCGGTCTCTCTCCGACAACCGCTTCAGCGTTGCTTCAGCACCGCATTGTTCAGAGATTACTTGAAGTTAACCAGGTACATGAGTATTCTCCCGGTTGCGAGTAATTTTCAAGAAAACTGGGATACATCTCAATAACCTGGATAAGGACGAACCGTGAACGCACCCGACCTTTCGCTGATGCGAATGCCGGAGGCCGAGGAGGAGGTCTCCGTCGATGATTTGGTCGAACTGTCGAACCAAGCTGGCGATGTGCTCGATAAAATCCGCGACGCAATGCTTGAGCCCTATCCTCGCAAAAAAGCGCCCGCCTTCACGAGCGCAACGTTGGCCAATCTGTGTGGGATCGATAAGCCGCGCGTGAAATATCTCAGCGGCAAGGGCGATTTGCCGGTCGGCACGTCCACGGGTGCTGGCCGCGCCAAGGTCTTCACGCTGGAAGAGACAATAACGTGGATCAAAGCCACCTCGAAGCGCACTGATCGTCCACAAGGCGCGCGCGCGCGCGTGGTCTCGATCGCCAACTTCAAAGGTGGCGTAACCAAGACGACTACGGCAGTTTCGATTGCCCAAGGGCTCACCCTGCTAGGACGCAAGGCTCTGCTCATCGATTGCGATCCGCAAGGCTCCTCGACCCAGTTGTGCGGTTATGCGCCGGAGACCGAAGTCACCGACGAATCGACTCTCCTCCCTCTGTTCTACGGCGAGCAGTCCGACGTACGGTACGCGATCCGCGAGACGTATTGGCATAACCTCGATCTCATCCCTGCTCGAATCGCGTTGTCGGACGCTGAATTTGAGGTGCCTGCGAAGCTACTGTCAGATCGGAAGTTCGAGTTCTGGGACATTCTCAACAAGGGGCTCAAGCCGGTCCTGCAGGATTACGACGTCGTCGTTATCGACACGCCACCAGCGCTGAGCCAGTTGACGACGAACGCTTTAGTGGCCGCCGATGCGATTCTCCTGCCCTGCCCTCCGGAAGGCATGGATTTCGCCAGTTCCACCCAGTTCTGGCGGCTGTTCTCGGAGGTTGCCCGGCGGCTACCGAATGTCAAGGACGACAAGCGTTACGACTTCGTCAAGGTCATCATGACGAAGGTGAAGAGTACTGAGCTTTCCCGCGTTGTCCAAGGATGGTTACACAAGGCATACGGTGCGCGCGTCCTGCCTATCCTCTTACCGGAGTCAGGCATTCAGGTCAGCGCGGCGGCCATGCTCTCGACAATCTACGACGTTTCCAAGTCGGAGGTGAACAGCTCATCGTACGCTCGCATTCGTCAGCCCTTCGACCAACTGACTGAATATCTTGACAGCCAGCTCGTCAGAGCGTGGGCGAAGGAGGTAGCTTAAATGAGCATGGCGAAACGCATGGCGGAAAGGACGAGCAACATCCAAGCGGAATCGCCCAAACGGCCACCTGCCGCTGAGGTTCCCCGAACCTCGAGCGGACGCTTACTGGACGTTCAGTTGCGGGTCAATGAAGCGATTGACCGCGCCGAGAGTGCTGAAGCAAAAGCTGCGAACGCCGAGGCGGCCCGTCAGATAGTCGAGCAGTCCCTGGCTGATGCACGCAAACAACTGGAAGCGCTTGCGACGTCGTCATCGAGCGCGGCCAATGATATCGATATCAGCACACTCGTCGAGGTCGACGGACGGCGTCGCACGCTCTCCGCCGATGAGTACGCCGAGCTCCGCGCGAATCTATCGGCGAGCGAGCTCATGCACCCGATCGTCTACCGACCTTTGGGCGACGGCCGAAACGAACTTATTTCTGGCCACAACCGTGTATCGATCTATCGGGAACTGGGCCGGGATCGGATCAAGGCCGTACCTTTCGCTGGTTCGCAAGCGGAAGCGGAAATGGGTGCGGCATTCTCGAATCTCTTGGCGCCCTCGCTTCCGGACTTCGAGAAATATCGGCAGTTTGTTCGCATCCGGGATCTTTCAGGACTGGCGCAGACGGACATCATCCGTCTGTCCGGTCTGACGCAAGGCCACGTTGCCCGCATCTTCTCGTTTGCGAATCTCCCGGCGGAAGCAAAAGAAATGATCGCGAAGACCCCGCATCGTCTTGGCGGCAACGCTGCTCAAAAGCTAGCAATGCTGTCTGAACAGGGACACACCGCATTAGTTGTCGACGCGGTAAGAAAGTTAGTAGAGGATTCAACGCTCACGCAAGAAAAGGCCGTGGCCCTTGCATCACCGAAGACACAGAAATCCGCCGCACCTCCGATTCATACGTTCAGTCGAGGAAAGCGCAAGGTCTGCGATATGTCGGTGCGCAGCGGGGTGATTGCGCTGCGCTTCAATGGAAAAGAGGGCGAGACTGTAGCAAGCGAATGGAGCGAAAAGATCGCGGAGTATATCCGCGCTCACTTACTCGGTGGGGGGTAACATTCTTTTAGAATGGGTATGAAAATCAACTAGTTAGTGAAAAATCTGTTTCCGCTTGGTCGAGGCCATTCTTTTAGAATGTTTCTTAAATACATCGACTTATCGAAAACGATGATGCTGAAAAAAAGGCCTTCGGCGTCACCCGAAGGCTTTTTTTGCGCCATCATCTTTCGCGGTTGCTCGACCAACCTGCTCGAGCACTTCCCAGCGACTTCGCGTCGCGCACACCGAACCGCGCCGGCGCATTCGCCTCGTCTTCTCTGCCGTTGCTTGTACTGTTAGTGCTGGCAACCATTTATGGCAACGGGTGCCGTGCGTGTTCATCGATCAAGCGCTCCATCCGTGCGAACCTTCTATCATGGTCGTTGCGACGAGCGACAACGTCAACTCCCGTTGGCGATCGATGAGTTCCGATGGCTTTCGGCCGCAGAGCGCGGGCTGCGGCCTCTCAATCCACTCGCATAGCCACCGGCAGCGTCGAACTCGTTCGCACCTTCCGCCGTATTTTCTCCAACGATTTCCTGCGTGACCATGCCGGCCGCGGACCTGGCACCGGCCACGTATCGCGAGGGGTAGTTCGGATTATTGCGCCGTGCGGGCCGATGTCGGCTGCGCGATCGCGGGCGATGAATAAAATGCAACTACCCGTCTCTCTCCACCCGTCCCAACCTACCCCACAGGATCGCCTTAGCACCTGCTCCTAAAGATATAGGCTTGCATCGCGACGACCGGGTCACACGGTCACTCTTCGTCGGACAACCGGAGTATCCAGCTCGATGCCGGTCAACGGAGGTATCGCCACTTTTCATGCGCGGTTCGGCACAATGAAAAGCGCCCACATGGGCGCGATCGCACCGCGGATCAGTGAGGACTTGGAGTTACCCAAACAAGAGGGACCTCATGCGGCGGCGCTCGGTCGACGACGTGCTGGCCTGCCTCGGCGACATAGAAGTGTCGATTGCCGCGGTCGAACAGGCGATAACGCGTCTGCGACTCGCTTGGCGCGCCTACCCGAGAACGACGAGCCGGGCATCTCGCCTTGCTGGAAACGCTGCAGGCGTACCAGGCGTGCGTCCAGCTGCTACTCAAGCAACAGGCAATCGCGCTGTGGGCCTCGAGACGATCCGACGGCATTGAGGCCGAGCACAGTAGACCGGAGTCAGAAGCCCGCTAGAGGCGTTAGAAGGACGGGCGGTGCGACCCGCCGTGCGAGGCCCATCCGATGCACAAAACCGGTGTAACTGCCGTTGTCATCAAGGCTGTAAGCCGAGCTTTCGTGATGGACCGGCGTCCTCCCGCTTGTCAACGGCCTGCCGCGAGCATCATCCCTTTCGAAGGCACTAAAGCAAAGAAAGTCGTCGGTGACTTTTTCGTCAGTTGCCTTGCCGGCGTCGCCCGGTCAAGATAGCGAACGGCGGTCGCGACGGCGGCGCCGCGTTCAACTTTCAAGGTCAACAAACATGGCAACGGGTACGGTCAAGTGGTTCAACGATGCAAAGGGTTTCGGCTTCATCACGCCGGACGCGGGTGGGGATGATCTGTTCGCGCACTTCTCGGAGATTCAGTCCAACGGCTTCAAGAGCCTCGCGGAAGGGCAGAAGGTGACTTACGAAGAGAAGATGGGTCCGAAGGGCAAGCAGGCGGCGAACATCAAGCCGGTGTAAGTGACTGCGCCTCGGTGATCGAGCGGTCGTCGGGGCGTCGACAGGCAGGGCAGAGGCGGAAACTTTGCCTGCTGCAGGCCAAAATCCGGCAAATGGAAAACCCGGCCTTGTCTGCTAATGATGATTCACAGGCAAACGCCGGGTTGCGTCAAGCCTGATAACGGCTATTATCGGGATAGCGTTTCAGGGGTAAAATGGGGCGTTTCTGATTTACTAAAGAGGGGAGAGGGCCGTGGTGCAAGGCTTGCCGCCGGATCACGACAAAAACGACGAGTCGACCGGCTTTGAGCGGTGGCCCGCCGAAGCGCCGACCGCCGCGATCGCGCGCGTGGTGCTGCAGCTCGACGAAGCCATCACGCTCAAGCGCCGGGCCGCCGCCGCATGGCTGACCGCGCACGGTAATGTGTTACCGGCGTTGCCCATCCGACCGTCGCGCATGGAGCTCGCCGTGTTTATGGCGCTCGCCGAGACCTATGGGACCGCGGTGGTCGACGCGCCGCGTTTTCTGCCGGTGCTGGACTTCATCGCCGAGTGCGGGGCGGTGAAGCTGGTGCAGCGGGTGATGTATGGCGAGACGCGTGCGACGGCGGGCACGCCGACATGGGTCGAGTCGGAAAACGAGCGCTTCGCCGGACTGTTGCGCGAGGCGCAGGTCGCCTTTGAATTCCTGTGTGGGACCCGGCCCGAAGTGTTCCTGGCGCAGGCACACAACGCCTTGCAGGGTCTCCTGCAGGCGCCCCCGATGCCGCCGGAGCCGCCGACGCCGCCGCAGCCCCCGCTCGAATCGGAGGACGGAGAACGCGACGATGGCTGAGCGCGTCACCGCCGCCCGGCCCGCCCAAAAAGCACCCCCGGTGGCTGCCCCGAAAAAGCTCACCGCAAAAACGCGGCGCGCCCCGGAAAAGCTCACCGAGCGCCTCACTGTCGAGCGCGGCTATACGACCAAGGATTTCACGGCGCTGCGCGCCTACGTGCAGCGCATCCCGCCGGCGGTGATCGCGCGCACCTACTACGATCCCGATGAAGACCCGCACGCGGCGACCCCCGGCGCGATGGAGCGCCATCTCAATACGATGCTCGACGCGCTGGTGGCGCTCGCGCTGGCGCACGGGTCGACCGCATTGGCCGATCACCTGCGTGCGTCGATCCGGCAGCACGGGCGGCCGTTGCTCACGGCGGTGACCTTCCGCATGGTCGCCGACGCCGCGCAACTCGCCGCTGCGCCGCCGCATGCCGATCACCCAATCGGCGCCTGGCTGCGTCCGCGCGTGGCGCGGCGGTTGAAAGGCGAGGGGCTGGCAACGCTCGGCGAACTGGTGGCATTCTGCAATCGGCGCGGCGCCAGCTGGTGGCGCTCGATTCCGCGCATCGGCCCGGGGCGCGCGCGCGCCGTCGTGAGCTGGCTACGCAAGCAGCAGATGTCTCTGCAACTAGCGATCGAAGCCGACGTCGACTCCGAGGAACAGGACGGCGTGCCGCGGATCGCGGCCGAACTGGTCGAGGTGGCCCCGGCCGTCAAGGTGACGGGAAGCGGCCTAGGCGGCGGTCGGGACGGCAGCGAAGAGTCTCCAAGTCGACTCACGTTGGCGCCGCTCGAGCGCCTCGCCGTGCCGCGCGCGCTTTCCGGCGCCCATGGCGAAAACCGCTCGGCGGCGTTCTGCTATATCCAGGCGAATCATGATCTGGAGGCGGTGCGCGCGTACCTGAATCGCTTTCGGGATCAGCCGAAAACACTGCGCGCCTACACCAAGGAGCTCGAGCGCTTTTTGTTGTGGGCGGTGGTGTTGCGGGGCAGGGCGCTCAGTGACCTGCGGGTCGACGACTGTGAGGCCTACAAGGACTTCCTGAAAAGCCCCGACCCGCGTTTCGTCGGCGAGCGTTTCCCGCGGCACTCGCCGCGCTGGCGACCGTTTGCCTTGACCAAGTCTTCTGTCGCGGGCGACGGCAAGACTTCGCTGTCTGCGACGCTTTCACCCGACTCGCAGCGCTATAGCGTTCGGGTGCTGCGCACGGCGTTCACCTGGTGGGTCGATGTGCGGTATCTGGCCGGCAATCCGTGGAAGGCCGTTAACGATCCGGCGGTGATCAAGCGCGAGCGGGCGATGAAGATCGAACGCGCCTTGCCTGCCAATCTGTGGCGCAAGCTGCGTGACGAACTCGATCAGCGCTCAACAGAAGAGGGCGTCGAGCAGGGACGACAGTCAGCGTCCGGCGTGCAGTGGCGGGCCGTGCGTGCAGCGATGCTGTTGATGGGCGATTCCGGTCTGCGACGCGAAGAAGCCGCGAGCGCCCGGCGCGAGCATCTGCGCCCTTCATCTTTTGGGACCCTCGAGCGGCCGGTGTGGGAACTGACGATTGTCGGCAAGGGCCAGCGCGAACGCACGGTGCCGGTGAGCGCCGCGACGCTGAACGCGCTGCGCGCACATTGGCTGGATCGGACTCAAGATTTCGACGGCGCAACCGAAGAACACAAACAGAGCGGGCCGCTGCTGAGCCCCGTCGTCATTCCGTGGACCGACGCGTCACGCCGGCGACATCGAGCTGGACAGGGTGGGGAGAGGCAGCCTGCGACTGAGGCGGGCTACACCGCGGATGGACTGAACCGGCTGATTAGTCGAATGGTCACCGAACTCGTTGAGACGATGGACAACTTGAGCCTGGATGAACGAATGCGGCTGGGGCGAGCCAACGCGCATGCGTTTCGCCACACCTTCGGTACCCAATCGGTCGCAGAGGAGGTGCCGGTGGATGTCGTGCAGAAGGTGCTCGGTCACGCCTCGCTGCAAACGACGACCATCTATGTCCAGGCCGAAAAACAGCGCGTGGTCGAAGAGGTGGCTCGCTACTATGCCGGCGTCGCCACGCATAAGACGGGGCAATGAGCAGCGCCTCCGTCACTGCACGCCTAGAAAAATCTAATCGCTTTCCGGCGCTTTCTTGTGCACTTGCGCGCCGGAACACAGGAAAAACACGATGACGGACAAAGAAATTAACCTGCGCGCCGGACTGGCCGCGTTCTCCGATGTGGATCGCGTGGTTGCCGTGAACCTCGATCAGTTTGATCCGCTGAACTCGCGCGAGGATCTGATCAGGTTGCTGGTCGAGACCGGTATCTCGTTTTCGCGCCGCAGCGACGATGCTATTGCAGCTGAGGACGGGGGGACCCACGTGGATATCACGATCAAACGCGGTGATGTCGTTTCCGCCGCCGTGCGAGCCGCGTGCGAACTCGCGGCGAGTTGGATCGATGACAACGATGTTCAGGCGTGGAAAGTCGCAACGGGGCGATTCACGCGCTGAGGACGAAGAAGCCGAGCCTAGGGACCTGCTTTCGATCTTCGCCGAGGAAGAGGGCTCCTAGGCTTATCAGAACGGCAAATCGTCGTCATCACTTTCCTCGGGTAGCGCGCCTGCGGGTAAGGGCAGGTTCGCTACGATGAACAAATTAAGGATATCCTCGCGGTCCATGAACATCACCTGGCTCCGCTTCGTCGCGTCGAGCTTGTTGCCCAGCCAGTTCCTTGCCGCTTTGGTAATCTCGCCGCCGGCAACGATGAAGGCATGGTCGACAAGGACACGCTTGCCGATCTCTGGATCGAAAATCTCATGGCCGAGCATCATGCAAACTTGATTGTAGATCTCCGCGATATTGGCGTTCTCGCCCTTGGTAATTCCTGAAGCGTCGAGTTTTCTCCTCTTTGCCTGGATGCCGAAGTACAGGACGTGTTGCGTCGGCAGGGCAAATTTCATCCAGATGTCCTTGCCGTACTCGAGCGCTTTGTCCTTGTGACCTGCAGCCGTGATCCGGTGAAAACCAAGCTGCCTGAAGAGCGGGAGAAGGACTTCTTCGATCAGTTCGTCCTCTGAAGCCCCGTCGAGATACGCGACCAGTTGCTCGCGTCGCTTCACCTCGGCCGCCGAAAAAGGCCGGTGAGGATTGGCCGCGGTCATTGCCACTGTATTCGTCGCGAGATGACGCAAGTAGCATTTTTTGTCATCGGCATAAAACGGCTCAAATCCCTCACGTGCTAGTGCGAGTATCAGCATCGCCAGAGCTCCCGGCCGATCATGGCCTTCGTTGCACGCGTCGGACTGGTCCATCAGCGTCTCGATCACGCGCGCGAAAGTATCTGGTGGTGCGTTCGGGCCGGCCTGCGGCTCCGAAAGGATACAGCGCAGGGTCTCAGCGACCCAGTAGTTCCGGGTAGTGCCGTCATGCTCATAGTCCGTGTCGCAATCCATGAAGAACTCAGTAAGACGGCTGCTGCTTCGATACTGAAATAAGGAGGTCTCCGATGGAAAATTGCCGCAGATCATGTCGGCGATTTGCATGAGAGTGCGCTGCTTGAACTGCATCTTTTTGTCCTTTTTGCTGCTACGCAGTTATAGATGACTGGAATTGTTCGGAGAGATCGTTCGCGAAAGCTGCATCGGCGGCTGCCGAACGGAATGCTTAAGAATATGACAATATGCCCGCGCCCGGTCATGGTCTCTTGCATTGCCGGAAGAAGGCGGTCAATGGTGAAGGCAGAACAACGAATGCGAGGAACTTCCATGGATCGTGAAACCCTTCTCGGGCACATGACCGCGGCACTTGGCGCGATCGAGGATCCCCGCTTCTACCAGACCGAGCGCGGATTTCAAGGCGAGCTGCTGGCCGAGCTGAAAAAGGCCATTCCTGCAGAGTTCCTGCCGGAAAAAGCCGTCGTTGAGCAGGAATACCAGAAGCATTTTGAAAGTCACGGTCTGAAGATCCGGCCGGACATCATCGTCCACGAGCCGTTCGACGAGAACCGCCACGGCTCACGCCGGGACGGTAATCACGCCGTCGTCGAGATCAAACGGGCGGCGACACCAAAGAAATCCGCCGATGATTTTGAGAGCCTGATCAACATGATGGAGCTTCTGAACTACCGGTTCGGGATCTTCATCAACATCGCGTCCGAGGCCACGAGGGCCGAGCAGGTCCCAGCGGAATGGCGCGACCGGATCGTTTGTTTCGCGGTCAGCCTACGGGACGGCCGACCTCATGTGATCCGGTCCGAGGCTTAACTCAGAAGAGAGGTGGTGATGTTGATGAAGATAGCGACGGGGCGCAGCGTTTTGTACGAAGCGCGAACGCACGGTGCCGATGAGCGCCGCGACGCTCAATGCGCTACGGGCCCATTGGCCTGACCGGGCCAAATTCGACGGCGCGACCGAGGAAGACAAACAGAGCGTGCCGCTGTTGAGTTTCCGTCGTGATTCCGTGGACCGACGCGTCACGCCGGCGACGTGCCGCGGGGCAGGGCGCGGAGGGTGACGATGGGCAGCCTGTGAAAGAGGCGGGCTAAACCGCCGACGGACAGAGCCGGCTGATTAGTCGAATGGTCACCGAGCTGGTCGAAACGATGGACGACCTTAGCCTCCATGATCGAATGCGGCTCGAGCAGGCGAACGCCACGCGTTCCGGCATACGTTCGGCACACAATCTATCGCCCATGAGGTGCCAGTCGATGTGGTTCAGGAGGTGTTGGACCACGCGTCGCTTCAGACGACGACGACTTACGTTCAAGCGGAGAAAAGTCGGATGCTCGAGGACCTCTCGGGCTATTACGCTCGTCTCGGAGCATCGACAGGCTAAACGCTTGGCTGGAAGCGTTGTTGGTGCGGCGGCCCGGGCGCCGTGTTGACTGTATCGATATCGCGACACCTTTCCGAATGTCCATTTTTTCCATTACAATTGAGGTCCCAAAAGTGGACATGGAGCATTGAATGCCTGCAGTGGTGTACCAAGAGCCTAAGGAAGTCGAAACGCGACTTTCCGCACTGGGACTAACGCGCGAAATTCTGATCGACATCGTTACTGCATGCGTGGCGGGCTACGCTGGTTGCACGGACAATGACCCGCCGGGCGCGCCTGGGTATTCGTCGTGGCGGTTTGGCGTTCGCCGCAGTCGCGAGCTGCTCCGTCCGCTTGGCTGGCTCATGGACAACACAGGGGGTTACGCGACCTGCCTGAACCGTGAAAAAAAGTTGCGGCTTGCAATCATGAACGCGGATGAAGGCGCAGGCGTCCCCGACCGCGTTCCGCAGAACCGCTCGCGAAAGGGTCCCAACTCCGTTCGCGCAGCGTTCAACAATCGACAGGTTTATCAGTACACGTTGCCCAGCGCCGACGATTGGCTGGTGCCTGAAGAGAACGAGGGGATTACAGACCTTGACGAGTACGCCACCTGGCACGTCTGCGTATTCATCAAAGGCGACAATGTTCAAGCCGATCTATCGCTTCTCGGTGACTTTGACGGTGGTTACGCGTCCGAATGTCTTGAGAAAGTCATCCTCGTGGCGCCTGGTGAATGGAATGCCCCTGTTCGAGATCAGAACAGCAGCGACGATGATGATCTCGATACGTTCGTGATTGATGTAACTCGCAAGTAAGCATGTTTAATCCTAGTCGATTTAGTCTCGCAAGGCGGCGACGCAGGTTCACCAAAAAAGCCCTCGCGGAAGCGCTAGGCTGCGATCAAAAGACCGTTATTCGCTATGAGAATGGCGAGGCGGACCCGCCGGAAAGCAGTCTAGTTGCACTAGCGAAGGTGCTCAATTTTCCGGTGGCGTTTTTTACCAGCGACGATATTGACGAGCCTCAACCGCATGCAGCGAGCTTCAGATCGATGAGTACGATGACGGCACGTGAGCGCGATGCTGCGCTGGCCGCAGGTGCCTTCGCATTTGTCCTCAATGATTGGGTGGATGCGCGCTTCAATCTTCCGTCGCACGAACTCATCGACTGCAACGACAGTCCCGATCCAGAGGGTGCGGCCCGTGTGCTTCGCGAGAAATGGAGTCTAGGCGAGCGACCGATCACGAACATGGTGCACCTCCTTGAATCGAAGGGAGTCCGTGTGTTTTCGCTGGCCGAAAACACCAAGTCTGTCGACGCTTTCTCTATGTGGAGGAAGGAAACACCGTTTGTTTTCTTGAACACGTTCAAGACCTCGGAACGAAGCAGGTTCGACGCAGCGCATGAGCTTGGCCATCTTGTGCTTCATAAGCATGGTGGTCCGGAAGGTGGACGCATCGTCGAGGACGAGGCTAATCGATTCGCGTCTGCCTTTCTGATGCCTGAGGCAGATGTGAAGGCACGCTTGCCGCGCATCAATGCATTGAATCAGATTGTCGAAGCCAAGAAACGATGGCGCGTGTCGGTGGCAGCGCTGAACTATCGCCTGCACAAACTGAAAATCACAACCGATTGGCAGTATCGCACTTTCGCAATACAGATCAGCGAACGCTTCCGTCAGACCGAGCCCTACTCCGTGGATCGTGAAACTTCGGTCATATGGAATAAGGTGCTCATGATGCTTCGTGCCGATGGTTTGACGAAGCACTCGATTGCGAGCGCACTTGCATTGCCGGTTGCAGAGTTCGAAAACCTCGTATTTGGACTTGCGAACTTCCAAAGCGTAGAGGGCGATGCGGTGGCCCGCGGGAAAAGCAAGGCGGATCTGCGCCTTGTTTGAATGAATTAGTACCAGTCGTTAACCAATAGACAAAGAATGAAAAGATTTGAGAGAACCGTCAGCTTCTACGATGTACGTATCGTTTCGACCTCTCGCACATTTGACGCACCGGCCACAATTAGTACCGCGAGTGCGCTGCAATTGCTTCAGTCGCTTCCACCGGGTGGGCTGGTAAAGTCTTATTCGAACGACGAGCAGGTCTATTACGTCAAAGACCTGCAGGTTGCCGCCGACGGGATCTTTCAGATCTTGCTCAACAAATGCGACCGCGCGTTAGCGGACCCGAGGTTTTCCGATCCGGATCGATCGAGTTGGCGTACCGCGGCCCGACAAGGAAATGAGGGTCTTGATTTCTCGAGCCACATCCTCATTCGCGCATCTGATGACCCGCTCGCAAGCGGGCTGGCGGTGGTGGAGAATGCTACCGGCCTATCGATCGTTCAGGTTCAGCGCTTCCTTAACGCTCTGCTTCGATCGGTCGAAGCTTTGAACCCTGCTGCTTTCGAGTTTCCCCATCCTGACGGCTCCGTAGATGCCGCCGGTCGACCGAAAAAATACCGTACACGTTTCCATTTTCGGTTCGACGGTCATCCTTCTGATTCGCTCCTTGATTCGCTTCGCGAAGGAAGCATTCAGGGAATCGAACTCATTACGGCCAGCAACGTGCAAGGGATGTTGGACACACACGGCTACGTACGCGAGGTGCGCAAGACGCTTGCTGTCAAACTGGGAGACGAAGTGGATCGGCAGAGGAGGGTGCCGACTTTGTCGTCCTTCTTCCAGCAGAGAAGTCCGAGTTATGAGAAGGCGCGTATTGCATTTACCGATCCTGACGGTCTGCAACGCAATGTCAAAGTGAACACTGCGGATTTCTCAATCGAAGCCGACTCAGTTTTCGTGAAGCGTTCGGTGATCGACGGCTTCGCAACGCCGCTTGAACAGGCTTACGAGGCGCTAAATCCCGATATCATCGAGAAGATGAGGCCTCTGCTCACCTGACCATGCTCACCTATCATCTGCTTAGACCATTCGCGTATTGGACGATACGTTTCGAGAAGAAGTGGCAGCTCGATTGGGGACTTCCCGTTGTTCTGACCGTCGTCTGTATCGCAGTCGTCGTTCTTGCGAGTTACGCGCAGCCCGTCGTCGTGCTTGGCGACACGGGTTTACTTAGTCGAATGCTGAACTTTGTCCAATCGCTGCCAGGTTTTTACATCGCAGCGCTTGCCGCCATCGCAACGTTTAATCGCCTCGACATCGACCGAACGATGCCCGCGCCTCCACCGAGGATGAACGTGCAGATCCGCGGCCGGTCAGTCGCCATTGATCTGACTCGACGACGCTTTCTTTGCGTACTGCTGGCTTTCCTAACGGCAGAGAGTCTTGTCCTCATCATGGCCTCAATGCTCGGGCTGGCGATCGCGCCCTCGATTAAGGCCATCGTCAGTCCCAGCCATCAGCGATGGACGCTTTACGCATTTTTCTGCATCTACCTTATCTTTTTCTGGCAGATGCTTTGCGTAACGTTTCTTGGTCTGTTCTACCTTGGCGATCGAATCCACCAGCCAGACGACGCACCCTAATTTCACTGCCCACACTGACGTGAGACAGAGCCGAGATCTGCGGACCATTGGTCGATCCGCATTGGTTACGATCTTAGCGTCAGCGACCACCTAGGGTGCAGTTAAGCTGTGGCTGGCCCGAACGAGGCTGCTGGAATTACAATGCATGCCGGCGTCGCCTACAGGGGGAACACCATAGGGCGCATTTGGACACTTGGGCGATGGACAAAAGCGACGACACTGGTGGGCGGGCGCTACACCGAGCGACATGCGTAAATAAGCGAAAGCCGCCCGGGGGCGGCTTGCATCATGGAGTGCTGTCAGTGGTCGTCGGGCGAATTCGTCAGGATGCTCTCGAAATCTTCGCCGGCATAGTACGCCCCGATGAACCAAACTTCGCTCTCGTCTTCGCGGACCTGATACGCGAGGTTGGTGCTCCCGCGATAGTTCGTCGTTAGTAAGCCTGGACTAAGATCGTTTCGGGGCCTTCCTCGGTAGGGGAATGTGTTCATCGATTCACAGTATGCTTGGATCGAAGAGGTGAAACGCCGCGCAATTGCTGATGATGCACCGTTCGTCCGAAGGAAGTCTTCGATTCGCTCAAGTTGATCGAAGAACTCGGGTAGGTATTGAACCTTGTACTTCTTCATGCCGCCTTCGACGCTCGTGCCTTCCTACGCTGCTCCATCTGTCGATCGAAATCGTCGCCAGAAATCAGACGCGATCGATCTGCCTGCGCACGGCCAATCGCCGGAACAACTTCCTTCTTTAGCCACGATTCGACAGCGCGATCCCGGGCGTCTAGAAGACGTAGACCATCGCGAATAACCTCGCTGTCCGAAGCATATTGGCCGCTGCGTACGCGCGCCTCGACGAGCGCCGCCAATTCCGGCGTTAGCGTGATGCTGAACCGTTCAGTTTTCGCCATAATGTCCTCCACTCGATATGATTTAATCATACTCTTTCCGGGCAGAGCTGTCGACCGACTGGACCAACTCGCAGATTGGAATTCGCACACTAAAGTGAGGCGAGACGCGCAGAAATAGTTGTGCTGTAAGCGGAAAAGCCGGGAATGACCAATACTCTGGATTTGCGATCTCCCCATTCCTGACAGCCTATCCCAGCAAGCTGCTGGTCACGCTAGTCGAGTTCGAACTGCACCTCAATGACGCTCCGCCCCTCGCCCCCATCTAAACAACTCCAACGCGCGGGAGCAGGTGATCATGGGCGCATCCATGCCTGAAGAAGATGGCTCACGCCTCCATCCAAAGGTGGATCATCAAGCAGAAGGGCGCTCCGTATATGGGGCCGTATCGCTGTCAAACTACATCGTGCGTTAGGCGTTTGCCTCGATGGCGCTGTCCGACGTCGCCGTCATGTGCGGTGCGATCTAGAACCTCGACGCGGAAAGGCCCACGTGCCCAAAGCGGGTCAGCCGGCGGATCGGCGTCCTGGAAGTTGGCGAGAAAGCTGCGCCGGGCGGGGGCGTGGTGTCTGGATGGCAGGTTGGCAGAGTAGGGCGGACACACCAGAGTAGGGCGGACACACTTCGCGGGAGCTCTCAACGACTGATGCCTGCGAGCCGTTCGGAAGGTGTCGGACAAAGTCCGCCGCATTGAGAATGCCCGAGGTGTTTGGTGGCTAGGTTGTCATGTTTAATTGAAGCGGCACGACTTCGCTTGGACGCGCCATGCGTCACCGAGTGGCCAGCCGCTTGACATAACGCCGTCTTCTCGCCGTGACATTCACATGTCACGGCTATTTTGAAATGTCGTACATCACATCATTCATCGTCTAACCCTCGCGGCGAGTCGCCAATGTAGTGAGCGAGAGGCAGAAGACTGGAGATATGGTTGAGCGACCGCGGTCGGCCACTTTGAGACAGCCGATTCGACGCTGAGCGGACATTGGCGGCGTCCGTTCGTGCCCACGCAGCGGTCGTTCCGTACAGGAGATCTGCATGCCGTTATAAGCGAACGTGTGGGCCCCGTGTGTACCAAAGCGACAACTTCGGTTTGTCGGCTCAAGTCCCTGCCGCGCCGGACGGAGGTCGTACCGCGGACCCCCGTTGGCCTCGCCGCAAACGCCCGGCGTAAGGAAGAAAGCTTTGACGGTCTTTAGAAGCGGTGCACTATCCCCACGCCCGCAGCAAACATACTGCGCGAGGAAGACGGGGTCGACTGGAAGCCGTCGCCGATCGTCGCGGTTGCGTCGATCTGACGATTAACCGCACCGGCTGCCGTAAAAGTCGGTGTACCGAGCGTGCGACCGTTCGCGCGCTGGAACGCTTCGAGCGCGTATAGACCCGTGCGCTTGGACAGTGCGTAGTATTGGGACAGATTGAACTGGTGGTACGACGCAGCGTCGTCGATGCCGTTCGCCTTGCTCGCCCACGTGTAGCTGTAGCCGGCAGCAAAGTCCCATGCGGTCGTGGCCTTCCAGTGCAGCACGGTGCCGGCGGTATTAAAAACTTGCTCGTCCGTGAACTTTGACAGGGCGCCTGGGATGTACTGCACGTTCGTGTACGTCGCGGTGATGTCCCACGCGCTGTTAAACACGTAGCCAAGGCCGACCGCAAAGCGATTCTGCGCCTGCGCGCCCTGGTAGCCATTAGTCACTGCTGACACGCCCGACTGGCCAGCCGAGTTCATTGTCGAATCGGCACCGTAGACGCCGCCGCCGACCGTTGAGTTGTTGATGCGCGAGAACGCGACTGTGCCGCCGATCGGGCCTTGCTGATACTGGATAGCCGCCGACCACGTCGAGCCGCGATACACGCTGTCCGGCACGCCCGCGAGCGAATACGAGCCGCTGACCGTTACTCCGTAGAGCTTGGGCGACGTATAGACGATCGAGTTATTGGCGCGGTACCACGGGCCGGTTCGGCGAGATAAAGATTGGGATGTATCACCATGTCCACCGATGCGAGCGACATCCAAGCCGATTTCCTGAACACCCTGATGCGCGAACAGAAAGTCGTTTGGGTGTTTCTGGTCAACGGGATCAAACTGACCGGCCAGTTGGTGTCCTTCGATAAATACGTCCTGGCGCTGCAGTCGCCGATGGGCATGCAGACAATCTTCAAGAGTGCCATGTCGACCGTGTGCGAATCGCACGTCGTCGTGAACCGAGGAACGAGCGATCGTCGAGCGACGCCGCGCGACCCTCAGCCCATCAGGGGACATCAACGTTAAGCGGGGCGTTGCAGTGGATCGCAAGGCTCGTAGACAAGCGCCGCTGAGCGCGAGGCGGCCTCTCGCGCGCCGCAAGGCGGACATCCTCGGCCAACGGCGAAACAGGCCCCCACGCTGCTGAGGTTGTCCACAGATTCTGTGCGCAAGCCTGCGGATATCACATCTATCGATTCCTGCTTTCTCAACTGAAACGTGCTTGTCCTGCTTCTATGCGATGACTGTCGTCCGCAGTGACGCAGCAAGCGATTTTCAGAGATTCTCGGCGGTCAACAAGCAGGGCAGCACTTACAAGGACCGCACGGGTGCCAGATACTCGATCATCTGGAGCAAGCCGTGTAGCGATTCGCCTTTTCGGTAGAAGGCGTCGATTTCGACCTCTAAGCCGCGCTCCATAATTTCCGCTTCTGCAAGCGAGCTATGCGCAACGATCGGCACCCTTGCGAATCGAGTCGAGCCACGCATGGCTCTCGCCACGCTAAAGCCGTCGAAGTTCGGCATTTCAATGTCAACGCAACGCCGCAGCCCCCGTCTGGGAGATGAGCGTCGCCACCTCGATGTAGAGCTGGCGCGCCGCGCGCACGGCGATCTTGCTCATGGGTGATTCGGGCTTGCGGCGGACCGAAGCTGCGCAAGCACGCCGTGAAGATTTGCGGCCTGGCCGGGCGGCACACCACGTTGGACTTTCGCGCTATTGCCCGGTTCGATCGGTCGGGCGCGCTTGCTGGTTTGCAGGCCTCAAAGGCGTAGCCTGCTAGAGAAGTGCTGCGGCCTCGGGCACTGATCATCGCGACGTCCAATACCGGCGTCCAACAAGGGTACCGAGCGGGTCGTTATCGCCGACATCGAGTTGCGCGATGCGGGCATTCGAATTGCTTCGAGGAAGCGCCTGTTCATGCAAACGATTTAGGAGGAACCATGAAGCGCAATGTGGATTTGCTGTCGCTGCTTGTCTCGGCATTCGTCGCTGCGGTACCTGCCGGCGCGCTTGCCCAGACGCAAGCAGCGAGCACCACGCAGGCGAACGATCTGCCTGCGGTGGACAAGGCGTTCGTGCAGGCGGCGAGCGAGTCGAGCTCGACCGAGATCGACTCCGCCAAGCTCGCGACGAAGCAATCCCAGGACAAAGACGTGAAGAGCTTCGCGCATCATATGATGGTCGACCATACCAAGCTGACCGTGCAGCTTAAGATGGCCGCGCCGCATGGCGTTGCTGTGCCGAAAGACAACTCCGACGAAAGCGTCATCAATGCGTTGAAACCGCTGAAAGGAAAAGAATTCGACGAGACGTACATCAGGAAGGTCGGCGTGGAGGGACATCAGAAGGCGGTCGCCGCTTTCCAGAAGGAAGCCGAGGAAGGACAGAACGCCGACTTGAAGAAAGCCGCCCAGAAGGCGCTGCCGACCATTCAGGAGCACCTCAAGATGGCGCAGGACCTCGCGGCGAAGAAGGGCGTGCAGTAACTCAACCAAGCCCCGCGTCAAACGCGGGCGGCTCTCCCGGGGCTTTATCCGGGCCGTTGCTGACGTCACCGTCCGATTGGCGAAGCGCTGCGCCGCGCGTCCCGGCGAACGCGGGCTACAGACCGTGGCATGATGCCGGTTTTCTGCAGTCACGACCCGATCGACTCGAGCGGGTGGCGGCACGCTCGCCGGGCGTTCGCGCCGAAGCGCTGCATGAACGTGTGCGCCGCCCAACGCGTGGCACGACGTCAGCTCTCTTCCTGCCCGACCGCCCTCGAGACTTCAGCCGGCGTTTGGAACTGCTGATCTGGCAGCGCATCGAGCGCGGACATCACATCGTCGCTTGCGCCGTGCTTGCGCGCGGTGTCGATGATTGCCTGCTTGTCGGCGGGATAGTCGACGCCTTTCAACGCCTTCTGAATCTCGATGAACACGCTGTTCGAACCGCCAGAGGATTTTTCGTTGGCCATGACGCTAAGCTCCTTCGGTGGGGGATGTCTGCTATCAGCAGTCGTCGTGCCGATGTCCTCGATTACTGGCGCCCGATGGCGCATCGCTTTTCGCCATGGCGGCGAAGCCGCCGCGGCTGCCGCGGATCTGGCCGACGCGGGCGCGGCCGCCCGACGTGTCGCTGGCCGCGCTGCCCGCGCCGATGTTCTTGCGGTTGCAGCCCGCGGTGAGACAGAGGCCTGCCGACAGTGCGGCGATCAGCGAGGCTTTCAACGCGATGGAAGATTTCATGATGCACTCCTTGTGCGCCGGTCCAGGTAAAGCGACGAGCCCGCCGGGGAAGCTTTATTGACTACCGTGCTTCACGTTAGGTGCAAGTACGTTCGGCAGAACAGGATTCTCGGGTTGCGTATACCGAAGTTGAATTAGGCGCGTGATCGCCGCGAGACTGTCTTTCGCCGGCTGGTCGGCATCGGCTTCGATGGCGCGCGCAGTCGCCTTCCGGGTCGAGCGCGCAGAACTGGTAGCCCGCCGCGCAAAGCCGCTCCATCAGGCCGGCGAGCAGCGTGGATTTTCCGCCGCACGATCGCCCTGCGATCAGCGCGACCGTGCGCGATTGCGCCAGCGCTTCGTTGACGTCGCTGCGTTGCCCGATCGTCACGCTGCCGCGTGCACGCGCTGCGTCGACGCTCGCGAGATCGTCGGCGAGAATTTATCGATCAGTTCCACCACGCCCGTCCCGTCCGCGGACATGCGCGAACTTCCACTCTTCATGGAAGTTCGCGACCGATACCTCAACACCCATCCCTCCATCGGAGTTGGTCGTCGCCAATGCACTACGGCAATGCCTGCCCGCATTTCTCGTGAATTGCGCCAAAGCCAATTTCTTCGCGAAATTCATCACCGAAAGGCAGGACCCTGACACCTTCGAGATATTCCGACTGGCCACATAACCCCAAGACTGTGCCGAACTCGGCACTCTCGAGTTAAAGTTTTCGAGAAGCGCTGCGATCGAGCGTACCCGCGAGGCCGAAAGCGGTAGATGGTTTGGAACGGGTGCAGCACCTCTGACGAAGCGCTTTCAGTTATCTGCGGCAGGGTTACCCAATGGCCTGATCAGGACATCGCCGCGTTGCTGAACCGGATGGGAATGCGGACGAGCCAAGGCTGCCGGTCGCGACGCGAGGCAAGCTGCATCGACGCGGCACACCGTTTGCGGCGATCTCAGTAAGCGAAGACAATCCGCCGGAGGCGCCTACTGCGGGTCGGAATCCAGGGATCCAATTCGGCGTTCCGCGGCAAATCATTGTTTCAGGGAGAAAAATGTCATGGCAAATCTGCATAACTGGATAGTTATCGGCAGCAACGCGTACGACGAGTACACTTTCGTACCATGGCTGCACAAGAATGTATATCGGCGAACCGTCCCTCTTAGCGGGATCTGCATCCAATAGGCCCGGACAAAACGAGTCCGATCATGCTGGTGTTCTTGGCCTACGAAATCAACCTGAACGAAAGAATCGAAGATGTGAGGCAAATCGCGTGCGGGAATCCCGATCTCGATGTCCTCCACGAGCAACATCGCCGCATGCTGTACAAGTTGAACCCCGACGCGGATGTCACCGCCATCAGCCGGATATTTGATGGCGTTGTCGAGCAGATTGAAGACGACCGGTGAGCCGCGTCAGATCACCATCCACACGAACGTGCTCGCTGGCGAGACCGACTGACCGTCGACGCCGCCGCGCATCAGCGAGCGGCTGGGCTCCTCGACGCGTCGAGCAGGCCATCAACGAGATCGGAAAGGTACGGCTTTGCCGTTTAACGATGCCCCTGCTTCCACTGGATCTGCGGTGGCAGACTTTCCAAGTCGCGTGCGTCGTTACGGATCGGTACCAGCGGGTTCCGGCCTTCGTGGGCCAAGATTGCCAAAAAAACACGTCCTTGCGCCGACCCGCCTCCGAAAGGGCACCTTGCAAGCATACCGACGAAGGAATCAGTCGCGCCAGTATCCGAGACCGGAAGCACACGGCGGTGCTGCGCTAGAAGCGAGCAGACGCTTGGTACCGTCGGTACTTATTGACGCTGCAATAAGCTTGTTGGTGTTGACTAACCCGTCGGGATCTCGTGCTCGCCTGACTTCGGGCGCGGACTCGCACATCGCGGCTTTCATTATCGGTTTACGGCGGGCTGGGCCGCCGGGCTGACCAAGCTCCGATCCCACCTCGCCGCCTTGCTCTGGCGTTCGTGGATTGCATAGTTCGGGAGCGGCTTCATGCGGATTCGTTTCGTTCCTCGAGGTGGCGTCCCCGGTGACCGCATCGCACGCTCCTTGAAGTTTCGACATGCGCCGCGTGCGAAAAGAAAGCAAACGCGGCGCTGTCGGCGGCACATTATTCCTGTCGTACCGCGCTGCTGGCTGGGTTCCCGCTCCGGCTAACCGACATCCGGCACCTCAGCCGGCCGATGGGGCGGCGATGCATTGGGCGTCGTCGGAGGCGCTTCAGGGATAGTCGGATCTGACATGCGGTTGCGTCCTGTCGCGCTCAGCGGTCCGGCTTCGACGGCGCCGATACCGCCGCTAGAGTCGAAGAGATTTGCCCGTCCGCGTTCGTTGCGATATCTCCGATCGCGATGATCCCGATTAGATGCTTTTGATTGTCGACGACCGGCATACGTCTGATCTGTTCTCGGGCCATTCGTTCTTGCACATCCGCGACATCGTCAGTTTCAAAGCACCAGGCGACCGGCTCACTGAGAAGCGATTCGATCGGAGTGTCGATGCTCGCTCCAGCGGAAACGCCGCGCACTACGATATCGCGATCCGTCAGCATGCCGACGAGCTTTTCTCCATCGCAGATCGGCAGGGCGCCGACGTTAAGCTCATCCATCATCTTAGCTGCCTGCCGCATGCTCTCCGTCGGACCGAGAGTAACCGCATCGCGTGTCATCACTTCAGCTACCGAGGTCATTTGATTCCTCCTATAGTACGGGCCCGGAACTTTGGGCAGCACTCATACAGACGGCAATGTTTGAATCCACCGTCAAACGTCGCCGACGCCAGTGCCGATCCCTCCGCGACCCGTCCAATAAGGCTCACGATTGTAGTATTGGTGAAGGTTCGTGCCCCACTGTACGTCTGCCATTGAAGGCCAGTTATCCTTGTCAAATCCCGGCTCGTTCTTGATTTGCTCGGCGGTGAGATTGACGCGGAAACACTTTTCTGCGGTATCGAGCGTCAATGCGTTCCATGGAATGGCGTGAAGCTTGGTGCCCATACCGAGAAAACCGCCTTCGGACAGCACAGCGTAGGCGATCCGTCCTCCCCGCACGTCGAGCATGATGTCCGAAATTTTGCCGATATCTTCGCCGTCGGAGGAGCGAACCTGATTGCCATCCAGCGTAGCGGCTGCCATGATTTCCGGCCCCGGTCCTTCTCCCACACCGCCACCCACAATGTCTGCGCCTTGGCCGCCTGCGCCTGTTGTCGGATTCTGTACGGTCATGATTTTCCTCCTCGATGGGATACCCTACTGTGGCCCAACCGCCGTACCCACCGCGGCGCGGCGGTAAATGCGAGCAGATGCTTGCTCAGCGTCGGTACTTATTGACCACTGCGACGCTAGGTTCACGACTTTCCTGAACCGCGCAATCGCTTGAGAGCAAGGATCGCTGCGGCAGGCATATGGACCGCGCCGAAGCCAAGCAGCACGATCAGCCAGCCCGGCGTCGGAAGGTCAAGCGTATGCGCACACATCGCGCCGAATGCCAGGCCGACTGCGACCAGAACGAGATGTGCACTGTGTCGTTTGCCTGTCCCGCGAGTAAACGCGGGAATCTCGTAGTGCGTATAGCAGACGACTGCGCAACTGAGCGCGGCCGCGATGAGCGCTTGCCACGGAATCACGGTTTGGTGGATCCCGGCGGCACAGGGTTCTTTTCCTGCGTCGAGGGCAGTTCGTTTTCCGATGGCTCATGCGTTCGCTTCGCGCTTTGATCCAGTTGCGTCTGCTTTGTACCGGAAGAGTCATTGCCGTCGACGGGCGCATCTTGGCAGTCGGTACGGGGAGTGCTGGGCACGGACTTGTCCGTGCTAGCCGGATCGGGTTCGCGTTGCACGATGGCTCCTTTGACGCTGAAGTCGCGCAGTTGATATGCGCGGGCGGCTCTCCTGAATGTAGCAAACGTCACACCCCGCGGGCGCGCCGGCCGTCTAGCCGACGGCCGGCTCGCCGTGGACTGGCCTTGTAGTCAGCCCAAGCACTGGAGGCCCTGCCTCCCAATACGGGTCATGGTTGTAGTACTCGTGAATCGCCGCGGCCCACTGCAAGTCGGCCATGCTAGGCCAATGATCCTTGTCGAATCCGGGATCCTCTTTGATCCTTTGAGCTGCCACGTCTACATAGAACCGCTTTTCAGTCCTGTCCAGCGTCAAAGCACTCCAAGGGATGGCATGTAGCTTGGGCCGTACGCCAGGGAGACCGCCTTCAGACAGGATCGCATATGCGATCCTCCCGCTGCGTACTTCCTGCATGATGTCAGAGACTTTTCCTATTTCTTCGCCCTCTGCTGAATGGACCGAAATGCCGGCGAGCGTGGCCGCTACCGTTATCTCTGGTCCAGGGCCTCCGCCGATTTCGCCGCCCAAGACGTTCGCGCCCGCTCTGCTCAAATTGCGTCGTCTGCGCTCATTTTGTCGCTCCGAAAGAAGGCAAACGGAACTTGCTGGCGCGCAAGCTCCGCGCCAGCAATAGCTGAAGTTCAATATTCATGCGATGGCATTCCGCCGATTTGAGGCGGCTCTTTCGCAGCATTGCGGGGCAGTGCATATCAGGAGCGAATCTGGCACCACAGCAGCCCCGACGGTCGGACCGCCGGCTGAGTGGCGCCGGTCGGGGTGAGCAGGTTAATTGGCATGATGATGCACGTCGCTTCTTACCGGTTCCTTTGGCGGGAATCCAATCGTTCGTCGGGTCGGAGGGTTTTACTTGTCCTTCTTTGGTATCTTTTTTCCCGACTTCCGAGCTTCGTTTAACGCGATAGCGACCGCCTGCTTTTGCGGCTTCCCATGCTTCACTTCCGTCTTCACGTTCTTTGAGACCGTATCGCGAGATGTACCTTTCTTTAATGGCATGATGTTCTCCTAAGGAGGTAGGAAGTGAACTAGAAGGCAGCATAGACCGTGCCTTGGCGGCTAGCACGTCGACGAAATGGTTCCTCCAGGCGCGAGCCAGTGGGCGATGTGGCCCGTGCAGATTTTTACTGTCCGGCGGTTCTTTTATCTGCCTGCAGCGTGGTGAATTCGGGAGTCGCATGCAGCCGAAGCAATTGCTGCTGAAATCGTAGCGACACACGGACAGGCGGTAAGTCTTGTGGCCAGCATGGCCTGAGCAAAATCGCGTCGTCCGCGAATTCTATGCCGGCATACTGGCGCACAAGGACATCCAGGACTCCGGACATTGCGCCCAAGCGAACGCCCTCTTTCGCGCTGCCCATCCTCGGCATGAAATCTGTCGCGAGTGCGGCCTTAAAATACCGTAGCGAAAGCTCCTTGTCAGACGGCGCGATCGCGCCTGCGCAAACGACTTTTGACAAGGTCGACTCGTGCGTGATGCGCGCAAGATAGTAGTCGATCGTGCGTCTCGCAACGGCCTCGCTGAATTTGTAGCCTGCGTTGCGCAGCAGAGCAACGACGCGTCGCTGGCCGAGTAGGTAAAACAGCATCGGTACATCGGGCTGCTTGACGATCTGCCATGCATCGACAGTGTCACCGTTGCGCTCGGAAACCCAATCGGTTCGCTGGTATGGCGGCGTTGCCTGTCTCGGGTTGTGATAGCGGCGCAAACTATCGAAGCCTTCGAACTGTTCAATTACATCGTTTTCGGTAAAGGGCACAAAGAGTAGTTTCGCGATCTCTGCCCAGCGCCGTGGTTCGTCCTTGCCCAATGCAATCCGGCAGGCGAGCGCGGCATAATCCGCTTTTGACAGGCGCTCGAGGGCTTCGCATGCAGTGAGGAGCGTTCACATCGCCATGACATTGGTGTAAGCGTTGTTATCAAGTCCTGGCGATGCCGCGTAAGAATACGCGTTGTGATACTCGTCAGGGCCGATTACACCACGTTTCACATATCGGCCTCGCACTTCATCGAAGCGAGTAATACTGGCCCAAAAACGTGCGACTTCGATGATCATCTCGCCGCCAAGCGCGCGAAGAAACTCCTGATCACCCGTTGCTCGATAATAGCCCCACGCGTTCCATGCGACTGACGCGCCGACGTGCCGCTCCAGATGCGTGTCGTCCCGCCGCCAGCGGCCATCGAGCGGATTGAACTGGAATCGCGGCGTTTCCTCCTTCCCGGTCGCGGCGCTGCGCCACGGGTACATTGCTCCGTCGTAACCTGCCCCGCGCGCGGCCTGGCGCGCCGAACTTAGACGCCGATAGCGGTACAACAACGGTCCTAGCGCATGATCCGGATGGTTCCGGCCCGCTGCCGGCAGCACAAAAAGATCGTCCCAAAAAATGTGGCCGTCATAACCTTCCTGCCAGCCTCGCGCAGGCACGCCCAGATCCTCGTGCGCTGAATGCGCGGTGACCGTCTGCGCGACATGGAAGGCGCGCAAATTCAGCGCGCGCGAGAGCGCCTTGTCGGCACAGATGACGCGCGCGCCTCGCCAGGTGCACAACCATGCGCGCCGATGCGTTTGGTACATTTCCTCAACGGTGCCCGCGCGATCCAGCTCAGCCAGCGCTGTTTCGACGGGATCAAGTACAAGCGGATCGCGCGATGTATGCACCGTGACTGTTTTGGCGATGGTCACCGTCCCGCCTTCGTCGAGACGCGAGCAAGAGGATCGGAAGCAGGCTTGACCATCGGCCCAGCTGTGAACGGTGTCGGTATTGCCTCGGTTTTGACGGTGAACTTTCGTGCGCGTGCCAAGCGCGATATCCACGCTTGCGCCCGTGAGCTTTGCTGTCAGCACCAGCATGCCATCCGGTCCCAAATGGTGAACGAGCTGGTCGAGATGCCGACCGCCAAACTGTTGTTCTCTTTCATTGATCGAATTGCGAACCGCGCCGTCGATACCATCGACGACTTCAAGCTCACCACTCCAGTCGCAAGCGGTGACGCGCCACATGATGACGAAGATTGAAGGACTCGCGAAACTCGTGAACCGGATTTCATCGATGCGCGTCGTCGCATCTTCCTCTCGCAGCACGAGCGTGCGCAAGACGCGCGCATTGCGCATGTCAAGGACCTGCCGGTAGCAAAGCACTTCGGCTGTGTCGGTGCCAAGCCACGTCCCACCTGCGCGTCTGACTGCGAGCACGCTCGCATCCGGCAGACGCGGCAGGAACGTCTCGCGCACGGGCTCGCCTTCAATTTCGCTCGACAGCGAGTTATATAAACCCGCGCGGTATATGCCGGGATAGTGTGTATGGGATCCGCTTGCTTCGCATTCTTCGGCGACGCGTGTAAGCCGCTGCTCTGGCGCACTGCTTCGAACAAAAAGTAGCCCGTTACCGAGCCCGAGCATGGATTCCCGGCGCAGTTCGTCGGCACCATCGTACCGATTGAACGAAACGCGCTGCGGATTTGCTCCATCCGAGAGGCTGTACCACGGAGGCTTATTCACTATTCGTCAATGGTTTCGACCGTCAGTCTGGACGCGAGTGAATCAATCTCGTCACGCGTCGGAAGTGCGGGCTGCGAACCCCAGCGCGTCACAGTGATATTTGCCGCTGCAGTCGCGAAGCGAAGTGCGGCCTCGACCGGCCGAGCTTCGGCCAGCGCGACCGTGAGCGCGCCGCTGAATGCATCGCCAGCGCCGGTCGTATCGACGGGTTCAACCTTCGGCACGCGCACCAAGAGCGCCCCGCCATTCGTAGCCGCAATACATCCGCCGTCGCTCAGTTTGATACATACCAGCGGAATACCGCTTTCCCGCAGGCGCCGCGCGACTCGTACGGCATCGCCTTCGCTTTCGATCGTTGCGCCGGTTAGCTCCGAAGCCTCCTCCTCGTTGGGGGTAAGCGTATAAAGTGCGGGCCAGTATCCTCGGATCGCCTCGTCGAGCGCGTGTCTCGGGGGTGATGGATCGAACAGGATGCGCAAGGATCGCGGGCTGCGGTCCCGATCAGCGCAGCGCAAACCTTCCTGTCTATCTCCGCATCAATGGAAACGATGCTCTCTGGCGGCGCCGTTTCAAGCACGCGGATCGCCGCATCGCGCTGCGTCACACTCCAGGCCTCGTTTGCATTGGCCGCGAGCGTGATGCGCTTCTTGCCGTTCGGTGGTACGACGATGAAGGAGACTGCCGTTGAGACGCCTTGCGCGGTGCCGACCGCTGAGACGTCTACGCCGACCGACCGACCGAAGCGAAGTCAGCGCTTCGCCTGCGAAATCATCGTCGCCCACCATGCCGATCAGCTGGGTCTCATGTCCCAGGTTGCATGCCAACAAGGCACGGTTCGCCGCTTTGCCTCCGGCGAGCCGAGCGAAGTCATAGGCCCGAAGCGTCTCGCGTTGCTCTTCCTCGTCCACGCGCATCTGGAAGTCGACGTTGATGCTGCCGATACTGATGATCCGCGCCATGTTCATCACTTCGGTTGCCGGGTTTTCCGATCTGTGGACCGACAGTTCGTGTCGTCCTTATCGCGATGGATCCCGGAAGGTGGGCCGCCAGGTTGACCGGGCTCGGGTCCTATATCGCCGCCCTTGCGGGGACTCAGGGGATTGTGCTGCTCGCGTCCCGCTTCCTGCGGCCCAGTCTCGGACGATGAATTTACTGAAGAGGGCATTGCGTGCTCCTTTCGGTGGAAGAATTGTGTCGGATTACGACTGATGACGCCCGCATCACCTGACTCCACAGTGGTTTGTTGTACCCTGCCCACCGGGCGCCCGTCGCGCCGGTCTTCAACCGCTGTGCTCTGAGAACGTTCTCAAGCTCACATTCCTAGCGCCCTTTGCGTGATCGTGCTGGCGTACAAATGCAGCGGGCCGTAAGTCGCGGAAAAAAAACGGTATCGGGCATGTTCGGGCGGTTTCGTGTCGGGCGGATCTCCGATCGGACGCGGCGCGCCATCTGGTGGGACCGGATCGGGTTCGCTGTCTGGCGGCACGGGCGGATCTGGATCCACATCAGGCGCGTGCATTTGTCTGTCCAAGTAGTGATCGAAATTCATAGGGTTACCCTTTCTACTTCAATGGCCTTTCGGCGCGCATAAACCGTGCCGAAACCAGTGAGCTTGGCGCATTGCCGGCAAAACGCATTGGAAGCTGGGAAACGGCGCACTGCAATTTCGATGCGTAGCCCTCGCCGCCCGCGCTTGGCTGCGAGCCTAATGGAACCTATTGCCCTTTCATTATTTTCGACCTCAACCAGCAGAGGATGAGGCATCGGACAATGGGACCACCGTTTGCTTCCGTGTCAATCTCTGCCCTTCAGACCGAAAAGACTATGGATTCCTTTTCAAAAGCCCGAGACCAAATGGTCGAGCGCCAACTGAAGGGACGCGGCATTACGAGCGTCCGGGTGCTCGAATGCATGCGCACGTTGCCACGGCATGCTTTCGTCGCTTCGGAGCTTGCCGAGTTTGCCTATGAGGACAGCCCCCTTCCCATCGCGGCGAATCAAACCATTTCGCAACCTTACATCGTCGCACTGATGCTCGAGACAGCAGCCTTGCAGCCAGATGACAACGTGCTCGATATCGGCACCGGCTCGGGGTATGCAGCGGCGATTGCAGCCTGTATCGCATCACGGGTGGAAACGATCGAGCGCCATCGAAAACTGGCCGACGATGCACGCGCGTTGCTTTTGGCGATCGGCGTAACGAACGTTACCGTGCATCATGCGGATGGCACTGTGGGTCTGCCCGAACAGGCGCCCTTCGATGCGATTCTCGCTGCAGCCGGCGGTCCCGATATTCCCCCCGCTTGGCGTGAACAGTTAAAAATCGGCGGACGGCTGATCATGCCGGTAGGCGATGCGCGTGAAGCGCAGCGTCTTGTCAAGCTAACGCGCATTAGTAATGAAGGTTTCGAGCAAGAAGATCTCGGCAGCGTGATGTTTGTGCCATTAATCGGCGCAGCTGGTTGGAGCGAGGAGCCGGATGTTCAACCGACCCAGCCCGACGTAGCGAAGCCGGCATTACGTTCCTTGCCTGAGCTAATACGCGCCTCGGCCGTACGTCTACCTACGTTGGACGCCCCGGATTTCGCAGCAGCCTTCGATCGATTTGCCGACAAGCGCGTGGTATTGCTCGGCGAAGCAAGCCATGGGACCGCCGAATTCTATGAAGCGCGCGCCGCGGTCACGCGACGTCTGATCGAACGGCATGGCTTTAACATCATAGCGGTGGAGGCCGACTGGCCCGACGCGGCGATCATCGACGAGCATGTGCGCGGGCGCCCGAGAGCGCGGCCCGAGGCTCGACCGTTCCGGCGCTTCCCCACATGGATGTGGCGCAACGCCGAATTCTCGGCGTTCGTCGCTTGGCTACGGCAGCACAATGCCGAACTTCCGGGCGAACGCCGGGCTGCTTTCTACGGGCTCGATCTCTATAGCCTCTCGGAGTCTATCGCTGCTGTGCTCGCCTATCTCGACGCCAACGATCCCGAAGCAGCCCGCATTGCTCGTGAACGCTACGGATGCCTTACGCCGTGGCAAAAGAACCCTGCGGTTTATGGCCGCGCAGCATGGCAAGCAGGCTTCGGCAAATGTGAGCAGGCCGTGGTCGCCCAGTTGCGCGATCTGCTGGAGAAGCGCCTCGCGTTACCCGCCAGTGACCCCGGCCTGCTCGACGCTACAAATAACGCCCGGCTCATTGCGTCCGCGGAGCAGTACTATCGCGCGATGTATAGCGGCTCGGCCGAGAGCTGGAATCTCCGAGACACGCATATGTTCAATACGCTGGAAAGCCTGCTCGACGCACGGGGCCCGGGTGCCCGTGCGGTCGTCTGGGCGCACAACTCGCATCTAGGCGATGCATCCGCAACGGAGATGGGCCGCGTACGCGGCGAACTTAACGTGGGCCAGCTGTGCCGCGAGCGCTTCGGCGATCAAGCGGCGTTGATCGGATTCGGGACACATACTGGAACGGTCGCGGCCGCATCCGTCTGGGATGGACCGATGCAGACTATGCAAGTGCGTCCGTCGCGCGCCGACAGCTACGAATATCAGCTCCATCTCGCTGGCGTAAGTCCGTGTCTCCTCAACCTTTGGCCGAATGGCGTCGAGGCGCTTCGCGAGGCACTAACAGAGAGGCGGTTGGAGCGCTTTATCGGCGTGATTTATCGGCCGGAAACCGAGTTGTATAGCCACTACGCTGAAGCCGAACTGCCGGCGCAGTTCGACGCGTTCGTTTGGTTCGAGAAGACCCGCGCGATCACTGCTATCGAGGCTTCGCAAGGAGTGCATGAGATGCCAGAGACGTTTCCCTTCGGATTGTGACGTCTTATTGGTCCCAACCCAGAGCTCAATGACATGGCGGTGGCCAAATCGGGTCTTGCGCATCCACAGTCGAACCCCAGCTTGGCCGTTTTACCGCCGCTATAAAGGAAACTATTTCACTAAAATGAATTGTTTCTTACGCGATATTCGACGGCTACGTCAAGTAGGTTTTGGTAGAGTTTCTCCACTTGGTCTCGCGGTCATGTAAGTGTCCACCGGTTGATCCTCGATTCGATCTCGGGTGCGAGATGATCGCCGAAGTCGCCGAGATAGACGTTCCCGTCCATCACCACGACGTCGATGACACTTCGCTTCGGCGGTCTTCCCCGCTACGGTGGCATCGAGCGTGCCGTATCCTGGTTGACCGAAGAGCTTGACAAAATGGGCCACGACGTCACTCTGTTCGCCAGCACGGATTCCCAAACGCGCGCGAAGCTCGTGGCGGGCGCGCCATGCGCTGTGCGGCTCGTCGAGGACACTGCCGATCCGCAGGCCTTTCACTTCGCGATGCTCGAAGACGTAGTACGCGCATACGGGCCAGTTCGACATCGTGCATTTCATACGGACTACATGGGCTTTCCGTACACGCGCCGGCTCGATGCCGCGCATGTCACGACGCTGCACTGGCGCCTCGATGTTCCTGGGCTCGATCCGCTCTACCGCCGCTTTGCCGACGTGCCACTCGTATCGATCTCGAACGCGCAGCGCGCGCCCTTGCCGTGGGCCGGCTGGATAGGCACCGTGCCGCACGGAATGCCCGCGACGCTGCTTCCATTCCACGCTCACGCGGATGGCCATCTCGCATTCGTCGGGCGGATCGCGTCGTCGACGGGACCGGACGCTGCGATTTGTATCGCGCGGCGCGCGAACGTGCCGCTGAAAATCGCGGCGAAGATCGACGACGCCGACCGACCGTTCTTCGAGCGCGCGGTGGCGCCGTTCATCGATGCACCGTTCATCGATTTCCAAGGCGAACTCGACGACGCCGGAAAGCATCGTCTGCTCGCAGGGGCACGCGGCTTACTCTTTCCCATCGACTGGCCCGAGCCCTTCGGCATCGCGATGATCGAAGCGCTCGCGTGCGGCACCTGTTATCGCGTACGCGCGTGGCTCGGTGCCGGAAATCGTCGAAGACGGCGTGAACGGTTTTATCGTGCGCGATGCAGACGAAGCGGCCGATGCCGTCGCGCGTCTTTCGGACATCGACCGCCGCGCGTGCCGCGACGCCTTCGAACGGCGCTTCACCGGGGAGCGCATGGCGCGCGCTTACGTAGACATCTACGAGCGGCTGATCCGCGTGCGCGCCGCGCGACGAACACTGACGGAGGCCTGAATGCGCTGCATGGTGCTCGCAAGCGATTACGACGGCACACTTGCCCGCCACGGCCGCATCGACGATACGACCTGGGATGCCGTGGACCGGCTGCGTGCATCAGGGCGTCAAATCGTGCTCGTGACCGGCCGCGAGCTCGACGATCTGCTTAGCCTGTCACGCAGTCCGTAGAGGCGTCCCCGCTCGGTGATGCCCAGTTTTCCCGGGCCAATTTCGCGTTCCACGATTCGCGCGAGCTGCGGCAGTTGTTCGAATAATTGCCCCAGCGCTCCAGTGAGGCCACCCCGGTCTGAACGGCGGCGAGCGGGCACGACCCGACGATGGCCTTGGGTCCTGGTGTGCGGAATCAATCCGCGGAATCCCTGGATGCGACCATCTTGATTAAAAGTAAGGCAGCGCTCGATCAGGCGATTCAAAGCGCCACGAGCAATTCCAAAGTCCCGCTTCAGATCGGCTAACCGTGCCCCGCGCAGATATGCCTGTATCGCACCCTCGCGTCGTCGGTAAATCGCCAGACGCTCGGGGTCCATCGCGCTCGGATCAATCCCAGGCCACACGCTCGCATCGGTCAGCGCCTCGGGAATGTCGCTACGCCGCATGCGAAGACCCTGGATCACATCGTATGAACCTTGTTTGCCGGCTCAACGGCAACGTGATCAGGTCGGTGCTGGCAAGTTGACCACTGTGCAGCGCAGCGATCACGGCGGTTCGCACGAGCACGGCGTCGTGACGCGTGAAATGAAGTTCGGCGTGATCTAGCGTCGCTTCAGCATTGAAGAAATGGATATCTCATGACGTTGACCTCGAAAGAAGTTGTCCACGAAACGGCGGAAATCACTGTCGCGCTGCTCAGCCGCAGTAGCCGTCATAGATGTATCGACGTGACCACGGCAGCTTGCTAGCGCGCGTGCCCGCCTTGCGCGCGACGATCTGGTAAATGGCGACATTATCGTTCTCGAACGCGTATGCACAGCCAGCCAGATAGACACGCCAGACGCGGAATGTCTGCTCGTCGACCATTTCACGCAGCATTGCCGCATTCGCTTCATAGTTGGCGCTCCACAGCCGCAGCGTTCGCGCATAGTGCCGGCGCAGGTTTTCCACGTCGAACGCTTCGAGCCCGCCTTCCTGCATGGCATTGAGCGCGAGACTCAGATGCGGCAGCTCGCCATCGGGAAACACGTATTTATCGATGAATGCGCCACCGCCGAATCCTGTCTCGTCCGATTTCGCGCTCGTCGAAGTGATGCCGTGATTCATGGCGATACCGTCTTCAGCAAGAAGGCTTTGCAAACGTGTGAAATACTGGGGAAGATTGCTGCAGCCCACATGCTCGAACATGCCGACGCTCGTCACGCGGTCGAAGCAACCCGTAACGTCGCGATAATCCTGCAACCGGATTTCCACGCGATCCGTCAGGCCCATTGCCTTGACCAGTTCCGTGGCCCAGTCGAACTGGTTTTCAGACAGCGTTATGCCGATGCACCGTGCGCCAAACTTGCGTGCCGCGCGAATGACGAGCGCGCCCCAACCGCAGCCGATGTCGAGCAACGTCTGACCCGGCCGGAGCTGGATCTTGGTAAGAATGTGGTCGATTTTTTTCTGTTGGGCTGTCGCGAGATCCTCATCGCCGTTCTCGAAGTAGGCGCAGGAGTAGACCATACGGCGATCGAGCCAAAGCTTGTAGAAGTCGTTCGAGACATCGTAGTGGTACTGAATGGCCCGCTTGTCGGCAGCCTTCGAATGCGTGAAATAGTGTTCGACGCGGCGCCACTTTCCCGATGTTGCCGGGCAGGTTCTGGCGAGCGCATTGCCGACGTCGATGATGTCGGCGACGCTCCCGTCGATATCGATTTTTCCTTCCACGTAGGCTTCGCCCAGCGCGTCGAGCCCGGGCGACAGCAGAAGCGGCATGGCCGCCGCCGATTTCGCATGCAGCGTGATCGCCGGCTTCTCGAATGTGCCAAGGTCATGCGACTGGCCGTTCCACAACGATATCCGCGCCGGAACATTGGTTTGCTTGCGCAGATTGTCCGCCCACGAGGCCAGCTTCTTTTCCCAAAACATCACACTTCTCCTTCATAGACTGCAGATTCCATCTTGCCTGCAGAGGGGACGTTGTCGCAGGATTAGCGGTTAAGATTGCGTCCGGCCCGGACAACGCCGACATAACCTGCGCGAATGACGAAATCGCCGAAAACGTTCTCGAGTCGCGTCGAGGATCGCCTTCTCCGACAATCTCCAAATGCTGACGAGCGACAGCGAACGGCAATGTCGGCGGTTTTCCCCTTTGAGCGGCAAGGAGACTGGTCGTTTGTTGTAATCTGCATTCCATAGCATCTCACCGTGCACCGGAACACCGGATGAAATCGTTGTCAGCGTGCGAGGTGATCGGGACCGTGCGACCCGTGATCGTCACAATAAATATGCCACGGCATAATATAAAATCGTACGCTGCAACTTGCGAGGGCACCACTCCTTTCGGTGCCGTGATGACGGCTGAAACGACACCCAGCCACTGACATGCGGCCTATGACTTGCAGTTGGTTTTCGAACGTGCAAATCGGTGTTTGGTTTGAAAAAAGCGATACTTCAGACAGTCATTTCCCTTTTTGCATCGATCGGGGCTCCTCGTGCAAATCGCTCACGCCTACTCACAGGAGGAGGTCAACACGTTCAATGAACATGCAAGCTCAAGCAGTGGTTTGAGAAGTGATCCTGTCGAACCTGATTCGGGTCCCAAAACTGGGAACTTCAAAGAAGGAACAAGTAAAGAAAAAGGAAAAAGCGACATGAGTCATGTAGGTTCGCGCGAAAGGAGAACACAGCCTTGAAACGATGCCACGCTCACATCGCGAGTCGCAATCTTGTCCGGCGGGCAGGCTGCGATACTGAAGGGTTCGAAGGGCAGAACGAAGTTCGGCGTCTGTCCGATCATCCATTCGACAACGGAGAGAGGGCGCGCCGTGGGCTTGAGCAAACGTGCAATCCGGAAGAACTCCTACGCGCTGGCAGCGGAGCTCGACGGTGGCGAACGGAACATCTGGCGCGTGATGGCGGCGTATCAGGAAATGACTGGGCTTCTCGCGGCAAAAACCCGCACCGTGCCAGGGTTTTGCGACGGAGCTAGAATGAACTTTTGGATGTGCTCATAATTTTTGACTGCACCCACCGACGGGATATACAGGATTAGCCGCGGGCGATGCTGGGCTTCCCGCGCAACGAATTTTGCCAGCTGGGACTGCCGTTTTCGCTAGGCGTGACGAGCCTTATTTTGAGCGAAATCAGTACTGATGCGGTCCCGTTTCGAGAAAGGCGATTTGATGTTGCGCATGAGCAAACTGGCGGATTACGGGACGGTCATCATGACCGCGATGGCGCGCGATCCTGACAGCGTGCAAAGCGCGAGCAGCATCGCCGCTGCGACGGGCGTCGCGATGCCGACCGTCAGCAAGGTGCTCAAGACGCTGTCGCGCGACGGTCTCGTGGTTTCCTTGCGAGGCATCAACGGTGGCTATCTGCTGCCGCGGCCGCCTGAACGGATCACACTCGCGGACGTCATCGCGGCCGTCGACGGCCCTTTCGGCATGACCGAATGCAGCGCCGCTCGAGGTCTGTGCATGCAGGAGGCGGCGTGTTCGATCCGCGCGAACTGGCAGAAGATCAGCGCCGTCGTCTACGAGACATTGCGACAGGTCACGCTCGCGGACATGGCGCGTCCGACATTGCGCACGGTGGACATCAGCGTAATTCGCTCGGGTTCGCTCGCCGGCCGCCCGCCGAACGCCGGTGCGCCGGTTTCGGGGCGGGCGCTGGACGGAGATCAGATATGACCCCATTGACTGCAAGGTTCGATGAGCTCGTCAATCGTGACTACCGGCACGGCTTTGTAACCGAACTCGAGGAGGATGCGTTGCCGCGCGGGTTGAGCGAGGACGTGATTCGCCTGATCTCGGCCAAAAAGGAAGAGCCGGAGTTCATGCTCGAATGGCGGCTCAAAGCCTATCGCCACTGGCTCACGATGACCGAACCACACTGGGCCACGGTCGAGCATCCGCCCATCGACTATCAGGACATCATTTACTATTCCGCGCCGATGGCGCAGAAGGACCGTCCGAAGAGCCTTGACGAGATCGATCCGGAATTGCTGCGTACCTACGAGAAGCTCGGCGTGCCGCTCAGAGAGCGCGAGATGCTCGCGGGCGTCGCGGTGGATGCGGTGTTCGACAGCGTCTCGGTGGCGACGACGTTCAGGGACAAGCTTGCGGAACTCGGCATCGTCTTCTGTTCGTTTTCGGAAGCGGTGCAGAACCATCCGGACCTGGTGCGCAAGTATCTGGGGTCGGTCGTGCCGCATACCGACAATTTCTTCGCGTCGCTCAATTCGGCCGTGTTCAGCGACGGCTCGTTCTGCTACATCCCGCCCGGCGTGCGGTGCCCGATGGAGCTGTCCACTTACTTTCGCATCAACGCACGGGATACCGGACAGTTCGAGCGCACGCTGATCGTTGCCGACAAGGGCGCGTATGTGAGCTATCTCGAAGGCTGCACCGCGCCGATGCGCGACGAAAACCAGCTGCACGCCGCGGTGGTCGAACTGATCGCGCTGGAGGGCGCACAGATCAAATATTCGACGGTGCAGAACTGGTATCCCGGCGACAAGTCGGGCAAGGGCGGCATCTTCAACTTCGTCACGAAGCGCGGCGACTGCCGGGAGGCGAACTCGAAGATTTCGTGGACGCAGGTGGAGACCGGCTCGGCGATCACCTGGAAGTACCCGAGTGTGATCCTGCAGGGCGATAACGCGGTGGGCGAATTTTATTCGGTTGCGCTGACAAGCAATCACCAGCAGGCCGATACCGGGACCAAGATGGTTCATCTAGGAAGAAACACGCGCAGCACGATCCTCTCGAAGGGTATCTCGGCGGGGTTCGGAAGGAACGCTTATCGCGGATTGGTCAAAGTTGGCCGCGCGGCGCAGGATGCGCGCAACTACACGCAGTGCGATTCGCTGCTGCTCGGCGATCGGTGCAGCGCGCACACATTTCCGTACATCGAGGTGAAGAATGCGACCGCGAAGGTCGAGCACGAGGCATCGACTTCCCGTATCGGTGAAGACCAGCTGTTTTACTGCCTGCAGCGCGGTCTGTCGGCGGAGGATGCGGTGTCGATGATCGTCAGCGGCTTTTGCAAGGAAGTGTTCAAGGAGCTTCCGATGGAGTTCGCGGTCGAAGCGCAGAAGCTGCTGGGCGTCAGTCTGGAGGGAAGTATCGGATAGGCCGTGCCGAAGATAGGGCGAGGGAGCTGAACATGCTCGAAATCAGGAATTTGCGCGTCGAAGTCGATCACAAGGAAATTCTGCGCGGCGTCGATCTGAGCGTGAAGGCTGGCGAAGTGCACGCGATCATGGGCCCGAATGGCTCGGGCAAGAGCACGCTTGCACATGTGCTCGTCGGGCGCGAGAACCATCTCGTCACTGGCGGCGAGGTCTCGTATCTGGGCCGCGATCTGCTTGCGATGGCACCTGAGGAGCGCGCCCGCGAGGTAATGCCGTTCAGTTAGCGCCGAACGGCATTTTTGTTTGTGGAGCGAGAAGTGGTTGTAAACGGAGCGCCGGGCTGTTAACTTTCCGGTGCGATGCTTGCTGACCACCTCACTTATCTGATCGAAGCACAAGAGCCGGCCGATCTGCGACGGTTGGCCGAGCATCTGCCCTTCGAGTGGATCGAACGCGCAGTCCAGGCGACCGGCACGGCGAGCATCCGGCGCCGTCGCCTTCCGGCCGAGCAGGTGGTGTGGCTGGTCATTGCGCTGGCGATGTACCGTCACTGGTCGATCAGCGAGGTCCTTGACAGCCTCGATCTGGCCTTGCCCAACGAGGCCGCCCCGTTTGTCAGCAAGAGCGCTGCGGCGCAGGCGCGTCAACGTATCGGCGAAGCGCCGATGGCGTGGCTGTTTGAACAGACCGCGCGAGCGTGGACGACTCAGGACGCGGCCCACCATGCGTTCAAGGGCTTAAGTCTGTGGGCAATGGATGGCACCACACTGCGCACCCCGGACAGCGCGGCCAACCGCGAGCACTTTGGCGCGCAGGGCTATGCCAGCGGCAAGGTGGCGAGTTATCCGCAGGTGCGCGCCGTGACGCTCACCGCCATTCCGACGCACCTGATCGCCGATATCAATTTCGGTCGCTACGACACCAACGAAATGGTGTACGCCAAAAGCCTGCTGGCGCAGATCCCGGAAGACTCACTGACGGTGTTCGACAAAGGCTTTCTGGCCGCGGAAATCCTGTGTGGCCTGACGATGAACGCGCGCAATCGCCACTTCCTGATTCCAGCCAAAGCCAACACCTGCTGGGAAGTCGTCTCGGGTAGCGCTGACGATGCGATGGTGCGCATGCGTGTGTCGCCGCAGGCGCGCCAGAAATGTCCGGCTTTGCCCGAATTCTGGAGTGCGCGGGCGATCCGTGCCATCGACGCGCGCGGACGCGAACGCGTGCTGCTGACTTCGCTGATCGATCGCCGACGCTTCAAACCCGCCGATATCGTCGCCTGTTATGAGCGCCGCTGGCAGATCGAAACCAGTTACGCCGAGCTCAAACAATCGATGCTGGGTTCGGAATTGACCTTGCGCAGCCGCACCGTCGCAGGCGTCTATCAGGAGATATGGGGCGCGTTGATCGCCTACAACCTGATTCGCCGCGAGATCGCCTGCGCCGCACGGGAGGCGAAACTTGCACCGACTGATATCAGCTTCGTGCGAGCCCTCCACACGATCCAGCACGAGATGATGTGGGCGGCCCTCACGCCGGCGTTTGCAAAATTACCCGCCTGCCTTCAGCGTCTGCGCGAAAGGCTCAAGTCTCTGCCCAACGAAAAACGACCCGGACGCACATGCGACCGGGTCGTCAAATCCCGCCCTAAACGGTACACCGTTCGCTATCTAAGAAAAGACCTTAACTGAACGGCATTAGCGCCCGCGAGGGGCTTTTCCTCGCCTTCCAGTACCCGGTGGAAATACCGGGTGTCAGCAACGTCTATCTGCTGAAGGCGGCATTGAACGCATTGCGCAGGCATCGGGGCGAAGCTGAACTCGATGCGATGGAGTTCCTGCAACTCGTGAGGGAACGGATGGCGCTGATGCGGATGGACAAGAGCCTGCTCTATCGCGCGGTGAACGAGGGCTTTTCCGGCGGCGAAAAAAAACGCAATGAGATCCTGCAGATGGCGGTGCTCGAACCACGCCTCGCAATACTCGACGAGACCGACTCGGGGCTCGACATCGACGCGCTCCAGATCGTCGCGCGGGGCGTCAACAGCGAGCGCCGCGCCGACCGGGCGATCGTGCTCGTGACGCATTACCAGCGCCTCCTGGATTTTGTGATTCCGGACCACGTGCACGTGCTGTCGCAGGGCCGCATCGTGAAGTCGGGCACGCGCGAACTGGCTCTGGAACTCGAACGCAACGGCTACGGCTGGATCGAAGGCGAAGCCCAATTGAGCGGTCCGGAGGGCATATGAACGTCGAAACGCTCGATCGCTTCCATCAGGCTTTTGGTCTCCTCGCCGGGCGGCTGCCGGGCGCGCGCCTACCCTGGCTGCAAGGCGCTCGCCGGTGCGCGTTCGAACAGTTCGGCGCGCTCGGCTTTCCAACCACCCGGCAGGAAGATTGGAAGTACACCAACGTCGCCCCCATCGAGAGACGGCCGCTGCATTTCATGACGGAGGGTGCGAACCATGTCGGCGCGAATCGCATCAGGGAGTGGGTCATCGATTCTTCGAGCCACCTGCTGGTCTTCGTGGATGGACGCTATGTGCCGGCACTCTCGAACGTCGATCGAATGCCGGGTGGCGCATTTGTCGGCAGCGTGGCGCAGGCGCTTCACACGATGCCCGAACTACTGGAGGCGGTGATTTCGTCGCCGGCGGCGGTCAATGGTTTCGCCGCGCTGAACGCCGCTTTCTTCGCCGACGGCTTCGTCGTCGCGTTGCCGCGCGATACAGCGATCGACGAGCCGATCCACGCGCTCTTCGTCACCGGCGAGGCGGATCTCGCCGTGCAGCCATTCAACGTCGTGCTCGCCGGAGCCCGTTCGCATTGCACGATCGTCGAGCATTTCGCCGGCTTGAACGACGCATCATATCTGACCAATGTGGCTACTCGCATCGAAGTGGAGAGGCCGCCGTTGTGGAGCATTATCGGTTGCAGCAGGAAGGCACGAAGGCTTTCCATATCGCATCGATCGACGCCGCGCAGCAGCGCGCAAGCCGCTTCGCGTCGCACGCGCTCGCGTTCGGAAGCGCGCTGTCGCGCACCGATATCAGCGTGAGCCTGAATGCCGAAGACGCTCAGGCGACGCTCAACGGCCTCTATCTCGCGGGCGGGCGGCAGCACGTCGACCATCACACGCGAATCGATCACGCGAAGCCGCACGGCACGAGCCGCGAGTATTACCGCGGCGTGCTCGATGGCGCCGCGCGTGGCGTATTCAACGGGAAAGTCGTCGTGCATCCCGACGCGCAGAAAACCGATACGCACCAGGCCAACCACAATCTCCTGCTTTCCCCCGACGCGGAAATCGATACCAAACCGCAACTCGAGATCTTTGCGGACGACGTGAAATGCACCCACGGCGCAACCGTGGGCCAGCTCGACGAGAATCAGCTCTTTTACCTGCGCGCTCGCGGCGTCGAGGAGCCGATGGCGAGGGCGATGCTCACCTACGCGTTCACCCGCGACATCGTCGACGGAGTGAGCATCGCTTCCCTACGCGGATGGCTGGAGGCGCTGCTGCTCGCGCACGTGTCGGAAGGCGAGCGCATCAAGGAATTGATATGAAGCCGATCGAACGCGTCCATTCGCCCGATCCGGGGCTTGTGCAACGCTGGCGCGCGGATTTTCCAATTCTGAACGAGCGCGTCCACGGCGAGCCGCTGGTCTATCTCGACAATGGCGCGACGACCCAGAAACCGCTGGCCGTCATCGACGCGGAGGCCGACTACTATCGGCAATACAACGCCAATGTACATCGCGGCGTGCATCAACTCTCCCAGCGCGCTACCGATGCATACGAGGCGGCACGCGCAACGATCGCCCGCTTCATCAACGCGGCGAACGTGGAGGAAATCATCTTTTTACGCGGTACCACCGAGGCCATCAATCTGGTAGCCCAGAGCCATGTCCGGCCGCATCTCGGCCCCGGCGATGAAATCCTGATCAGCGCGATGGAGCATCATTCGAATATCGTACCGTGGCAACTGGTTTGCGAGCAGACCGGCGCGGCGCTGAAAGTCGTGCCGATCGACGACGCGGGCGAATTTCGCTTCGGTGCATTCGAGCATTTGCTGAGCGAGCGCACGCGGCTGGTGGCGGTGACCCATCTGGCGAATGCGCTCGGCACCATCAATCCGGTTGCAGGGATCGTTGCGGCCGCCCATGCGCGCGGCGTGCCGATACTGCTGGATGGCGCCCAGGCCATTTCGCATCTGCATGTGGATGTGCGCGCTCTCGACTGCGATTTCTATGCGTTCTCGGGCCACAAGGTCTACGGCCCGACCGGCATCGGCGTGCTGTATGCGAAGGCGGCGCTGCTCGAAGCGATGCCGCCCTATCAGGGCGGCGGCGACATGATCCGCTCGGTGAGCTTCGAGAGAACGGAATACAACGTCATTCCGTACAAGTTCGAGGCGGGCACGCCGAACATCGCCGGTGCCATTGCGCTCGGCGCGGCGCTCAAATATGTGAGCCGCATCGGTATCGATGTCATCGCGGCGCACGAGGCGCACGTGCTCGACTACGCGATACAAGCGGTGACGGACTTGCCAGGACTGCGCCTGATCGGCACGGCGCGGGAAAAGGCGAGCATCCTGTCGTTTGTGATGGACGGTGTGCATGCCCACGATATCGGCACCATTCTCGATCATCATGGCGTTGCGGTACGCGCGGGCCATCATTGCGCGATGCCCGTCATGCAGCGCTACGGCGTGCCGGCCACGGTGCGCGCGTCGTTCGCGCTCTACAACACCCGCGACGACGTGGACGCGCTGATCGCGGCCCTGCACAGCGTGCGGGAGGTATTCGGCCGATGAGCGACTTGCGCGAACTATACCAGGAGGTCGTCTTCGACCACTATAGGCGGCCGCGCAATCATGGCGTGTTGCCCGGCGCAAACCGCAAGGCGGAGGGTTACAACCCGCTGTGCGGCGACAGGGTGATGCTGTACCTGAGGATCGAAGATGGCATCGTGAAGGGGGCGAGTTTCGAAGGCTCGGGCTGCGCCATCGCGACCGCGTCGGCGTCGCTGATGACCGAGGCACTGAAAGGCAGGACAGAATCAGAAGTTGAAGCGATGTTCGCGCACTTTCACGACATGGTGACCGCGTCCGCTCCTGTACCAGCGCTGCCGCCCGACTTGGGCAAGCTCGCCGTGCTGTCCGGCGTGCGCGAATTTCCGAGCCGCGTGAAGTGCGCGACGCTCGCGTGGCACACGCTGCATGCGGCGCTGCACGAGAAGGGCGGCACGGTATCGACGGAGTAGTGGACCATGAGCGAATTCGAATGGTTGAAATGGGCGCACCTCTATGACGACGCGGACGCGGAAGAACTCGAAGGTCGTGTTATCGCGGCGCTGCGCACCGTGTACGATCCGGAGATCCCGGTCAACATATACGACCTGGGGCTTGTGTATGCGCTTGACCTTGATGAGGACGCGGGGCGCGTCGACATCCGTATGACGCTCACCGCACCCGGCTGCCCGGTCGCGCAAACCTTTCCCGGCACGGTGGAGGAAGCGGTCCGCTCAGTGCGCGGCGTGAACGACGTCCATGTAGAACTGGTATGGGAGCCACCGTGGTCGCGCGACAGGATGTCGGATTCGGCGCGGCTGCAACTGGGGATGCTCTGAAATGTCGGACTGGGTCGAGGTCGCCGCCGTCGATGATTTTCCGCCGGGCACATCCCGCACGGTCGAAATGGACGGCGCGCAAGTCGCCGTGTTCAATCTGGATGGCGCTTACTATGCGATCCAGGACGTTTGCACGCACGACGGCGGCATTCTCACCGGTGGCGAGGTGGACGGCGACATGATCGTCTGTCCACGTCACGGCGCGCGCTTTTGCATCAGGACGGGCAAGGCGCTGACGCCGCCCGCCTATGAGGGTGTCGCGACGTTTCCGGTGCGCGTAGAGGGGGGGGTTGTCAGCGTACGCGACGCGCGCCGGGATGAAAGTGATTGACGGATACCATGACGCGAAGCTTGCTTTCGTAACCGAAGTAAGCCCAAGCGCGGCGCATAGGGCGCCTCGTGCGGCTGGTGTGTGGCCGATCTTCGGGGCGATCATGTCAGCATGGCTCGGAAATCGGGTAGGGCGGTCGTGGAATATTTCGTGGTTCTGGTTGGATTGCACCGGTGCGATATATCTCGGAGTATTCAAGCCGCACCGCACGCCTGGATTTAGGGAGCGTCTGCACAGCTCGTTTCGAAAGCGTGCGACAGGCTTGGGTGTAGGCTCGAGAACGGTATGCGTTGGAGCCCATCTCCTCTCACCGCGCACGGCCTGTCGGTGCCGAGGTCGGTCACGAAGTCGATACATGGTCCAGAGGCTCTGACTCGCGACGAATGGACGAAGGTCGGGTTAATCGTGCGCGGCATCTCTACGATTGGCGCAGCGCTTTGCGCATCATCCTTAGATTGCCCTGCACAAGTAACAGTTTATTGGCTTGCCTAGCAAGGCGGCTTCGAAAGAGTGGTGCGTTAGGACATCGCCGGGGTTGCAAGGCGCGGTAGCTAAAGGGCATCGACGAGCGGCTTCACTTCGGTCGGCATAGCAGCCGTGTCAATTGGCTGCATATTGTGGGCGTCGCGTCTCTTCAGGCTTGAAACGATTTCTCTCAAAGGACGCAGGCCATAGCCAATTCCAAACCACAAAAAAAGTGCAAGCACTGGAATCAGCGATAGCACGGGCCAGAACAAATGCATTGCGATCTCAGCTACTGCCTCCCACCGAGCCTTGCGCAACTGAGCGACTCGCACCAATATATCGCCGTCGCGCGCGACGAAGCTATGCCAGAGCTCACCGTCAAGAGTCATGTCGGACGGTCCTGCGCCCTGCGGCGGAGGCAAGCGGGCATCAGAGTCGCTGCTGAACACTTGCGTTGGACCTCGCCAGACCTGGAGCAAGACGCCGTGGGATAGTTGACCAGACATTCGGTCATCGTCGCGCAGTTGTTGGCCTCCCAGCGACAAGTGATCGCCGGTGTCAATCACAACGTGTCGCGCGATCACTTTCAACTGATCACCGAGAACCTCATCGAGTTCGGTCAGCGCGCCCCAATAGGTCGCGGCGCTGGCGAGTATGCCCGCCATCAAGGTGGCCGGCAGCAGCCACAGGAGCAGCCGCCGACGAAGCGATCTCACGCCAAGTCTCCGATTTGGTAGCCCACGCCTCGCACATTGCGGATCGCCTGTGCTCCAAGTTTGGGCGCAGGTTATGTACATCGATCATCCTCACAGGGGCCAATCGCCACGACATCACTCAACTGTTGCCGCTCATAGACGCGATCCCAGCTATTCGTGGCATTCGCGGGCGACCCTTGCAAAAGCCGCAGGTCGTCTACGCTGACCGTGCATACGACTCTGAACCACACCGGCAGAAGTTGCGCGATCGCGGCATTAATCCGATTCTCGCGAAGCGGCGCACCGTCCACGGATCTGGCCTTCGAAAGTACCGCTGGGTAGTCGAACGCACACATGCATGGTTCCATAACTTCCACCGTCTTCGAATCCGCTACGAGCAACTGGCGACAATGCATGAAGCCTTCCTCAAACTCGCTGCCTGCATGATCTGCTGGAATACTCTGCAACGATCTGCTCAGGCATTTTGAAACCACCTCTAAAATACTAGCGTGTGCTTCTAATCGTGCCCGTCCATACACGGGCGCGCTTCGCAGTAAAGCTGTGGGCGCCGGTGTCGCCTAAAAGCGACCCAAACCGAAGAACACATCGTAAATCGATCATGGAGTTAAAGAGGCGGCTCTCGTTTAATCGGGTTCTCTCTTGGCAATGTCGGTGAGCATTGCTGGATTAACATCGCTAAAGTTATTGAAAGAACTATCGAGTTTCAGAATTGTAATAAGCGAAATTATTGGGATAGCGTTTCAGAGGTAAGATGGGGCGTTTTTGATTTACCAAAGAGGGCGGGGTCCCGTGGCGCAAGGCGCAGACGACTGTGACGACGATGAGGACGATTTCACGTCCCTCCCCGACCCGGAGGTCGCGCGCATCGTGCTCGAACTCGACCGGACCATCATGCTGAAGCGGCGTGCGGCGGCCTTGCGTTACATCGTCCAGGGCAATCCGGTGCCGCTCCCCGTAAAACCGAGCCGCGCGGAATTGCTGGTGCTGACCGCGCTGGTTCAGACCTATGGCCCGTTGCTGTTCGGCCATGACTTCGCGCCGGTGCGCCAACGACTGGTGGAATGCGGTGCTGTGGCCCTACTGCAACGCGTCGTATTGGCCGAACCGGCTGGAGCGAGCATCGAACATAGCGAAGACGGGCAGATCGCCGCCTATCTGCAGGACGCGCGACCGATCTTCGAGGCACTCTGCCGCAAATTTCCCGGTGCGTTTCTGTCGGACGCTCGAAGTCTGCTCAAGCGCTTCACAACGCCACCCATGCCACGTACGCCGCCCTGGGAATCCGACGGCGGGGAGACCGACGATGGCTGAGCGCGACCCTCGCGCCCGGGCAAAACGCACCGCCGACGCGCTAACCCGGAGACGCTCAGCGCAGAGAAGCTGATCCCATGTCGGCGTTTCATTGGCACGGCGAGCGACGCGGACGCACCGCCAAATAGCACCGTAATAGCTCCCGCTCCGCCGCCGCCGAGATGCTGCCGGCCGATTCGCTTTTGTTATCGGGCTATCGACAAATCGGATTGTCGACGCATCAGGGCGGCTTTATATTGCTTCGACACAAGCCCACAGGACTGCGAGGTTCGCCTCGGCACGAAGGGCGAACAGAAGGAGACAGGGCATGGAAAAGTCGGACGATGGAGAGCAGGCGTTTATCACGGGCAAAGTGATGCGTCACCTCCTTCCATTTTTGCTGCTGATGTACGTACTCGCGTTCCTAGACCGAGCCAACATCGGCTTCGCGCAGAAGGCGCTCCAACATGACACTGGTCTATCGGATGCCGCCTTTGCCTTCGGTGCCGGCGTTTTTTTTGTAGGCTATGCGCTGCTAGAAGTGCCAAGCAATCTGATTTTGCATCGCGTCGGTGCCAGGCTATGGATGTGCCGCATCATGGTAACGTGGGGCGTAATTTCCGCGGCCATGGCATTCGCCCATTCGGCAAGCGCGTTTTACGTTTTGCGGTTCGCCCTGGGTGCCGCTGAAGCAGGTTTTTTCCCAGGAATCATCTATTACCTTACGCGCTGGTTTCCTCAGTCGTCGCGAGCGAGGGCGCTGGGCGTATTTTATTTCGGTGCGCCGCTCGCCTTCATATTCGGCAGTCCGCTCTCGGGCCTGCTGCTCGAACTGCACGGCAAGCTTGGCTTTGCGGGCTGGCAGTGGCTTTTCCTGGTGGAAGGCGGTCTTGCTTCGCTGGTGGGCGTATGGGCCTTCTGGTATCTCGACGACGAGCCGAGCCGTGCAATATGGCTATCACACGAAGAGCGGACCTTCTTGACAACGCGCATCGAGAAGGATGCGGTGAACGCGACAGCACATGGTCCGAAGAGTGTACTTTCTGCGCTCGTCGACTTACGCGTGTTGGGCCTCTCGCTGATCTATTTTCTGATTCAGGCCTCGGTGTATGGCGTAATCTTCTATCTGCCGCAGCAGGTGTCTGCGCTGCTTGGCACGAAGGTCGGTCTGAAGGTGGGGATCGTCACCGCGATTCCGTGGTTTTGCGCCGTCGCCGCCACCTGGTTTTTTCCGCGCTATGCCGAGCGTACGGGCTCGCATCGGGGCACGGCCATCGTTCTCCTCGTCGCAGCAGGCTTGGGCATCGCGATCTCCGGCATCGCCAGCCAGCCCGCGGTTTCCCTGATTGCGCTGGGCATCGCCGCAAGCAGCTTCATCGCTGCGCAACCGCTCTTCTGGACGTTTCCGACCCGTCGTCTTGCGGGCGCCGCCGCGGCAGCCGGGATCGCACTCATCAATTCGCTCGGCAGCCTTGGCGGCTTTTTCGCGCCGATGGCACGGAACGCCGCCGAACAGGCCTTCGCGTCGCATAGCGCAGGGTTGGTCTTGCTGGGAACGGCAAGCCTGCTCGCGGCGCTCGCCATCTTCGTCTTGGTTAAAAGCTCCAGCGTCGTCGACTATGTCGGCGCCACGACGACAAAGACATCCTGATTACAAGATCCACGCCCGCGATAAATTCAAGCGACACTCAAGGAGGACACTTCATGTCAATGCCAACCATCCGCCAGGTTCGCGCCTTCACGGTCCGCGGAGCCGGCGCCGACTACCACGATCAAGCCGCGGGTCACTGGATTGATGACCATATCTCGACACCCATGGCGCGCTACCCGGAGTATCGCCAAAGCCGCCAATCCTTTGGGCTCAACGTGCTTGGCACGCTGGTCGTCGAGATCGAAGCAAGCGACGGCACCGTCGGTTTTGCAGTGACGACCGGCGGTGAGATCGGGGCGTTCATCGTCGAAAAGCACCTGGCGCGCTTCATTGAAGGTCAGCGTGTGACTGACATCGAGAAGATCTGGGATCAGATGTACTTCTCGACGCTTTACTACGGCCGTAAGGGCATCGTGCTCAATACGATTTCGGGCATTGATCTCGCGCTATGGGATCTGCTCGCCAAAGTGCGCAAGGAACCGGTGCATGCGCTGTTGGGCGGCCCCGTCCGGGATGAACTCCAGTTCTATATGACGGGCGCTCGACCCGACTTTGCCAAGGAACAAGGCTTCATCGGCGGCAAGCTTCCGCTGCATCACGGTCCAGCAGAAGGCGCAGAGGGAATGAGAAAGAATCTCGAGCTCCTCGCAGATATGCGCTCGAAGTGCGGCCCTGACTTCTGGCTCATGTACGACTGCTGGATGAGCCTGGACGTCGACTACGCGACCCGCTTTGCGACCACGGCTTACAACGAGCTTGGCTTAAAGTGGATCGAGGAGGCTCTTCCGCCCGACGATTACTGGGGATACGCCGAACTGCGCAAGAACGTGCCGCGTGGGATGCTTGTCACGACGGGCGAACATGAAGCAACCCGATGGGGTTTTCGCATGCTGTTTGAAATGGATTGCTGCGACATTGTTCAGCCCGATGTTGGATGGTGCGGTGGCATCACTGAGCTAATCAAAATATCGGCGTTGGCCGATGCGCATGGCAAGCTCGTTGTCCCTCATGGATCTTCGGTCTACAGCTATCACTTTGTCATCACGCGACACAATAGTCCCTTCGCAGAGTTCCTCAACATGTCGCCTGGGGCTGACAAGATCGCCCCGATGTTCGATCCGCAATTGCTCGACGAACCGGTGCCTGTGAACGGACGAATGAAGGCGTCTGCGCTTGACGCGCCCGGCTTCGGAGTTCGACTGAACCCGGATTGCGCGCTGGCCCGTCCTTACACACATTGACCCTGCATCGAGGTGAACGCCATGCTTCTCGACGAGAAAGTGGTAGTTGTGACTGGCGGGTCGCGCGGCATCGGCCGGGCAATCGCCGTCGCTTGCGCGAAAGAAGGCGCTAACGTTGCTATTAACTACTGGGGCGACAACGACAAGTCCTACGGACGGCTCTCGGCCGTGGAGGAAGTGCTGGCCGAGATCGAAGGGCTCGGTCGACGCGCGATCGCCGTGGAAGGTAACGTAGCCGAACCTGCCACGGGCGTTGAACTCGTGAGCCGCACGGTCGAGGCGTTTGGGCGTGTCGATGTTCTTGCGAGCAACGCGGGCATTTGTCCCTTCCATGCGTTTCTCGACATGCCGCCATCAGTCTACGAGAGGACGGTCGCTGTCAACTTGAACGGCGCGTTCTACGTAACGCAGGCCGCTGCAAATCAAATGAAAGCGCAGGGCACGGGCGGCTCGATTGTCGCGACAAGTTCCATTAGCGCTCTCGTCGGGGGCGGCATGCAGACGCACTACACGCCAACCAAGGCGGGCGTGCATTCGCTGATGCAGTCATGCGCCATCGCACTCGGCCCCTATGGCATTCGATGCAACTCGGTCATGCCAGGCACGATTGCGACGGATTTGAACGCCGAAGACCTCGCCGACGAGCAGAAGCGCAAATATATGGAAAAGCGCATCCCTCTAGCCCGGCTAGGCGCGCCGGATGACGTCGCGCAGTGCGTGGTATTCCTGGCGTCCGACCGCGCACGCTATGTCACGGGTGCGTCGCTTCTCGTGGACGGCGGACTGTTCGTGAATCTGCAGTAATGGTTGCCGCCGAGTATTTGCGCAAGAGCGCAATGAAGTACTCGGCGGGCTCGGCGAGCGGCTCTTCCTTTCGGCGCAAAAGGCCAAACCCCGCCAGGCTCTTGCCGATCTCGAGCGGCAACTGGACCAGGAGTTTCGCGCGCAAATAATCGCGGACCACGGATTCGGGCAGCATCGCGACCGCATCGCTGTTCTGCAAGAGTTGCAGCGTCGCGAAAATCGATGCGCATTCGACCACGTTCGCGGGCGTCGCAAGACCGGCATTGGCCAGTTCCTCCTCGAAGAGGTTGCGGGCGGGACTCGTAATGGGCTGCAAGATCCAGGGCCACGGCATTAATGCATCAAGGCTCGCGGTTTTCGCGCGCGAGAGCGGGTGCGCGGCTCGCACGACGAGGCGCATGGTCTCGCGGGCGAGGGGCTCGAAGTCCAGATCATTGTGTGAAAGTGGAGTAGTAAGGCGCCCGAGTGCGATATCGACTTCGCGGCGATGTAAAAGCTGCACGACCTGGTCGCTCGTCTCTCCGAGGATGCGCACACTGAGTAATGGCCGCTCTGCCTTCATTTCAGCGACGGCCATCGCGAGTACGTCAGGCGCAGCGCCCATGATCGCACCGACGGTCAGCTGACCATAGCCGCCGCGGCGCTTGATCTCCAGATCGGCGGCGAAACGGGTGAGTTCGGAGAGCGACCGGCGCGCGTAGGCGAGGATGGTGGCCCCCAGCGCAGTGGGCTGCATGCCGCGCGCATTGCGTTCGAAGAGCGAAAAGCCGAACGTCTCCTCAATGTCAGACAGCATGCGACTGGCACTGGGTTGCGCGATGTGAACCTCCGCAGCGGCCTGGTGCAGATTCCGGGCGTTGTCGAGCGCGACTAGCAAGGCAAGATGTCGGAATTTCAAACGGTTGATGAGGGCAAGCTGATTGCACGTCGAGTTCATTTTGCGAGTCCTTCCTGCGATGCAATAACGTGATCGGCCGATCAGAAATACGGATTGTTGTGTTATCGCAAGCGGATTATATTCAATCCCACGAGGTTCCGGCAGAGAGCCCTCACGACAACATTAAGAGGTCGTTGGAATGGAGACAATCGCGTTTCGCATGATGCTCAAGCCCGGCATGGGCCCGGAGTATGAACGGCGTCACCACGAAATCTGGCCTGAACTTGCCGATGCGCTGCGTGCAGCCGGCGTCCACGACTACTGGATCTTCCTCGACGAAGCGAGCGGCGCGCTTTTCGCAACCTTGAAGCGCGATCCCTCGCACTCGATGGACGAACTGCCGTCGCTGCCACTCATGCGCAAGTGGTGGGACTACATGGCGGACCTGATGGACACACAGGCTGACCATTCGCCCGTCGTGATACCGCTCGCGCCCGTGTTTCACCTTCCCTGAGTTCCTCGAATCGACAACAGCCGGAGGAGTGAATCATGCAGGTGGTCGATCCGCACATTCATTTCTGGGACCTTAAGACCCACCATTACCCGTGGCTCGCCAATCCGCAGACCTCATTCGTCGGCGATGCGCGCAGTCTCAAACATGATTACCTGATCGGCGACCTGCTCGCCGAGGCGGGCGAGATTGAGATCCTCAAGCTCGTGCACGTCGATGCAAATCACGATCCGGCCGACCCGGTCGAGGAAACACGCTGGTTACAGGGCATCGCGGATCATGAGGGCCGCGGCATGCCGAACGGAATCGTCGCCGGGGCAGATTTATCGGCGGATAACGCAGCTGAGGTGCTCGAGGCACATGCCGCATTCGCAAACACGCGCGGCATTCGTCAGATCCTCAATGTGCATGCCGATCCGCTCTATGACTATGTAGGCCGTCACTACATGCAGGACTCGGCATGGCGCAGGAGCTTCGCATTGCTGCAAAAGCACGGACTGTCGTTCGATCTTCAGCTCTATCCATCGCAGATGCGCGATGCGGCTGCGCTCGCAAAGGAGCACGCCGATACGCAATTCATCGTCAACCACGCAGGCATGTTTGTGGACCGCTCGTCGGTAGAAGGGTATCGCGCCTGGCGCGAAGGTATGCGCATGCTTGCCTCGTGCGACAACGTGGCGGTCAAGATCAGCGGCCTCGCGATGTTCGATCACGGATGGACGGTCGAGAGCCTGCGACCTTATGTGCTCGAAACCATTGACACGTTTGGCACCGCTCGCGCGATGTTTGCGTCGAACTTTCCGGTCGATCGGTTGTTTTCCAGTTATACGAAGTTGTGGAACGCATATGCGTCGATTGTCGGCGGTGCGAGCGACGTCGAAAAGGATGCGCTCTTCAGGCGAAATGCGGAGCGCATCTACAGGATCTAGATGACGTCGAGCCGCAACAGAGATTACAAAAGACAGGAGACAAGCATGTCGAGTCACCAAGTGCCGAGGCTGGAGCTCCGTCACGCGAGCAAGTCGTTTGGCCGCGTGCGGGCACTCACCGATGGCAGCCTTCAGCTCTGGCCGGGCGAAGTTCATGCCTTGCTCGGTGAGAACGGAGCAGGCAAGTCAACCCTCGTAAAGATTCTCGCAGGCGTTCATCAACCCAATGCGGGCGAGATGCTCATTGACGGCGAGCCGCGCCGCTTTAGCAATCCCGGCGAAGCGCGCGATGCGGCAATCGCCGTCATTTACCAGGAGCCCACGCTCTTCGCTGATCTTTCGATCGCGGAAAATATCTACATGGGTCGCCAGCCAGTGGATCGCGCCGGTCGGATCCGCTATGACGAGATGCATCGCGAAGTGGATACGCTTCTCGCTTCGCTCGGCGTGAACCTGCGCGCGCAGCAGCTCGTGCGCGGCCTCTCCATCGCGGACCAACAGGTGGTGGAGATTGCCAAAGCGCTGTCGCTCAATGCCAATGTCCTCATCATGGATGAGCCGACCGCCGCGCTTTCGTTGCCAGAGGTCGAACGACTCTTCGCGATCGTACGTGGTCTGCGTGAGCGCGACGTCGCGATCCTTTTTATCACGCATCGGTTGGATGAAGTGTTCGCGCTCACCCAGCGTCTCACAATCATGCGCGACGGCGCCAAGGTCTTCGACGCGCTCACACCCGAGATGACGGTCGATGCGATCGTGAGCAAGATGGTCGGTCGCGATCTCGACACGTTCTATCCAAAAGCCGATGTCAAGCCGGGCGAGGTCGTGCTTTCGGTGCGCGGCCTGACACGCATAGGTGTCTTCAAGGATGTGTCCTTCGAAGTAAGGGCCGGCGAGATCGTTGGACTGGCGGGGCTTGTGGGCGCGGGACGCAGCGAGGTGGCGCGCGCGATTTTCGGCATCGACCCTGTGGATGCGGGGGAGGTGAAAATCGCAGGCAAGCCGCTCGCGCTTGGCTATGCGGCGCGAGCGGTACGTGCGGGCCTCGCGCTCGTGCCGGAAGACCGCCGTGCGCAAGGTCTTGCACTCGAACTGTCGATCGCGCGCAACGCATCGCTTACCGTACTGGGCCGTCTGGTGCGGCATGGACTCATCACTGCCAAAAGCGAATCGACGCTGGCCGCCGAGTGGGGCAAGCGCCTTCGCCTGAAGGCGAGCGACCTGAACGCGCCCGTGGGCACGCTCTCGGGCGGCAACCAGCAGAAGGTCGTGCTCGGCAAGTGGCTCGCGACCAATCCGAAAGTGCTCATCATCGATGAGCCCACACGTGGTATCGATGTGGGCGCGAAGGCGGAGGTCTACCGCGCGCTATCCGATCTGGTGCAAGAGGGACTGGGGGTGCTGATGATTTCGAGCGAGCTGCCCGAGGTGCTCGGCATGGCCGATCGGGTTTTGGTGATGCACGAAGGCCGCATCAGCGCCGACATCGCTCGCGCCGATGCCAACGAGGAACGGGTGATGAGCGCGGCACTGGGCGCGCCATCCCAAGCACTGGGGCACGCAGCATGATCCGAAACACTTCTACCATACCGGCAAGCAGTCAACCGGAGACCGGGCGGCAAAGCATCGTTGCGGTCATTGCAAGGAGCCGCGAGGCGACGCTCTTTGTCGTGCTGTGTGCACTCATCGTCGCAACGGCCGCCGTCAAACCTGAGTTCCTTAACCTTCAGAATCTGCGCGATGTACTCCTTAACGTATCGATCATCGGCGTGCTCACGGCAGGTATGACGGTCGTCATGTTGATGCGACACATCGACTTGTCGGTTGCTTCGGTAGTCGGCGTGAGCGCCTACGGCGTGGGTAGCTTGTTTGTCGCGTATCCGCAGATGCCGATCGTGCTCGCGCTGGCAGCGGGTGTCGGGATCGGCCTTGTGATCGGAGCCGTGAACGGAGCACTGATCACCTTTGGCCGCGTGCCCTCGCTGGTCGCCACGCTGTCGACACTCTATATCGTGCGCGGCGCCGATTATGCGTGGGTTCATGGAGGCCAGATCAATGCGACGAGCCTGCCCGATGCCTTCGCATTGCTCGCGACCGGCTCGACTTTCGGGGTCCCCAACCTCGTGCTGATCGCACTTGTCGTACTGGTAGCGCTGTCGGTGTATCTGAAGCATTACCGCGGAGGCCGCGAGCATTACGCAATCGGCTCGAATCCCGAGGCTGCGAGACTGGCGGGTATTCGTGTGGACAGGCGCGTGATGATCGGATTCCTTCTTTCCGGTGCAATCGCTGGCCTCGCGGGCGTGCTGTGGCTCGCGCGCTTCGGTACCGTTGATGCGAGCACCGCCAAGGGCATCGAACTACAAGTGGTCGCAGCAGCGGTGGTCGGCAGTGTGGCGATCACAGGCGGCGTCGGCACGATCACAGGTGCGACTCTTGGAGCGCTCGTTCTCGGTGTCATCAACATTGCCCTCGTCGTGCTGCGGGTGTCACCGTTTTGGCAGCAAGCCATCCAGGGCGCTCTGATTGTCGCTGCGATCACGCTCGATACTTTGCTGGCGCGCTCCGTCGCCAAGCGCATGATGAGGAAACGCGACCATGGCTAAACCCGATTCCGCTCTGTCCGTGACGAAGCGCCACCACGCGTCATGGGAGACGATGCTCATCGTCGTGCTCATTGTATCGATGGCGGCGGGACGCCTGCTTTCGCCGCTGTTTCTGTCGGCGGCCAATCTCTCGAACATGCTCGCCGATTTCACTGAGATCGCGCTGATTGCGTTACCGATGACGCTTATCATCGTCGCGGCGGAGATCGATCTGTCGGTGGCCTCTGTGCTCGGTGTGTCCAGCGCCCTAATGGGCGTACTGTGGCACATGGGGCTGCCGATGCCGCTCGTCATTGTGATCGTGCTGGTAGCCGGCACCCTCGCGGGCCTGCTCAACGGGTTCGTGATCGTGCGCTTTAACCTGCCCTCGCTCGCGGTCACCATCGGCACGCTCGCCTTGTTTCGAGGTCTCGCCTATGTGCTGCTTGGTGACCAGGCCGTTGCGGACTTTCCAGCAGCCTATACCGCATTCGGCATCGACACGGTCGCAGGCTCGTTCCTACCGGTGCCGTTCGTTCTTGTGATGCTTGGCGCGATCGGCTTTACCGTGCTGCTGCAGGCGACACCCTTCGGTCGCAGCTTGTATGCGATCGGTGCCAACCAGACGGCCGCTCAGTTCTCCGGTATCGACGTTGCGAAGACAAAGATCAAGCTGTTCATGATGTCCGGCGCGATGGCGGCGCTCGCGGGCATCGTATACACGCTGCGCTTTACCAGCGCACGCGGCGATAACGGCGAAGGGTTTGAGCTGTCGGTGATTGCAGCGGTGCTCTTCGGCGGAGTGAGCATCTTCGGTGGTCGCGGCTCGATGATTGGCGTGCTGCTGTCGCTGCTCGTGATTGGTGTACTGCGCAACGCGCTCACGCTCGCCGATGTGTCCAGCGAAACCCTTACGATCGTCACCGGCGCGTTGCTGCTTTCGTCTGTGTTGATACCAAACCTTGTCGCACGCTGGCGTGCGGCGCGGGAAAAACGTCTGCTTACGCGGGCGTCGTAGTGCGGCTTTGAAAACCAACTTTGCGCGAGCCGTCCAACCAGCGGAGGCACCGCGCACTCAGGAGACGTGAGACATGAAGAGAACACTTCGATCTACCCGCGCTGCACTCATTGCCGTGGCGATCGTTGCGGCGGGCGTTTCGCTCACCGCCTACGCTGCCGAGGTCAAGAGCGGCCTGAAAATCGCCTTCGTACCGAAGCAGATCAATAATCCCTACGAGGTCATCGCCGACGATGGAGGAATGTCGGCCATCAAGGAGTTCAAGGGCGAAGGCAAAGTGGTCGGACCGTCGGATGCGGGCGCGTCATCGCAGGTGTCGTACATCAATACGCTCATCACGCAGCGGCAGGACGCGATCGTGATTGCGGCGAACGATGCGAATGCTGTCGTGCCTTACCTCAAGAAGGCAATGGCACAAGGCATCAAGGTCGTCTCATTCGATTCCGATACGGGACCGGCGGGCAGACAGATCTTCGTGAACCAGGCGAACGCTGAAGCGATCGGGCGCGGGCAGGTGCAGCTCCTCTCAAAACTCATAGGCGGCGAGGGCGAGTTCGCGATCCTTTCCGCCACGCCAAACGCAACCAATCAGAACACTTGGATCAAGTGGATGCAGGAGGAACTGAAGAAACCTGAATACTCGAAACTGAAGCTCGTGAAGATTGCCTATGGCAACGACGATGACCAGAAGTCCTTCGTCGAAACGCAGGGCTTGCTCCAGGCGTATCCGAACCTCAAGGGCATCGTCGCGCCAACGTCGGTCGGCATCGCGGCGGCGGCACGCTATATCTCGTCCTCTCCGGCTAAAGGCAAAGTAGCGGTCACCGGCCTCGGCACACCGAATCAGATGCGCTCATTTGTTAAGAACGGCACTGTCACGGCGTTCCAGCTGTGGGATCCGGGCCAACTCGGCTACCTCGCGGCGTACGCAGCGGCGAACCTCGCGTCGGGCACGATCACCGGCAAGGAAGGCGAATCGTTTGACGCCGGCAAGCTCGGAAAACGCACCATCGGCAAGGAAGGCGAGGTGATTCTCGGGCCGCCCACCACGTTCGATGCAAACAACATCGACAAGTACAACTTTTGACGGACGTCGTCGGCACGGGAAGCGACTGTTCCACCTCGTGCCGATGTCCCCATCTGCCATCGCAAGCGGGAACACACGCTCGTGAAAATTCGTAGTTCGATCGGCGTTTGCGTGAACCGGATCGTCCGGCCGTCAGCGCGCTCTTAGCTGAACGCATTGCACCCATATTTCAAAGGAGAGACGACAGATGAAACTTGTACGCTTTGGCGCGCCCGGTGATGAAAAACCAGGGGTACTGGACGCAGACGGGCACGTGCGCGACCTATCCGCGCATGTCGCAGACATCGCAGGCGCGGCTTTGACCCCTGCGGGATTGCAAAAGCTCGCGGAAATCGATCTGGAAGGCCTGCCTGTCGTAGAGGGCAAGGTACGCTTTGGTCCTTGCGTCGGACGCGTTGGTAAGCTCGTCTGCGTGGGCCTTAACTATTCGGATCATGCGAAAGAGTCGGGCATGGCAATTCCCACGGAGCCGGTTCTCTTCATGAAGGCGACGAGTTCGATCACGGGCCCGGACGACGATGTGCTCATCCCGCCCGGTGCGCAGAAGGTCGACTGGGAGGTCGAGCTGGGCGTGGTAATCGGTAAGGAAGCGCGCTACGTTAGCCGGGAAGACGCGCTCGACTACGTCGCCGGCTACTGCGTCGTGAATGACGTCTCCGAACGCGCTTATCAGATTGAGCGCGGTGGACAATGGGATAAAGGCAAAGGCTGCGATACGTTTGGACCGATTGGGCCGTGGCTTGTCACGCGTGACGAGATCGCCGATCCGCAGGATCTGGACATGTGGCTCGAAGTGGACGGCAAGCGGTATCAGGATGGCAACACGCGCACGATGATCTTCGATGTCGCGACGCTTGTCTCCTATATTAGTCAATTCATGAGCCTGCAGCCCGGGGATGTGATCTCTACGGGGACGCCGCCGGGTGTCGGCATGGGACAGAAGCCCGAACCCGTCTATCTGGGAGCCGGACAGACGATGCGGCTCGGCATAGCAGGACTCGGCGAACAGCAGCAACGCACGGTGAACACGAATATTGCGGAGGCAGAATGAATCAGATCGATCTGAATGGGCGCACGGTGGCAATCACCGGTGGGGCACGAGGCATTGGCTATGCGGTGGCCGAGCGGGCGCTACGCTCGGGGGCGTCTGTCTCACTATGGGACGTCGACGCCCAACGACTGGAGCAGAGCCGGGCCGAACTCGCGCCACTGGGAAACGTGTCGACGGCGACCGTCGACATTACACGAGAAGAGTCCGTGGATGACGCGGTCAAGCGGACCGTCGAGCAGCACGGCTCGCTCGATGTGCTGATCAATAGCGCGGGTATTACGGGCGGCAACGGTACGACGTGGGAGCTCGCGCCAGACGTGTGGCGCCGCGTGATCGATGTCAATCTTGTTGGCACGTATCTGACCTGTCGTGCGGTCGTGCCGCAGATGTTAAAGCAGGGCTATGGTCGCATCGTTAACATTTCGTCCGTGGCGGGAAAGGAGGGCAATCCGAACGCCTCGCACTATAGTGCATCGAAAGCCGCCGTCATCGGGCTCACAAAGTCGCTCGGCAAGGAATTGGCGACCAAGAACATCCTCGTCAACGCAGTGACACCCGCGGCGGCCAAGACCGAGATTCTCGCATCGATGACGCAGCAGCACATCGACTACATGCTGTCCAAGATCCCGATGAACCGACTATTGCTTCCTGAAGAAGCGGCGTCGCTCATTCTCTGGCTCTCGTCCGAGGACTGCGCGTTCAGCACGGGCGCGGTTTTCGATATTTCCGGCGGGCGGACGACTTATTAATGTCGACGTCGTCGACGAGGACAACGGTGATCACGACAGGGCTGGATATCAACCGCTGCTGCGGTCGCGTCGAGATTACTATCGTCTGCTTGCGGGCGTGCTATTGCAACCGCTCTTTTTGGAATGACGAAAATCGATGAGGGACTGAGTGCCGCGGCGTTGAACCATCCGCATTTAACGAGGCCCGGCTGGCAGTGCTAGCAAGAGGAAACGGCCCCAATCCTTTGTCAACATCTCGAAGTTTCTGCGGCAACACGGGCCGACGGTTCGGAGATCAACGAAGCGTTCGGCTCCTAAAATGAAGTTCAGCCAGTAAAAGCCGGGCATCGCCCCGCCCAGGACTACGTTGAGGGGCGGCATTTCTAATCGAATATTCCTATTGCATGGCTGGAGCGAGACTTGTCGGCCACCTTCTAGTTGGGCAAACGACGAGGCGCTGCCGCTTCGCAGCCATGTCTATGTGTCTGCGGCTGGATGGGAATTGCTGGATATGGCAGTTGTCTGAAGTTGCCAGGCGAGGCTGGCGCATCCGTGCCCGGCAATCCAACGGTCTTCGTCGACGGCTATTGGAAGCGACGCTGCAAGGACTCTCACTTCGGAGCTGATAGTGTTGGAACAAAGACATGGACTTGCCGACTTGTTGTCTGCACACGAAACAAGGCTTCTTGTCGATGGCCTGGCCGCCCTCCTACGAGAACGGTCCGTTGCGTTCGAGATTGCGCGCGACGCCGCATTATCGCGCGGGCAAGCAGGGTTCGATGTCCGCGATTTCGGTCTGCCCGACATCCTTCGTCTGAGCCGGCTACTGAGCACATAAATGGTTCGCCCCAGGAGCCGCCTTCGCTTTGGGCGCTTTGACTGCACCCGAACCTATCAGCACCGGCTCACGTCGTGTTCACGCCGGACGGGTTCGAGTGGACCATCAGTTTCCTAAAAGACCTCGCAAAGACCCGACGTGTTGCCTGAGCACATTGATGCCCAGATTGCCGCGATGGGAATGCGGTGGGATTTCGCCCACTGGACGTTGCTGCTGCGACTTCGGTCTACGAATACGATCATGTCGACTTCGCAGGCCACTTCGGTCGCGGCACAGTTCCGCGATGATCTGGTCGCTCGCGACAAAAGGGAAGATGCGCCGCCATTGCAACCAGCTGCCATCGAAGCCGCGAACGAGCATGGCGCGGTCGCCGACAAGCAGGGAACGTCGGTGAACGTGTAGAAAGTTGCGCGGCGGAGCACGACATTCGTCAATCGGTCGCCGTGGATTGCGTTGCTGCTGCAGCGGGACGCTTTGCGCAAAAAAACGCCCGCCATTACTAGCGGGCAAATGAGGGATTGCGCCCTTGGGGCGCTTTTTGAAGGTAGCCCGCCGGCTGTCGCCGATCAAGTGCGCGTGTGCAACGGAATATTACGCCGCGCTCCCGACATCACTTACCGGTCCCGCACCAACCTCTGCATGAATCATCGGGCGCATCGTCGAGTAGGACACGCGCCCATTGCCAAAGCTACCTCTCGGGAATTGCGGATATAAGCGCCGCGCGGCGACGTGCAGCTTTGAACTGACGGCATTCTAAATCGAGTAATCGTCGCCAACGCGCGGCCGAAGCATAGGCCGGCATGCCGTCGAAACGCTTATGGACGCAACTGCCGTGAATAAACGGAGACGGTCGACGGCGTGCTCGGTGCCCTCGACGAACGCTCGCCGCGTCGAACTGATGTTTCAGCGAAGACCGGTCGTTGCCGATCGTCTAACAGAACCGGATCGAGAGGTGGGACTCATCTGAAGGCGACGACTGCTCCCGCGCGCAGCGGAATACGAAGTTCGCCAGTCAGAGGGGCATCGACATTGAGCGCGGTACATTTTACCGGTCTAAAGCTAATTGGGGAAAACTCGTACAGAGAAGCGTGCGGCCTTTTGAAACGACGCCCGTAGAATCGACGCTGCTACCCTCCAGTTACATGACTTCATGTCCGGTTCTTACAGCCTTCCTTTAGTCGGTCTATCGATTTTTCTGGCGACCGCGATGTCCTTCGTCGCTTTGCGCATGGTGGACGCGCGGTCTTCGCAGGTCAGCGGGACCCACGCGGTTTGGGTCGGTGTGATCGCGCTGGTACTCGGCACGGGGATATGGTCGATGCATTTTGTCGGGATGCTGGCGTTCAGACTGCCAGTACCCGTGGGCTTTGGTTTCGCAACGACCTTGGCCTCGTGGGCGGCGGCGGTGCTCGTCTGCTGGCTCGGACTGACATTCGTCACTTCACCCAATCCTTCCAGCAGTTCGGTGTTCGTCGGTGCGATGCTGATGGGCGTCGGCATCGCAGTCATGCATTACTCGGGCATGTCGGCCATGCAGATGAGCCCTCCCATTCGGTATATGCCGATCCCCGCCGCATTGTCCGTGATAATCGGAATGGCCGCGTCTTATGTGGCGCTTCGAATGATCACGCAGTTACGGACGATCGAACGTGCTAAGCACGTGAAGCAAGTCAGCGCTGCGTGCGTCATGGGACTGGCGGTTTCCGGTTTGCACTACACCGCGATGGCCGCAGCGATATTCGCGCCCAACTGCACGAGCCGAGCCGCAACGGATTTCGACCAACGCAGTTTCGTGTTTGAGATCTTCATCGCCATTCTTGCGGTGCTCGGCATGGCCTTGATGGCGGCACTGGTCCAGACCCGCAAGGAAGCGCGTGTTCGTCAAAACGAGCAGTCGCGCAAATTGTCGCTGACGTCGGACCAACTGATGGCGAGCGAGCAGCGTTTCAAGGCAGCTCAGGACGTCGCGATTGATCCGTTTTTCATCTTGAAGGCGATCCGGACGGGAACAATCGTCGCAGATTTTTCGTTTGAATATGCCAATCCCGCCGCACTTCACTTTTGGGGCGCGACCGAGCGCGATGTGATCGGGCAGCGATACCTCAGCCGCTTCCCCAGTGCACTGGCAAATGGTTTATTCGCTGTTTATATCCGCGTGCTTGCGGATGGCACACCGACCACGGTCGAGCAGGAATATATAGGGGAGGGCTTCTGCGGATGGTTTCGCATTAATTGCGCCAGGCTTTTCGACGGCGTTGCCATCACGTTTGCCGATATCACGGAGCGAAAGGCTTTTGAGAAGCTCACCGCGGTCATGCTTGACGAACAAAGTCGGGCCCGTGAGTGTGCGGAGAAGGAAAATGTGAACAAAGACGCATTCATTGCCGCCGTCAGTCACGAACTGCGTAATCCGCTCAATGTCGTTTTGTCGTGGGTGGAAGTGCTGAAGCGCGCCGCAGGTAGCTCGCCATCGGCGATCGAGAATGCGCTCCGAAGAATCGAAGACAGCACGAGGGCCCAAGCCCGTCTCGTGAATGATCTTCTGGACGCATCAGCGGTGGCGCAAGGCAAAGTGCGTCTGGCGACGCAGCCGGTGGAGCTGGCGGAACTGGTCCGGCTAAGCGTCTCGGATGCGGCGACCCTCGCCTCGAAGAACGGCATCACGGTGCGTCTTGAAACTGCCGATCCTTGCGTGGTGGCGGGCGATGAACAGCGTCTTCGGCAAGTATTGGCCAACCTGCTTCAAAACGCAGTGAAATTCTCGAATCGGGGCGATGCTGTGACGGCGAGCGTCGCATGTCGCGCGGGACAGGCCACGATCGAGGTAAAGGACAGTGGGATCGGCATCGACGCAGCGGCGCTCCCTCACATATTTGAGCGCTTCGCGCAGGGAAACGCGCAGGACAAAGGCAGATTCCGCGGCGGGGTGGGACTTGGCCTTGCGATCAGCAAGCGCCTCGTGGAGGCGCATGGCGGCGCCATCGAAGCCTTCAGCGCAGGGCGGGGAACGGGCACAACGGTGCGAATTTCATTGCCTGTCACGGCGAACAGCCACGCCAGGAAAGAAGAGCGTTCCGCCAATTATTTTTAGGGATCTCGTGTCTACGGTGACGTCGAGCGGCAGTCATGGATCTCGACGGACTGGATGAACAAGCCATTCGTTCGCCGTCTCCGCTGAACGCCCGGATCGCGGTCGCGCCTGAAATCGATTGAATCGGTGAATGTTGCGCGTGAACAGGGTCGGGCGCAAGATGTCCTCTATGGCGACGGCGAAGAACCGGTGGCAAGCTGCCGCCGTATTCGCATGACAACATGTCATGCATGCGACTACCGGTCGAATGGTAGCGCTCACCGTCCATGGCGGTTTCGAACTGTTCTGACCGGGTAGTTGAACAAATCAACTAGCCGTTGGAGGCCGTTATGGAACTTCATCTTCATTCTCACCGTTTCACGCACCGCATGCCCGATTGGCGCGCCGCGGTCTGGGCCGGCGTCGTAGCCGGCGCCGTGGTTCTGGTGCTGGGTGCATTCTTGATGGCGATCGTGACGGGGCAGGATCCGGTGGTCCAGCCTCACATGATTGCGGCCATCATTTTGGGCCGTGGCGCGTTGCAATCTCCTGAGGTCTTTTCGCTCGGCATCGTGCTCGTGGCGTTTGCCGTGCACTTCGCGCTTGCGATTCTGTTCACTGTCATTTTGAGCCTGATCATCGTATCGTTCAGCTTCGACTCGAGCCTTGTAATGGCAACCGTTGTCGGTATCGCATTCGGCCTTGCCGTGTATCTCATCAACTTCTATGGCCTGACCAGTCTTTTTCCCTGGTTTGCGGAAGCCCGAAATTGGGCGGCTGCGCTCGCTCACATGGTGTTTGGCGTGGTGGCAGCCGATCTGTATATGAGATGGGAACGCAGGGAGATTCAATCGAGCGGAGTGGATTCCGGCGACTCGGATAGCCGCGGTATCCGCTAACCGGCTTCGATTCACGCGAAAGGATGTCGTACACCGCAGTCGCAGCCACGAGAGCCTGAGCGATGGCGATCTCGTGGCTGCGGCGGCACCAAACCGAAGCGTCGCTGGCTCAATGCAGTCGCGCGAGGATCGACTCCCGTCGCATTTGGGATCGAGCGACGCCGCGCGGTCACCGTACTGTCACATGAGCAGCCCCCATGAGTCGGCTTGTCGTCGTTTCGAATCGAACCGGTGATCCTCGCAATCCTGCCGCGGGCGGCCTCGCTATTGCAGTGGGCGAGAGCCTGCGCCAAACGGGCGGCCTCTGGTTTGGCTGGAGCGGCAAGATTCAGGATCAACACGGTGGACAGATGGCTCGCCACGACAAGCTTCACACCCAAACTGTCGGCAATGTGCAACTTGTGACGCTCGACCTGGCCCGGGACGATTACGAGACGTACTATCTCGGCTACGCCAACAGCGTCCTGTGGCCGGTCTTTCACTATCGTCTGGATCTGGCGGACTTCGATTTACGGTTCGTGGCTGGCTACCGGCGGGTGAATGAGTTATTCGCGCGCAAGTTACTGCCGCTGTTGCGAGAAGACGACCTCATTTGGGTCCACGATTATCACTTGATTCCGTTAGCGTCGGCATTGCGCGCCTTGGGCTGTGGCAATCGCATCGGGTTCTTCTTGCACATCCCGATGCCTCCACCGTTGATCATGGCGGCGATCCCTGAGCACGAGTGGCTGATGAAGTCACTGTTCGCCTATGACCTCGTCGGACTGCAAAGCGAATCGGACGTCACCCATTTCTGTCATTACGTGGAGTCCGAAGCGCGCGCGGAACGATTGAGCCGCGAGCGCCTGCGGGCCTTCAACCGGACCTTGCGTGTCGGTGCTTACCCGATTGGAATTGATATCGATGAGTTCGTTCGGCTCGCCGAGGCGAAAGACGGGCGCGACATGTTCTTGCGGATGCGCGAAGAATACTCGCGGCGCCGCCTGCTCCTCGGCGTCGACCGGCTCGACTATTCGAAGGGATTGCCGCAGCGAGTCGAGGCATTCCGCGAGCTGCTCGCTCGCTACCCCGAAAACCGAAGCCGCGCGACTTTGATCCAGATCGCTTCGCCGAGCCGCGAAAAGGTCGGCGCCTACGACGATCTGCGGCGTCAGATGGATAGCCTGTGCGGCGCGATCAACGGGGACTATGGCGAGCTCGAGTGGATGCCCGTGCGCTACATCCATCGTAATGTTGCCCGCAAGCGTCTGCCGGGCCTTTACCGCGCGAGCCGCGTGGCGCTGGTCACACCGTTGCGCGACGGCATGAACCTCGTGGCGAAGGAATTCATCGCGGCGCAGGACCCGGCTGACCCCGGCATGCTGGTGCTGTCACGCTTCGCCGGCGCAGCGGAGCAACTGAAGGAAGCGCTGCTGGTCAATCCGTACGACATACAGGGCACGGCCCAGGCCATCGAACAGGCTTTGACAATGTCCGCGGACGAGCGCATTCAGCGGCACGACGCACTGTTGAGCCGGATCCGCAAGCACGACGTTCATTGGTGGAGCTCGACTTTTCTCCAGGCATTAAAACATGTGGAACAGGACAACCTATTGATCGTTGGAGCTCGTTAACGCCATCACGCGTTTCGATTTTGTTTATGATGAAGATTCTCCTGGCTAGGAAGTTTGTCCATCATTCTTGCCGCCTTCGCTTGCACCGAGTGCGACATGTGCGCTTTAGTCGATCGGTCTATGACAAATGCATCGGAACAAACAAGACTTCCATTCGGACCGGGCCTCCAATAGGGCTGAGACTGCGGAGTACGTCTCATCGCTCACGCCGGCGGCAGGCGTGCCAGAAATCGGCATTGGAGTGATCGCTCAAACAATTGGTTTGTCGAAGGACACGCTGCGTGTCTGGGAGCGCCGTTACGGCTTTCCGCGGCCGATGCGGTCGCCCGGCGGCCAACGGCTGTATCCGCAGGAACAGGTGACAAAGCTGCGGCTCGTTAGGCGGCTCCTCGACGCGGGGCACCGGCCAGGCAAGATTGTCGGAGAATCGATCGAGGTGCTGCAGCACTTAGCCAAGAGTTCCGGCGTCGGACAGGACGCGCCTGAGGCCGAGCTCGGTCATCTGATTTCCCTGTTGCGCGCGAGCGCTTACGACGAGTTCCGTTTTGGCCTGCTGAAGCGGGCGACGCGCGATGGGCTCGAGCGCTTCGTGCTGGACGTCGCGGCGCCGCTGTTGACGTGCGTCGGCAATGCTTCGGCGGCGGGCACCTTGCAGGTCTACCACGAAAGTCTGCTTAGCGAGGCCATCCAGTCTACCGTGCGCACGTTGATGCGCCCACTCTCCGACGCCGTGCGTGGGCGCGGCGGCCGTCCGCGCGTGCTGCTTACAACACTCTCCAGCGAAGGGCACGGCCTCGGCATCCTGATGGCCGAAGCAATGTTCACGCTCGCGGAGTGCGAGTGCCTTCGACTGGGCTTGCAGACGTCGCTGCACCATATCGTTGATGCGGTGGCGGCGCATAAGGTCGATATCGTCGCGCTGCCTTTCACCGCGACGCGGCCCCCGCAGTCCGTCGTGAACGGTCTGACTGATCTACGTAAGCGCCTACCGCCGCACGTGCGCACCTGGGTCGGAGGAAGCAGCCCGACGCTACGCCGCAAGCTTCAAGACGGCGTGCATCACGCGGCAGGTTTAACCCTCATCGATGAAGCTGTCGCGGAATGGCGACAATCGACCGTTTGTTGATCGAAGCCAAAGCGCGGCGGGTTGGCAACATGTTCCTCGGCCATGATACCCGTTTTCGGACCACGACGATGCGGCTCGGCAAGGTGCTTGAAGGTGCTGTCGCCCGAAGGGTTGAAGCACGGATCCCGGTACGGCACTTTTCATGTGGCTAGCGGCGCAAAACGTCGGTCGCGGCTAAGGCGCCGGAAGATGGTGACGAGGAGGCGAGCGTGCAGAAGCGGCTCGCCGCTGTGGAGAATGACGTCACGCAGTGCCTGCTCCGCGTGGGACACTGATCTCGGCCCCCGCGACGCGCCCCTCGACCAGACAGGCAGGTCGACGAACGCCATGCATAGCCAAACAGGAAGCAGTACCGGGAAAAGCGAGTTGGGAGCAAGGATTAGCGCACCGGACCGTGCCACGAGCGAGAAAGCCGAGCGCATATCCGCTTCTGGACGCCGGCGCTCGCCGTGCGTCGTTGCCTGAAGAGATCCCCCGCAGCTGGTGATCCTGGTTTCAGGCCCGCCAGCGCGAGGCGAGTGGTCTTATGAGATCAAGTCTGATGGCTATCGCCTCATGGCGAAGCTGCAGGACGGCCGGGCGTCGTGACGCGTTCCCTCGTTTGAAAGCTGCCATGCGGGTATCCAGCATTCAGGCAAGCCGCACTCCCGGCCTGGAACCGCTCTTGCTCCCGGCAGAAAAAGGGCAACGATGGCATGAAGGTGGCACCACAGCCAACCGTCGTGCAAGCGCGCGATGAATTTACTTCGCTTGATCAACGGGCTTGCGATGCTGCGCGCATATAAGGCGCGCTGGCTCATGCATGATCTCGTCGCGGGTTTGTCGGTCAGTGCGGTCCTGGTGCCGGCGGGCATGGCCTACGCCGAAGCAGCAGGCGTTCCCGCGGTGAACGGTCTGTACACATCGTTCGCCGCGATGCTCGCCTACGCGATCTTCGGCCCGAGCCGCTTTCTCGTCGTCGGTCCGGACTCTGCGCTCGTCGCGCTTATCGCCGCGAGCATCCTGCCCTTGAGTCAGGGCGATCCGCAGCGCGCGCTAGTCGCGGCCGGCGCGCTCGCGCTACTGGTGGGCGCGTTCTGTCTCGCAATCGGGTTGCTTAAGCTCGGCTTCGTCACCGAGCTGCTGTCGCTGCCTATCCGATATGGCTTCCTGAACGGCATTATCCTGACGATCATTGTCGGTCAAATGCCGAAGCTGCTCGGCTTCAGAAGCAAGGGCGAGTCGTTCTTCGCGCAGATCGATGATCTGATCGATGGGCTCGCGGCATCGAAAGTGAACTTGACGTCGTTTGCTGTCGGCATCGGCACCCTCGTCTTGATCTTGCTCGTCAAGCGGTTCTGGCCGAAGGTGCCGGGCGTGCTGTTCGCGGTCGGCGCGGCAACTGTACTCGTCAAGGCGATGGATCTCGGCGCGCGCGCGGGCGTCCCAACCGTCGGCAGCGTGCCGCGCGGGTTGCCGTCTTTAGAATGGCCGATCATGGCGCCCGAGCAATGGTGGCAACTCCTTGGCGCCGCAGCGGCGATCGCCCTCGTCTCATTCACGGACGTAGTCGTTCTATCGCGCACGTACGAGGTGCGCAACAAGGAGACCGTTGATCGCAATCAGGAATGCATCGCGCTCGGCTTGTCGAATATCGCAGCCGGATTGTTCCAGGGCTTCGCCGTCAGTGCGAGCGGCTCGCGCACACCGGTGGCCGAGGCTGCGGGCGCGAAGACGCAGTTGACCGGCGTTTTCGCCGCCATCGTCGTGGCGGCATTGCTCACGCTTGCGCCGCACGCGCTGGCGGACGCGCCGCAATCGGCGCTTGCCGCTGTTGTGATTGCCGCTTGTCTTGGCCTGCTCGAAGTACACGGGGTGATGCGGCTTTATCGGCTGCGTAAGAGCGAGTTCGTCCAGGCGCTCGCGTGCTTCGTGGGCGTGGCGGTGCTGGGCGTCGTCAACGGCATCGCGCTCGCGCTGCTGCTCACGATGTTGTCATTTCTCTGGCGTGCATGGCGTCCGTATGATGCAGTGCTCGGGCGTATCGACGGACGCAAGGGCTATCACGACATATCGCGTCATCCCGAGGCGCGACGTGTGCCCGGCCTCGTCTTGTTCCGCTGGGATGCGCCACTTTTCTTCGCCAACGCGGAAATCTTTCGCGAACATCTACTGCGCGCAATCGATGATGCCGGCGAAACCGTCGGCTGGACCGTGATCGCGGCGGCGCCCGTGACGGACATTGATCTGACCGCTGTCGAAGTATTGGAGCGCTTGCACAAGGAGCTCGCCGAACGGAACATCACGTTGTGCTTCGCGGAGCTGAAAGGCCCGGTGAAGGACCACCTGAGGCGCTATGACATGCTGCGGATCATCGGCGAAGCGCATTTGTTTCCGACCGTCGGCGAAGCGGTCCGTGGCTACCTCGCGGCGCATAATGTGCAGTGGCGCGACTGGGAAGACGATGAACCCGGCGCATGAGGCGGTCGCAGCCATTGCTAACCCGACATGGACCTGGGAGCGTGGGCACCCAGGGAGGCTGCCTGGGAGGGCCGCTCGGGCATCCGGGCGCGGCACGGCTTCGTGCTACATCCTGACCATGCGGATGACGTCGAACGGCCTGGAATTCCTTAGCCTGACCGGCGTCGCGGATATCGCCCAGCCCATCATCGAACGCGTCGCAGCGCGCACTGGCGAGCTGGCGCGGCTGTCGTTGGTGGACGGCGAAGCGATCATCTGGGTCGGGAAGGCGGACGGACAGCGCACCGGCTTCGTTACGATCCCGATATGGGCCAGGCAGCACGACTGTCCTGCACATCGTCGGGACACGCATGGCTCATGACGATGTCCGATGAACAAGCGGCTGCGCTCGTTCTGAAGCAGGGTTTCGGACAGCCGAACGAGTTCGGCCCCAACGCGCCGACGACGCTCAAAGCACTGCTGGGTTTCTGCCCGAAACGACTCCATAAAAGTAGGCAAACGGATACTGCGTCAATCTGAGCCAACCGGGGACGTCGCTACACAGCATGCGGGCGACCCCAGAGTGCGCGCTATCCTGATGCCCGCGTCAGCGCCGGGCAAGAGCCAGTATTCCCGAGGCCCAGCAGGTTTACCGCGTTATTCTTCATGATCAGCGGGTGAACGTCAGGTCGAAAACCGGCCGTTTGAAAGTCCACAATCCAACGATCCGGTGTAATGAGCGGGAAATCGGATGCGAAGAGCACCTTCCGCTTAAGTACCGTATTGGCATACCGAACCAGCTCAGGGGAAAAATATTTAGGAGACCAACCCGAGAGGTCGATGAATACATTGTCCTTGTGCAAAGCAATCGACAGCGCTTGCTCCTGCCAGGGCCAAGAAGGATGGGCGATGATCACCTTTATATCGGGAAAGTCGGCGGCGACGTCGTCCAGATAGATCGGCTCCGAGTATTTCAGACGCAGTCCACCACCGCCGGGCATTCCAGAGCCAATGCCGGAATGTCCGGAATGAAAAACCGCAGGCAAACCATACTCGGCTATCACTTCATAGAGTGGATAAGCGAGACGGTCATTTGCAAAAAACCCCTGTAACGTTGGATGGAACTTGAATCCACGAACGCCGTAGTCCGTGATCAGCGTGCGAGCTTCGCGGGCGCCCATCTTTCCCTTATGGGGATCGATGCTGGCGAACGGGATCATGATGTCCTCGTTTTTTTGCGCGAATTCAGCGACTTCCTCGTTCGAGATCCGCCGACGCCCCAGGTTGGCTTCACAGTCGACGGTGAACATGACAAACCCGATCTGGCGCTCGCGATAGTAATCGATCGTCTCCGGTATGGTCGGACGACGCCCGAGCTTGAGTACTGTGCCGAAGTACTTGTCTGCGGCTTCGTCGAACTCTCTGCCAAACAGGTCAGGGGGCTGGCAACACGAAACCTCGGCGTGCACGTGGGTATCGATCGCAACAAGCTTTTCGATGTTCATAGTGAATTGAAGTTGATGACTGACTTGGGGAAGTCCACACTCAAGCGCGCCCGGATCTCAGGACTGGAATCCGACTATCCATGCAGGCTTGAACTTGGCGTCTGCAATGGAAGAACTCCTGCACCTTGAAGTCGAAGAAGTACTGCGAACATGAAATCTTGTCAGCATGGAATGGGTCTGTGCCCGATCGACTCACGCAGATACGCCACGTGCGGGCCCATGCAAAGCTCAACAGAAGCCAGCCGGCAGCCGAGAGATAAGCGTCAGCGACGCGGTAGGGAAGTTCCTTGTCATCCTCACTGCGCTCTATCACCGCGCTCGTAATCTCGTTCATTTCGAAACATAGCGTGGACAAGACAACGGAAATCTGCGCGCCGTTTTCACCGGTCTTCGCGAGAGCGGCACTCTCCTCATTAATGATGGAAAGCAAAGACCGCAGCGTTTCCCCACGATCGGACAGCACTTTTCGCAAAACCAGGTCGACAGCCTGAACTTCGTTCGTTCCCTCGTACAGCATTGAAACACGCGAGTCGCGAACGGTTTGCTCGACCCCATACTCTTGCATGTATCCGTATCCTCCGAATACCTGCAACGCATTGGACGCGCTGTTAAAGCCATTGGCCGTGAAGAACGCCTTTGCGATGGGCGTAAGCAGAGACGCCATGGCATCGGCCTGTTTTCGCTCAGCCCGATTCGGATGCCTGGCGGCTTTGTCGATCCACTCGCCCACCCAGTAGCCGATCATTCTTTCGCCTTCCGAAGTGCACCGAAGGTCGAGCAGAACACGGCGTATGGCAGGATGGTGCGAGATGGGGGTGGGCGCGTCGTCGCCGGCATGCGACGGCGTTCTCGTTTGCACGCGTTCTTCGGCATAAGCGCTCGCGCGCTGCCGCGCGCTCTCCGCATGTCCGACTCCCTGCATCGCCACTTGCAAACGGGCGGCGTTCATCATCACGAACATCGCGCGCAAACCACCATGCGCCTGGCCGATGAGGTAACCCGTCGCATTGTCGAAGTGCATCGTACAGGTAGGGCTCGCCTTGAGCCCCATTTTTTTCTCGATGCCGTCACAGGTCACGCTGTTGCGTTGCATGCCGTTTGCCGAGGGCAGGTACTTCGGCACGAGGAACAGTGACAGTCCACGCGAGCCCGGAAGCGCGTCTGGCAAGCGTGCAAGAACCAAATGAACGATGTTTTCGGTAAGGTCGTGTTCGCCACCGGTAATGAAGATCTTTTCGCCGGTCAGCCTGTAGTTTCCGTCTTCATCGATCAGCGCCTTCGTTCGGATGCGACCGAGATCGGTTCCCGCTTGAGGCTCGGTAAGACACATCGTCGTCAGCCACTCGCCACTGGCTATTTTCGCCAAATACGCCTGCTTGATCTCTTCAGACGCGTGTGCTTTCAGGCAGGCGACTGCGCCATGAGAGAGTCCCGGAGACATAAGCCAAGCGTGATTGGCACCCGCAAGCATTTCATGAAGGGCGACTTCCAGTAATCCGGGCAGGTTTTGGCCCCCAAGCTCTTCGTCTGCGGCGAGCAGAGGCCACCCCGCTTCGACATAGGCGCGGTAGGAACTGACGAAGCCCGTCGGCATGAATACGTCGCCATTATCAAACCGGCAGCCCTCGGCATCTCCGATCGCGTTCAATGGTGCAATCCGTCCAGCGACGAACCGGCCTGCTTCACTGAGAATCTGCTCCACAGTCGCCATGTCGAGATCAGCCCATTCGGGAACCGCTCGCCAGGTCGAAAGGGCGTCCAGCCAGTCTTCGATCACGAACATCATGTCCCGAACCGGCAGGAGATAGGGGTAGGTCATTGAAGAATCGCAAAGATGATTGGGCTCGCCCGCTGACGAACGCGATGCTGCGTTAGATGCGTCAGCGGCGAGCCTGATGCAAATGCGTCAGCCTCGCCGCAGCGCGACTATCGGCAGGTTCAGAAACGGCGAGCGACGTTCGGTCAGACGCCATTCGCCGTTTTCGAGCGGTGAAAACCAGTAGGTGGCAGTCGCCGCTGACGAGCTCATCAGCTGCAGGCGAAGCTCGATGCCGAGTTGATATCGCCGCCCTTATAGCGCGCAACCTTGGGATAGGCGCACAGCGGCCGCGTGCGGTTTGCGCCCCAATCAGCCGGCACCTCCGGGTTAGGTATGGCGTTGCTTGCATCGCGCGCGGTCGCCACGACGCTATCGGGCGCCTTGCCTTGTTCAACCCACGCGATCATCGGCGTCAGCATGTCGAACTGATCTGCGGTAGGACCACCCGAGCAGTGGTTCATACCCGCAACGGTGTACAGGCGCGCGAACGTGCTCGCGTCGCCGCCGTTAGCCGTCATGAGTCGCTGATACCAGTCTGTCGTGTCGTTGGACGAGAAAACCGGGTCGCTGGTGCCGTGATAGACAATCAGCTTCGCGCCTCGGTTCTTCAGTACCGACAGATTTGTTTCGTCAGGCGGGGTCATGAACGACCACGACGACTCGCTATAGACGCCGCTCGTCGCAAAGATCTTGGGCGCGTCGGTATCCATGCTGAAGTTGAGCGCGTAGGCCGACAACTGACTGAGTATCGATGCGCTTTGCGGCGGCGTCGTAAATGTGAAGGCCGCGGCGCCGGGATCGAGCGTGATCGAATTGCTTTGCTTCCACAGCGCCCAGTTGGAGCCGCTGATTCCCGCGTCGTATGGGAAGCTTGCATAGAGGGCGGTGCCAGCGCTGTTGCGCGCGCCGGAGAACACATTGCCGAGCGCGTCCTTTTGTGCGCTCGTGAGACAAGTGCCATCGCGCGTATTGGCGGAGCAGGTCGGGACATCGCGGGCGAGATCGAAGTTCGCCTGACAGGCCTTGATGTCATGCACCATGCCATCGGTCGCCCCGTCAAGCGCGTCGCACTTGGCAATGATGTGCGACGCTACCATTTGCCGCTCTGTCGCCGTCAATCCTGTCGTAATGTCGGGTAGTCCGCTCGCCGTTGTCGCCGTCGCGACCTTGGCAAATTGCTGCGCGCTCCACATTTCGCCGATTGCGGCCTTGGGAAGATGAACGCCCGGATCGCCTGCAATGATGCCGTCGTAATCGGCGGCGTAGCGCGCCGCTGCGACCATCGCATGGCGGCCGCCGTTCGAGCATCCCTCGAAGTAGCTGCGGTCCGGGCCCTTGCCGTAAGCCGTCTTGATGACCTGCTTGGCCATCGGCGTCAGCTTGGCTACGGCCTGATAGCCAAAGTCGAGCCGTGCCTGAGGATCCAGTCCAAAAAGCGGGTTCTGCGACGATGAATGTCCAGCGTCCGAACTGATGACCGCGAAGCCCATATTGAGCGCATTGTTAAGCGGACCGCCGCCACTGATGACGCCCGTCGCTGCTACGACGTTGCCGTCGAGGCCGCCGTTTGCCTGATAGAAGAAGCGTCCGTTCCACGCGAGCGGCAAACGCATTTCGAAGCCTATTGCGTAGGTTTTTCCGTCGACGGAACCGACGCGCTGATTCATCGTGCCTTCGATAACGCAATGTTCCGGCACGGCCTTGCCCGCGATTGTCAGCGTGCCTGCGGGTACGTCCTTGACTGACGTGTAGGTCGTATTGGCGAAGACGAGCTTCGCTGCCAGTGCGTCGCAAGTGCCCGCGAGGCTGGCGGGGCTCGCGGCGCTCAATTGCGGCAGCGACGAGCTCTGATCGTCCGAGCCGCCGCCGCATGCCGCCACCATCGTGGAAACAAGTGCTGCAATCACCGTCTTTTTCATGAAATGTCTCCTTAGAACGAATGCCGTACGCCGATCATGGCGCCGGTCTGGCCGACGCCGGCCGCGGGGGTTGTACCGCCACCACCGCCGCTCACCGAATAGCGCGCCTTGGTGCTGTTGGCGAGATACGAAGCCTGTGCGTAGACGGCCGTGCGCTTGGACAACTGATAGGTCGTGCGCAGCGTCCCCATCGTGGCTCGCGTGTCATGATCGCTGTTCACGATGCGATAGACTTCGCCATCGACGATGAACGCGGGCGTCACGAAGTAAGATGCGCCTACGAAAAACAAATCGGAACGCGCATTGGGGACTGCTGGGGAATCGGTGACGACCCGGCGTCCAAGCCAACCCAGTCCGATCTTGGCGCCCGCATACTGCGCATAGGCGCTCACATGGGTGCGTGCATCCTTGTCGGCAGCATTGGTGAGCGGAGTGGGCGTCACACCATCGAAGAAGTTGGCAGCGGCCGTCGCTCCGCCACGTTGCTCTTCGTATGACGCTGCCGCGCCGAAGTACTGCGCTTCATACTTGAGCATGACAGACCAGTCGCGGCATTCCGTCCCGTGCCCCGGCACCGAGCCCACACAGGAGCCTTGTCCCGGGGAGTTGTTGCCGGCTGCATCGCGACCGAAGGAATAGCCGGCGCCGAGCGTTACGCCGCGATAGGTGCCCATGTACGTCACGCTGTTGTCAGCGCGGGCGTTCGGCACGTACGCGTCCAGTGAACCCATGCCGTAGATGTCCGGGCCGATGACGTCCGCGTTCATCAGCGCGAGATACGTCATGGTGTACTGTCGTCCGAAGGCAACCGTGCCGTAGGGGCTCTTGACGCCGACGAATGCTTGCCGGCCAAACAGTCGTCCGCCTTGTCCGAGGCTTCCATCGCGCAAGTTGAAGCCACTTTCCAGCGTGAACACGGCGCTGTATCCGCCGCCGAGATCTTCCGCGCCGCGCAATCCCCACCGTGAAGGAAATTCACCGGTGACAGCCGGCATGCGGAACACGGCGTCGCCCGCCGCGTTGGCGTGCGACACGTATTCGATGCCCGTATCGACGATCCCGTAGAGCGTAACGCTCGACTGTGCTGCCGCGCTTGCGGCGAAAGCAAGCAGCGCGCTGCCCAGGATCACGTTTTTCTTATACCGAATCGCTTGCATAGTCTCTCCAAACCGTTATGTCGTTTTGATATGTCGTTGTGTGGATTTAATCGGTCACGCGCGGGCGGCGGATCAGCATCAGCGCCGCGACTGCCGCGATCAAGGTGACAGGAATGCTGGCGCCGATGACGACCGAGGCGCTGCGTCCCATCGCAAGCAATTGCCCTGCGGCGAGCGGGCCGACAACGGAGCCCACGCGTCCCACCGCGACGGCTGCGCCGACGCCGGTGCCCCGCATCGAGGTCGGGTAGAAGGCGGCGGAAAGCGCATACAGCACCGACTGCCCGCCGATCACGAACATGCCCGCGAAAAACGCGGACGCGGTGAGCGCTGCAAAACCGGGCGCGATAGAAAGCGCGGCAAGCGACGCGATGATGCCGATATACATGCCCGACACGACGATGCCGCCGCGCAGGCGGTCCATCAGCATGCCGATGAAGAGCGCGCCCAGACCGCCGCCGACGTTGAAGAAGATCTGGACGATGCCCACTTCAGCGCGTCCGAGACCACGTGCGGCCATCAGGGAAGGTAGCCAGTTGAGCAAGAAGTAAAGGACGATCAGCGTGCAGAAATAGCTGACCCAGATTTGCGTCGTCGAAAGGGCGCGGCTTTCGCCGAACAGCACCTGCATGACGGGCTCGGGCTTACCCGTTGCGCCATGCGTGGCGTGGCTGAAGGCCTTCGACTCGGGCAGGAATGCGAGGAGCAGCGGCACGAGCACGAGCGGTCCTGCACCGCCGACGTAGAAAATATGGCGCCACTCGATGTCGCCCGCACTCACTATGCCGATGATCGAAGCAATTACGCCGCCGAACGGGATGCCGCAATACATCACGCTAACCGCCGTGTTGCGCGCCTTCGGCGGCACGGCTTCTGAAGACAGCGCGATGAGGTTCGGCAAGGCGCCGCCGAGGCCGATTCCGGTGAGTACGCGAACGGCGACCAGCGCGTTGAAGCTCGTGACGAGCGCGGTCGCGATCGACAACAGTCCGAAGATAGCCGCGGAAAGAATCAACACACGTTTGCGGCCGATCCGGTCCGCCAGGCGCCCGCCAAACATTGCGCCGGGCAGAAGACCGAAGGTCCCGGCGCTGAAAGCGAGACCCATCTGCGCGACGGACAGGCCAAACTCACGCGCCATGCGCGGCGCGGCTACGCCGACCGACTGCAAGTCGAGTCCTTCCAGCAACGCGACGGCGAAACAAAGACCCAGGGTGGCGAGCGCGCCGGTGCTCGCGATGGATCGCGTGTTCATGCCGTCTCCTGGCAATACTGCTCTGGTGTTTTTCATGTCGGTGTTCGATCGGTGACGTTCGACTGTTAATCAGGTTTCCTGATATCAAGCGCGAAAAAAAACGGACGTCTGCTTTCCGTTCGGCTGATGGGCGTATTTCATATCAGGTCACCTGATCCATGCAAGTAAATTGATTTCGGTGAATACCCCTATGTGTGACGCGATTGCGGGCGCGCATCGCACTACATCCTGGTCGAGGGTTTTTACCGAGTGCGTGCCGCTTGTTTTATCAGGCTACTTGATACTAGAATTTGTCTCAGGTTACCTGAGACGTGAAAACGGTTCGACTCAGCAGCCCGCCGCGATCAGGAAACACACTCACACTTTGCGCCGCGAGGCGCCGGAGAAAACGCATGGCAAGCTATGAAGGTCGCTGGAAAACCGTTGACGTGAAAGTGGAATCGGGCATCGCCTGGGTGATGTTCAATCGCCCGGAAAAGCGCAATGCAATGAGCCCCACGCTCAACAGCGAGATGATTCAGGTTCTCGAGACGCTCGAACTGGATGCAGATGCGCGCGTGCTCGTGCTGACCGGCGCGGGTGACGCCTGGACCGCGGGCATGGACCTGAAGGAGTATTTCCGCGAAGTGGACGCGGGCCCGGAAATTCTTCAGGAGAAGATCCGCCGCGACGCCTGCCAGTGGCAATGGAAGCTCCTGCGCATGTACGCAAAGCCGACCATTGCGATGGTGAACGGATGGTGCTTCGGTGGTGGCTTCTCGCCACTCGTTGCGTGTGATCTGGCTATCGCAGCGGACGAAGCGGTCTTCGGCCTTTCTGAAATCAACTGGGGCATTCCGCCGGGTAACCTCGTGAGCAAGGCAATGGCCGACACGGTGGGCCATCGTCAGGCGCTGCATTACATCATGACGGGCGACACCTTCACGGGTCCGGAAGCCGCAGCGATGGGCCTCGTCAACAAGAGCGTGCCCCGCGCACAGTTGCGCGATGAAGTAACGAAGCTCGCGGCGAAGCTGCTGGAGAAGAATCCCGTGGTGCTGCGTGCGGCGAAGCACGGCTTCAAGCGTTCCCGGGAACTGACGTGGGAGCAGAACGAGGACTACCTGTACGCGAAGCTCGATCAGGCGCTGCACCGTGATCCGGAGCAGGGGCGTGCGCAAGGCCTGAAGCAGTTCCTCGACGAGAAATCGATCAAGCCGGGTCTGCAGGCATACAAGCGCACGGAACAGTAAGCGCATGAATAGTAAGCGCCTTTCAGGAGATAGCACCGTGAACGAAGTGAGCATGTTGGTCGGCGGGCAGGATCGCGCCGCATCGAATGGGGCGACATTCGACCGCCTTGATCCTGTCATGGGCGTCGTGGCCTCGCGCGCGCCGGCTGCAACGCTCAAGGACGCCGACGCGGCGGTCGAAGCCGCCGCTCGCGCATTTCCGGCCTGGGCGGCGCTGACGCCCTCGGAGCGTCGGGCGCGGTTGCTCAAGGCGGCCGACATCATGGATGCCCGAACCGGTGACTTCATCGCGGCGGGTATTCCGGAGACGGGCGCGATGGCGAACTGGTACGGCTTCAACGTCCATCTTGCCGCGAACATGCTGCGCGAAGCGGCGGCGATGACCACGCAGATCGACGGCAGCGTGATTCCCACCGATATGCCCGGCAATCTCGCGCTCGCGGTGCGCCAGCCATGTGGCGTCGTGCTCGGCATCGCGCCCTGGAACGCGCCAGTGATTCTCGGCACGCGCGCCATCGCGATGCCGCTCGCATGCGGCAACACTGTCGTGCTCAAGGCATCGGAAGTGTGTCCGGCGGTGCATCGCATGATCGGCACAGTGTTCCAGGAGGCGGGGCTCGGCGACGGCGTCGTCAACGTCGTGACCAACGCGCCCGAGGATGCGGCGGCCATCGTCGAGCGGTTGATCGCGCATCGCGCGGTGCGCCGCGTGAACTTCACGGGGTCGACGCACGTCGGGCGCATCATCGCCGTGCATGCGGCAAAACACCTGAAGCCCGCGCTGCTGGAGCTCGGCGGCAAGGCGCCGGCGCTCGTGCTCGACGATGCAGATCTCGATACTGCGGTCGAGGCGATCGCGTTCGGCGCCTTCTTCAATCAGGGCCAGATCTGCATGTCGACCGAGCGCATCGTTGCGCATCGAAGTATCGCGGATGAGTTGGTCGAGAAGCTGACGGCCAAGGCGCGCACGCTCGTGGCGATGGCGCCGACGGCCGCGGATGCAAAGCTCGGCGCGCTCGTCGACACGAAAGCCGCGCAGCGCATTGCGGCGCTGGTCGAGGATGCCCGCAGCCACGGGGCAAAGATCCGGGCGGGCGGAGCGATCGACGGCGCAATCATGCAGCCGACCATCGTCGATGACATCACGCGTGACATGAAGCTCTACGCGGAGGAATCGTTCGGACCGGTGGTAACGGTACAGCGGGTCGAAAGCGACGACGAAGCAGTGGCCGTCGCGAATGACAGCGAGTTCGGCCTGTCAGCGGCCGTTTTCAGCCGCGACATCGCGCGCGCGTTGAACGTCGCGAAGCGCGTCGAATCGGGTATCTGCCATATCAACGGTCCGACGGTGCACGACGAAGCGCAAATGCCTTTTGGTGGCGTGAAGGGGAGCGGCTATGGCCGTTTCGGCAGCAAGGCGTCGATCGCGGAATTTACCGATCTACGCTGGATCACGGTTCAGGCGGGCCAGCGGCACTATCCCATCTGATTCAGCGCGCACGATCAATCAATCCGAAGGCAGCGCCTTGAGGGCGAAGACCGTATCCGCGCGTCATGCAACGCGCGGAACGATGCCGGGGACATTCAGCGGAGACAATCAGTGAACTTCGAGCCGACTCAGGAAAGAGGCGAAGAAGCGCGGGATCTGGCAAACCTTCCGCACCGCAAGGTGCGCATCGGGAACCCGGATATGAACGTGCGCCAGGAAGGCGATATTTGCTACATGAGCACGCAAGCGCCACTTGGGAGCTATCCGGAGCGATTTACGGACAGACTCGTGAGTGGCGCCCAAGCGCACCCTGAACGCTGGCTCGTCGCGCGCCGGGATGCGAGCGGCGCATGGAACGGCATCAGCTATGCACAAATGCTCGAACGTGCGCGGGCCATCGGACAGGCGCTCATTGATCGCAAACTTTCGGTCGAGCGCCCTGTCGCGATTCTGTCGGGCAACGATCTTGAACACTTGCAGGTCGCGCTCGGCGCGATGTGGGCGGGCGTGCCTTATGCGCCGATCTCCCCGGCATATTCGCTGGTGTCCAGCGACTACGGCAAGCTGCGTCATACGCTGGACGTGCTGAAACCCGGGCTCGTCTTCGCCACTGACGGGAATACTTTCGCGGCCGCCATCGACGCCGTGGTGCCGGAAGATGTCGAAGTCCTGTTTGTGTCCGGATCGTGCGCGCGGACATCGTCGTCCCTTGCCGATCTGATCACAACGTCGCCCACTACCGTAGACGATGCGCAGCGCGCGGTGGGACCAGACACCATCGCGAAATTTCTGTTCACCTCCGGATCGACGAAGCTGCCGAAGGCCGTGCCGACGACGCACCGCATGCTGTGCAGCAACCAGCAGATGCTGCTCGAGACGTTCCCCGCCTTCGCCGATGAACCGCCGGTTCTGGTCGACTGGCTGCCGTGGAATCACACGTTCGGCGGTAGTCACAACGTTGGCATCGCGCTGTATAACGGCGGAACGATTTATATCGACGACGGCAAGCCCGTTCCCGGCAAGTTCGAGGAAACGCTGCGCAATCTGCGTGAGATCGCACCGACGATTTTCTTCAACGTGCCGAAGGGATGGGAGGAACTGACGGCCGCGCTCGAAACCGACGCGCAACTGCGCGAGACCTTTTTCTCGCGCGTCAAGGTGTATTTTTTCGCGGGCGCAGGGCTCTCGCAGGCAGCATGGGACCGGCTCGAACGGGTGACGGCGCGCTACTGCGGCGAACGCATACGGATCATGGCGGGACTTGGTATGACGGAGACGTCGCCGTCGTGCCTGTTCACGACGGGCCCGATCATGCGAGCGGGATATGTGGGCGTCCCGGCTCCCGGCTGTGACGTCAAGCTGGTCCCGGTGGCCGGCAAGCTGGAAGCGCGCTTCCGCGGACCGCATGTCATGGCCGGTTACTGGCGGATGGAAGCGAGCCAGGGAGCGCAGAGTTTCGACGAAGAAGGCTACTACTGCAGCGGCGATGCGCTCAAGTTCGTCGATGAAGAGCGGCCGGAGCTGGGACTCATGTTCGATGGCCGCATCGCCGAGGACTTCAAGCTCAGTTCCGGGACATTCGTGAGCGTCGGGCCCATGCGCGCCCGTATCATCTCCGAAGGCGCGCCGTATGTTCAGGACGCCGTTATCACAGGGATGAATCGTGACGACGTGGGTGCGCTGGTCTTTCCGAGAATCGACGAAATTCGAAAACTTGCGGGTCTGTCGCACGATGCGAGCGTGAGCGAAGTCGCCGAAGCGCCTGCGGTGCGCGAGTTTTTCGAGACACTGCTGGCCCGCTTGAACCAGCAGGCGACGGGGAGTGCCAACACCATCGCGCGCATGCGCCTGCTCGAGACTCCGCCGTCACTCGATCGCGGCGAAATTACGGACAAAGGCTCGATCAATCAGTCGGCAGTCTTGACCCATCGTGCGGCGATCGTCGATGCATTATACGAGTCAAGTCCACCTGATTTGCAGATGATTCTCGCGAGGCACATGCGCAATTGAAAGCTCACTGCAACCGGGTCGGGCGCGCGGACGCGGTAACATTGGCAACTTCTCAAGCTCCGTCAAGCGTTGCGATGCCGACTAAAGCGCCAGCAAAAAAAGCCCCGTCGACGATGAAATCCGCCCGCGCCGCAGGCGTGCGCAAGTCTCAGGCGCGACCGCGCCTCACTTATCTGGTTGGAAGCCTTGATCGCATTCTGCGCCGCAAGATGACCGAGGCGCTGGCGCCTATCGGACTTTCGCTTGCGCAATTCACGGCGCTATCCGTGCTCGACGCGCGCGGGGAGGCATCGAACGCGCAACTCGCGGAACGGTCCTTCATTACGCCGCAATCGGCTAATGAGGTAATGAGCGCGATGACCGCGAGAAACTGGATCACGCGTGAGCCGGATCCCAATCACGGGCGCATCGTCGTGCTGCGACTGACCGAGGAAGGGCGCGGCGTGTTGCGGCAGGGCATGGACGTCGTTCGTTCGCTGGAAGATCAGATGCTCAAGGACATCCGTGCGGCCGACGCGACGCTCGTTCAAAACTGCCTCGAGCTTTTCGCGCGCAATCTGCGCGGCTGACGCCACGATAGGTAGAGTTCTTCTCTCTCGGGAAAGAATGAACTGGCCCGGTTTAGCAGTTTGGCTGGACTCAAAGCTCGACTACCGTTCAGCAAAGATGATGGGCGGATCGAGAGCATCGCCATTGGGGCGCGTGCACATCGACAGGCGAGGTGCGGTAGTCACGGCGTTTTATTAAAACGCGCGACGTCTCTGAATCTCTGAGGTAACTGGAGAATTGAAGACGAAGCGCATACTTGTTGAACACGTTCAGCGACATTCCGTTGCCCCCGGGCGCATCGCCTTTGAGGTCAAGAATCGCTGCGGCGTACTCATCGGTGGCGACAATGTAGCCGTTCTGAAAGCGGTGGAGATTGCGAAGCATGAACCGCCCCGGATTTGGTTGGATTTGGTGGAGGCTCCAACTCTTGAGAAAATGGAGCCATGAACAAGTCGAACAAATTTTCTGCTGAAGGTCCGGGAATGTGCGGTGTGCATGGTGCAGGACCATCGGGGCGAGTATCCGTCACAGTGGGCAGCGATCGAATCCATCGCTCCCAAGATCGGCTGCACGAGCCAGACATTGCTGGGATGGGTCAAACGAGAGGAAGTCGATAGCAGAGAGCGCGAGGATGTGAGCACGTCGGAACGCGAACGTCTTAAGGCACTGGAGCGCGAAGTCAAGGAACTGCGCCGCGCCAACGAGATTCTGAAACTTGCGAGTGCGTTTTTCGCCCAGGCGGAGCTCGACCGCCGCCTGAAGTCCTGAAGGCCTTCATCGATCAGCATCGCGACACCTTCGGGGTCGAGCCGATCTGCAAGGTCTTGGGGATTGCCCCGTCGAGCTACCGGCGCCGTGCTGCACAGCTTCGCGATCCGTCGCGCCGCTGCGCGCGAGCGATACGCGATGAACGCCTGCGCTTCGAGATCCAGCGTGTCTGGCAGGCCAACATGGGGGTCTACGGAGCGGATAAAGTCTGGACGCTGTTGCGAGAAGATGACCTCATCTGGGTCCACGACTATCACTTGATTCGTTAGCGTCGGCATTGCGCGCCTTGGGCTGTGGCATTCGCATCGGGTTCTTCTTATATATCCCGATGCCTCCACCGTTGATCATGGCGGCGATCCCTGAGCACGAATGGCTGATGAAGTCACTGTTCGCCTATGACCTCGTCGGACTGCAAAGCGAATCGGACGTCACCCATTTCTGTCATTACGTGGAGTCCGAAGCGCGCGCGGAACGATTGAGCCGCGAGCGCCTGCGCGTCTTCAACCGGACCTTGCGTGTCGGCGCTTACCCGATTGGAATCGATATCGATGAATTCCTCCGGCTCGCCGAGGCCAAAGGAGCGGCGCCGCGAGTATTCTTCGCGCATCCGCACGAACATGTCGCGCCCGTCTGCTGCTGGGCGTCGATCGGCTCGACTATTCGAAGGGATTGCCGCAGCGAGTCGAGGCATTCCGCGAACTGCTCGCCCGCTACCCTGAAAACCGAAGCCGGGCGACGCTGATTCAGATCGCTTCGCCAAGCCGCGAAAAGGTCGGCGCCTACGACGATCTGCGGCGTCAGATGGATAGCCTTTGCGGCGCGATCGACGGGGACTACGGCGAGTTGGATGCCCGTGCGCTACATTCATCGCAATGTCGCGGCAAGCGTCTGCCGGGCCTCTATCGCGGAAGCCGCGTGGCGTTGGTCACGCCGTTGCGCGATGGCATGAACCTCGTGGCGAAGGAATTCATCGCGGCGCACGACCCTCCCTTTCAGTGACTTATGACAGTTCTGGCCAAATATCCGGCCAGTCATCCGGCCGCAACTGCTTGCGCGTCGCCGCGCCACCTGTCAGGCGCTCGATCGTCACGCACGCTTTGATGGGCACCGGCCGCTGCCCGCTGCGCCAATGCATGATCTGGGCACGTGATGTTCCGAGTCGGTGCGCGAGTTCGGCCTGCGATCCGCAGGCGTGTGCGGCCGCATCGATGGCGGCCCGCACCTGCGCGATTTGTTCGGGATCTAGTTCGTTTTCGGACATGCGGCGTATTGTGCATAAGCGAGCGCGGCCGTTCTGAGGGCCACCGATCATTGCGCCGGTATATGACGCATGATAGACAACGCGACTACGCGTTGCCTATTGCCAAACGGAGTCGAACGGCTGCTGCCCTTTGTTGAATATGCGAATCCTGCGCGAGGTCGGCACGTAGCAAGATTCAGATGTCGTAAGACAGTAAGCGAGTGACCGGGTTGCTCGACGTCGCACAGATGCGGGTTGAGAGCGGCTTCGGGGCGAAAGCCCTGTTAATCAGCCCGCTGCGCTAACAAGGTTCGGCGCGGCACGCGGCTGACGTTACGAAGCCCGCATGACACGCGGGCTTCGCACCTCTTCCGGTGGCGCGCTAGTTTGCCGTTTCTAGCACACCCAGCAGCGTCGGCTCCATCCGCCAGTCTGGCGTGTGCATGAGCGGCCATGCACCCGGCGAATCCGGCGAGTTGAAGTAAACGATGGTCGCGAGGGCCGGCATGTGTGGTAGCGCATCGCGCAACGCTGTCAACGCCGCGCGCTGGCGCTCGGGCGTCCCTTCCACGCCCAGTTCCGCGACTATGACTGGCAAGCCGTACTTCTGAACACGCGCGTACTTCTCTCGCAGGATCGCCGTTGCCGAGGGCGCACCGTCCTTTGCGCCCATCGCGCACGTCGGGCAGTCGAAGATGGACAGGCCGACTTCGTCAGCATAGCCGCGACCGGGGAAATACGCGGGCAACGACGTATCGCCGCGCGGCGACCAGACGAAGCTCAGGAGCTTCGAGCCAGCGCGGCACCGGTCGACGAAATGCCGGTACGCGGCAATATAACCGTTAGGATCGTTCGTGGCCCACGGATAGCGGCCGGTCGCGGTTTCCATCTCCTGAGCCCAGCGCACCTTCACAGGCGATTCGAGCGACCGCAGTGTGCCGCACACCCCGTCGATCTCGGCGTCGTAGGCGCCGAGCGTCACGTCGCGCAGCAGAGTATGCGAGTTGCGCGATGCGGCCGGCCAGGGTTCGACCGTCACCATCAGGTTGCGCTTACGCAGGCTCGCGTAGTTGCCGGCGTCGTGGATCGCGGCCGGTGCGCCTGGATCAACCCAGGACACGAAGATATGCTCGACGTCGAGCGTATCGGCGAGCGCGTAGGCGTGCTCCGGATCGTAGGCGCCGATCTTTGGCGGCTCCGCGGCCACGGCGGGCGTGATCGCTTCGCCGCGCCACATCAGCGCTTCGATGCCCTGGCCGAGCCGCAGATACCCGCCCGCGAGCAGCACGAGCGCCGCCGTGACGAACAGGCCGCGCCGCGCGAGCGGACCCTCGGCGAGCAGCAGCCCAAGCGTCGATCTGCGATGCCCGCTTTCACGCGCGTGCGCTACGACGATCACGATCGCGATGGCAAAGTACACGAAGGCGTTGAGCATCGACATCACGTAAAAGCCGCGAGCATTGTCGGCATCGTCGACGAGCAGAACCGGCAGGGCGCAGAGCAGCACGAGCCACAGATAGGGCGCGACGACGCGCATGGGTGCGACGGGGTCGGCGATCGCGGTCTTCGGCGTCACGCGGAACGCAAACTCGCGTCCGCGCACACAGTCGAGCGCCGCCGACACCACCCCCAGCAGCGACCACGGCCAGCGCGCGAAGAGGAACGCGAGTCCTTCCCACGACACGACATTCGCGCTATGCGGGCGCAGACAGCCCGTGGTTTTCACCCAGGCCATCAGCAGCAGGATACTCGCCGTCACCGGAGCCGCGTGCAGCAGGTAGTCCGTATAGGGCACGTCCGCCCAGACGCGATGCGTGAGAAGCGCGATGACCGGCATCGCGACGCTCGCCGCCATCGTCAGCGAGAAGAGCGGATACCAGAGTTGCGCGAACAGAAACTGCCCCTTCAGGCGCAGCGGCAGGCGGCCGAAGTACGTCGACGTGTAGCGGAACAGGATCACGGTGAGGCTCTTCGACCACTGGAATTCCTGCGTGACCATGTCCGCGAACGTGCGGGGGCCGTCGCCGCTCGCGATCGCGTCGAGCGCGTGCACGCCGGACCAGCCGTGGGCGTTCATCATCAGCGTGGTCGAGTGGTCCTCCGCGAGTTCGGGGCCGAGACCGCCAATGTCCCGCAGCGCACGCGTGCGCACCGCATAGTGCGAGCCGATGCAAAGCGGCGCCAGCCCACCGTTGTGCCCCGCCTGCAGTGCGCCGTGCAGGGCCGCTTCCGCGTGCAGCCGGCCGCGCGCAGCCCAGCTTTCGGGTGCGTTGCTGTCGCAGATGCTCGGTGCCGACACATAGCCGATGTTCGGATCGGAGAACGGACGCAGCATCGCTTCGAGATAGCCGGGTTGCGGCACGTGGTCTGCGTCGAGCTGCGCGACGAAATCGTAGTTGGCGTAGCCGAACTGGTCGTAGAAATAGGCGAGATTGCCCTCCTTGCAGCGCGTGCGCCGGGGCCACGAAGCATTGTGGTAATCGGCTACGTCCTTGCGCGTCGAGAGATGCACGCCGTGACGCGCGCACCAGTCGATTGTCTCCTCGGACGGATCTTCATCGGCGAGCCAAGTGTCGTGCGGGTAGGACTGTGCGAGCATCTCGCGCAGCGTCGTCTGCACGATTGCGAAGGGTTCCGACGGCGCCTTAGTCACCACCATCGCGACGCGAAGACCAGCGGGGACCGCCCGCGCGCGGTTCGGCACGCGGGCGCGCGAGAATACCAGCACGAAGTAGCCTGGGATGACCGTGGTCCAGAACAGCACTGCGCAGTTCACTGCATAGCGAAATGCATCGACGTTATGTTGTGGCTGCAGCCACCACGCCCAGAATCCGACGAGGCTCAGCAGCCAGCACACCGCCAGCACGGTGAAAGAGATGCGTTGCCTTCCGGATAGCAAGGGCACGAGGTAGGGCTCGGCGAGATTCGGCGTTTCCGCCTCGCTCGCCGGGCGGCCACGCTCCGCCTCCAGTTGCTCGGGACGGGTGACCGGCGTGCTCATACGGCCTCGCTGGCTTCGACGGTGGAGACGACTTCGGCGCGCGCTTCGTGACGCACGACGTTCGCCGGCACGACAAGCGGAGCACGCGTGGGTTGCGCGCGCCGTTCGGTGGCCGGTGCGCGGCGCCCGCCAGAACTCTTGCGCCCGATGCGCACATACTGGCGGAAGCCGCTTTCGCGCACGGCGTCCTCGTCGAACAGATTACGCAGGTCGACCATCACCGGATCGGCCATGTAGTCGGCCAGCTCGCCGAGGTTGCACTCGGTGAAGTCCTTCCAGTCCGTCAGGATCACGAGCGCGTCCGCGCTGCGCGCCGCGGCGACCGGCATCGTCGCCACGCCCACGTTCGGCAGCATGCGCGCAGCTTCAGCCGGGCGGGACGGATCGTACGCACGAACCTTCGCGCCGCGCTCTTCGAGCATCTCGATCAGGCCGACGCTCGGGCTTTCGCGCATGTCGTCCGTCTGGCCCTTGAAGGTGAGGCCGAACACGGCGAGCCGCTTGCCCGCGACCGAACCGCCGCACGCGGCTTCGATCTTCTCGAACATGACCGTTTTGCGGCGCGAGTTCGCTTCGATCGCCGCCTCGACGATGCGCATCGGCACAACGTGCTCCGAGGCCGTGGCCTTCAGCGCGCGTGTGTCTTTCGGGAAGCACGAGCCGCCCCAGCCGGGACCGGCTTTCAGGAACGCCGCGCCGATACGCCGGTCCAGACCGATGCCTGCCGCGACGCGATCGACGTCCGCGCCGACGACCTCGCACAAATCCGCGATCTCGTTGATGTAGCTGATCTTCACGGCGAGGAACGCGTTGGCCGCGTATTTGATGACCTCGGCCGTTTCGATTTCGGTGGCGAGCACTTCATAGCCGTTCTCTTCGAGCGGCGCATAGATGCGGCGCATAATCGCGACGGCGGCGGCGCTGTCGGTGCCGAACACGACGCGATCCGGGTGCATAAAGTCTTCGATCGCCGAGCCTTCACGCAGGAACTCGGGGTTCGACGCCACCGCGAACGATTGTCCCGGCGGGAGGCAACGTTCCGCGACGCGCTGCACTTCGCGATTCGTGCCGACGGGCACCGTCGACTTGGTCACGAGCACCGTGAACTGGTCGATGTTCGGCGCGACTTGTTCGGCCACCGCCATCACATAGCTCAGGTCCGCGCGGTCCGTGCCCGGATGCGAGGGCGTACCGACCGCGATGAACACCGCTTCGCGTCCCTTCACGCTCGCGGCGAGATCGAGGCTGAAGCGCAGGGTGCCGCGCTTGGCGTTGCGACTGACGAGTTCGTCGAGGCCCGGTTCGTAGATCGGAATGCGGCCGTTGTTTAACGCATCGATCTTGGACGGATCGTTGTCGATGCAGATCACGTCGTGTCCCAGTTCGGCCAGGCACGCGCCACTCACCAGTCCGACATAGCCGGTTCCCACGATTGCGATACGTACGCTCATTTTTCTGCTCCCCGATTCTTTTGATTGATTCTTGCTGGTCTTCGTTGGTCTTCTTGCGCCCGTTGTGTGTCGCGCCGTCAGGCGTCGACCGGGCTGTCTGTTTCGATGAACCACTTCGCCGCCGTTTCGACCATCGGGCCGATGTCCGTGTACTGCGGCTCCCATCCGAGCACGCGCCGCGCTTTGTCTGCCTGCGCGTACAGCGCGGGCGGGTCGCCCGCACGGCGTGGCGCATGCACCGCGCTCACGGGCTTGCCGGTTGCGGCGTGCACCGCGCCGAGCAATTCAAGCACCGAGGTGCCGCGGCCCGTCGCGAGGTTGAAGGCGCCGCTGTCGCCGCCTTGCCGCAGGTGAGACATTGCGCGCAGATGCGCATCCGCAAGATCGTTGACATGCACGTAGTCGCGCACGGCGGAGCCATCGGACGTCGGGTAGTCGGTGCCCATCACGTTGAAGGCGGGACCTGTGCCGAGCGCGGCGCCGATCGCGAGCGGAATCGCGTGCGTTTCCGGGTCGTGACGCTCGCCGATCTCACCTTCTGGATCGGAGCCCGCCGCGTTGAAGTAACGCAGCGCGATCCAGCGCAGACCATATGCGCGCTCATAGTCGGCGGCCATGCGTTCTGTAATGAGTTTCGTGAAGCCATACGGGTTCACCGGCTGCTGCGGCGTGTCTTCGGTGATGGGCAACACGTCAGGAATGCCATAGGTCGCGCAACTCGACGACAGTACGATGTGCGATACCTCGTGACGGCGCATGCCGTCAAGCAGGGACTGCGTACCGCCAACATTCACGCGGTAATAGCTCGCCGGGTCCTGCATCGACACGCCCACATACGCGAGCGCGGCGAAGTGAATCACGATGTCGGGCCGATGCGTCTCGAATGCGGCGTCGAGCGCGTCGGCATCGAGCAGATCGCCGACGCATAGCGGGCCCCACTTGACCGCATCCGCATGACCCGTCGAGAGGTTGTCGAAAACGATGGGCGTATGACCCGCACGCGCCAGCATCTTGCACGTGTGGCTGCCGATGTACCCGGCACCGCCGGTAACGAGTGCTTTCATGATCAGCACTCCTCCGCGAGCGGCGTGAGCCACAGTTCGGCGCTGAAATAAGCGATTGTCGACGAGAGTCCTTCGCGCAGCGGAATCTGTGGTTTCCAGCCGAGCAGCGATTGCGCGATGCCGATATCGGGGCGACGCTGCTTCGGATCGTCGATCGGCAGCGGCTTGTTCGCGAGCGTCGACGACGTGCCCGTGATACCGATCACCAGTTCCGCGAGCTCGCGCATCGAAAATTCGCCGGGATTGCCGAGATTGACCGGACCTTGCGGCGCTTCGGGCGCGCGCATGATGCGGAAGAAGCCTTCGACCAGATCGTCGACGAAACAGAAGGAGCGCGTTTGCGATCCGTCGCCATAGATCTCCAGCGGATCGCCGCGCAGCGCCTGGACGACGAAGTTCGAGACGACGCGACCGTCCTGCGGGTCCATGCGCGGACCGTAGGTGTTGAAGATACGTGCGACACGCACATCGGTGCCGTACATGCGGCGGTAGTCGAAACACAGCGTTTCCGCGGCGCGCTTGCCTTCGTCATAGCATGCGCGCGGACCGATGGGGTTCACCTTGCCGCGATACGACTCCGTCTGCGGATGCACTTCCGGGTCGCCATACACTTCGCTCGTCGATGCCTGAAAGACGCGCGCGCCGGTGTCATAGGCGAGATCGAGGCAGTGCTTCATGCCCATCACGTTGGTGAGCATCGTGTGAACGGGATCGACCTGATACGTCGGCGGCGATGCCGGGCAGGCGAGATTCCAGATTTCCGAAGCATCGATCTGCGGAAGCGACACGGAGATGTCAGCGTCGATCAGCGTGAAGTAGGGCGATGCTCTCAAATGCGCAATATTGGCCCGTCGCCCAGTCATGAAGTTGTCGACACAGACGACGTGCTTGCCTTCGCGCACGAGGCGATCGCACACGTGACTGCCCAGGAACCCGGCGCCCCCTGTAACAATCGCAAGCGGCCGATCATTCGTTTTGCTAAATAATGTCGTAGTCATTGTGGCCTTTCTGATTTTGATTTCTTGTTCAAGTGTTTGGTCCATCTAAATGATGGCCATCGACCGCTTGCCCCGCCTTCCGATTCGCGCGACCCGCAGACGAATATTCGACCTACAAATATAGGGACTCTGTTGTGCTGCGCACAAATTACCAATGGTTGAATGACGACAACGTTTGGCGGTAAAAATTGCACCTCTCGACGCTGGCGCACTCTTTTGCCAAAACGTTCAGTTCCGGATGAGCTGCGTCGTGACGAATCGGACTGCTGGATCAACAGTCCTTGGACATGGACTGCTGCCTGCGAGAACAGGGAAGCGGCGAGACACCCAAGCGCGATGGGCAGGCCCGGCTATCGTGCTGCAGCCGGCCACGTATCGCATTGATCAACCAAGGAGATTGGCATGTGCAAGAAACTGTTCGATTGCCGCCTTCGTCGCTCCGTTCTCGGTAAGCGCAGCGCACGCTCGGGATACGATGGCCAATCAGACGGTGTCTGCATCTCAAACGCAGTTCAAGGCGCGGCGTCGCCGCAACGAGCGAAGCTGAGATCCCCGTGCGGGTAAGGATGTCGTTGGCTTGCTGCAGCGACGAAGCGTACGGGATCTCAGTGCTGGCGAGTGCCTTGTCGACTGGATCGGACGCGCACGAGAGTGGTTGGCAGGGGGCGTAGCAGAAGTAGTTTACGTCTGGACAACCTGCTTTCCCGGCAGGTCCGTATTCGCGGTACGCTTCGCGATTCTAGTCACGCGGTTCGCCAAACATCTCAAACGAAACGCGACATACCGGCCCGAAGCCAAGTCTGCGATAGTAAGCCGTGAGGCATGTAGAAGCAGAAAAGGTGGGTAGGCCCTCCTGTATCGCCAACTAAAGCAGCGGTGTCATCGATCCTAGGTACTTCGGCGATTTGCACACACTGGAGAGATACCCGCGCGTGTCCTTCGTTTGCCGAGTGCGAATACCGCCATCCCGTCGTGTGATACGAATAGTCGCCTGTTCCTGAAGTATTCAACGGCAGGTAGCGACACAGTCGCGCCGCGATCACCATGTTCGGCCTTTGCTTGCCGAAGCGATATCCAGAAGGCGTGGGCGTTGGCGATCTCGTAAGCCAGGAGACGCCCTTGGCGATAGTAGTGACGTGTCGGCGTGAGCACTACGGGTCCGTCGGGGAGGTCACTTCTCACGAAGACCGGCCCGGTGACAGCGGAGTCGCCATTTTGGTCAATCATATTGCGCAGGCTTTTCGAAACAATGCGGTCGATCATCTGAATCTCTGTGCGCATTGCAGTCACCCTCCAGAATGCCGGACACTTGAGCATGATCCGATTGCGATCGACTCATCGCCATGCCGGTCAGCCATCACGCGTCCTTGATCAAGCCAAGCACAAGGATGGAGCCGCCGAATGCCATGCTCGATATTTCGAAGGCGTGTTGGATATGGGGATGTCCAAGCATGGGCAGCGCGCTGAGACACTCACGAGATAACCCAGCGTTACGTCACCGTCGCGGGTGCCGAAGCCGCACTTGGTGGTCAGATCAGCCACATACCTGTGTACCTTGCGAGACGAGTGTGGCGAGCAGCGCAGCACCGGGCACCTCCCAATGTAGGGGATGTCGACTGGGCTGATCAGGCTGCCGTGGAGGGTGCGCATGGCGTCACCGATGGGGCCGGCACCGCGTTCGATGTCCGCACCGACTTTAGTCTTCATAGCTTGCGCGGCGACCGGCACCGAATCGCTTTACTTCTACGAATCACCGGGCGGCCGAGTCCAATCCAGGACTTGTCCACAGGCTTACGCACGAAATCTGTGGATAAGGCCGTCTGATGGCACGGACCCGATGAGTAGCATATTGCGGCTAGATCGTCTCCCGTAGATCGTGAAGACACGCTTCGAAACCACTTTGAGCATCTTCGCCGACGCTCCGGTCTCAGTCTTCCGAAACCAGCCATGATGCGTCGGTGACTCCCTCCGTCGCAACGACGTTCAGAGATCTGCTTCGCCCCTGAAACAGCCGTTCAACCTCCGAGGTTGTGATTTGAAAGCGCTTGGCCGTATGGATCACCAAAAATAAGTCGCCTTCACGCCGAACGTGCGCGGCGCTGCGAACGCATAACGGTACGAGTCATCGAACGTGTATTCCTCGGCGGCCGTGAACACGCGCTGATTCGTCACGTTGCGGACGTACGCCATCAGCTCGACGTTCTTGCGGTTCGGCATCCAGGTCGCCGAGAGGTCGGCGGTCAAATACGGCTTCTGATAATCATCGGCGTAGTTGTAGATCGTGAAGTGCTGACCGCTCTGGAGTTTCGCGTCCACGCGGCCGACAATGCGCCCGGCCGTGGTCATCCACGCATGTTCGAGCCCCAAGCCGACCGTGAACGCCGGGCTCTGCGGCGGTACCTTGCCGGCGAGTTGCACGTTCTGGCCGCTGCCATCGTCGACGGCGAAATCGGTGAAGCGCGCATGCAGCCATGCTACCGAGAGCGTGAGCAGGCCGACCGGATCGACCAGCGCGCGGATATCGGCGTCCGCGCCATAGATGCGCGTGCGTCCGGCATTGACAATGCTCGTCCCTGTGCGCCCATCCGCGAACGGCACGAGTTGGGCGATCTGCTGGCCCGAATAGTCGTAGTCGAAGATGCTCGCGTTGATCTGCACGCGCTGCGAATTCCACAGCGACTTCGTGCCGATCTCGATACCTTTCAGCGTTTCCGGCGCATATGAACCCGACGAAGAAAACCCGCCCGATTTGTAGCCGGTGTCGTAGCGCACGTAGGTCATCATCGCCGAGCTGGGCGCGTACTCAGCCGCGAAGTGCACGGTCGGTTTCGACCATGAACCGGCGTCGTCCTGCGGCACGTGCGTATAGACGAACGGAGGTTCATTCGAATTCGCGAAGAAGTATTCGCCATCGCGGCTCTTCTCGTCGCAGGTCACGCGCATGCCCGCGGTCAGTCTGATCCTGTCGGTCACCCAGTACGACGACTGGCCATAGGCCGCCGTCGATGTCGTGCGGATGCCGTACGCGAACGCGAGCGTGGGCAGATAGACACCGTCGTTGAACGGCGATTCGTTCGCGCTGTACAACGACGACGACTCGTGGAAGTACGAGACGCCCGCTTGCCACGACCACCGCCCATCGCCGAGCGAACTCACGCGCACTTCCTGATTCAGCGTCTTGGGAAATTCGTTCTGGCGGTACGACACAGGCTCGGCGAAGCTCGGGCTGCTGTTCGCCGCATGACGCCAGGTCAGGTTGTCGTAGCTGCCCGTATAGCTCAGTTCGACGCCCGGAAAGTCGTACGCGATATGCAAGCGGGCGAGCGTATCGTCGATGCTTTGCGATTGCGCTGTCGCATAGGTGAACATGCGGGGATCGGCCGGGAAGGGCGGCTTGTCGTGCGAAAGGTTGCCGTTCGCATCGTAGATATAGGGAATATCGAGCGAGACCGGGCCGACGCCCTTCAACGTGGTCTGTTGCGCGGTGAACAGTATGCGCAGATGCGAGGTCGGCTCCAGGGCGACGGATAGACGCCCGGAGCGCGTGTTCTCGTCGTCGCCGTCGGATTGCGGCGCATTACTCAGATAGCCGTCGTGCCGGCGTGAGATGGCCGCCACGCGAAACTGCAGGACGTCGTTCACCGGGACGTTGATCATAGCCTCCAGATTGCGTGTTGCGTAGTTGCCGAGATCGCCCGATGCACGGCCCTCGAAAGCGCGCGAAGGTTTCGCCGTCACGATATCGACGATGCCGCCCACCGCGTTGCGCCCGTACAGCGTGCCTTGCGGACCGCGCAGAACGGAGATGTGGTCGAGATCGTAGAGCGTGCCGCTCAGTGCGTACGGGCGGTTGTTCGAGCTTCCATCCGTCACGACGACCACGGATGGATCGCCGATCTCGGTCGTATCGCGGCTGGAGATGCCGCGAATGGTCAGCACGGGCACGACGGTCTGCACCTGCGCGTAGTTGAGATCGGGCGCAATCGTGGCGAGCGACTTGATATCGCGCACGCCCGTGCTGTCGAGAAAGGTATTGCCATAGACGCTCATGGCGACCGGCGTGCGCTCTTCGGGCGCGGGCTGCCTTTCCGCCCTGACGATGATCGGCTTCAACTGCTGTGTGCCCGGATCGCTTTCATCGGCACGAACGCCGGGAGAAAGAACGACGCCCAGGAAAAGCAGGCGCGCCGCCGTCGCGGCACGGCGGCGATGAACGACTTCGCTACGCGGGAAGAACATGACAATCGCAGTCAGGATGCAGCACAACACCTGCGATTGCTACGGAGGCTGTCGGACACTGCTGGCCGTCCCGCTCCCCAGAGGGATGTCGGCGGGGTGGAAAAATTTACTGCGCGAATGCGCCGGAAAGCGACGAATTATAACCTTCGCCGCGCATAGTTGTGGTACGGCGTTCCAGCGACGCTCAGCGCTTCTTTGCCTCTTCGAGACACGCCGCCAGCTTTTCGAAATACGTCAGCGCCTTGCGCGTCGGCGCGACGGTCTTGATGCGTAGATCGTCGCTGCTTTCGTCGACGGATACGAGACCTTGCTTCTTCAGGCTCGTCAACTTGCGATGCACGGTTGCCGGCGCGCCCGCGATCGACAGCGCCATCGTTTCCGTAACGGTCAGCGTATGCCCAGCATGCCACGACGCCGTGAGTGCTTCCAGCAGGCGTTCCTCGGCCGCATCGAGCTTCGGCACTGAAGGCAGTGCATGGACCGCCTGAGCCAGATTTAGGAAGCGGAAATAGGCATCGAAGACGCTCTTTTTAGCCATTTATCACCATTGAGAGGAGATGATTCTATCTTAGCATCGCCGAAAATTTGGCGGCGGAACGACGCGCGCTGGTATTTATCAAATTGATAAGTACGTGATAATATCATGCGCAAAGTGAAAGCTTGGAGAGAACCTGAATTCTTCTTCTGCCCGAGCCACCATCAGGGGCACGAACGTGGCTCAACGACGCGACTTCACCTACATCACAGCGCATTTCATCGAGCAGGAAATCGATCATCTGGCGAGGATGATCCGCTCGCGACACTGGCACCGGAGCGCCGCATGGCCGGTGTCGTACTGGCGTGAGCGCATCGAGGAACTGCGGCGGGCGCCCGCCGTGTCACCCGTTCAACAGGCGGAACTGCTCGCGCTGCTCGATGAACTCGAGCGAATCGCGGCAAGGCTCGATTCCCCTTCGAAGTACGGCGAGATTGCGCAGATCGATGCACGAGCGGCCGGCGCGCCCATCGGCAAGGCGTAACCACCACGCTCGTCGCCGGTCGCGCCCGCGAGGTTCGAAAGCGATTTCGAAAGGGGCTGCGGTAACATGCGAAACCCTTCGTCGCGCAATCGGCACGCCACGCCAATGTCTTCCTTTCAGCTTCGCTTATGCTCCGTCGTCGGAACGGCACTCGTCTTCATCGGCTCGCTCTGGGTCAACCAGGAGATCTTCACGCATACCGAGTTCGTGCGTGGCGTGAACTGGATCTACCTTCCCGCCGGCATCCGGCTGCTCAGCACGCTCCTGCTCGGCGCGGACGGCGCGCTCGGGCTGCTACTCGCGAGCTGGGTCGTCGACTTCTTCTACTTTTTTCCCAATGATCCCGTGAGATCGTTCGTCGGCGGCATAATCGCGACTGCCGCGCCTTATGCCGTCTATCGCCTGGCGCGCGAGATGTACGGGCTGAGCGCGTCGCTGTCGAATTTGACCGCGGGCAGACTGATGTTGCTCACCGTTGCCTACGCCATAGCCGGTCCGCTCTTGCACAACATCTGGTTCTGTCTGCAGGGCGACACGCACGACTTCGCGTCACGTTTCTTCGCGATGTTCATCGGCGATCTCGCGGGGACCGTCATCGTCATCTATATGCTCAAAGCGGCGCTGCATTTTCTGCCGGTGCCGCGCGGTCCGCAAGCGGACCGCCAGTCGGGCAGTTAGCCGGCCCCCGGCTTTCCCCGGGGTGCCATGGCTTCTCTCAGGTTCTGGGTTCTTTTTGCCCGTCACGGTCGCCACTGTACCACTTGCTTATCAATTTGATAAGATAGCGATGCGAGATGCCCGCAGGCCGACCGGCAAAACAACAACATCATGACGATTGCCGAACCTTCTGTGACCAACGAAAGCGCGGTGAAGACAAATGCGTGGGAGATCGACGACCGCTACGCGCAGCGGCTCACACCGCAGATCGCGCTGTGCTTGCGAAGCATCATGGCGCGCGGCGACTTTCTGACAGTTGAATTCGACGGCACGCAGTTCATCACACAACTGCTCGACGTCAATTCGCGCGGCGCGCACTTCATCTTCGATTTGGGCAGCACGCAGCGTGGCAACCGCGAGCTCGTCCTCGCTGGCGAGCTCACGTTCCGCAGCCAGCCGTCGGGCATTCGCACCCGGTTCGTGACGGGGCGCGCCGTCGCGATGACCTTCGAAGGGCGTCCCGCATTCGAAGCGCCGTTTCCCGAACTGCTTCATTACGTGCAGCGCCGCGAGTACTACCGCGTCGATACGCCGATGTTCGATGCGTTCATCGCCAGCGGGGCCAATGACGCGGGAGTGGCGTTCCAGTTTGAATTGCAGGACTTGTCGCTCGGGGGCGTGGCGCTGCGCGCGCGGGACGCGGACTTCGGTTCGCTCACGCCGGGCACGATCTGGAACGACGTCAGGCTGCAAGTGGGTGGGCTCGGCGCGGTGATGGTGGATCTGGAGATCGTCGCGCCTCGTCAGGTCGTCACGCCAACTGGCGAGCGCCGCGCCGTTCTGGGCTGCCGGTTCCTCGATCTGAAGGGATATGCGGGACGTGTGCTGCAGCGTGCGATTACGCAGCTGGAAATGCATCGCAAGGAGCGCGCGGCGCGCATCTGACACGCGCCGCTACGGCTCGGACTATTCGAGCTCCGCCGGCTGCCACTGGCTGACCAGCTGGTGCCACTGGGCCCTTCCAGTTCAAGGATGAAAGTGACGGTCGTGATGAAGGTATAGATGCCTGCCAGCGCCGCTCTTGCGATGTTGAACGAGTAATGACTCGCGACTTGCTTGACAACACAATTCCGCGTGGATGAGATTATCGCGCTCGCGCCGGCAGTCATACACCATCGCTCCCGCTGGAGTAGCAGGTTCCCGTTTCCGCGACACGAGAGTCATACCTATAAAGCCTACTTGACTAAATTTTGATCTCACATCTACTATGCGACTAACATATCAGTAGCATACGGAGACGTGATCAATGGATATCAGCCGGCAGGGTCACGGCCAGCGCCAGATCGTCGCGGTTCATGGGATTCAAGGCACGCGCGCGGTGTGGCGACCACTCACTGAATCCATGGACGACGAATTCAGCTTCGTGCTGCCGAATCTGCGCGGCCGCGGCGCGGCCACGCGCGGGACTCGTTCCGCCGATTACTCCCTCGAAGCGTTCGCCTGCGAACTCGCACAGGCCATCGACTCCTGCACACGTGGCCGGCCGTACTGTCTCGCGGGATGGAGCATGGGCGTCAGCGTGTCGCTGGCCGCGTTGCCCCTGCTTGCGCACCGTCCCGAGCGGCTGATTCTGATGTCCGGCTCGCCGGCGCTGCGTGCGCTGCGATGGTTTCATGCGCCCGACGGCGCCTCGCTCGAAGCCGAAATTGCCGCGCGCGAAGCGCGCCTCGGACTTATCGACGCGGCCGATCACGGTGCCGTCGCATGGACCTGGCAGGCGATCCGGGACACGGATCAACGCGCAGGCCTCGCGAGTATTAACATCCCGGCGCTGATCCTGCACGGCGCCGACGACAACGAAAGTCCCGTCGAGCACGCGCAATGGCTGCTTGAGGGACTACCTGACGCGCGACTCGAGATCATCGCGGACGCGGGCCACAGCATTCCCACTTCCCACACCGCTGAAGTCGCCGCCTCGTTGCGGCGCTTCCTCTTCACCTGAGGCTTATTACGGAGTGAACCGTTGAGAACCGATGACCTCATCCACTTCTGTGCGCCGGCACGTCTGATCATGGAGAAGGGCGCGCGCGCCCGACTACCTGGGCTCATCGCGCATCTGGGATATCAGCGCGGCGCGCTCGTTACTGACACTTTCTTCAGCAGACGCACGCCATGGGTGCGGGAGTACGTCGAGTCGGCCGCAGCGCTTGGCGTAGTCACGCACGTCTTCGAGGGCGGCCTACCCGATCCGACCACCACGCTCTGCGACGACGCCACGCGCGCGCTGCGTGACAGCCTCGATGGCGCGCCCCTCGACCACGTGATCGCGCTCGGCGGCGGCAGCAACATCGATCTGGCGAAAGCGCTGTGCGTAACGCTGCGTCACGGCGCGCCAATCCGTGATTTCCTCGGTGCGCGGGGCCCGCTCGAGGCGCTGCCGCTGTTCGCCATGCCGACCACCGCTGGTACCGGCTCGGAGGCAACCCCAGGCGCAATTCTCATCGATCCGGCCAACGCGACCAAGGTGGCCGTGATGGACAACGCGCTGCGCCCGCAGATCGCGCTGATCGATTATGAACTGACCATGACCTGCCCGCCGAATGTCACCGCTGATGCAGGCATCGACGCGCTCACGCATGCCATCGAGTCCTATCTCACGATCGACTCCGCGGCCTATGACCGTGCGGGTCAACCTGACCCCGTCTATAGCGGACGCTCTTCGCTGACGATGCTGTTCGCACGCGAATCCATTCGTCTGTGCGTACGCTATCTGAAGCGCTGCTTCGACGACGGCGCCGACGAGACCGCGCGCGCCGCGATGTGCCAGGCGAGCGTCTATGCGGCGATGTCGTACGGCAGCGCAGGACTTAACGCCGTGCATGGCATCGCGTACGCGGTCGCGGGGCTCACCCATCGCTCCCACGGCACGACCAACGCGGTCATGCTGCCTTACGCGCTCGGCGCACTGAAACTCACGCGCCGCACCGAACTGCTGGACATCGCCGCCGACTTCGGCATCGATACCCAAGGTGACGCCGATACCGTCATCGGCCGCCTGTGCCGAACCCTGCGCGATCTGATCGCCAGTGTCGGCATTCCCACCGATCTGCGCGAGCTCGGCGTCGAAGAGTCAGCACTCGCGACGCTCACGCGCGACGCGCTCGGCGTGACGCGCCTCGCCAGCGCCTTTCCGGTAGCAGACGCCGACGCGGCCTACGCGGATATCGTGCGCCGCGCGTGGACCCGCGACCTCGGGAAAACCCTGTCCGCTCAAAGCGATGCGGTGCTTGACTTAACGTGACGTCCAACTAATATGTCAGTTGTGTAGTACATGAATTCAGGAGACACATCATGATGACCGAACGGCAACGCGAATTCCGCGAGAACTACAAATCGAATATCAGCCCGCTGTACAACGGCCTGCTGCACATCTCTGTGCTGTACTGCGCGGGCATCGCCGCAATCTGGTATTGCGCGAACCATCTGCACGCCGCGACTTGGGAATGGCTACTCGTGATCCCGGTCTTTCTCGGCGGCAACTTCGTTGAGTGGGGGATGCATCGCTTCGTGATGCATCGTCGCATCGACGTGTTCGCGCTGCGGGCCATCTACGAACGGCATACCCGCGAGCATCACCAGTACTTCACCGATTCGGAGCCGACCATCGACACGACGCGCGAATTCCGCATCGTGTTCTTTCCGTGGCGCGTGCTCATCACGCTCGGCGTGTTCGGCACCATTCTCGGCACGGTCGCGTCACAAATATTCAATCCGAACGCCGGATATATCGTGTTCCTCACGATGGTAGGCCAGTACCTGCTCTACGAGTCATTCCATTACTGCTGTCACGTGCACGACAACTGGTTCGTGCGAAACATGCCGTTCATCAACACGATCCGCCGTCATCACACCGCACATCACAACATGGGGATCATGATGAAGTACAACATGAACCTCACGTTCCCGATCGCCGACTGGGTCCTCGGCAGCAGCGACCTGCGCCGCGGTTTCTTCGGCACGCTCTTCAACGGCTACAGCGAGGAGCACGTGAAAGAAGAACTACGCCCGGTGATCGCGAAGTTCAAGCGCGATCAGTCGCGCGTCACGCTCGACGGCCCTGATCTCACCGAAGACGAACGTCGCGTGATGACCGCGATTTGACCAGCCCCGCATTTCGTTCCTCGATCCCACCCCCTCGCCAGGCAGGAGTTCAGCACAACCCGAGCACGTTCAATCATTCCGCGAGCAAGGTACGCCGCAGAGCACGCCTCGCGATACATGGAGAGAGACAATGGAAATGCTTTCACCGGACGCCGTGGCGATCCGACACGGCGTCGCTGCGCGCCTGGAACGACTGCCGCTGACGCGCTATCAGCGCTCGATTTTCGCCGTGATTGCCACGGCATGGCTGTTCGACTCGATTGATCTTGGCATCATGACTTTCGTGCTCGGTTCGATCAGGGCGGAATTTCATCTGAGCACAGCACAAACCGGCTTGCTGGGGAGCGCGAGCTTCCTGGGCATGCTCGCGGGTGCGGCGATAGCGGGCGTGCTCGCCGATCGCTTCGGGCGCAAACCAGTGTTCCAGGTGAGCATGATTTTCTGGGGTATCGGCAGCCTGCTTTGCGGCTTCGCGCACGATGTCACGTGGCTTATGGTGTGCCGTGTACTGCTCGGCTTCGGCATGGGAATGGAATTTCCGATTGGACAATCGATCGTCTCCGAGATCGTGCCTGCGAAGAATCGAGGACGCTACGTCGCGCTGCTCGAGGGCTTCTTTCCGATCGGCTTCATCGCGGCAGGTGTTGCGACCTACTTTCTGCTTCCGATGGTCGGCTGGCGCGGGATTTTTATTGCGCTCTCGGTACCGGCTGTGTTCGTCTTCGTGGTGCGACGCGCGGTACCCGAGTCGCCGCGCTGGCTGGAGAGTGCGGGCCGCATCGTCGATGCAGATGCCGTCGTCGCAAAAATGGAAGCACGCGTGAAAGCCGCACTCGGTGGCGCCGAGTTGCCCGCGGTCGCGCCGGTGACGAAGGTCGCGCCGCCTACGCATGCCACGACGGGGAAGACGAGCATCGCGCAACTGTGGACCGGCGGCTATGCGCGCCGTACGCTCATGACGTGGACGCTCTGGTTCTTCGCGCTGCTCGGATACTACGGACTGACGACATGGTTGGGCGCGCTGCTGCAGGGAGCGGGTTATGAGGTCACGAAGTCGGTGTTCTATACCGTGTTGATTTCGCTCGCGGGCATTCCGGGCTTCGTGACCTTCGCGTGGCTGATCGAAGCATGGGGACGCAAGCCTTCCTGCGTGTTGACGCTGATCGGAAGCGCCGCGTTCGCGTATCTCTACGGGCAGGCGGCGGGTTCTCACGCGCCGGTCGCGCAGCTGATCGCAGCGGGCGCGTGCATGCAGTTTTTCTTCTTCGGCATGTGGTCCGTGCTGTATGCGTACACGCCGGAGTTGTATCCGACGCGTGCACGCGCAACCGGATCTGGATTCGCCTCGGCGATCGGGCGGCTCGGCTCGCTGCTCGGGCCATCCATCGCGGGTATCGTGCTGCCGCTAATGGGGCAGAGCGGCGTCTTTACGCTGGGTGCGGTGTCCTTTCTCATTGCGGCGCTGGCGGTGCTGACCCTCGGCATAGAGACGCGCGGCAGGGCGCTGGAAGAGGTCTCCGTGTGACGTTCGTGCGGCCGTGCGTGCAGATGCAACTGCTATACAATATGTATATCCGATGATTAATTTTGCAGGTTCATCCATGGCTGAACGCATCGTCGCACGCAAGAGCGCCACCCACCCAAAGACCGCGCGCACGAAGTCGTCCACGCCGGCCCGTGCGCCGCGCCCCGGCGCGAAAAAGCCGGTACAGCGGGAAAGTCTCACCGAGCAGGCCTATGCGCAGATCGAGGAAGCGATCGTCACACTGCAGATCGCGCCTGGCACCACGGTTTCCGAATTGTCGTTGAGTGAGATGACCGGCATCGGCCGCACGCCGATCCGCGAAGCCATCCAGCGTCTTGCCCGCGAACATCTGGTTTTGATCCTGCCACAACGCGGCCTGCTCGTGCCGGAGATCGACGTCAAGAAGCAACTCAAGCTGCTGAAGACGCGACGCGAAGTGGAGCGCCTCGTCTGCCGCAGCGCCGCACGCAGCGCTACGCCGCAGGAGCGCGAAGTGTTCGCGCAACTCGCCGCCGAGTTCACCGAGGCCTCAAAGGCCAACGACGATGTGAGCTTCGTGCGGCTCGACCGCGAGTTCAACGAACTGTGCCTCATCGCGGCTCGCAACGAATTCGCAGAAGCGTCCATGCGGCTAATGCACGGGCTCGCGCGCCGCTTCTGGTACGTCCACTACAAGCAGGCCGCCGATTTGCCTGAAATGGCGCGTCTGCACGGCGCGGTGGCTAAAGCCATTGCGGACGGCGACATGGATCGCGCTGGCCAGGCGCTCGATGCGCTTCTCGACAATATCGAGGAGTTCACGCGCGCGACGCTGGTCGAAATCTGATCGATCGGTCATGACGGCATGGCGGCCCGTCCGGACGCTCCCCGACGCTCATCGCGGCGGCGGCTCGGCCGCGTCGCTCACCTTACGCGCCTATCGGCTGCTCGAGGAAGCGATTTTCACGCAGAGCATCGCGCGCAGCTCGAACGATCAGACGATCAGCAGTCGACCATTCAAGATGCCTTTTCCAATTGCGCGCATTCGGCCGTCAGTTAGGAGCTCTTTCCCCGGATCGTAGCGTCAAGACCCGAACGCCTTTTTGCGTCACAGCTACGGTGTGCTCAAATTGCGCTGACAGTCGCCCGTCCCGTGTGACCACCGTCCAGCCGTCGTCTTCAGTTCGAATAGAGGTCGACCTTGGTTAATCATCGGTTCGATCGTGAACACCATGCCTTCTTGCAACAGCAAGCCCGTGTTCGCTTTCCCCAGTGCAGTACTTGCGGGTCCTCGTGCATTTCACGCCCGATGCCATGTCCGCAATACTCTCGTACGACCGAATAGCCGTGTCTGCGGGCGTGCCGTTCGATGGCATGACCTACGTCGCCAAGTCTGGCTCCAGGGCGAACGGCCTTGATCCCTTTCCACATCGCTTCATAGGTCACTTGTACGAGCCGCTTGGCTATCGGCGACACCTTTCCGACAAGATAGGTCTTGCTGGAATCGGCAATATAGCCGTTCTTCTCCAGCGTGATGTCGAAATTGACGATGTCCCCGTTTTGCAGGATTTCAGTCGCGGATGGAACGCCGTGACAAACAATGTTGTTACGTGAAGAATTGAGCGCGTAGGCGTGCTTACGTCCGGGTTTGTTTCCCCTGGGTGCCGGAGTCCGGCAGACCCGCGTCGGGGAGCACAACCGCGTCGTCAGTGGCGTCGGCTTCCATGTCGTCGGGTTTGGCGCCAGCGATCTCTTCGGCCTCGTCGAAGACGCGATCCTTGAGCTTCTCGCTGCTCTGGGCGAAACGCCGGCTCTGCGCGAGGTGATCCGTTCGCGCAGCTGCCGGTTGCGGATCTCGAGCTCACGGATATAGGCCTAGGCGGCCGGCGGCAATCGGGAGAAGTCATCCTCGTTCATGCCTCCGGAATAGCGAAGGTGCTGGCCGCGATGGGTTTACGGGAATTTGTGACGCCGCGAAGGGAGTCTCTTAAGAAGAAGGCCCAAAGCTATTGCTGACCGGCGAGCCCAATGCTCAGGTGGCGTAACGGTACGACCGTACCGGATGGCGGCGTACAGCATCAATGTCGACGCCCTCCAAGAGCCAGTGCAACTGCTCGCTCGTCACCTCGACGAATATTCAATATCTCGCCATGAGCCGGTCTGTGCACTCTCGACTGCCGCGTCCACGAACGCGAGTCCTTTCACGCCATCGATCACATTGGGAAACAGCCGCTTCAAATTCGCCGGTTCCTTATTGAGAATACGTCTGGTCACCTGGTCGGCGAATTCCGTGTAAAGGTTGGCGAAGGCTTCGAGATAGCCTTCTGGGTGCCCAATCGCGATGCGGGTAGAGCGCTGTGCGCCTTCGCTCATTTCGAGCCCGGGGCGTCGCGTGATGATGTGATCGAAACCGCCCTGCCTTCGATGATGCAGGCGGTTCGGATCTTCCTGATGCCACTCGAGTCCTCCCTTGTCGCCATGAACTCGGAAGCTTAGCCCGTGCTCCGACCCTGCCGCGGCGTTCGTGACCCAAAGTGAGCCGCGCGCGCCGTTGTCGTAGCGCAGAAGCGCCGAGACATAGTCATCGATTTTTCTGCCTGGAATCGCGGAGCCGAGATCCGAGCACAACCGTGTGACGTCCCGCCCCGTGACGAATGCGCCGAGGTGGAACGCGTGGGTGCCGATGTCCAAGAGGACGAGCGACTTTCCCGCTCGGGTGGTATCTGTCCGCCAGGCGTTCGGCAGGTCATGATCGCTGAGGTAGCTCTGCACATACTGAAGGTGAATCTGGCGAACTTCGCCAATTTCCCCTTGTAAAATCATGTCCCGTGCCTGTCTCACCATCGGGAAACCGCTATAGCAGTAGGTGACACAAAATTCGAGCCCGCTTCGTTCCACCATCGCGGCGATCTCCCGCGCTTGATTCAGCTCGTTAGCAAGCGGCTTGTCGCAGATGACGTGGAAGCCTTTCTCAAGCGCCGCCATACAGATTGCACGATGCGAGTCATTGGGCGTCATGACGGCGACTACATCAATGCGGTCGACACGTTTCGCTTCGTCCTCCAACATCTGCTGCCACGACCCGTACGCGCGACCCGAATCAATACACAGTTCCGCCGCCATTTCGTTCGTGCGTCCCACGTCTGATGAGAATGATCCTGCAACAATGTCATAACGCCCGTCCAGACGCGCGGCGATGCGATGCGTTTCTCCAATTAGCGACCCGGGGCCACCACCGATGATTCCGAGGCGCAGGCGCCGTCCAAGCGAATTGGTCATTAAGTCTTCTCCTCCTATGTTCAATGGCAAAGTGGTCCCGCCTGCTCGTGCGCTTCGCACATTACCCGACACTGACAGCTCTTTTTGACGACGCGGATTCGACCGCACAATCTGCCAAGCGAAGCGCTCTCAAACCGTCCTGTATGGAAGTCGGAAACGCCGCTTCGGTGCCCAAACATTCGATAAATGCGCTGAGCTCGTTTCTGTAGGATTCCGCGTACCGCTCCAGAAAGAAGTGAAGGAGCGGCTCGCGCGCATCGGTTGCATTTTCGGTCCAACGTCGAATGGTCGAAGCCCGCAGGTTCTCCTGCAACAACATCGCCTTTGAGCCGAAGACCTCCATTCGCTGGTCATAACCGTAACTCGCATGGCGACAGCAATTTATGTGGCATTGCTTTCCAGAAGCCGTCCGAAGCTGAACCATGACAGTGTCGAAGTCAGGCACTTCCGTAAGGCCGGCCTCGACTAAACAGCTTCCGGTTGCCATGACCTCGACGGGCTCTTCGCCCAGAAACCATCTCGCAAGATCGAAGTCGTGAATGACCATGTCGCGAAAGATTCCCCCGGAGTGGGCGAGGTAGTCGCGCGTCGGCAATCCGGGATCGCGGCTCGTGATGATGACCTGACGCACATCACCCACTTCGCCGCCATCGATTGCACGACGAAAGGCTTGGGAAGTCGGATCGAAACGACGATTGAACGCAAGCATCACACGGCCGTTAAACCGTTCCACCTCGGCTGATGCCGCGAGCGAACGTTCCAAGTCCAGGTCGACTGGCTTCTCGCACAACACGGCCTTGCCGTGTTCGACGGCGCGCATCATAAACTGAATGTGAGTATCGGTGGGCGTGCCGATCACAATGGCATCTACGTCGTCACGGTCGATGACGGCCGCACAATCATCGGAGGCGTCACAGCCGAGCTGCCCGGCGAGCGCATTTACGGCGACTTTGGATGAATCCGCCACCGCAACCAGCCTGGCAGCAGGATGTGCCGCAACATTTGAAGCATGAATCCTTCCGATTCGTCCCGCGCCAAGCACCGCGATTCCAATCATGGACGTCTCCAGTAGTTGAGCCGTGAGAATTCATTTCGTTGTCGCTTTTCGGATCAAGCCGGCGAGTTCAACTGGTTCGTTTCCAGGCCTGGAGTTGTAGCGCTTCGCGAAGCATCGAATGGGACCACACTTCGTCCAGTGCGCGGCGCAAGAGCGCTTGCTGACTCGCGGGCGCTAGACCGCCTGCTGGCGGATCACGATCCAGATTGGTCGGAAACGCGTAACCCTCCGCCGTAGACGCAATAACGGAATCAATGTCAGGCGCAGTGAATCGCCCGTTGGCCCTGTACTCGACAAGTATGGGATAGACGGCCTCACACATCCGCATGCGATCGACAGTCTCCATCGCGCGCCCATACGCCGAAGACACCTGCAACAGATTCGCCATGCGCTGCACGTCTCGCGTGCGATTCGCGCCGGCGGCATGGAACAGTGCTGGATTAAAAAAGAGGGCGTCCCCCTTTGCGAGCGGTAGCTGTACGCAGTTTGCCTCGAAGAAGGTGCGAAAGTCCGGACGTCGCCAGGCCAGATAGCCCCGTGCGTAACGCTGCGAAAACGGAAGCAGCTTCGTAGGACCGCTCTCGATTGGCATATCGCTATGCGCGACGGCGCCTTGAAGCGTCAAGAAAGGCGACATCGTATGGACATGCGCAGGGAAACGCTGCACCTCTTCCACGGTCTGGAAGCCAAGGTGGTAGTCACGATGTGCTTGCTGTGCCTCCCCGCCAGGACGAACGACGTTCACCTGAGTGGTCATCTGAAACGCAGGGCCGAGCCATGCTTGCGAGACAGACGCGAGGAACGCATTCGAGAAGTAGCGTGCAAATACGGAGGGCGACAGCAGACAGAGCTTTTCATGTGCGTTCCAGATGCGGTCATTCGCACCCGCTTTGGCAAAATGGTCCGCTCCGCGTGTCCCGGATGCTCGCTCTTGAGTGATGATCTCTTCAAAAACGCGAGTTGCTTCGTCGACAACGGCGGTATCTTCAAAGGCGTTCTTGAGTACCAGCACGCCCGCGCCGTCGAGAAGCACTTTCGCCCATTCGGCCTGCAGCGCTTGTTGCCGAACGGAATCAGTCAGGACGTCATCAAGTGCGCGGCAATCGTAAATGGGAACGTCGCACTCCGTCTCGACCGAAAATCGCAAGGCGAGGTCGGACTTGGTTCTCAGTTGAGCCGCGAAAGCTTCGAGTGAGCAGTCGCTCTCTCGATACCAGTTGTCTGCTAACGCCTCACTGCCTCGCTCGGTAGCATTCATGTCTCGCTCCATTTTCGACAAGCATAGACCTATCGTTGGGCCGAGAGTTACCATAAACACATCAAAAAACCATCAAGGTCGAGGACGTGGCGATGGCTCATCGTTTCCTCATCAAAGAGATCGCATTGCAGGCTGGGCTAGGCGTCGCTACGGTGGACCGTGTCTTGAACGGGCGTGCCCATGTGCGCGAAGGCACGCGCAGGCGTGTCGAGCAGGCCATCCGTGAGCTGGAGAAACAGGAGACTCAACTGGCGACGACTGGTCGCAAACTCGTCATTGATGTAGTAGCCGAAGCACCTTCTCGATTCTCGACGGAAATTCAGGAGGCACTGGAAGCGGAGCTACCGGGATTTCACCCCGCGGTGCTAAGGCCTCGATTCCTGATGCGTGAAACCATGACCACCGCAGAGGTCGTTGAAACCCTTCGTTCAATCGCCCAGCGGGGCAGCCACGGCGTTTTACTGAAAGCGCGCGACGTCTCAGAAATTTCTGCGGCAATTGGAGAATTAAAGGCCAAGGGCATACCTGTTGTGACCACGTTCAGCGACATTCCGTTGTCCGCGCGGATCGCCTACGCTGGGCTCGATAATCGCGTGGCGGGCGCGACGGCCGCGTACCTCATTGGTCAGTGGCTCCGTGGGGCTGGCGGAACGGTGTTGATCACCATGAGTGACGAAGGCTTCAGAGGAGAGGAGGAACGCGAGGCGAGTTTCCGACGCGCTCTGCGTGTCAAGCACTCGAACCTGAGTTTGCTCGACGCGAGTGGTGGACACGGACTTAATCTGCAAACAGAAGAGCGGATGCGGAAGGTCGTGACGAAAAGCTCGAGAATCGCTGCCGTGTACTCGATGGGTGGCGGCAATGCAGCCGTTCTGAAAGTGTTGGAGGCTGCGAAGCAAGACCCTATATGCTTTATTGGGCACGATCTTGACCGCGATAACGTCGGCTTGCTTCTTCGCGGAAAGGTTCAAGCCATCCTTCACCACGAGTTGCGTCAGGACATGCGCTCTGCTTGCCAGCACATCATGCATTTTCATCGGCTTATCCCTGCATCAGCGATCGCCCCCTCATCGTCGGTCGTCGTGGTTACTCCGGAAAACATCCCGGAGCACATCGCCAGTCGATTCCGATAACTTCGTCTTCTCGAAGGCATCAATCACGTGCGGGGCGGACGTCCATCCCAGGCATCTTGTAGTAGCGACCGAAGTGGCTCGCGTGCTATTGGGCGTGGATTCCAATAAGGGTTAGACAGTGCGATCTCGCATGCCCGGTCAAGATCAGATTCCTGCATTCCAATCTCCCGCAACCCGGACGGAATGTTGAGTTCGCGTCCAAGTTCGAAGGCTCCGAGCGCGGCGTTTTCGCTTCCCAATGCTCGCGCGATTCGGATCATGGCATCTTGTGCGGCGTCACTGTTGTAAGCTAAGGCGTGCGGCAAGACGATAGCGTGTGTTTCCGCGTGTGGGAGATTGAAGCTTCCTCCCAAGGTGTGGCAAAGCTTGTGGTGGAGGGCCATCCCAACGTGGCCCAATACGCTGCCGCACATCCATGCGCCGTAAAGACAGTCGGCGCGTGCTGACAGATTTTGGGGATCGGATTTGATGCCCCTCAGGCCCGCCGCCAACGCGCGTATTCCGTCCTCCGCCATAAGGGACATGACGGGATTGCCGTCGGGGGCATATAGCCCTTCGGCGGCATGTGCGATGGCATTCAGGCCGCTTACGTACGACAAGCCGAGCGGAAGACTCAACGACAACATCGGATCGTAGATGACAGTCTTAGGCAGCACACGCGGATCGCGTCCGGTACGCTTCAATCCATCCTCGGTGAGGCCATAGATCGGCGTCATCTCAGAGCCAGCATACGTCGTGGGAATGGCAATGATCGGTAAGCTTGATTCCAGAGCGATGGCTTTGCCGAGGCCGACCGTGGATCCTCCACCTATCGCCACTGCGCAATCGGCGCCGACGAGTCTTGCATGATCGCGAGCATGTCTTGCGGTTTCAATCGGAACGTGCATCTTCGCTTGCGCGAAGACACCTGCGCTAAGCGGTCCCAACAGATTGGAAACCTCCGTTGCTTGTGCCTCCTGCTCCGGGGTGCAAAGAATCAAAGCCTTTTTAGCGCCGAGCGCGTGAACTTCTTCATCGACGCGTGCGAGTGCGCCAGCGCCAAAGATCACTTTCGAAGCCTGCGAGGTGTATACGAAATCGTACATCGAAGAATCCTTACCTATCGTTGTGCGCAGCTGGTGTTGAGCGGTAGTCGGGAGGTCCACCAATGTTAAATGTCAGTGCGAGCACTGTGTTCGTGCTCGGCCAGCGATCAAGCATGGGCTTTCTGTTGCCGTGCTTCGACGTTGCGAAACTGTTGCATGGTTGTGTCGAATGACCTGATCGCCATCTCTTCCAGCGGCAGCTTGCGATAGTCGGTCGAGATGAGTTCGACGCCGTACCATTCACCCTTGAATCCTGCGCTTTGAACTGCTTCGATGAAGCTAGGATTATCGAAGTCGCCCTCACCGCAAAGCTTGCGACGAAACACGGTGTCTTCCAACAGGGTTCCCTCTATGGTCGAGCTCGCATCGTCAAGTTCAACGGCTTTGATGAACTGCGGCGGGACTTTTGCGATTTCGCTGAAGTCGATGCCTCCGCGAACCATGTGCCAGATGTCGAGGAGTAGGCCGCCATTAGGCTGATTGGCTTCCTGCACGATGGCGAGACCGTCGTCAAGCGTCTTCACGATCGAGAACGGCATGACTTCGATCGACACGTTCGAGCCGACCTCAGCCGCTTGCTGACACAGCGTTGCGAATTCGTCGGCCATCTGGGCGAAGTTCGGCGTTCGCTGATCCAGCGCGCTGGCAGCGATTTTCAGATTCTTCATGCCCAACTTCGCCCCTAATTCAAAAATGACGCGACGAGCCTGGTCCGACACCTGGCGCTCGGGACCGTCGCGATACCAATCAACCAGGAACTCAAGCTCGAAGTGCTTGATGCCGTTGTCTTCGAGAATGTGCTTGACCGTGTCGATGCCCACCTTCTCGATCGTCGCAACCAGATCCTCGTGGATCACACCAATGCCGCGCCAACCGGCTTTGGATGCTGCTTCGACGCGCGCCTGTAGCGAGTAAGGACTGATCGAAGGCTGAAGCGGGTCCACGTCGCCAGCGAGAGTCCAGTACGCGGCCAGCAGATCAATGTCACGTGTGCTCAATTGGTGTACTCCAAAAACGAGAATTCAAATCTTTGACGGAGCGAACGCTGCCCGGCTCTCAAAAATAGGATGGTGAGGCGAAGCCGGCCACAGGGGCGAAGCACCTGCACCGGCGTTCAATTCGTTCGAGCGACCGAATGCCACAGGAACGGTTAGGCCGGGGTCAACTCGGCGAAGCGCTCGCTGATACGGCGGCCCGATTCATCCAGTTCGTCGAGGCGTCGCTCCAGATGCTCGTAAAGCAATTTTCCGTCGCGTTTTTTGAATTCCCCGGCCACCAGCACCGTGTCGACGTTTGCTGCGCTGCCCTGCATCAGCACTGCCGAAACAGGGTCGTGCACTGGTCGCATACTCAAGCCGTCCGCGCGGATCAAAACGACATCGGCTTGCTTTCCCGGCGTCAGCGACCCGACGCGATCCTGAAGGCCTAATGCCTCTGCACCGCGGATCGTTATCCAACTGAGTGCATCGGATGTAGATATCGTGGAATGAGCCGGCAGCTGTCCGGTATTGGCCCGGGCTTGCGCGTTGTCCAACGCACGCTGCGACGCCAAAGCGACGCGCGCCACCGTGAACATGTCGCCCGCGATGGCCGACTCGAGGTCGACTCCCAAGGAAGGCGCGCTGCCCGCATCACGCAAGCGGCCGGTAATCGGATGGCCGTGCCCCTGCGTCATTTCGGTCTCGGGCGCTACAGAGAACGTGACACCGCGATCGATCATCATCCGAAGTTGGGCGTCAGTCAGATTGTTACCATGCACGATGTTGGTGGTCGGGCCGAGCAGGTTGCGCTCAGCCAAGCGTTCCCAACCATCGGGTGTCTTCGGCTCCAGACCGGCGCAATGCATGCTGGCGATCAGTTCGAATTCGGCGGCCAGCTGGAAATCATGCTCCGAGACCTCAAACGTCGAGTAATGAGGCCCGAGAATCGCCATCCCGAGCGTGACTTTCGCGTCACGGCTCGTGAATTTACTCTTCAACAAGCGCTCGATTTCGCTGCGGGGATGAGGAATCTCGCTAAAGTGCTTTTGTCCGGGTTTCGGATCCGGCTTAGGCGAGCCGTGAAAGTAGACCGCACGAATCCCTGATTCGAGCAATCCGTCGACCGCACGATCCGTGTGAGCGGGCGTCGGATTGTTATGGCACCAGTCGCCGAGCGTTGTCGTGCCCAGGTTCAACTGATTCAATGCCCCCACCAGCGTACCGATGTACAGGTCATCCGGATTGAAGCAAGTCGCGAGTCCAGCATGGACGCTACGGAAGTAGGTTGGCAACGTCCAGTTCGCCGTCACTCCGCGAAGTGCGGTCTGCCACGTGTGCATGTGCGCGTTGATGAGGCCCGGAATGACGATGCAACCGGACGCATCGAGTTGTTGAGCATCGTGTGCCTGAACCTCCGGTCCGATGTCGACAATCCGATCGTTCTCGATTAATACGTTGAAGCGGCCATTACCGATGACCGGATCCATCGTGATTACCTGTCCGCCTGTAATCAGCAGCTTCATCAACGCGTCTCCTTTTTTTGAATGGAATACCTATCCGTCGAGGGCCGAGTTCATACTCGCCTCGACGTTATTGCCAGATTACTTGTTCAGCAGTTTGCGCTGCTGGGCGAAAAGCGCAAAGGCCTTCAGCTGGGCGGAGATGATCTCGCGCGTTTGCGGGTCGGTGACGGTCTTGTTCTCGACGTCAACCTTGCTTGCTGCGCCACCGACCATCACTTCCGGCTTGTTGAGCACCTGGGCATCGAGGAACACCATGCTCTGACGCAGGTGGTATTGCGCGCGGGCACCGCCGAAGATGCCGGGCGAGGCCGACTGAATCGCTACGGGCTTGCCAACAAAGGGAGGTGTCGGGAGGCGCGAAAGCCAATCCAACGCGTTTTTCAGCACGCCGGGAACGGAATAGTTGTACTCGGGCGTCACGATGATGACACCGTCTGCTTCGCTGATTGCATTGCCCAGATCGAGCACCGTCTGCGGAAAGCCTTCGGCCTGGACATCTGCGTCGTAATGAGGGAGCAGCCCAACGGAGGGCAGCTTCGTCACGCGCACGTTTTCCGGTGCCAGTTCCTGAAGAGAGTCTGCGATTGCCGCGTGGAAAGAGAGACGACGCAGGCTGCCGACCAGCGTGACGAGGCGCAGCGAGTTTTGATCAGACATGAGATTTCCTTAGTGAAAGTGGTTTTTGCGAGGCCGGAGGGCCATCCAGTTTTGTTTCGTTTTAGCGTTCTGCATCACCTTGGGTCGGTGATGAGCGCTGGTGTCGTGCGTTCTCTCAAGCGGGCGGACTTAACGTGTCGACACGCTTTAGGAAAGGGCGAATTTCGGCGGTTTTCCAAATCCCAGCTTGGTTAAACGGATCTTCATCGACGAATCGCCGAAGCACATCGATGCGATCGGCCTCATACAGAAAGAAGCTGCCGATCATCGTTTCGCCATCCGACTCCAACAACGGGCCCGATATCAGCGTCGCGATCGGGGCAGTCTTCAGGTAAGCCTTGTGATCGTCGTAGTGCTCCAGACGACGTTGCAACATGCCCGGATGATCGAGGCAATAGACTGTGAAATGCATGCGCCCTCCTGCCTACCGCTCGTGAGCGACAGTGAAAAATTTGTACACTGGCGACGGTTCAAGCACGCGCCTGGCGCAACGCTAGACCTGCCGCGAGTGAGTCTCGTGCTTCAGGATCGGCCTGCGCCTCGATCTGATAATCGACCTGAAAGCGCGCCGTCCTGATGGTGCCGAGCCTTTCCCGTACGCTCAGGTGCTCCGGGTGGGTTGCATATCCGTCAAGAGCGGCCTGTGAGTCGAACTCCGTAAGCAGAACGACGTCGCAGGCATAATCCACCGCGCTTGAATCGAGCCCGACTTCGAGCCTGAGCATGCCGGGAATCACGCCACGCAGCCCTTCGAAACTCTCTTTGACGAGCTCGCGAGCTTGCTGACGTTCTTCCGGCGATTCGCCGCGGACTCGCCACATGACGATGTGTCGGATCATGCGGGAACCTCCGCAGGATTTAGCACGAAGTCGTACTTGAGCGAGTAGAACGGCGCTTCCAAATTTGAACCGTCCGGAGCGACGCCGCTATCGTGTTTGACCCATTTGGTAATCAGCGTTGAGCGAACGCCGAATACCGCGTCGGAGTCGAGATACTGATCGCCATCGCGGAATACATGGGTGATGAGCGTTTCGTATCCGGGGACCTTGATCATGAAATGCAGGTGGGCCGGACGCCAGGGGTGACGGCCCAGCGCTTCGAGCATCCGCCCCACGGGTCCGTCGTGAGGAATGGGATAGGCCTCGGCCAGGATCGAACGAAAATGAAACCGGCCGTCACGGTCGCTATAAAGTCGGCCTCGCGCCTGATGGGCTGAAGCGTCCGCGTCTTCGGGCGACTTCTGCACGTCATAAAATCCGTCTTCGTCGGATTGCCACACGTCGATTTGCGCGCCGGCCAACGGAGTGCCATCAAGGCCTCGGACTTGGCCGCTCACGAAGCACGGCTCGCCGCGCGCGCCGTTCGCGATGTCAGCGCCGTTTTCATATTCCGGCGCGCCCTCGACATAGAAGGGACCGAACACAGTGGCCTCTGTGCATTCGGTCGGCTTCTTGTTGTTCTGGGCCATCACAAGCATCGAAAGTCCGAGCGTGTCCGACAGGAGGATGAACTCCTGTCGCTTGTCGTCAGTGATATGGCCGCACTCGGTCAAAAACTGGATGGCCTTGAACCATTCTGCCTCGGTGAGCTTCACCTCCCGGGCGAAGCTGTGTAAATGCTGCACCAGGCTGGTGAAGATCGTGCGAAGCCTACTATCGCAGCGATCGTCCATTGACGCGAGGACCGCTTGCGTAATGGTGTCTTCGTTGATATTGCGCATCGCTGTCGTCTCCTAGTGCGCGTATGTATGAGACGACAGGGTAATAGCCCTGTAACGGGAAAAAAATGCGCTATAGTGAAATGACATTTCCGCTAGGTGGATAAATCGCGAGTATGGACCGCTGGACTCAGATCGAACTTTTTGTCCTTACGGCTGAACTTGGCAGCCTATCCAAGGCCGCTGAGCAACTCGATATGTCCAACGCGGCAGCAAGCCGTACGCTCAGTGCGCTCGAAGAACGCTTGGGTACGCGCCTGATTGAGCGCACGACCCGCAGACAATGGCTTACGGAGGCGGGCGAGGCATACCGGCGCAGCTGTGTCGCCGTCCTATCGGAGATGGCCGAAGCCGAGGCCGCGGCCAGCGACGCGACTTTGCGCCCGAGCGGAGTCTTGCGAGTGACAAGTTCTGTCTCGTTCGCCACGCTGCACATTGCTCCGTTTTTGACTGAGTTCAACCGGAGATATCCAAGCATTTCAGTGCAAGTCATTGCGGCGAACCGTTACCCCGACTTCATCGAAGCTGGAATCGACATCGCAATCCGCACGCGCGAGCACGAAGGCGATTCGGGAATCACGGTCCGGAAATTGGCCGACACCTCCCGGGTTCTCGCTGCCTCGCCTGCCTATCTCACCGAGTACGGCCGCCCAGCCAAACCGGAAGATTTGAGTCAGCATCGGATGCTGGTCTACAACCTTGCGGTCGATCCTTATCTCCTGCACTTCAAGCGCGGCGACGAAACTCGCGACGTTCCGATCACCAGCGTGCTGGATTCGAATGAAGGCCAGGTCATTGTCGCCGCAGGACGATCCGGCTTGGGAATAGTGATCCAGCCGCTCTATATTATTCATGACGACGTCGTCGCCGGACGGCTGGTGCCCATCCTCGAGGACTGGCAACTACCCCGCCTTACCATCAATCTCGCCTATCAAAGTCGCCGCTATCAGCCTGCCAAGATAAGGGTTTTCACCGAATTCCTTATTGAATGGACGGAACGCCGACAACTTGCCGCTAAGTGGCGAGCTGTCCGATAGCCAGTGCGCGTCAAGATTCCCGAAATCGAGCTCGCTGATGCCGATTTTCCGGGCAAATACCGATGGACTTTTCCTGTTGATGTGGAGTTTCAAAAGATATTTCCGCGTACTGGAAATATGATTTCGCGGACGCGCATATTTCTTTAGGGCGCGTTCGAATAGTCTACGGCCATGGCTAGAGATGCAAAGCAGTGTTGCAGCGACCACAACGAAGCCATTCAGGTCCGCCACTAGTACGTATAAAGCTGAAGATTCTTCGGCGATGCGTCAGAACCGCGCGAACCCACGAAAGCGGAATTGCGGAAACAAATATCAGATAGGAGATACAAATTGGACCGACTCAAAGGAAAGGTCGCTTTAATCACCGGCGCCGCACAGGGCATCGGCTTGACCGTGGCGCAAACCTTCGCACGTGAGGGCGCGACGGTTATCGCGGCTGATATCAAGGCGAGTGACTCGAAAGAGTTCGACGTTCAACAACTCGATGTTTCGTCCCCGGCGGATTGGGCGCGTGTGGTGGATTCGGTCATCGCCCAACACGGGCGTATCGATGTGCTCGTCAACAACGCCGGCATCGTCTACTGCTATGAAACGTTGGATGGCACTGATCTGGATAGCTGGCAGAAGGTGCTGTCTGTGAACCTGACGGGCAGTTTCCTTGGCATCCAGGCCGTGTTGCCGTCGATGCGCGGAATGCGCAAGGGTTCGATCATCAACTTCTCGTCGATGTGGGGCATCGTGGGCACGGCCGGCGCGGCAGCGTATGCGGCCGCCAAGGGCGGCGTGCGCAACATGACCAAAAATGCGGCCGTGACCTATGCGCCCGAGAACGTCCGAGTGAATTCGGTGCATCCGGGACTGATCAGAACGCCGCTCGTGACGAGCCAGTCCGACGACCTGAACGCAGAGATCATCGCCAAGACGCCGATGGGACGTATGGGCACGCCCGAGGAAGTCGCGAACGTGTGTCTGTTCCTCGCCAGTGACGAATCGTCGTTTATGACAGGTGCCGAACTCGTGATCGATGGCGGATATCTGGCGCAGTAATCGCTCGCGACCATAGGCGTTGACTCGCCGCATCACAGTTCAAGAAACCGAAGTGCTTCTATCGTCGTCGACCTGTGCTTTCTTGCACGATTGGCGAAACTCTAAACAGCCTCAGCGCGATCTGCAGGCATAAAGCAGGTGAAACGCATGTCTACTGACCTTCTCTCTCAATTTGGCCGACGCGTGCGGGTGGGCCTTGTCGGTGGCGGAAAGGATTCCGTCATCGGTCGCACTCACCTTGTTGCCATGCGAACCGACGGACTCTACGACGTAGTCGCTGGCGCGATGTCAATCGATCCCGAAGTTGCAAAAGCGTCGGCGCGCGCTGAATTGATCGACGAAGACCGTGCCTACACTGATTTTCGCGTGATGGCAGAACGCGAAGCGGCGCGCGAAGACCGTATCGACGCAGTCGTGATCGCCACGCCCCCGCAGTTGCACTACGAGGTCGCACGCGTCTTCATGGAAAAGGGAATCGACGTCATCTGCGAGAAGCCGCTGACCCGTGACCTCGCCGAAGCTCAACGCCTCAATGAACTCGTCAAGCAACATGATCGGCTGTTCCTTCTCACGCATTGCTACACCGGTTACCCGATGGTCCGCGAAGCACGCGCGATGATTGCTTCGGGCGCACTGGGCAAGATTCAGTGCATTGACGGTGAACTGTGCGCAGGATTCGTGGTGGATCCGCAGAATCCCGATCGCCATTGGCGCTTCCGCGAATCGGCGATGGGCAAGGGCGTCCTCCTCGGTGAAGTCGGCTCCCACGCTCATCACATCGTTTCGTACATCACAGGCCTTCGCGTCGAGGAAGTGTCCGCCGAAATGACCACCTTCGCTGAAGGGCGCGAAGTGTATGACAACGCCTATCTGACGGCACGCTTCGAAGGTGGCGCTCGCGGCCGCCTCTGGGGCAGCTACGTCGCAACCGGTAACGATCACGGTCTGTCCTTCCGCATTTTTGGCGAAAAAGGCAGCCTCACGTGGGTTCAAGAAGAACCGGAGGTGCTTTGGTTCAAACCACCGGGCGCGCCGGCCCAACGTCTGGCTCGAGGCTACGCAACCCTCTCGCCGCAAGCAGCTGCTGCGACCCGCTTCTCGGCGGGGCACCCCGAAGGATACGCCCTCGCTTTCGCAAATCTCTACTCTGATTTCGCAAAGGCGTTGATGGCCAAGCGTCTTGAGCTGCCGTATCAGTCCTACCTCGACGGAATTCCGGGCATTGCGGATGGCGTGGACACCATGTCGCTTATCGATGCGGCGGTCCGTTCCGCTGAGCACGACGGCGCCTGGACCTCTCTCACTCGGTAATTCAATGAACTAGAAGGCAGGTGGCAGAAAAGCTAAGTTCGGATTCAATAGTCATGGTCCGGACTCAGTTCGACAACGTTAGGTTTCCTTATCGTTTGACAGATTCCAGAAGTGTCTGACTGCTACGAGGCAGCAAGCTCCTGGACTTTCGATCCCCAGATGCGCCGCTTTCATGCGACGCCCCGTCAGAAAGTTTTTACAGATCATAATCGGAGACAGTCATGTTCAAGAAAATCGTACTCGGTCTTGCAGCTAGCGGCTTGGTGGCAGGCGCTGTGTCAGCCAAGGAAATCAATTCGGTCGGTGTTGCGATCTATTCGCTCGGTGATCCCTTCCAGAACGCAATCTCCAAAGGCGTGACGGACCGCGCGAAGCAGAACAATCCCAACGCCAAAGTCATGACCGTCGCGTCGGACTACGACCTGAACAAACAATTCTCTCAGGTCGACAACTTCATTTCGGCCAAGACGGACCTCATCATTCTGACCGCGGACGACCCGAAGGCCATTCTTCCGGCAATCAAACGTGCTGACGCAGCCGGCATTCCGGTCATCGCGGTGGACGTCTCAGCCGACGGCGCAGCGGCCACGGTGCAGACCAACAATTTCAAGGCTGGCGAGATGGCTTGTCAGTACATGTCCGACAAACTGGGCGGAAAGGGCAAGGTCGTCATTCTCAACGGGCCGTCTGTCTCCTCGATTCAGGATCGCGTCAAGGGTTGCCAGTCGGTGCTGAGTAAGGGCAAATTCGAGGTCCTCTCTGACAATCAAAACGCCAAGGCGACGCGTGAAGGAGGCCTGACCGTTATGCAATCACTGTTGACGCGCTTCCCGAAGGTCGACGGCGTCTTCACGGTCTGTGATCAAGAAGCCATCGGGGCGGATCTGGCGGCAAAGCAATTCAATCGAAAGGACGTCATGATCTTCAGCGTCGACGGCTCGCCCGAAGTGACCTCACTTCTGAAATCGCCGTCGGCGATTCAAGCAACGGTTGCTCAAAGCCCGTATTCGATGGCGCAGACTGCATTCGATATCGGCAACGACATCCTGAAGGGAAAGAAGCCCGCGACCTCCATCATTCTGCTCGATCCGAAATTGGTTACGCGTGACAACGTTACGTCGTACAAGGGTTGGGGTGGTTAATTTCGCCACTATCGATGCCGCGTAGATAACGCAGCATTGGGGCGCGCACAAGCATCTGCGTGCGCGTCCGCGAGCAACACATACGGAGACATGATGGTTACGGATACTCGGATTCCCCTGCTCGAAATGCGCAACGTCAGTAAGACGTTTGTCGGCACCAAGGCACTCGATAGTGTCGAACTGCGCGCGTGGGGCGGTGAAGTACTCGCCCTTATGGGAGAGAACGGTGCAGGCAAGTCGACGTTGATGAAAATTCTGTCTGGTGCCTATGAGGCCGATGCGGGTAGCGAGATCCTTATCGATGGCCAGCCGGTAACCATCGGAGATCCGTTGGAAGCGAAGAAGTATGGCGTCTCGATTATTTACCAGGAACTGAGCCTCGCCCCCAATCTCACCGTCGCAGAGAATATCTATCTGGGGCGCGAAGTCTCTGCTCGCGGCGTGGCCAATCGGCAGGCAATGTACGCGGGCTGTCGTGACGTCTTGGAACGTCTCGACGTTCCTTTCACGGCCCGCACGATCGTCGGGACGCTTTCCATCGCAGAGCAGCAGTTGGTCGAGATAGGCCGGGCGCTGCACGCAAAATCGAGGATATTGGTCCTCGACGAGCCCACCACCGCCTTGTCATCTCGCGAAAGCGAGCGGCTGTTTGCGTTGATTCGCCAGTTGCGCTCAGAAGGTATCGCCATCATTTACATCAGCCATCGGATGGAAGAGGTCTACGACCTGTCCGACCGTGTGTCCGTCCTGCGCGACGGACGATATGTCGGGACGATTGACCGTGCGGACCTGTCAGCTCAGGCGATCGTCAAAATGATGGTTGGCCGGGATCTGTCGACCTTCTACATGAAGGAGCACGATGCCGGCGGTAGCCGTGGTCCTGTCATCTTTGAAGCAAAGGACGTCTCCGACGGCGACAAAATCAAACCGTGCAGTTTCCAGCTCCATCAAGGCGAGGTGCTGGGCATTGCGGGACTGGTTGGATCGGGACGCACAGAGCTGGCTCGTTTGATCTACGGCGCCGACGAGAAGGCGAGCGGCCAGGTTTTCATCAACGGTCAAGAAGTGAGCATTCGACAGCCGTCAGACGCCATCAAACAAGGGCTGGCTTATCTGACGGAAGATCGCAAGGCGTTGGGCCTCTTTCTTGATATGTCGTGTGCCGAGAACATCAATTTGGGCGTTATTCTTCCCGACGCCCGCCCGGGCGGCTTCCTCAATCTGTCGAAGGGAAAAAAACGCGCGAACTCGTCTTTCGAACAACTTCGTGTTCGGGCAGCAAGCCCTCTGGTCAACGTTGGAAGCCTCTCAGGCGGGAACCAACAAAAGGTGCTGTTGTCGCGCTGGCTCCAGATTGGACCAAAGGTGCTCATTCTCGATGAGCCAACGCGCGGCGTAGACATCGGCGCCAAATCCGAGATCTATCGCCTCATCGACGACTTGGCGCGTCAAGGCATCGGTGTCATCGTCATTTCGAGCGAACTGGCGGAAATCATTGGAGTCTGCGATCGCACGCTCGTGATGCGCGGAGGCCATATCGTCGGCGAAGTCGGCGGGCCAAACAATGACGCAATCACGCAAGAAAACATCATGGCTCTCGCGGCAGGAGCGGATGCAACCCTCGATGCCGCTTGAACATCAGACCTGGAGACAATCATGGACAAATCAACGCTTCGTAGTCCTGCTGTAAATGAAAGCTCAGCCGAGCGCGTGGGAATGTCGGCGCATAAGGTGCACGTTCGTCGGCTGATCAGTGCAATCGGTATGCTGCCGGTCCTCATCCTTCTGTGCTTCGCCTTTAACTTCGCTACCCAAGGCACATTCTTCACCGGCCAGAACATTTCGATCGTCGCGCAGCAGGCTGCCATCAACACTGTGTTGGCCGCAGGGATGACGTTTGTCATTCTGACGGGAGGCATCGACCTTTCGGTTGGTTCGATGCTGGCGACTGCCGCGATGACCTCGATGATCTGCTCGCTGGACCCCTCGTTCGGCGCGTTCGCGCTCCCGGTCGGACTTTTGACGGGTATCGTTCTTGGCGCGATCAACGGCTTCCTCATCGCGTACCTCAAGCTTCCGCCATTCATCGTCACGCTTGGATCTCTTACTGCCGTGCGCGGACTTGCCCGCTTGATCGGCAATGACGGAACGGTGATGAACCCCAACCTCAGCTTTGCGTGGATCGGCAACGCGAGCTTCCTGGGTGTCCCGGTCCTCGCGATCATCGCGGTGGCCGTTATCCTGATTTCGTGGGTCATCCTTCGCCGTACCGTGCTTGGCATCTGGATATATGCGATGGGCGGGAATCCCGCGGCCGCGCGCCTCTCCGGCATCAAGGTCAGCCTGATTCTGCTGTTCGTCTATGCCGTATCCGGGTTGCTTTCTGGTCTGGGGGGTGTGATGTCCGCAGCGCGACTCTATGCTGCGAATGGACTTCAGATCGGCATGGGCTACGAGCTCGACGCCATTGCCGCAGTCATTCTCGGCGGCACGAGCTTTGTAGGCGGTGTAGGTTCGATCTGGGGGACGCTGGTTGGTGCATTGATCATTGCCGTACTTTCTAACGGCCTCGTCATTATCGGCGTATCCGACATTTGGCAGTTCATCATTAAAGGCCTCGTCATCATCGCTGCCGTCGCACTCGATCGCTTCCGCCGCAGCGGTGAGAACCGCACCTGATCAGCGAAAGCCGCAAGCGAAGCGCGACATAAAGTCATCGCGTCGCGTTTCGTTTTTGCCTCGACATCCTTCGGTCGACCACGATTCGTAGCCGAAGGGAGAATAGCGTCGCGTCTTGCATGCAACATGCCTGTGCTCGGGTGAGATACCCATACTCATCGCGGGGCCCACGCGTAGCAAGGAAAACGCGAATCCATCGAGCTGCTTTCTGACAAAGCAGACTGACACCTGACGTCGAGCACCTAAGGCGTCGGTGTTCGCGAGCGCTCCGGGCACGTTCACTGGCGAGGAGCAGTGAGCGCGTTTTCATGCAGTCAATCGTACTGACTCAGTCGGAGAATCGAGTCCAAGATACAGAAGGAACAAGGATTCGAATTACGAAACGCTTATTAAATTTGTAGTGCTAAATTAATGAACACGTTTGAAACCAGGATTTGGAGATAGGAGAAAAAGATGAAGCGGATCATTTTGGGATCGCTGGCGATGGGTTTCGCGGCTGCTGCCAGCGCGCAAAGCAGCGTTACGCTCTACGGCCTCATAGATAACGGGTTGCAGTTTGAGACGGGCTTGCCAAACGGTCATCGCTGGGCGGCGGAGTCGGGTAATTGGGCTCAATCACGCTTCGGCCTGAAAGGTCTCGAGGACATTGGCGGCGGCACATTCGTGACTTTCCAACTTGAGTCGCGACTTAACACGCAAAACGGAACTTACGCGAATGGGTCGTTCTTCGAGGGCCAGGCGACCGTCGGAATGACTAATGCGACTTACGGGTCGTTCCGGATGGGTAACTTCGGCGCGAGCGAACTGCTCCAATACGCGGGCATTCTTGACCCTCAGCAGACGCAAAAATACTCGTTTGGCACGCTGGTGCGGGGCCGCATGTTCCCTCAGGCGGCCAACGGATTCGAGTATCTGTCTCCGAGTTTCGCAGGGTTTACGGTGCAGGGTCAGTACAACTTGACCAACTCGACGACGTGGAACGCAGGCAACCCGGGCAGTGCTCCTGGCCAGTTGGGAACATCCACTGGGCTGGGTAGTTCGCAGGGGCGGGACGATGGCATTAAACTGGAATACAACGCACACAATCTCGATGTGCAGGCGATCTACGATGAGATTCGTGATGGGAACGGGAAGTTCAGCAACGTTTACCTTGCTTCGCGCTCCATCTTCACCGGCGGTTCATACGTCTGGGGCCCGGTGACCGTCTATGCCGGATATCAGCACTTGAGCGCGCCGGACGCTTCCAATGCAGGCTTCTACGGAACCGCGAATGCGTCGGCGTTGCCCGCAGGCGTATCGCTGCCGACCAAGGTCGATCACGAGTGGGTAGGCGCGCGTTGGGCGATGACACCCGCGACGTTCCTGACCGGTGCGGTGTATCACGCCAACGCGAATAACGGAAACGGAAATGCCACGCTGTACACGCTCTCCGGCGCGTACCAACTCTCCAAGCGTACTCGCGTCTACACAGAACTGGGCTATTTGCACAACAGTTCGACGTCGAACCTCGGCCTCAACGGCGGAACGTACGGAGCAAACACGAACGACGATCCGGTAAACGGTAACCCGTCGAGCACGAATCCGAACTATGGTCACAGCCAGTTCGGTGCTTTTGCCGGCATCGCTACCCAGTTCTAAAATCACGGAAGAACGGCGGCGAGACGCGTAGGCCGCGCCGTCGTTTCCTTGCGAGAAAGGCGAAGATATGAGTCGAGGGTTTGACGAACGCGTAAAGATAGAATGCGCGCAGCCGATGCCTTCTTCTATCGAATTTTTTGGAGACGAGAATGACTTGTAGGCAATTAAAGGCGCTTGCGTTGGGCGTGACCTGTTCACTTTTCTTGCTGTCAGTTGCTCAGGCACAACCTGCCAGCGATCAAGCTTCAACGATGGACAGCTCGAACACTTCCAAGCAAGCCCAGAAGGCAACAAAGAAGGCTGAGCGGAAAGCTCACCGTGAAAAGAAGAATGCCGAGCTGAAAAAACTCGAGAACAACGGCTACAACCCCTCTGGCGACCAGCTCCGATACCCGCAGAATGTCCAGAACGCGGAGAAGAAAGCGAACCCGCAAGGTACCGGAGCGGCGGTGCCTGCTTCGGCACCTTGAGGTCTACTTCCGGCTTCGCTGAAGTCAACATGAGGTCTTCAGTTGAAGACAGCGATCTTGCGCGTCCCCCACGGCTCGGTGACCGAGGGCGTAGGGGACGCTGCGATGGGGGCGGATCAGCGCAAGCAACCTGAAACCGTCAGATCTATCTATGCTGATTAGCACCGCGACGGCCCGCAATTGCACCGAGTGTACAGCGAGCGTCCAATTCTCATTGGAATGTGGAAGCGCAAGGCGGAGCTTAAATTTGGCATGCGGTTCGTGGCAACAATGAAAAGTTGGAGATTGGCCGGGAGAGGCGCTCTGTGCTAGGCATTTTTGCCTGGATCGAAACGCATGTCG
>NZ_OZ180037.1:0-630138 GCF_964261745.1 Caballeronia sp. S22 | reverse complement strand
CGTGCGCGATCCAAGCCCTTGTCTGCTTGTGGGGGCACTCGCTAGTGCCGGGCCATTAGGCCAATCGCCTGTGCCGCGGCCGGTGTGAAGTGCTTAGGCTGGGGATAGCTGTTTCTTTGGTTACTTTCTTTGCAGCAGCAAAGAAAGTGACTGCCGCCCCGCATAGGGGCAACGCTAATAAACCACTAAGAAACCGGGATCCGGCAACAAAAAAACCCAAACCATCAAAGGCAGAACCAATGAAAGTTCAACAGATCAGACAGAGCATTGCGATTGAGGGATTGGAAAACTGGGGCACAGCGGGCCTTCCCGGCCCACAGGAAATCAAAATCTCCGGCGTGCAAAAAGTCATCCCGGGCAGCGAGGCCATCGATACCGGCGTATTCGAATGCACACCCGGCACGTATCGCCGTTCGATCAAGCAGGCAGAAGTAATGCATTTCCTGGCGGGCAACGGCCGCTTCACTCCCGACGGTGAAGACACGATTCATTTCACCGGCGGCGATACGCTCTTCTTCGCGGCGAACACCGAAGGCACATGGGAAGTCGATGAAACCATGCGCAAGGTCTATGTGATCTTCTGAACCCGCGACAGAACGTGGCCATTTCACTGACATAACATCAGGTCATGGTCACTCCAACAATTCCGGCGTTGCCCCCGCGTATTTGACTCAATATATTTTTAGTCATCCACGCGCCGTCTCCGCTTTCGGTCGAAGCCATGCGGGACCGCGCGATCCGCAAGACATCCGCTTCAACCGTGTCGAGGAAAACGCCGTGATGAACATTGCAAGGTTCCGCTGTCCGCACTTCGCCGTTCGCCCGCTCGCCATGACTTTGCTGCTCTCCATCGCAAGCGCGGCGCCCGCGTTCGCAGCGGGCAAGATCACGTTCGTGTCGCAAGGCGGCGCGTATCAGGAAGCGCAGACCAAGGCGATTCTCGACCCCGCCGCGAAACAGCTCGGCATCACGATCAACCAGGACAGCACTCCGGACGCGTGGCCGCAGATCAAGGCGCAAGGCGCGACCGGCAAGCCGATCTGGGATGTCGTCGATACGCCGCCCTCCAACTGCCTGCGCGGCGGACGCGAAGGCCTGCTGGAAAAGCTCGATTTCTCGAAGATTCCCAACGCGGCGACGGTCCCCGAGAAATACCGCACGCCGTATTCGGTGGCGTACGAGTTCTATTCGACCGTCATCGGCTATAACAAGAAGACGCTCAAGAAGGTGCCGCAAAGCTGGAAGGACTTCTGGGACGTGAAGAACTTTCCCGGCACGCGCGCGCTACGCAACGATCCGATGACCGTGCTCGAAGCCGCGCTGCTCGCCGATGGCGTGCCGCGCGACAAACTCTATCCGCTCGACGTGGACCGCGCGTTCAAGAAGCTCGAAGAGATCAAGCCGAACATCACCGTATGGTGGACTTCGGGCGGACAGTCCGCGCAATTGCTACACGACGGCGAAGTCGATATGACGATGATCTGGAATGGCCGCGCCAGCGCCGTGATGAAGGATGATCCGGACGTCGCCTTCACGTTCAACGACGGCATTCTGCAGAACACGCAGCTTTGCATCCTGAAGAACGCGCCGAATCTGAACGATGCCGTGCGCTTCCTGAACGCGGCCCTGTCGCCGGAATTGCAGGCGAATCTGCCGCTGTATATCGACTACGGTCCGGGCAATCCGGCCGCATTCAAGACCGGCAAGATCACCGACAAACGCGCGGCCGAATTGCCGAGCGCGCCGGCCAATGCGGCGAAGCAGGCGCTGCTGTCGGAGGACTGGTGGGCATCGGAGCCGGGGATTCAGGCGAAGGCGCGCTGGCTCAAATTCATGCAGTAGCGCGGCCTTAAGCGTCTCACGTGTTCGACTATCTGATTCTGGGCGGCGGCTCGGCTGGTTGCGTGCTGGCCGCGCGCCTTTCCGAAAATGCGCACGCGAACGTATGTCTCGTCGAAGCGGGCCGCGATATCTCCGCGCACACGATGCCCGATGCCATTCGCAGCCGTTATCCGGGCCGCGCGTATCTCGACACGCGCAACATCTGGCAGACGTTGAAAGCGCGCATGAGCCGCAGCGCCGCCACGCGACGCTACGAACAGGCGCGTCTTCTGGGCGGCGGCTCGGCCATCAACGCACTGATGGCCAATCGCGGCGCGCCCGCCGACTACAACGAATGGGAAGCACTCGGCGCGTCGGGCTGGAACTGGCAAACATGCCTGCCCTACTTTCGCGCGCTCGAAACGGATTGCGATTTCAGCGGCGCATTGCACGGCAGCGATGGCCCCGTGCGTATCCAGCGAACGCCGTGGCCGCGCATATCGCCGTTCGTGCGCGCGGTCCTCGGCTCGCTTGCCGAAAGCGGTCATGCATTGCACGACGATCAAAACGGGCCTTGGCAAGACGGCGCGTTCATCGGTTCGATCGCGGTCAGTGCGAAGGGAGAACGCATCCCGACTTCCGTCTGTTATCTCGACGATGCCGCGCGCGCACGCAGCAACCTGACGATACGAACCGGCGAAGTCGTCGAGCGAATTTTGTTCGACGGCAAGCGTGCGACCGGCGCGCGCATCGTGCGCGCTGACGGCACGCGTGAAGACCTGAAGGCGCATCGCGTGATCGTATCGGCGGGTGCGATTCATAGTCCCGCATTGCTGATGCGAAGCGGCATCGGTCCCGCCGATGAACTCGCCTCGCTCGGCATCGACGTGCTCGCGGATCGTCCTGGTGTCGGGCGCAATCTGATGGAGCATCCGTCGATTGCCGTGTCCGCATATCTGCCGCGCGCCGCGCGCACGCCGTTTGCGGACGAACATCACGAGCAGGCGATCGTGCGCTTCTCTTCCGGCTTGCCGAATACCGTTCAAGGCGACATGCATGGCGCGATCCTGTCGCGCTCGGGCTGGCATTCGGTCGGATATCGACTCGGCACGATCTTCTTCTGGGTCAACAAGTCGTATTCGCGTGGACGCGTGACGCTTGCATCGGCGAGTGCATTCGATGAACCCGATGTCGATTTCGCCATGCTCTCCGATTCGCGCGATCTCGAACGGCTCAAGCTGGCGTTGCGCTTCGGATCTTCCGTTTTGTCATCGCCATCGATGAACGCGCATCGCGACGCGATCTTTCCGTCGAGTTATTCGCCGCGCGTGGCCGCGGTGGCTGTTCCGGGCACATGGAACGCGGTGCAGCGCGGCGCGTTGAGCGCGTTGCTCGATATCGCCGGACCGTTGCGCAATCCATTGATCGAGCATGTCGTGACGCAGGGCGTGACCATCGACGAACTGCTCGAAGACGATCACGCGATGACGGCGTTCGTGAAGCGTTCGGTGGGTGGCACCTGGCATCCGTCGGGGACATGCCGCATGGGGGCGTCGGACGATCCGTTGGCCGTAACCGATGCGCGCGGCGCGGTCTATGGCGTCGAAGGTCTGCACGTGTGCGATGCATCGCTGATGCCGTCGATTCCGTGCGCCAACACGAATGTGCCGACGATCATGATCGCGGAACGCGTGGCGGATGTGTTGCGTGGCACGGCGCATGACAAACGCGAACCGGCCACGCGCACGCTCAACTATTCGCCATAACCCACAATCCCCTTCACCTCAAGAAACGCCTCCAGCCCCCACTCCCCATATTCACGCCCATTCCCCGACTGCTTGTAGCCACCGAACGGCGAGCCCGGGTCCCACGCCGGATAATTGACATAGACGCTCCCCGCGCGCATTTTCATCGCCACACGCCGCGCACGTTCCTGATCCTTCGACTGCACATAAGCCGCCAATCCATAAGGCGTGTCGTTGGCGATGGCGATCGCTTCTTCCTCATCGCGATACGGCATGATCGCGAGCACCGGTCCGAAGATTTCCTCGCGCGCGATCGTCATCGACCGGTTCACGTTCGCGAACACCGTCGGCTTCACGTAGTAACCGTGTACGAGTCCATCAGGACGTCCGGGGCCGCCCGTCACCAGCGAAGCACCTTCTTCGATGCCGATATCGATCAGCCGCTGCACGCGCCCGAACTGGACATCGCTGACCACGGGGCCTATCGTCGTCGCCGGATCGCCGGCCGGTCCCACCCGATGCCTGCGAGCCGCGCGCAACGCGATCTCGGCAGCCTCGTCATGCCGCGATGCGGGCACCAGCATGCGAGTCGGCGCATTGCACGATTGACCGCTGTTGCTGAAGCACGAGTTCACGCCCGCGGTCACGGCGGCTTCGAGATCGACATCGTCGAGCAGAATGTTCGCCGACTTGCCGCCCAGTTCCTGATGCACGCGCTTCACGGTCGGCGCGGCCAGTTTCGCGATTTCAATGCCCGCGCGCGTCGAACCGGTGAACGACACCATATCGACATCGGGATGCGCGCTCAATGCCGCGCCGACGGTCGGTCCATCGCCATTCACGAGATTGAACACGCCTTTGGGCACGCCCGCCGCATCCATGATCTCGGCGAACAGCACCGCATTCATCGGCGATACTTCGCTCGGCTTCAGCACCACCGTGCATCCCGCCGCAAGCGCGGGCGCGACCTTGCACACGATCTGATTGATCGGCCAGTTCCACGGCGTGATGAGCGCGGCCACGCCCACCGGTTCGTGGTTGACGAGCGTCGTGCCCTTCCTGCGCTGCCACGGAAAGTTCTCGACCGTGCGCAGCGTCTCCTCGATATGCCGCCTGCCGAGCGCGGCCTGCCATGCATGCGCGAGCTTCGTCGGCGCGCCGATCTCGCGCGAGATGACATCGGCCATCTCGTCGTAACGCGCGATATACGCTTCGAGCATGCGCTCGAGCAACGCGACGCGTTCTTCCACATGCGTCTGCGAGAACGATACGAACGAACGCCGCGCCGCCGCCACCGCGCGATCGACATCGCGTGCATCGCCGAGGGCGACTTCGCCGATCGATTCTTCCGTCGATGGATCGATGACAGCCAAACGCGTGCTGCCTGAAGGCTCGACCCATTCGCCGTCGATATAAAACTGCTGTAGATGTCGCATGTTTTTCCGTAGTGAAAGAGTCAGGCCCGCGCGGCCGACGATGAACGCCTGCTCACGACGACGATCATCACGAGGCACAAGGTCAGCGCCGTGAGCATCGTGCTGATGGCGGCGATGGTCGGATCGATCTCATCGCGCAACGTGACGAACATGCGGCGCGTGAGCGTCTGATTATTGCCGCCGGAAATGAACAGCGCAACGACGGTTTCATCGAGCGCCTGAATGAACACGAACACCGCGCCGGAAATCACGCTGGCCTTGATCTGCGGCAGCGTCACCGCCATGAATGCGCGAAAGCGGTTCATGCCGAGACTGCGCGCGACCATCTCCTGCGTGCGATCGAACGTGCGCAAGTCCGCGCCGACGGAAATCAGCACATAAGGCAATCCGAGCATCGTATCCGCGATGATGAGTCCGCCGAGCGTGTTCACATAACCCATCTGCGTGAATACGAAGAACACGCCCACCGCGACGATGATGATCGGCACCATCAAAGGCAGCATCAGCAGCGGTCGCAGATAGCGCAAGGACCAGTGCGATCCGTACTGAATGCCATAAGCCGCCGCGACACCGACCGGCGTCGCGATGAGCGCCGCGCACGTCGAAGCCGCGAAGGTGGTCTTGGCGGCATCGATCCACGCGGGGTTATCGAAGAACGCGTGATACCAGCGCAACGAATAAGCCGGCGGCGGAAACGTCAGAAAGCGCGCATCGGAAAAAGAAAGCGGCACGACGATGATCACCGGAATCATCAGGAACGCGAGTATCAGCATCACCGTTGCGCCCAGCGTCACGCGTCCAAACGATATCGAGTTCATTTCGCCCCCAGCGTCTTTTCGAGCGGAATCACGCGGCTCACGCCGTAGAAGATCGCGAACACGCAGATGAGCAGCACCACGCTCACCGAACTCGCCGCGCCCCAGCTGTTATAGATCTCGACGTTGCGGCTCACGATCATCGACACCATCATCGACTTGCCACCGCCCATCAGTTCCGGCGTGATATAGAAGCCGAGGCACAGCACGAACACGAGCGTGACGCCCGCGAGCACGCCGCTCATCGACAGCGGCAGGAACACGCGCCAGAACACATGCAAGGGCGATCCGCCGAGACTCGCGCCGGCCTGCGAGAGATTCGGCGGTATCTTCTGCATCGCGGAATAGAGCGGCAGCACCATGAACGGCAGAAGGATATGCACCATCGCGATGATCGTGCCGAACTGGTTATACGAAAGCTGCAATGGCCGGTCGATCAGGCCCGCACCGAGCAGCGCCTTGTTGATGAGGCCCGTACGTTGCAACAGCACGAGCCAAGCATAAGTGCGCACGAGCACGCTGGTCCAGAACGGCAGGATCACCATGCCGAGCACGAGCGCGCTCCATCGCGGCGATATCGACGCCGCGAAGTACGCGACCGGATAGCCGAGCAATAGCGTGATGGCCGTCACGATGAGGCTGAGCTTGAACGTCAGCAAAAACGTGTCGAGATACGCGCCCGTGAAGACGCGCCTGTAGTTCACGAGCGAGAACACGCCATCGTGATAGAAGGACTGCCACGACAGCCATACGAGCGGCGCCACGAGCAGCACGACGATCACCAGCAGCGCGGGCGCCATCAACAGCAGCATCGTGCGATCTTCACGACGCTGATGGCGCACCGAAGGGTCGATGGTCGCGGCTTGCATCACGGCGGTGTCCTGGAGAATCCGTTTGGCTGTCGTCATCATGCACCCACGGCGTCGAGAAACTGATACCACGCGGCGACGAGCCTCACGCCCGGCGCGCGCAGCGCATGGAACGGCACGGGCCGCAAGCCGTCTTGCGCGAGCAGCGCGAGTTCCGGCTTGTCGCCGAGCGCCAGCGCAGCCGCGTGCTGGCCGATGAGGCTCGCCATCGCGACGCCCGTGCCGTTGTAGCCGAGACAGAACGTGGTGGCGTCGTCGCTGCGTCCCACGTGCGGCAGCGCATTGAACGTCATGCCGACATAACCCGACCAGCGATATTCCACGGCTACGTCCTTCAGTTGCGGAAAGAGCGCGACCATCGCGCGTTGCAGCGCATCGAAGCCGGTCGGCTCGCCTTCCTTGCCGAATGCATCGCGGCCGCCGAACAGCATGCGGCCATCGGCCTTGCGGAACCACTTCATCATGCGGCGCGTTTCCGTATAGCTGCGGCGATTCACCATGAGTTGCGAATCGAGTTCAGGCGATAGCGGCGCCGTCGCGATCATCGCGCTTCTGAACGGCACGAGCTCACGATGATACGAAGCGGTGGCATCGGTCAGATTCGAGTACGCGTTGGTCGCTACGATCACCTGCTTCGCGCGCACCGTTCCGCCGGGCGCATTCAACAGCACGCGGCCGTCCTGCGTGCGCGACATGTCGATGACGGGTGTCGCTTCGTAGATCGGCACGCCGCGCGCGGTCAGGGCCGCCGCGATGCCGCGCACGTATTCGAGCGGGAGGATCGTGCCCGCATCCGCGCTCAACACGCCGCCGACGAATTCCTTCGAGCCCGTTTCATGCGCCACTTGCGCGCGCGACAGCACGGTCATCGACGTATCGCCGAGCGTCGTGCGCACCCAGTCCGCTTCGGCGCGTATCGAGTCGAATGCGCGCTCCGTATGGGCGCATCGCAGGCTGCCGGTGTGTTCGAACTGCGCGCGAGTCAGCTTGAACTCGTCGATGAACGCCTCGACCGTGCGCACGCCTTCATGCGCGAGCCGATGCATGCGCTTCGCCACATCGACGCCATGTGCGCTCGCAATCGCCGGAAACGAGAGACGAAACTTTGACGACACCACGCCGCCATTGCGACCGCTCGCACCCCAGCCGACCGGATTCGCATCGAGCACCGCGCATTCGACGCCGCGCTTTTGCAGCGCATAGGCGGCGCTCAAGCCCGAATAGCCCGCACCGATGATCGCCACTTCCACGCTGATGTCGCGTGCGAGCGGCGCACCCGTGCTGACCGGCGCGTCCATCGTGGGGACGCGCGCGACCATCGCCCGCCAGAGCGAATCGGGTTGCGGGCGCGATGGTGTCGTCGGGGCGCGCATCGTCACGCGGCGGCGCGCACTTCGTCATCGACGGCATCCGCGAGCGCCGCGAGCGTCGCGAACTTCCACGTCGGCGTCGTGACGGCTTCGGGCACCGGCGTCGCGCCGAAGCCCTTCATGCCTTGACGCCGCTCGATCCAGCACGTCGCATAACCGAGCTTCGTCGCGATGCCGATATCGTGATACTGGCTCTGCGCCGTGTGCAGAATCTCCTCGAACTTGTAGCCGAACGCGGCCTGACGTCCGCGGTTATATGCGAAGAATTGCGGATCGGGTTTCGCGACGCCGGTTTCATCGCAGCACACGGTATCGTCGAACGGATTGCCGAGCGTGTGCGAATACGCCGACAACGCGACGCGGTCCGCATTGGTCATCGCAACGAGCCGAAAGTGCTTGCGCAGCCGCTTCAACGCAGCGACGGAATCTTCGAATGCGGGCCATTCGAGCACGTCGCGCTGAAACGCGGCGGCGGATTGCGGATCGTCGGGCAGGCCGAGTTTCTTCGCGAGATGCAGATACACGTTCGCCATCTCATGGCTCGATCGGCCCGGATGCTTCGCGCGCCCTTCCATGTACGGCTCGAAAATCTGATCATCGGTCAGGTCCTTCGCCTTCGGCCCGCCCAGGCGGCGCACGGAGTCGAGCACGCCCTTTTCGAAGTTGATCAGCGTGCCGACGACATCGAACGTCAGGACCTTGAAATCGGTGAGATTCATTGCTTCATCCTCTACGGGTTGCGGTGAAAAGAATCAGGCCGACACGACGATCGTGTCTTGCGGATCGAGCGCGACGGTCATCGACGCACCCGGCGCGGGAATGCGTCTGCGCGCGTCGTGGCCGCCGGGTTGACGCAGGCTGATCGCGGTGCCGTCGGCGAGCGCGGCGAACACACGCAGGCTCTCGCCTTGATAAAGCACTTCGGTCACGCGGCATGAAAGACGGTTCGCGTTCGCATGACGGTTCTCGCCGTCGATGACGAGCTTTTCCGTTTGCACCGCGAGCAGCAGCTTGTCACCGCTCGGCAACGGATGCGCGGTGCGCAGGACGGTATCGCCGAGACGCACGGCATCGTGGCCGGCGCGCGTGACATCGAGCATCGTCGCTTCGCCGATGAAGCTTGCGACGAAGGCATCGCACGGGCGATCGTAGAGACGCTCGGGCGTATCGATCTGCACGAGCCTGCCGTCCTTCAGCACGGCGACGCGATCGCTCATCGTGAGCGCCTCGCGCTGATCGTGCGTCACGTTGACGATGGTCGCGCCAAGCTGCCGATGCAGTCTGCGCAATTCGATCTGCATGGTCTCGCGCAATTGCTTGTCGAGCGCGGACAAAGGCTCGTCCATCAGGATCAGTTGCGGCTGAAACACGATCGCGCGCGCCAGTGCGACGCGTTGCTTCTGTCCGCCCGAAAGCTGATGGATGCCGCGGCTTTCATAGCCTTTGAGCTCGACCATCGCGAGCGCTTCGGCGACGCGCTTCGCCCATGTCGATTTCGGCTCGCGACGCGCGCGCAACGAGAACGCGACGTTCTCGCCCACGCTCATATGCGGAAAGAGCGCGTAGTTCTGAAACACGATGCCGATATCGCGCTTGTGCGGCGGCGCGAATGTAATGTCTCGCTCGCCGACCCACACGCTGCCCGAAGTCGGCTGGACGAAGCCGCCGAGAATCCCGAGCAGCGTGGTCTTGCCCGAACCCGAAGGCCCGAGCAGCGAGACGAACTCGCCCGGCGCGATATCGAGCGATACGTCGTCGAGCGCGGTAACGCCGCTGTATCGCTTGGTCGCGGACCTGATCGACACTCCTGTTTTCGCGCGTGCATCCATGGCGTTCATCTCGTCGGAAAGGAGAGCGGTTGAGAAAATACTAAGTCGCGATGTTTTTGACGGCAATTCCAAAATTGTTGGATCGGGCATAACATGAAGTCATGCCAAACCTTCGCAGGAAACTGCCCAGCGCGAATGCGCTCTTCGTGTTCGAAGCGGCCGCGCGCTGCGGGAATTTCACGCGCGCCGCGCAAGAGCTTTATGTGAGCCAGCCCGCCGTCAGCCGCATGCTCGCGCGCATGGAAGACCATATCGGCGTGCGGCTTTTCGAACGCGTGCGCGGCGGTATCGAACTCACGGAAAGCGGGGAGATTCTCTATCGCAAGATTTCCGAAGGCTTCAGCGGCATCGAAAGCGCGATCCGCGAAATCGAGGCGCGCGCGACAGGCGTCGAAACGGTCACGCTGTCCGTGTCCACCGGTTTCACCACGCATTGGCTCATGCCGCGCATGAGCCGGCTGAATCAGGCGTTTCCTTCGATCGACATGCGGTTTCAATTGATATCGGGGCGCATCGGCGGGCCGCTCGTCGATGTCGATCTCGGCATGCGCTTTCTGCATGATGAAGAGATCGATGAAAACGCCGTGCTCGTGATGCCCGAAATGCTGCTGCCACTATGCAATCCGCGTTATCACGAACTCGCGCAGACGGAAGCGGCGCGCGCGCATGGCGATACGGTCATCGTCATGGATGACGAAGAGCGCGGCTGGCACGAGCGTTTTCATGCGTTCGCTTCAAAGGAGCGCCATGCGGCGGGCATGCTGCGCTTCAACGATTACGCGATCGTCGTGCAGGCGGCGCTGCTCGGGCAAGGCATCGCGCTCGGCTGGCTCAACGTGACATCGCACTGGCTCGCGCAAGGCGCGCTCGTGCCCACCGAAGAGGAACTGCTCGTCACGAGCCGCCGCTGCTGTCTGCTCACACCGCCGAACCGGCCGATGCGGCCCATCGTCGCCAGCGTGCGCGAATGGATCATTCAGGAAGCGTTAAGCGACATGCGCACTGTCGAGAGCAAATACCCGCGACTGGGTTTGCGCGACGCGCTTCGTCAAACCGGCATCGAACTCGGCTGAGCGCGCCTTCTTTCGCGTGCGCTCGACGAAGGCGCTCGGCGTCATGCCGCACAAGCGCTTGAAGTGCCGCGCGAGATGACTCTGATCGAAGAAGCCGACTTCCGTCGCGACGACCGACCCCGGCACGCCCGCGAGCAACAAGGTCTGCGCGCGTTGCACACGCAGCTCGCACAGGTACTTGTAGGGCGAAAGCCCGAATTGCTCGCGAAACACGGTCGCGAAGCGCGATACGCTCAGCGCCGAGAGATCCGCGAGTTGCGCAAGACTCACGGTCTTGTCGAAATTGGCTTCGATATAAACGAGCGCGTCGATCAGATTGGCCTGGCTCATGGCGAAGTCTCGGAGGTGATCGATTCGGCGTGCGTCGACGAAGCGCGCTGAAATCGTCTGATGGAAAACGATGTGAGATCGATGGGCGTGCTGCCGCTATCGAGCAACTCGGCAAGCGTTTCGCCCACGCCCGGCCCGATCTGAAAGCCCGATCCGCTGAAGCCGAACGCATAGAAAAGACCATCGGTTGTCGAGCTCGGGCCGATCACCGGCTCCGAATCCGGCAGATAGCTTTCCACGCCGCTCCACACGCGAATCACATGCAGCGCGCGCATCGCGGGCACCATGCGGCGAAACTGCGCCATCTGCGCGACGGTGTTCGCGGGCAGGACCGATGCGCGTCGCGTGTCTGCATCGGCGGGACCAGGAGGGCCGCCACCCAGCACGATATTGCCGCGCGGAATCTGCCGGAAATACACGCTCTCTTCCTTGATCGACGTGTACACGCCCATCGAAAACGGGAAGACGTAGGGCACGGGTTCGGTCACGGCCATCTGCGGACCGCGCGCGGTGAGCGGCACAGGCTCGCCGAATTGCGTCGATAGCGCATTGGCCCACGCGCCCGCGCAGATCAGCACTTGTTCCGCGCGATACACGTCGCCCGTTGCGGTTTCCACGCGAAAGCCGCCCGCTTCCTTTTCGACGCGCACCACTTCCGTGTTCTCGACGATATGCGCACCGAGCCGCGCCGCCGCGCGACCGAACGCGGGCGCGGCGAGACGCGGGTTCGCGTGACCGTCGAGCGGCGAGATCGATGCGGCGAGCACATCGCGGCCTAGAAAAGGAAAACGCCTGAACATGGCCGCGCCTTCCACCACTTCGAGATCGAGGCCACAGGCGCGCGCATCGGCGGCATAGCGATGGAAGTACTCCGCGTCATGCGCGTGATAGCACACCCGCGTATGACCCGATGGCAGGAACTCGACGTCCTCGCCGAGCAACTCGCGCGAACGACGCCAGGTTTCGAGCGCACGATTCGACATCGCAAGTTGTTCGAGCGCGCGGCCCTGCCGGCGCACGCCGCCGAAGTTCACGCCGCTCGCCTGCTGTCCCGTCAGACCACGTTCGAGCAGAATCACCGAACGATTGCGTCGGCGTAAAAAGAAAGCGGTCGACGTACCGACGATGCCGCCGCCGATCACGATCACATCGGCGCGCCCGGTCATTCGCTCGTCTCCATGTCCTGATGCGGCGCGAGCGCCATCGGCAGCGGTTTGACGGGCGCCTGCCCGCGCAAACGGCCGACCGCTTCGAGCGGCACGCGTGCCTCTGCCGCGATGACTTCCGCGCCCGCATGCGCGCAGAAGCGGCCCTGGCATCGGCCCATGCCGACGCGCGAGAAAGCCTTCGCGCGATTCGCTTCCTTCGCGCCCATGTCGTTCACGACGCGTCTGAGTTCGCCTGCGCTGATCGCTTCGCATCGGCACACGATGGTCTCATCCGGCAACGTGGCGGCGAATCGCGCGGGCCACGGGAACGCCGTGCGCAAGCCAGCCGCGAAGCGCGTGAAGCTGCTCAGTTGCTTACGCAACGTGTTCGCCTCATCTTCGTTGCAGATCATGCCGATGTCTTTCATCGCCGCGAGCGCTGCGAGCCGCCCGGCGCGTTCAGCCGCATCCGCGCCGCGCACGCGCGCGCCGTCGCCCGCGAGATAGACGCCTTTTACGTTGCTGCGGCCGTCTTCATCGGCGACAGGAAGCCACTGCTGCAACGCTTGATCGAAACGGAATTCACAGCCCGCGAGATCGGCGAGTTGCGTTTCGGAGCGCAAGTGATAGCCGAGCGCGACGGCCTCGCATTCGACTTCGAGCATCGCGCCATCGGCGAGTTTGACGCGCACGCCTTGAACGCCATGCTCCGGTGTGCCTCGAATCTCGACCGGTGTGATGCCGCGATGAACGGGCACGCGCGCATCCTTGAGAACCTTCATCAACGCGATGCCCTTCTTCAGCGTCGATGGAATCGCGAGCAGTTGCGGCAATGCGCGCAAGCGTTGCGCGAACGTGGATGTATCGAGCACCGCGCTCACCGTCGCGCCCGCCTTCACGTATTGCGCGGCGACGAGATACAGCAGCGGACCCGTGCCCATCATCACGACGCGCGAACCGATCGCGCAGCCCTGCGATTTCAACGCGACCTGCGCGCCGCCGAGGCTATACGTTCCCGCGTGATGCCAGCCGGGCACGGGCATCAAACGATCGGTCGCGCCGCTGCAAACGATGAGCGCATCGAACCCAAGCTCGCGATGACGCGTGCCGCTCACCATATGCACCGAATTCGGCGCGACGTTCCACACGAGCGTATCGGGCACATAGTCGATGTTCGGGCGCAATGCATCGAACGCCTCGTGCAACGCACGCGCGCGTTCTGCTTCGGTTCCGTACAAGGCGTCATACGTGCGCGTGAATCCTTCCGGCTGACGACGATAAATCTGCCCGCCATCGCGCCTGCCTTCATCGATCAACACGGGACGCAAGCCCGCTTCGACCAGCGCCTCTGCCGCGCGCACGCCTGCCGGCCCCGCGCCGATCACGATCACAGTCGCGGCCATACGCCCTCTCCAGCTTGCGAAAGACGCGTGACGATCGACATGCCTTCGACCGCCGGCGTCGTGCACGCGCGCACGCGTTCGCCATCTTCAGTCCACACCCAGCAGTCCTGGCATGCGCCCATCACGCAGAAGCCCGCACGGCGGCCATCGCCGAATTCGGAATCGCGCAAGTCCTGCTGCGAGGTGAGCAGCGCGACCATCAGCGTGTCGCCGGCGGCTGCGAGCGCGCGCCGGCCATCGATGACGATCTCGAACGTTCTGCGCTCTTTCTCCGCGACTCTCACGAAGCGTCCGCTCATGCCGTCACCGTTTCCATCGACTGCATGCGCGCGAGGTCGTCGGCGCTGTGATGGCACAGAATCTCCGCGCCCGATGGCAAGGTCTTCCGCGCAGGCGGCGTCACATTGCATTTGCCGTCGATGCGCGCCGCGCAACGCGAACGGAAGCTGCACAGCTCGCGCACATCGCTTTCCGGACCGAGCACGGGCAACGCACCGAGCGCCATCGCGCGGCGCGAATCGAGCCAGCCGGGACGTAGCGCGGGCACCGAATCGACGAGCAGGCCCGTATAAGGGTGATACGGCGGATGCGAAAGCGCATCGCGCTGGCCCGCTTCGACGCACTGGCCCGCGTAGAGCACGATGACTTCGTCGCAGATGGCGCGCACCGTCGAGATGTCGTGGCTGATGAACATGTACGACACGTTCAGCTCGCGGCGCAGTTCGGCAAGCAGATCGAGGATCGCCGCGCCGACGACCGTATCGAGCGCCGACGTCACTTCATCGCAGAGAATGAGCTCGGGTTTCGCGGCGAGCGCACGCGCGAGATTCACGCGCTGCTTCTGTCCACCCGACAAGCCGCCTGGCTGACGCTTCGCGATCGACGCGGGCAGCTTCACCAGATCGAGCAGTTCGAGCATGCGCTTTTGCGCGGGCGCGCCGCGCAGGCCGTGATAGAAATTCATCGGCCGCGCAAGGATATCGGCGATGGTGCGGCTCGGGTTCAGCGCGGTATCGGCGTTCTGAAACACGATCTGCACGCGACGATACTGCTCCACCGTGCGCTCCGACAACTTCGCGGGCAAGGGCTTGCCGTCGAGCAGCACCTCGCCATGCGCGCGATCGACGAGTCCCGCGATCACGCGCGCGAGCGTCGTCTTGCCCGAGCCCGATTCGCCGATCACGCCGAGCGTGCAACCGCGCTCGATCTTCAGGCTCACATCGTCGAGCACGCGCACGGCGGGCACGCCGTGCGCATCGATGCGGCCATAGCCCGCGCTCAGGTTGCGTATTTCGAGCAGCGGGACGTCGCGCGCTTCGTCGGGCATCGTGAGTTCCGCTTCGGGGCGGCGCGTCGCGGCGAGCAGTTGACGCGTGTATTCGTCGACGGGCGCATCGAGCACTTGCGCGGTCGTGCCGTTCTCGCGCACGCGTCCGCCGTTCAATACGACGATGCGGTCGGCCATCTGCGCGACGACCGCGAGATCGTGCGACACGTACACGGCCGTCGTGCCCAGTTCGCGCACCACGCCCTTGAATGCGGCGAGCACTTCGATCTGCGTGGTCACGTCGAGCGCGGTGGTCGGTTCATCGAACACGACGACGGCGGGATCGGTGATCAGCGCCATCGCGGCCATGAGCCGCTGCAACTGGCCGCCCGACACCTGATGCGGATAACGATCGCCGATGGTCTCGGGATTCGGCAACGCCAGCGACCGGAAAAGACCGACCGCTTTTTCACGCGCGGCTGCGGGCGTCATCAGCTTGTGCAGCAGCGCGGGCTCGATGACCTGATCCATGATCGTGCGCGCCGGATTGAAGCCCGCCGATGCACTCTGCGCGACATACGCGACCGTGCGTGAACGCAATGCGCGACGGCCTCTGGCATCGAGCGACAGGACATCCGTATCGCCGATTTTCACCGAGCCGCCCGCGATCGCGCAACCGCCGCGCGCATAGCCGAGCAGCGCGAGCGCGATGGTCGTCTTGCCCGAACCCGACTCGCCGATCAGCGCGAGCACTTCGCCCTTCTTCACCGTGAAATCGACACCCTTCACGATCTCGACGACCGGATCGGGGGAGACGCCTGCAATCACGCGCAAGCCTTTTACTTCGATCATGTTCGTAGTCACTGTGCGCCTCCATGCGAACGCGCGCCATGACGACGCAAGCTGTCGATGAGCAGATTCACGCCGACGGTGAGTGTCGCGATCGCCACCGCGGGCATCAGCACCGCGGGCGCGCCTTCCGAAAGCCCGCCGATGTTCTCGCGCACGAGCGAGCCCCAGTCCGCGTTCGGCGGCTGCACGCCGAGGCCGAGGAAGCTCAGGCCCGAGAGCAGCAGCACGATGAACACGAAGCGCAGGCCGAAGTCCGCGAGCATCGGATGAATCATGTTGGGCAGCACTTCCACGCGCGCGATATAGAAAAGCTTCTCGCCGCGCGCCTTCGCCACCTGCACGTATTCGAGCGTCATGATGTTCACCGCGAGCGAGCGCGAAATGCGAAACGCGCCGGGGATGTAGGCGAGCGCGGCGACCATCATCAGCATCGGGATGGACGAGCCGAACGCGGCGATCACGACGAGCGCGAGAATCTTGCTCGGGATCGAGATGAGCGCATCGAAGAGGCGGCTCAGCACTTCATCGACCCAGCGCCCCGACACGGCGGCAATGAGGCCGAAGAACGTGCCGATGACGCTCGCCGCCACCGTCGATGCGAGCGCGAGGCCCACCGTGTATTGCGTGCCGTAGAGAATGCGGCTCAGCATGTCGCGGCCGAGATAGTCGGTGCCGAGCAGATGCGCCGGGCTGTACGAGCCGAAGACTTCCGTCGAGGTGAACGCGCCGCCTTTATACGGCGCGATGACGGGCCCGATGAACGCGACCGCGAGCCAGAACACGACGATGAAGAGACCGATCAGCCCCAGCACGGAAAAGCGATCGACGAGGCGCTTCAACGCACCGCGCTTGACGACGACGGGCGCCTCTTCCTGCGGCGCGTCGGCGGGAGGCTGCTCGTATAGCATGGTCGTGGCGTGAGAAGAGACGTTCCGGTTCATCGTTGACGCAGCCTCGGGTTGGAGACGATCTGGGCCAGATCGGCAATGAGCACGAGCGCGAGATAGGCCGCGCAGAAAACCATCACGCAGCCCTGCACGAGCGGCATGTCGCGATTGGTGACGGCATCGACCATCAGGCTCGCGAGACCGGGATAGTTGAAGATCGATTCGACGATCACCACGCCGCCGAACAGATACGACAGCGAGAGCGCGACCGCGTTGGCGATGGGTCCGATGGTGTTCGGCAACACATGCCGCAGAACGACACGCATGGGCGTTGCGCCCTTGAGCAACGCCATTTCCACATACGACGCGTTCAGTTGATCGAGCACGGCCGCGCGCGTCATGCGCGCCATCTGCGCGACGATCACGCAGCAGAGCGTCATCACCGGCATCGCATAGGTGCGCAATAGCCCGCCGAACGACGATACATCCGACAGATACGACAGCGCGGGCAGCCAGCGCAGCTTCACCGCGAAGATCAGCACCGCGATGGTCGCGACGAGAAACTCGGGCACGGCGACGGTCGAGAGCGTGAGCACGTTGAGCACGCGATCGACGAGCGATCCGCGATACATCGCCGATGCAATGCCGATCACGAGCGCGAGCGGCACCGACACGAGAGCGGTCAATCCGGCAAGCACGAGCGAATTCGGCAGACGCGTCGCGATCAGTTCGCTGACCGGCAGGTTATTCGACAACGACGTGCCGAAGTTGCCTGTCACCACATGCACGAGCCATTGCAGATAGCGCGTGACCGCGGGTTGATCGAGGCCGAACTGATGCCGCAGCGCCGTCACCTGCTCGGGCGTCGCCGCCTGACCGAGCGCCTGCTGGGCGGCATCGCCCGGCAACAGACCGGTGATGCCGAACACCACCATCGACACGATGAACAGCGTGAGCACCGCAAGGCCGAGGCGCGCGGCGACGAGTCGTTGCGCATGAACTTTCATCGGATATCGCCTCTCGTTGAAGGGTTGACTTCGCGCGCCGCAACTTCGAAGACGGCGCGCGTCCCGCGTTACATCATGTTCATGCCTCGAGCCACACGTTCTCCGCGAACATCCAGCCCATCAGACCCGCGAGCGGAATGCCGCCGAGACCCTTGAGCTTCGTGGTGTGCGCATCGAGCGAGCTCTGGAACATCGGAATGCCGATGCCGCCGTCCGTATGCACCAGTTCCTGCATGTCGCCGTAGATCTTCTTGCGCTTCGCGTCGTCCGGTTCGCCACGCGCGGCGACGAGCATCTGGTCGAACTGCGTGCTCTTCCAGTTCGCTTCGTTCCACGGGGCATCGGACTTGAAGAACTGCGTGAAGATCACGTCCGCGCTCGGGCGCGCATTGATATTGCCGAAGCCGAGCGGATGCTTCATCCAGTGGTTCGACCAATAGCCGTCGGACGGCACGCGCACTACTTGCAGATTGATGCCGGCTTGAGGTGCGACCTGCTGCATCAGCACGGCCATTTCGACGGAGCCTTCCGCCGCCGGCGATGCGTACAGCTGAATCGGCGCGTTGCCGAGCTTCGCCTTCTGGAAGTGGAACTTCGCCCTGTCGGGATCGAACGCGCGTTGCGGCAGTCCCGACATGTAGTACTTGTTGCTCGGATCGATCGGCTGATCGTTGCCGATCGCGCCATAGCCGCGGAAGATCGTCTTGCGCATCTGCTCGCGGTCCATCAGGTACGTCATGCCGCGACGGAAGTCCGCGTTGCCCGTGATGCCGCCGTCGTCGCGCATGATGAGGTCGGTGTACTGGCCCGTCTTCGTTTCCAGCACCGCGAAGCCCTGCGTGCCCTTGATGCGCTCGGTCGAACGCGCGCTCACCGCGTTGATGAGCTGCACGTCGCCGGACATGAGCGCGTTCACGCGCGCGGGCTCGTCGGCGATGCCGATGAGTTCCACTTCATCCAGATGCGGCATGCCCGGCTTCCAGTACTTCTCGTTGCGCACGCCCACGGTACGCACGCCCGGCGCGAACTCCTTCACCTTGAACGGGCCCGTGCCGATGGCCGTCTTGAAGTCCGTCGTGCCGTCCTTGATGATGAGGAAATGCGAGTCCGCGAGAATCACCGGCAGGTCCGCGTTCGCGCCCGTCAGCGTGATGGTCAGTTCGTTCGGGCCGGTCGCCTTGATCTCCTTGAACTGATCGGCGAGCGTCTTCGCCTTCGAGCCGACCGCCGGATCCTTATGGCGCATCAGCGAATAGATGACATCCTGCGGCGCGAGCGATTTGCCGTCGTGGAACTGCACGCCGCTGCGAAGCTTCACGACCCACACGGTCGCGTCTTTCGTTTCGAGCGATTCGGCGAGCGCCATCTTCGCGCCGAGATGATTGTCGAGTTCGGTCAGGCCGCTATAGAACATGAACGCGCGGGCGTAGTCGGTGCCGAGTGCGCCCTTGGCGGGATCGAGCGTATCGGCGGCCGACGACGACTGCGTCGCCACGCGGATGCGTCCGCCCTGCTTCGGCTTGGCCTGCGCGAAAGCCGCGCCGCTCGCGCTGAGAAGCCCCGCGCCCGTCATGGACAGCAGCCCGCCCGCGGCCATCGCGCGAAGGACGTTGCGCCGCGACGCGCCACGGCGCGTCAGTTCTTCGAGCCGTTTGCCGGCATCGGCATGGGCAAGTGCTTCAGGCGATGTGTCGATGCTCATGAACTTCTCCGCGATAGGGGCTGTGAATGTCCGGCGGCTTGCTTATTGGATGTAGACCGCCTGTGTTTGCTTCGATGCTTCAATAGAACACGTCTTTGATCGAGTAGTACGCGCCGACGAGCGGCAAGAACCAGGGCTTGCCCGTATGGCCCGGAATCGCGGGCCAGTCGAAATCGCGCCACGGGTTCGCTCCGGCGTTGCCGTTCATCACGTCGGCCATGATCTGGCCCATGTGCGTCGACATCTGCGTGCCGTGGCCGCTGTAGCCCATCGAGAAATAGATGCCGTCGTGCTGGCCCGCGCGCGGCAGACGGTCCGCTGTGATATCGACGAGACCGCCCCAGCAATAGTCGATGCCCACATTGGCCAGGCTTGGGAAGATCGACGCGAGATTCGCCTGCAGAATGCGCCCGCTCTTCGCATCCGATGGACGTTCGGACGCGGTGAAACGTGCGCGCCCGCCGAGCAGCAGACGCGCATCGGGCGTGACGCGAAAATAGTTGTGCATCAGGCGGCTCGTCGTGTACGAGCGCCGGTTCGGCAGCAGTTCCTGCAGCCGATCCTCGGGCAACGGCTCGGTCACGATGATGAACGAGCCGACAGGCGCGAGCCTGCGCCGATACCACGAGAACGGGCCATGCTTAGAAGGGCCCGTCGCGATCAGCACCTGCTTCGCGTGCAACGTGCCGCGCTTCGAATCGATGCGATATCCAGAACCTTCCTTCGTGATCGCGCTGACTTCAGCGTGCTCATAGAAACGCGCGCCTTGCTTCACTGCCGCTTTTGCAAGTCCGTCGGCGAACTTGCCCATATGCATCTGCCCGCCATGGCGTTGCAGCAAGCCGCCATGAAAGGCATCGGATTGCACTTCGTTGCGGACCTGCTCGCGATCGAGCAGATCGATATCGGGATCGACTTCACGCCGGATCAGCTCGGCGGTCTTCGCGATATGTTCGAGATGATGCGGCTTCGCGGCGAGCTTGAGCTTGCCCGAAGCGAGATAGTCGCAATCGATGTTCTCTTCGCGGATCAGACGCTCGACGGTATCCACCGCCGCCGCATACGCGCGATAACAGCCTTGCGCGCGCTCGACGCCGAGTTGCGCGCGCAGCGCCGCATAGTCCTGCGCGACGCCCGTATTGCACTGGCCGCCGTTACGCCCCGACGCGCCGCCGCCCATGCGCCCGGCATCGAGCACGACGACGCTCGCGCCGCGTTTGCCCAACGCGAGCGCCGCCGACAAACCCGTGAACCCGCCGCCGATCACGGCGACATCGGCCTGGCCGTCCGCCGGGCCTTCGCACGTCGAGATCATCGCGGGCGCGGTGTCGAGCCAGTAGGAGTCGAGTTTCATCGGCATTGCTCGCGTGAAGTGGCTTGTTTTACAGACCGAGTTGCGTGGCGAGATCGCCGATGGTGTCCACTTCGTAATACTCGTAGTACGGCGTGCCCGGCTCATGGCCGCGCTTAACGAACGCCTTGTGCTTGATGCCCATGTCGTGCGCGGTCATCAGGTCGTAACGCAGGCTCGACGACACGTGCAGCACGTCTTCCGGATTGCAGTTCAACTGGTCGAACATGTATTCGAAGCCCTGCATGCGCGGCTTGTACGACTGCGCCTGCTGCGCCGTGAACACGCGATGGAACGGCGCGCCCAGCTTGTCGACGTTGCTCTGGATCTGATCGTTCGATGCGTTCGACAGAATCACGAGCTTGTATTTCGTGGCAAGGCGCGAAAGACCTTCCGGCACGTCCGGATGCGGGCCCCACGTCGGCACGGCGAGGTAATACTTTTCGGCTTCGGCTTCGTTGAATTCGACGTTCATGCGCTCGCATGCGCGGCGCACCGAATTGACGATCACGTCGCGATACGGCTTCCACGCGCCGAGCACTTCGTCGCGGCGATAGCCCGCGAAGAACTTGACGAATTGTTCGAGGTCGTCGCCCTGCAGACGGTCGGCGTACATCTCGCGGGCCATATCGGCCATGCGGAATTTCGTCAGCGTGCCGTAGCAGTCGAACGTGATGTACTTCGGCTCGAAATCGATCATGGTGTCAGTCCTGTCGTGTGATGAACCCGTCCGGGAGTTCAGTGGTGAAAACAAGCAACAGCGATGTGTTGAGGAAAATTTAAACAGTGCAAAAATGACTGAGCGCGTCGAATGCGTGCCTCGCGGCGATACAAGTCATGCGTTTTGAGGCATCGCCGCAGCAGAAAATGCGGCGTTGTTTTCGCACGATCGTGCGTGTTCTGTGCGCCTATCCTTCTGTATCAATGAGCACGCTCTTGAAGCGCAGATTCGCTTCATAAGCCTGCCGCCCGAGATCCTTGCCGATGCCCGAGCGCTTGTAGCCGCCCGTCGGCAGCACGAAGTCGCTCGTGCGGCCATAGCGGTTCACCCATACGGTGCCCGCTTCGATGCCGCGCACCATCCGCAGCGCCCGGCCGATATCCGCCGTATGTACGCCCGCGGCGAGGCCGTATTCCGGATGCGCGGCGAGTTCGAGCGCTTCTTCTTCCGTATCGAAAGACTGCACGGTGAGCACCGGGCCAAAGATTTCGCTGCGCACGGCGTCGTTGTCCTGCGTGACATCGCACAGCAAGGTCGGCGAATAGAACGCGCCGGGCGTCGCCGCATCCGCACGCTTGCCGCCGCAACGCAGGCTCGCGCCGCCCGCGATGCCGCGCTGAACGATCGCATCGATGCGCTGCGCCTGCGGCTCGGAGATGATCGGCGGCAAGGTCGTGCCCGCTGCCCATGTTGCGCCCGCCCTGAGTTCGCCGAAGGCCTGCGCGATGCGATCGGTCAGTTCGCCGGCGATTGCGCGCTGCACGAGCAGCCGCGAACCCGCGACGCACACCTGTCCGGCATTGCCCGTGATCGAACCCGCGATGCGCCGCGCCACTTCATCGATGCGCGGGGCATCGGCGAACACGATCTGCGGGCTCTTGCCGCCCAGCTCCAGCGTGACCGGCTTCGTGCCGGATTCCGCGCACGCCGCCATGATCGCGGCGCCGGTGCGCGTCGATCCGGTGAAGGTCACCTTGCCGATGCGCGGATGACGCACGAGCGCATCGCCGGTCGTGCGGCCATCGCCCTGAACGACGTTGAAGATGCCCGGCGGCACGCCCGCTTCCAGTGCCAGTTCGGCGAGACGCAGCGCGGAAAACGGCGTCATCTCCGAAGGCTTCAATACCACCGCGTTGCCCGCCGCGAGCGCGGGCGCGGTCTTCCATATGCCCATCACGAGCGGAAAATTCCACGGTGCGATCGCGCCGATCACGCCGTACGGCTCGGCGATCGTCATGCCCAGATGCCGGTGATCGGTCGCCGCGACATCGCCGCCGATCTTGTCGGCGAACTCCGCATAGAAGCGGATGCTTTCGGCGGTGAACGGCACGTCCCAGTTGTACGCATCGCGTACCGGGCGCGTCGAGCCGAGCGCTTCGAGCGGCGCGAGATTGGCGGCATCGGCGGCGACGAGATCGGCGAACCGGCGCAATACCCGCGCACGTTCTCGCGGCGCGCGGCGCGCCCAGTCGCTCTGCCTGAACGCGCTGTAGGCGTTCTGCACGGCGTAGTCGATCATCGCTTCATCGGCGACGGGCACCGATGCATACACGACGCCATCCGATGGCCGCGCGACCTCGATACGCGACGCGCCCGCATCGATCAATTCGCCGCCGATGAAATGCCCGCTCCTGATGACGATGCTGGCAGGATCGAACCGGTCCATATGCGTGAGTCCTCCTCCGTGATGCTGCGTTGACATGGCTTCATCGTAGGTCCGGAGCGCCGGCATATTTCGCCGACAAAATTGCCGATTCAGCACAGCACGCGCGTTCTTGCGGCGATAACTCGCGGTTTTGCGTTGCACCACATGCACGGCCCCATGCACCGCGCGGGACAGGAAGATCGTCCTAGCCATGCGCGCTGCGCGGTGTCAAAGTCACGGTAAATGTCTTCAAGGTCAGGAGGCCGGCGTGCCCGACTCGAGCAATAACGATGTGGTCGAATACCGGGCTTTCACGCTCGACGACCTTCCCGCGGCGCACGCGCTGTCGGCGTCCGTCAAATGGCGGCATCGCGCGGACGACTGGCGCTTCGCGGCGCGTCTCGGCAATGGCTTCGCCGCCGTCGATCAGGCGGGCGCGCTCGTCGGCACGGCGCTTGCGTTTCAGTTCGGCGCGCATGCCGCGACGCTCGGCATGTTCATCGTGTCGCCGGAACATCAGCGGCGGGGCATCGGGCGCGGGCTGCTCGACCGGCTGATCGCGACGCTCGGCGCACGCACGCTCCTGATTCACGCATCGAACGAAGGCAGGCCGCTGTGCGAGGAACAAGGCTTCACGCGCATCGACACGATTCATCAGCATCAGGGCGCGGCGTTCCAGCCGCCGCTGGTTTCGCTGCCGCCGGGCGAGCGGCTGCGTCCGATCGGCGCGAAGGACACGCCGCGTCTCGCCGGACTGGCCTCGCGCGCGAGCGGGCTCGATCGCACGGCGCTGCTGCCGCAATTGCTCGACGTCGCGAGCGGCATCGCACTCGATCGCGATGGCGAGCTGATCGGCTTCGCGCTCTTCCGGCGTTTCGGCGACGGACACGTGATCGGTCCGGTGATCGCGCCGGAATCGCCGGACCAGAGCCGCGCGAAGGCGTTGATCAGCTACTGGCTCGCGCTGAACGCGGGCATGTTCGTGCGCATCGATACGCCCTTGCGATACGGGCTTTCGTCGTGGCTCGAAGGGCTCGGGCTGCCGCTCGTCGATACCATCGAGCAGATGGCGAAGAACGGTGCGCCATCCACCGATGCAACGCTCGCACAGTTCGCGCTGACGAATCAGGCGGTGTGGTAGCGGCTTGCGCGTGCACATCGGCGGAACCGATGTTCACGCCTTCGCGAGCCACGCGAATTCCGCGAAGCGATAACCCATCACGCGCCCCGACGGCGTGCCCTTCAAGCCGCGTAGGTTCGAGCTTTGCGCGTCGATGAAGTTGATGAACGCGGGGATCACGAGACTGTTCTTCTCGTAGATGATGCCCTGCATGTCGCCGTACATCTGCTTGCGCTTCGCTTCGTCGCGCTCGCGGCGCGCCTGCACCAGCAACTGATCGAACTGTTCGTTCTTCCACCCCGACTCGTTCCAGTTCGCATTCGAACGGAAGAACTGCGTGTACAGCAGATCGAGCGTCGGGCGCGGCAGGATCGAGCCGTAGGTCATCGGGTACTTCATCCAGTAGGTCGTCCAGTAGCCATCGGCGGGCACGCGGCGCACGTTGATATCGACGCCCGCCTGCTTAGCGGCCTGCTGGACCATCATGGCGGAATCGAGCGCGGTCTCGACCGATGGCGGCGCGATGATCTCCGCGCGCGCGCCCGGCGTGCCCGCCTTCTTGAAGTGGAACTGCGCCTTGTCCGGATCGAAGGTGCGTTGCGGCAATCCCTTCATGAAGTACGGATGCCACTCCGGCACCGGATGATCGTTGGCGAGCGTGCCGTGACCGCGCAGCATCACGTTCACGATGCGCTGCCGGTCATGCAGATACTTGATGCCCTCGTTGAAGTCCGAACTCTTCGTCGGCAGCATGTCCTGCCGCAATGCGAGATCCGAATAGAGCTGCGACGGACTTTCGAGCACGGTCACCTTGCCCGTCTGCTTGACGCGATCGACATCGCGCGCGGGCAGCGGCGAGATGAGCTGCACGTCGCCCGCGAGCAGCGCATTGGTGCGCGCCGCATCGTCGCCGATGCCGATGATCTCCACTTCGTCGAGATACGGAATCCCCGGCTTCCAGAAGTTCGGATTGCGCGCGCCGATGCAGCGCTGCGCCGGCGTGAACTCCTTGCATGTGAACGGACCGGTGCCGTTGCCTTTGGAGAAGTCCGTCGTGTTCGCGGCGACGATCACGAGATGCGGAATCGCGAGCAGCGCGGGAAGATCGACGTTCGGCTCGCTCAACGTGATCTCGACCTTCAGCGGCCCGGCCGCCTTGACGGTGCTGATGCCATCCACGATCGACTTCGCCTTCGATGCCGTCGCCGGGTCCTTGTGGCGCATCAGCGAGAACACGACATCGTCGGAGGTGAACGGCTTGCCGTCGTGGAAATGCACGTTGGGCCGAAGCGTGACGGTCCACTTCACGAAGTCGTCGGATTCGAGCTTTTCCGCGAGCGCGTTCTGCGTCTTGAAGTCGGCGTCGAGTTCGGTGAGGCCGCTATAGAACATGTATGCGCGCGAATAGTCGCCGGTATGCGTGCCCTTCGCGGGATCGAGCGAATCCATCAGCGACTGGTTCGCCAGCGCCACGCGAATGCGTCCGCCGCGTTGCGGCGCAGGCTCCGTCGCGGCGAACGCGAGCGTCGATGCGCCCGGCAGGATGAGCGTTGCCGCGCCCGCGGCGGCCAGCGTCTTCATCGCCTTGCGGCGGCCAGGATCGGCGACTACGAGTTCCTTCGGCAATATCATGGTCAGCCTCGCTCGGTCATGTCGTTATGGCGGATGTTTTGGCGAATACGATGCCACGGGCCTTCACAGCGCCTGGCATAGCCTGTAGGCGTCGTAGATGGCCGTGTGAATATCGCGCGACGCGCTCGCGTCGCCGATTCGGTAAAGACGGAACTGTCCTTCATCGCCCTCTTGCGCTTCGGGCTGCGGCTTGCCCGTCGCGAACGCTTCGAGATCGGTGTAGCCGTCGTTGACGGAATACATGCGCGTCGCTTCGAAAAGATCATCGACCGCGAGCATGCCGCGCTCGACCACGACATGATCCGCTTCCATCTCCACGAGATCGTTCGTCAGATGATGACGGAACACGGCACGGCGCTTGCCGTTATCGGCCGCGCTCACTTCGATCAGCTCAATGTTCGTGCGCACGGGCACGTTCCAGCGCGCGATATTGCGCATCCACACCTGATCGTCGCCGCGTCCGCCGGTTTCCTGCGCCGGCATGCTGTCGATGAGCGCAAGCGATACATCGAGGCCCGCATCGACATAACGCTCCGCACACAGATACGCGTTGTGCCGGCCGGTGCCGTCGTACACGAGCACCCTGCCTGCGCGCGGCGGCGTTTCAGTGAGCGCATCGAAGACCGACTTGCACAGCTCGCCGCCCGGCAACGCATCGAGATTCGGCAGGCCGCCTGTCGCGATGATGACGACATCCGCGCCATGATCGAGCACATCGCTCAACTCGGCATAGTGGTTGTAGCGCACATCGACGCCGAGTTTTTCGAGCTGCGACACGCGCCAGTCGACGATGCCGATGAGATCGCGCCGCCAGCTTCCGGTCGCGGCCAGCAGCATCTGGCCGCCGGCCGTCGAGTTCGCTTCGAGCACGGTGACATGATGGCCGCGCGTCGCGCTGACGCGTGCGGCTTCGAGGCCCGCCGGTCCCGCGCCGACGATGAGCACGCGCTTCTTGTGCGCGGCTTCGGGCAGGTCATGCGTGAGATACGTCTCGCGCGATGTCGCCGGATTATGGATGCACGTCGCGCGGAAATTGCGGCAGAACGATGCGCCGACGCACGGCCGCGCCTCGTCCTCCTTGCCCGCTTCGACGAGCTTCACGAGATGCGGTTCCGCGATATGCGCGCGCGTCATGCCGACCATGTCGAGCAGCCCTTCGCGGATCGCATAGCGCGCGGTGGCGAGATCGGCGATCTTCGCTGCGTGAAACACGGGCAGATCGACCGCGCGCTTGAATGCGGCGGCTTTCGGCAGCCACGGCGCGGACGGCACGAACATCCCCGGCATGGAATTGACCGCGAGCGACATCTTCGTGTCCATGCGGCCGAACGTGACGTTGAAGAAATCGAAGAGACCCGTGCCCTGCAGAATGCGCGACATCTCCAGCCCTTCCTCCAAGCTGCATCCGTCTTCGAGCGCGAAGCGAAAGCCCACGATGAAGTCATCGCCCACCCGCTTGCGAATCTCCTCGTGCACCTCGATCGCGAAGCGCACGCGATTGGCCGTCGAGCCGCCGTATTTGTCGGTGCGCAGGTTCACGGTCGGGTCCATGAACTGACCGATGAGATGACCGCCCGCATGTGTTTCGATGCCGTCGAGCCCGCCATCGCGGCAGCGCTTCGCCGCGATGCCGAAGTCGCGGATCACGCGTTTGATGTCCGCGTCATGAATCGCCTGCGGCATGGCGCGGTGCAGCGTTTCGCGCACGGGCGATGGCGCGATCATCGGCAGCCAGGGCTCCGTGTATGCATCGCCGCGCCGCCCGAGATGCGTGATCTGGCACATCAGCGCCGCGCCGTGCGTATGGATGCGATCGGAAAAGCGCCGCAGATGCGGCACCACGGCATCGGTTCCGACGTTGATCTGCTGGAACGTGTTCGGACTGTCGATGCTGACGTTCGATGACCCGCCGAACATCGTCAGCGCGATACCCCCTTTCGCCTTTTCCTCGTGATACCGTTGATAGACCTCCTGCGGGAATTCGTCGCGCGTCAGACGGCTTGCGTGACTCGTGCTCATCACACGGTTCCTGAGCACGAGATGCTTGAGGGTGAACGGCTGAAGCAACGGGTCCGACGAAGCAGTAGTCATGGCCTGCGAGATGAAGTGACGTCGGACTCAAGGTAAGGAGGTCAATATGCGCCGTCAAATTACAAATCGATGCATGCCCCATAACATGGTGTTGTATGAGTCTGCGACTTCCTTCGCTTCAGGCACTGCTCGTATTCGAAACATCCGCGCGGCTGTTGAGCTTCACCAAGGCTGCCGGCGAACTCAACGTGACGCCCGTGGCGGTGAGCCGCATGGTGGCGCGGCTTGAAGACGCGCTCGGTTTCAAACTCTTCGAGCGCACGAAGCTAGGGCTAACCCTGACCGATCGCGGTGCAACATTGCAGCACGCCGTCGCCTCCGGCTTCGGGCAGATCGGCGATACCATCGAAGAACTCAAGCGCGATCATGCGCAAGGCGAGATCGTCACGCTATCGCTCGCGAGCGGTTTCGCCGCGCTGTGGCTGCTGCCGCGTTATGCCGAATTCCGCCGTGCGTTTCCTTGCATCAATCTGCGCTTGCAGGTGATGGCAGGACGCCTGTACGGACCGCTCGAAGATGCGGACGTCGGCATACGCCTGCATGGTCCGGGTTCGGACAAGGACCCGCTTTTGCTGTGTCCCGAGATCATCGTTCCTGTCTGTAGTCCGAACTATCTTGCCGAGACCGGCCTGCTCGATGCGCCGAGGAGCGCCGAAGGACACGCCTACATTCATCTCGACGTGACCACGCTGTCATGGGCGGATTTTCATCGGGCGACGGGGCTCTCCGACAAGGGCATCGGCGAAGCGGTGCATCACACTGACCCCGGACTCGCCGTGCAATGCGCGATGCTAGGCCAGGGCGTCGTGCTCGGCTGGCTGCTCGCGATCGCGGCGCCGCTCAACGAGGGCAAGGTGATTCCCGCGTGGGATCGCTATATCGAAACGGGCTGCAATTACGTGCTCGAATATCGTTCGTCGACGCCTTCGGAGAGCACGCGCGCGGTGGCGCGATGGCTCATCGACGAAATGAAGAAGGAACTCGACGACGCGCGGCGCGTGCTCGCTCCGTTGAAGGCGGTCCCGAAGCATCGTGTCGAGCCCGCGTCGCCGGTCCCGTCGCCATCATGAGGTCGTCGGCGCCGCGCGATCGCGCTGCCAGCAGCGCAGGCCGAACAGCGGCACGACGCCATACGCGTGATCGAGCATGTCCGACTGCAGACTCTCGTATCGCTCCCAACGTATCTCGTCGATGAACACGCAGATCTCCAGCGCGACGATCGGCATCGCCGACTGCACGTGTCGAATCACGAGCGGCATGTCGCGGCGCACGGCCGGATGCTCGCGAAAATATCCGCTGAGATAGAGCCTGTATAAACCGAGGTTCGTGCGGCGCTCGCCTTCGGGCAACGCGAGCGGTCGCTCGATCGCTTCGCGCAGACGCGCGAGCAAGGCATCGTCGGGGAAGCGGATCGTGTCCGCGTCGAAGTGAATCGCGTGGCGCAGACGTCGCGCGCCGGACGCGATCATGCCGCGCCAGTTCTTCACGCTGTTCGTCAGAAGCAGCTGGCTCGGCAGCATGACGATCGTGTTGTCGAAGTTGCGCACCTTGATCGTGTTCAACGCGATATCGACCACGATGCCATCGGCGACATATCCCGGCACTTCGATCCAGTCGCCCACGCGCAGCATGTCGTAAGCCGCGAGCTGAATGCTGGCGACGAAGCCGAGGAGCGAGTCGCGGAAGATGATGATGAGCAGCGCGGTGATAGCCGAAAGCCCGGTGAGCAGATAGAGCGGCGAGCGCTCTAGCACCAGCGACACCACCGCGATCAGCGCGACTAGATACACGACGATGGTCGCGATTTGCAGAAAGCTCTTGATCGGCCGCTCGCTCGCGGAGGGGAAATGGCTGTAGCGCTCGTCGATGCTGTCGCGCAACGCGAGCGCCGCGCGCACGAGCGTGTAGACCATGTAGCAGGCTGCAAGGATGGCCAGTGGCCGCCCGAGCGCGGGGATGATCGGGAACGTGAGACCGGAGAGCAACGGCGCCGATGCATAGACGATCGCCGCGGGCACGAGCGGCGCGAGCCGGTGAAACACCCGATGACGCTCCGCTGCGACCAGCCACTTGCGCCCTTCCTTGCGTGCGAGCCGGCTGACGATCAGAAGCATGATCGAGCGCGTGACGTAGTAGCAGATCACGCTCGCCAGCAGAATCGCCAGCAGCAGCGCGGCCACCAGCAGTGTCGCGACGAGCCAGCTCTCGGTGGCGACGTGCACTTCCCAGTCTGGTCCGACTTCGATATGCAAGGTGTTGCCGAACATGGACGCTCCCGATGTGGGCGAAGCGAGAGGATTATTCAGGCGAATCGGACGTGACGCTTGCTCTGGTGGTTATTGTAGTAGTGGTGCCGGGATGAAAAGGCACTTCGCAATTTTTGATTTTCCCGCTACAATTCGGTCCCCTTTGCCCAGGTGGCGGAATTGGTAGACGCACTATCTTGAGGGGGTAGCGCCGCGAGGCGTGCGGGTTCGAGTCCCGCCCTGGGCACCAAATCATATTCCGGAAACGCCAGGCCGACCGGCCAGGCTCAGAAGCTTTTCGATGGCGGCGGACTGTCTTTGCTTGTCACGCCAGCCGGATAACGCCATCCGGGCGTTTCTTCCCCAGAGCCGCCGCCAGAAGGCTCAGCCCCGCTTCGGGTCCTGACCGTAGTTGTTGCTGCCCTTCTGGCCGTCTTGCACCAGAAAAAAGAGGTTCACGATAGGCAGAAGCAGCCACCAGCCGCTGCGCCCCGTATCGTGCAGCCGCCGCACGCCTACTGCGATACTGGGAAGAAAAAGGGCGAAGTTGAGAAGCGTGCCCGGCGCGTCGCCCAGAGCCAGCAGCTCTTCGATGAACACGACGACGAACGTGAAGATGCCCACGAACAACGCGAAGAACCAATACTCTTTGCGTCGCGCGCGACCGCCGAACACCGCGTATTTCTTGAGAGCCGCGAGAAACCAGCCATAGCCGCCCTTCTCGAATGATACGTCCTTGACGACCTGCGTCGATAACTGCGGCGCGCCGCAATTGGGACAGCTCGGCGCGGTCTGGTGAAGCTGCTTCCCGCAGCCAACGCAACTCATCATACTCATCTCACTTCTCCCTCGAATTGGCGTCTCCGCCTGTTCTTTGAATTGGTTTGCCCGCGAGCGACACGCTTTGATCATCGTCCGCCGCGGATAAAACGCAACTGCCTGCCTAGTTGCGGAAGGGCTTGTAGAACCGATGCCTCGCCTGCTGCAACATCTCGGCATCGCCTGCGCTGTCGCCGTATGCATAGACTTCGAAATCTTCGAGCGGCTTGCCGAGTAACGCTTCGACGCGATTCACCTTCTCGACCGCGCGGCAATTCAGGCCTTTCATGCGCCCGGTCGCCCGCGCGCCGTCGCATTCGATTTGCGTGCAGAGCAGATCATCGAAACCGAGCCCCTCTGCGATGTGCTCCAGATAAAGATCGAGCGATGCGCTGACCATGATGAGCCGATGCCCGCGCTCCCGATGCCAGCGAATTCGCTCCAGCGCGCCCGGCCGATACCACTTCGTTACTTCGATTGCATGGTCGCGTCCGGCCGATTCGAGGCGCGCCCGATCGGCTCCGGTGAAAAGACGGGCGAGCAGGCGCTCCTTGAACCAGTCTCTCGTCGACAGTCCCGAGCAGACCTGAAGCGCCTGCACGGCGAGCGAAGCGAACGCGAGGTTCACGCGGCGCTTCCCGAACGCCTTGAACAGGTATGGCGCGAACGTGTCCCGGGTGGTGATGGTGCCGTCGAAGTCGAACAGCGCGAGGGTCTGCATCGTCATCAGGCTTCGACCATCTGAACGACGGCAAGCCGGCCGCCATCGCCTCGAGCAAGAAGGATCTGCTGGCCATCCTTGATCTCGAGCTTTGCGCCGATCGGGACATCGGCTTCGGCACTCACGTCTCGAAGACCGGGCAGCCGTTCGTTAACGAGCCACCACTTGTCCCGATGGAACACGAAGTAACCCACGCGCGGCTTCTGATCGTCGCTCAAGCGTTCGTTCGGCACGATGAGACTGTTAGCGTGCCAGAGGAACAGCGATTGGTTGGTCCAGACCATCAGACGATGATTGTCCGGACGATAATTGCCTTCCTTTCGCGACGAGTACAGGTTCAGAATCGGCAGCTTGCCCTTGAAAGGCGTGTTGCAGAAGGGGCATTTCGGCTTCGTCGAATTGTCGAAGACGTACCACTTCTGTTCGCAAGCGGCGTTCTGACATGGCTGAATCAGATCGACGGTCTTGACCAGTGCGCCTTCCCAGTCGCCCGCGGATGGACGCTTCGACGGATCGTGGAGGCCATCCACGAAGGCGGCCTTGAAGCAATTCGCGAGATAAGGTCCGGTGATCGTGTAGGGAAGCTTCTCGGTATCGGCCCAGGGCAACTCGGTGGGCCTCACGTTCTTCACCCGAATGCGGTTGCTCGCATCGGTCGGATGTTCCACGAACAACGCGCGTTCGCCCATTGTGAGCGACTCGTCGCGCTGTTCATCCTGCATGTCATGCACTTTGCCGCCACGTAGCGGATGACGGTATAGCAGGTACATATAGATCAATACGGCGAGCGCGTGCTGGTCCGTCTCGCGTCGTGGCAGGCTGCGTTTCGGATCGTCTTTCGCGAGGTGCGTGGTCTTGACGACTTCAGGCGCGATGAAGTCCGGCGTGCCTACGACGTCGGGTGGATATTTTCCGGGCACGACGAGACCATCGACGTCGATCACGCATGCACTGCCTCGCGTGGGATTGACGAGGACGTTCTTATAAGAAAGGTCGGAATGTGCAAGGCCCGCCATGTGAAGCCGACGTATCGCCCGCGCCATCAGCACACACATTTTGAGGTGTGTCAGCCAGTCACCGAGTTCCCGTGGATCGACAAAGCGGTTCCTCAGATTCGCCGCCGCAAACCACTTCCCTTCCTTTTCCTTGCCCTTTATGGCAAGCGTGTCGTCGTTCTTTGAACCGTGTTCGAAGTAAAACTCCTTGTCATAGGCTGGAACAACTATGCCCAGTCTTCCGTCGTATTCCAGCACTGACGTCGGCCAGCAGAGCAGGTTCTTCCAGTACTCGCCGCCGACATTGTTGACGATGCCTTCACGATACTTGCTGGCAATCATCTGCAGACGGTCCTTCGCCTGCGCGTCCTGCTTTCCGCGATAAAAAGCGACTACGTACGACTTATCCGGCGAAAAGTAGACGTCCTTGATAGCGCCCGAGCCGATGATCTTGTCGACGAACTCCACGTCCTTTCCGTCAAGCGTCTTGCATTTGACGACCTTGCTCATTCCCATCCCCACAATGTTTTCTCAGCGCGCCGGCCGCCGCGGCGCGGCATCCAAGGCGATACGGGCACCCTCGCGCGTTTCACCACAGCATGGCGATCGTTCGATCGTCGTGATGTCCCTGTTTGAAGAAGTGCAGCCATTCGGCCAGCGCCCTGGACGGATCTTCCTCGCTCAGCAGAGGCGAGAGTTCGCTCCATAGCGCGTTCCATTTCGAAGGATCGGCAAGTCCGTTGTCGGTTTCGAAGTACGGGTCCGACACACCATCCGTCAACAAGATGACCGACGATATGTTCTGGTGACGTCCGATGCTCACCCGCTTGGCGAATCCATCCGCCAGCGTCGCGCGTTCGAGGAAGCGCGTCTGCCCGGCGAATTCACCGCCATCCGGCGTCCCCATCGGCTTGACGGTACCCGGCGGCGGCGCGTAAGTGACGATGGCGCCATCGCCTATCCAGAAGGTGGCCAGGAACGTGTTGTCGCCGTCGCGCCTGATAGCTGCCGCGAGGAGCGTGGTCGCGAAACTCCGGACCGGCGCGCCGCGCGCGTCCGCTTCGTTCTCGATAGCCTCCACCGCCCGCAACGCCATGCGATGGAAGCTGTAGTGGAACTCTTCGCCGATCGTGTCGGCGTTGGCAGGGTCAGCGTCCCAGCCGTCGACGAGCGTACCGACCTTCGTACCGAACTCGCCATCGAGGCCGTCGGCCAGAAAGCGGCCAGCGGTTTCAACGGCAATGCGCGATCCTTCGCGCGAAAACTCGGCGCTGCCTGCGCCGTCAGCGACAATGAGCACGGCCCAGCCGTTGTCCTGCGTCGTCGCGACGTAGAAATCGTCGTCGCGGAAGGTGCCGCCGTGTTCGTGCGAGCGGCCTCGCCGGCTCGCCGCGGCTATATGGAAGGAACCCGCGCGGATCAGTTGATGATCCAGATGCTTTTTCCGATACGGCAGCGAGCTATCCGGCTCCGTCACTTTCCACAGCGAGCGTGGATCGGGATTCGACGTCAGCCGGCATTCCCCGGACCGTACGTCGGGGAATCCCGGGAAACGCCATTGCAAGTTCAGCACGTACTCGCCGGACAGCGTGGGTACGCCACTGGCCATCTGCGTCGCCGGGTCGAAGCTGAGCCCGAAGTTCTCGGGTAACCTGAGATCGACAATTTCCAGCTCCCGTCCCCATGCGTCTCTGCCCTTGATGCACGCCGCGTACTCCGTGCCGACTTTGCAGTTGGGCAAGAAGAAGGTTGGCTGCGAGGCGGAAGTGGGTGTGGATGCAGCACGATAGATCGGCAGTACCGGCGCGTTCGTCGCGAAGGACGCATCGCTGGCCGCGCTGTCGTCCGCGCGAGCGACAAGCGATTCGACCGGACGCTGTTCGCCGAGCGGGGAAGCAGTCGTGACTTCGGCGGTCTGGTCGGTCTGTGTCTGTCTCTGCGGCAGTTCGGCAGGCATCGGCGACGACGGGCCGATCTGCACGAGGTCGTTCGAATCGAAGACAGGCGAAGCTGCCTCAGAAGCAGTGGATTGCGTCACTGCAAGACCCATGCGGAGTGCCACAGAAGATGCCGTCGTCGTCTGTTGCACTACGAGGCTCTGCCGCGGCCCGACCATGATGTTTTGCGGACGCGCAGTCACGGCATCGGGATAAGACCTCTTGATCAATTCACGCAGATCCCCGACGAACTTACGCAAGAGTTCGAACACGTCATCCGATCCGGCGAACCGCTCGAGCTCGCCGTCCTGAAGTCCAGTTAGCTGAAAGATCTGGTGCTTGCTGTCGCTGCTGAAAAGCCCCTCGACCAGACCTTGCAGAACGGGTCCATAGCTGGCTCTCAGTTCAGCCACGCTCAGCCCTGCTGTTTCTATGCTCATCTGCTCACCCCTGTCCACGCAACACATCGAAACCGCCATCGTCTTCAGACGACGCATACCCGAACACGACATTTTTCGCGCACCACGGACAGCGCGCCTCACCCGGCCCGCCGATGCACAGCAATTTGCTGCACGCGCATGCCGCGAAGGCCGTCGCATTGCCGCAATGCGGACAGCTCGGCGATCCGTACAGCATGGAAGTGTTGACTTTGGCTTCGGCGCCTTCCGTGCCGGACCACTGGAAGTAGTCCTCGCCGATCGGATAGCAGCCGCTCAGCCGATATCCCGACACGTCGAACGCAAAGTCACGCGTGTTCACGGCGCCCGATTCCCGGTCGTACTTGATCAGATACGGCGCTCGACTCTTCTGGCAACGCCCGACCAGCGTCACGCACGCATCGTCGGCGGCGGGCACGGCCTCTTTCACGATCTGCAGAATCTTTTCGTCCAGGATGGGCACGGCGTCGGACTGCACGCCATCGCCAGCACTCTTGCTGTGCGCCATCACCGACGACGAGACCCATTTCACGAACTTCGAGAAGGCTTCCACTTGCGCGTCATCGAATAGCAGCACGTGCTCGGTCAGTTCCCTGAGCACCGACAAGTCCGCGTTCGCGCCGATGCCCACCGCGATCAGCGTCGCGCGGTGCGCATAGTCGGCGTTCCAGCGCGAGATCGCGGCCCGGAACCGGTCGGTGGGACGGCCGTCGGTGAAGAGATAGACGATCGGTTTCCAATCGCCTTTCCTGTCGGCGGTCGTGCGCACCACCGAACGGTCCATCTCGTCCATGAGCGCCGTCAGGGCCGCGCCCAGCGCCGTGCCGCCGCCCAGCGGAAGCTTCGGCGGATAGAACGACACCACTTCGACGAGCGGCACGATGGTCTTCGCCACGCCGGCGAAGGCAAGCACCGAGACATACACGGTTTCAAGCGCGTGCGGATCGGTCCGCAGGTTCCGCACGATGGATTGCAGGCCGGACTCCATTTTTGCGATCTTGTCCCCCGCCATGGATTCCGAACAATCCAGAACGAAGAACACGGGCAATCGGCGCATCGAAGCTCTCCTGAATATAAGGGTGTTTTCAATGGCGAATCACGGACGGCCGACGCGCCACGACTCGCAGTCGCGAGCGGCATCGGACGATCCGTGGCTGCGATCAGAGAACGAGTTGAACTTCGGGCGGCGGCGGTGGAAGCGATACCTGACCGGACATTCCAGCGCTGCTCGAACCCGCCGAGACCGATGCCGACACCCACTGGAAGAAAGCGGAAAACGCGGACGCGTCCATCGTGTCGAGCAGGACGACGCGATCGGTCAGTTCTCGCAGCACGTCCTGTTTCGCCTTGGGCCCCGCCGCGCACGCGATGATCGAACCGAAGTTGCGCGACTTGATCACCGGAACGGCCTGACGGAACGCGTGGAGGTCCGACGGACTGCCATCGGTCATGACGAAGAGCAGCGGCCTCCAGTCACCCTTGCTCGCGGCGGTCGTCCTCTTCACATCGCGATCGACACGTTCGATCAGCAATTCGAGCGCTGCGCCCATGAACGTGGCACCAGCGTCGGGAGCCGTGATTTCGCCGAGGCTCACCTGATCCAGCGGCGTTAGCGGCAGATACTCGCGAGCCTCGATGTCGAAGGTGATGATGGAGACGTGAACGCTCTCCAGCGCGAAGGGATCTTGCCGAAGCGCGCCGATCATCGCCTGCATGCCAACATTCACCGAGAGAATGGGCTCGCCGCGCATGGAACCGGACGTGTCGAGAAGTATGTAGACAGGAAGCCGCCTGCTCATGATGTCGCTCGCCGGTTACGCTCAGAGATACTTCTTCAGCCAGGTCACGAACGTGTCGGACTGATCGGGGCTGCCGATCGCATCGAACTTCCAGCCGTTCGTCTCGCGTTTGAGTTCTGCGAACAGCATGGAGCGGCAGTCGCTGAAAGCCGCGCCGCCCGACAGGTCGAAGCGCACCATTTCCTTGCTCTTGCCGTCTTCCGCGCGGATATACGCGTTACGCACCTTGTCGAAGCTCTGCTCGCGCTTCGCGCCTTCATAGATCTGAACGACGAAGACGATCTTTTCGTACACGTCGGGCAGATCGTTCAGCTTGACGATGATCTGCTCGTCGTCGCCATTGCCCGAACCCGTGCGATTGTCGCCGGTCAGCCAGATGGTGCCCGTCCTGTGATGCAGGCTGTTGAAAAACACCACATCCCCGCCGACGAGTGTCGGGCGGCCTTCCTTCAGTTCGCCCAGATGATGGACCTTGCCGTCTTTCTGGCAAAGGAATGCGACGACATCGAGGTCGTATTCCTCCGCCTTCTTCCCGAACAGACTGGCGAGAATGCCGGTGTTGCTATCGTTGATATCCCAGCCGAGCCCGATGGTGACCATCGACAGATCGTATTCGTTCTTCTTCAGGCTGACGCCCTGGCCTTTCTTTAGAGTGACTGCCATTTGATGATCCCGTTACAGCACCACGTTGACTTCCGGCGGCGGCGGCGGGAGATCGCCGAGACCGCTGACTTCCTTCTGCTGGTCGACCTTCTGGCTTCCCGTCGACACCGACGCCGACACCCACTTGAAGAACGCCTTGATCGTGCTCGAATCCGCCGTGTCCAGTGCGACGACGACTTCGGTGATTTGCTTGAGGACAGCTGTGTCCGCGCCCTGACCCGCCGCGCACGCGACGATCGCGCCCGTGCGAACCTTGCGCAGCTTTTGCAGGCCGCGCGCCCAGTCATCGGTCGGGACGCCGTCGGTCATGATGAAGACGAGCGGCTTCCAGTCGCCCTTGATTTCGGCGGTGGTCTTGTTCACTTCCGCGTCGATACGGGCGGCCAGTAACGCGAGCGCGTCGCCCAGCGCGGTCGTGCCGCTTGCCGCGAGATTCGGCGTCTGGAAAGCGGACAACTCGGTCAGGGGTACGGCCTGGCGCGCCGAGCTATCGAACGTGATCACCGAAAGATGCGCCGTTTCGAGCGCGTACGGATCCTGGCGCAGCGTCGAGACCAGAATCTGCACGCCGTTCTTGAGGGCCTCGATGGGCTCGCCGCTCATGGAACCGGACGTGTCCAGCAGCAGATAGACAGGGAGTCTTCTCATATCTTCCTCGTATTCTTTGATTTTTCGCCGGCTATTGCGATTACGCGACCTGGACGCCGAACTGCCCGCACAGCGCTTCGAGACCGCCCGCGTAGCCTTGGCCGACGGCCTTGAATTTCCATTCGTCGTTGTGGCGATACACTTCGCCGAAGATCATCGCCGTTTCGGTGCTGTAGTCTTCCGACAGATCGAACCGGGCGATTTCGACGTCGTTATCGAGATTCACGATGCGCATGAATGCGCCCGACACCTGGCCGAAGTTCTGACGGCGCGCTTCGGCGTCGTCGATGGTCACGCACACGACGACGCGCTTCACGTGATTCGGGACGAGCGTGAGGTCGATCTGCAGCGCTTCGTCGTCGCCCGCGCCCGCGCCGGTGCGGTTGTCGCCGGTATGTTCCACGGACCCGCAACGCGAGCTCAGCTGGTTGTAGAAGATGAAGTCCTCATCGCCGCGCACTTTGCCGCTTTCGGCGACCATGAATGCGCTGGCGTCGAGATCGTAGTCATCGCCGTCCGTGACGCGGGCTTGCCAGCCAAGACCGACGAGAATGCGCGACAGCGAAGGCGCGGACTTCGACAACGAGATGTTGCCGCCTTTGGATAAAGAAACTGCCATGACTCTGCCTTGCGACAATAACGAGGAGGTTGAAGGATGAGCGCGTCAGTTCGCTTCGGCGTTCGGACGTGAATTGTTCTTACGGTGAATCAGCGACGACGTCATGGCCGCCGCGATGAACGCCACGCCAATGAAACCGGTCACCACTTCGCTGACGTGCCAGACGATGCTGCCGAGCATGATGAGAGCGAGCGCGCCGATCGCGTAGTGCGCGCCATGCTCGAGGAACACGTATTCATCGAGCGTGCCTTTCTCGACCAGATAGACGGTCAGCGAACGCACGAACATGGCGCCGACCGCGAGGCCGAGCATGATGATCACCACATCGCGGGTGATGGCGAATGCGCCGATCACACCGTCGAACGAGAACGATGCATCGAGCACTTCGAGGTAGAGGAAGCCCATGACGCCCGAACGCTTCGCGACGCGGCCTGCGGCGTCGGCCTGCTCGTCGTCTTCGAAGAAGACACCAAGGCTATCGACGAGCGCATACAGAAAGATGCCGCCGACGCCGCCGACCATGACGGAGATGCGCGACGGCGTGTCGAGGGGAAAGAGCGCCTGGATCAGCAGAAGGATAGCGAGCGCGCAGATGGTGCCCGTGGACCCGAGCTTGCCAAGACCAGCGAGCTTCGCTTCCATCGCGCCGAGCCAGTGAAGTTCTTTCTCGTCATCGAAAAGAAACGACGCGAAGACCAGGAACAGAAAGATGCCGCCGAACGCCGCGATGCCAGTGTGAGCGCCCGCGAGATAGGCGGAGTATTGGTCGGGCGCTTGCAGCGCCATTTGCGCGACGCTGAGCAAGCCCTGACCGGTTGCAACGGCGACGACGAGAATCGGGAACAACAGGCGCATGCCGAACACCGCAACGAGAATGCCGACGGTCAGAAAAAGCTGGCGCCACTTCGGGTCCATATCCTTCAGGATCGCTGCGTTGACCACTGCGTTGTCGAACGACAGGCTGATCTCCATCACGCCCAGCAACAACACCAGCGCGACGGCTGCAATACCATTGCCCGTCGATGACTCGCCCCATAGGAAGCCTGAGATCACGCAAACGAGAGTGAAGAGGATCGAGTAACGAAAGTAACGCATCGGGAGTACCTTGGATGTTTTTTTATGAGCCGACGAGTTGTCTCATTGGCTTCTTCTAACGCATGCGATTCTGTTCGCATAACTATGCATTATCTGCACGCGCACTCAAATTCCGCTCACGGCAGCAGACGAGACGGACATACTGAACATTTATACGCCTCAGGATTGTCGCCTCTCATCAGCAACCACCATCATTCTCATTTTCAGCGGATGGTTACATATAGAAAAGGGATTGTAAATTGCACTGCTGGGCGGGGACCTGAACGTTGGATCAACGCAACTAGCGACTATCTTTGACACTATTTAATTTCAGATAGTTTATAAGAAGTACTGAAAACATTAATATTCGCGTTATCTGGTTTGGATTTCAACCGTTTGCGCCAATAGCCGCGCCCGTTCTATCAGGTTTCGCTTCGATTAATGTGTCTTTGTGTGCAGGAGTGAAAGCTGGATCGATTAGCCATGCTATCAATACCCTCCCTCTTAAACAGAAAGAGAGGCAGAAGTTGATCCAAGAAATTCGGCTGGCGAACCGGTCACTGACACTGCGTAGGCGGCGCGACGTTCATTTCACCAGCGGGGCCGAGGAGCACCGCGCCGAAAAAAGCGGGCAAGCGTTTCTCGCTGGCTCGTTCGAATGGATGCGCGATAAGGCGTTCATGTCGAAGCTGAAAGAACTTCTGAACATTGACGAGGCCGACCCCTCAAAAGTGCGCCGGAAAGTGCAACGCGCCTTCGAACTAGGCGAAGTGGTGACGATTCCGGACCCGCCAAACAACGGACTGCGTGGCGGACGCGACGGCGATGCGCCCAAGCCGCGCGCAGCCACTTTCACCCCGTCGCAACTCTTCAAGAACGCACCGCGCATAGCACGCACAGGCTCATACTATGACCGCCCGCTTCAACCACGACTTTTCGCGGACGATTGCATGGCGGCTTGGCTCGCCAAGCCCGGCGACCTGCTACCCGATGTCGGTGGCGACTCGGACCAGGGCGGCTCATTGCTTGATGATGCGCAGACGTTCGACTATCAGCCCGATATACCGGATGGTGATTTAGAAGAACTGGCGGGGACAACGAATGAGCGATACGCGGCGAAAATGCTGGGCTATGACAGCTCTACGTTCCGCGAAATGATTCACAGATTCAAGAGAGTCAACGGCGTCGGGCCAAAGGATGACCTTGAATTCGAAAAGAACGGCGACGTGTCGCTCGATGGCGAACACATCGACAACTTGCACGACTACGGCAATTAACCGGGGGCGACAATGACTAGTCACGCACTTGCGTCTGCGAGTTTCACGATAACAGGCGATCGCGTCACGCCGGACTGGTGGACACAGTACTTCGGCGTACAGCCGGATGTGGCCGTAACGAAGGGGGAGCCGCTTAAGGACTGGACAGGACAAGGCCGCACCTTCGCACGGCGGACAGGGGTGTGGGGTATTGACAGCGAAAAGGCGGTTCGAAGCGATCAGTTGGCGCCTCATCTGCGTTATCTTGTGCGGGTGCTGGAACTGCCGCGATCGGACCTTAAAGCGCATATCGAAAGTGTCGGAGCAAAGATGCGCTTTTTTTGCTATTGGGTGAACGAGGCAGGGGACCGCGTGCCCGACGTGCCCGACGATATCCGCACCATAATGGAGTCGTTGGGCGGCACCATCGAGATTGACGAGTATCGGTAGGCGGATCCTCAATTTCAGCGGGCGCGCGTCGCGCAGGTCATCTGCGTGTCGAATAGAAGGCGCGCTTCGATCTTCGATGGCTCGCGCCACGTGCTGCCAATCAGACCTTCCGACGAACACCAGTCGCATCGCCGACTTCCATCTTCTTCCGTCCCGAACGCGCCTTATGCATCTCCGGCGGCGCCGTCAACCCCGCCACCGCCGCTCCCGACTGCATCAAAAATTCCCTGAACGCATTGGCGACCTGAGGCAGACGTCGCTCCGACATATGCACCACATGCCACGCGCGCTCGATCGGCGTCGATGGCACCGGAAGCGTCGCGAGCAAGCCCGCCTGCATCTCCAGCGCGCACGCGTGCAGCGAAAGAAACGCGACGCCCAGTCCCGCTTCGACGAGCTGCTTGATCGCCTCGTTGCTCGATAGCTCCGATGCGGCATGCAGCTTCAGTCCCGCCTCCTTGAAAAGCCCTTCGATCGCGACGCGCGTGCCCGAGCCGCGCTCCCTGACGAGCAGATTCGCCGATTCGAGATCGGGCAGGCTCAGGCGCTTCGCATGCATCAGCGGATGCGACGGCGCGGCGACGAACGCCATCGGATGCTTCGCGAATGCCGCGGCGTTCGTGCGCAATTCGCGCGGTTGCCGTCCCATGATCGCAAGATCGATTTCATTCGTCGCGAGCATGCGCACGATGTCATCGCGATTACCGATGCGGAACTGCAGCTTCACGCCGGGCCGTTCTTTCGTGAAGCGCACGAGCAAAGGCGGCACGAGATACTCCGCCGTCGTGATCGCGCCGATGCGCAACGTGCCGCCCAGCTCGCCGCGCAGCGCCGCCACTTCCTCGCCCGCCTCGTTCCACAGACTCAGAATCTCGTTCGCATAACGCGCCATCACCTCGCCCGCGGCAGTGAGTTGCACCTCGCGCCCCGCTCTGCGCAAAAGCGGCGTGCCCGCCGCCTCGCCCAGCAGCGAAATTTGCAGCGATACCGCGGGCTGCGTGAGATGCAGTTCGTCGGCGGCGCCCGAGATGCTGCCCACACGCGCAACGGTCTGCAGCGTGCGCAATTGCCGGAAGGTCGTCGTCTTTAACATTAGTAAAAACTTATGGGTCGGTGATAAATACTAAATAGCGCAAATGTTTCCGCGACCTTATATTTTTTCCAACGAGGTCGTCAAGCATCCAACAGCACTCCGGGAGATCCATGATGTTGAATCCTTATGCGCAACACCAGGTCGATTCGCCCCATCGCATCGTTATCGTGGGCGGCGGCGCCGCAGGGCTCGAGCTCGCGACGCGTCTCGGCAATGGCGTCGGCAAGCGTCGCCGCGCCGAAGTGATCCTCATCGACCGTTTCCCGACGCACTTCTGGAAACCGCTCCTGCACGAAGTCGCTTCCGGCCAGATCGACGCGTCGAGTCATCAGATCGATTACGCCGCGCACGCGAAGTGGAATCACTTCCGCTTCGAGCAGGGCGCGCTCGCGAGCATCGATCGTGGCCGCCGCGAAATCGTCATCGACGAGACGACCGATATCGACGGACGTCCGCTCCTGCCGAAAAGAACGCTCGCATTCGATTCGCTCGTGCTCGCGCTCGGCAGCGTGACCAACTTCTTCTCGATTCCCGGCGCCGAACAACACGCATTGACGCTAGAGACGGTGGAGCAGGCGGAAACGTTCAGGCGGCGTCTGTTGTCGAGCCTGCTGCGTTCGAGTCACGCACGGCAAGCGACGCCCGGCGCGGTCGCATCGCCCGTTTCCGTGACCGTGATCGGCGGTGGCGCGACCGGCGTCGAACTGGCCGCTGCGCTGCGCGGATCGGCGGAAATGCTCCGCGACTATCACCTCGCGTCGCTCGATCCGGCCAGCGATATCCGCATTCGTCTGCTGGAAGGCGCGCCGCGCGTGCTGCCCGCACTGCCCGAGCGCATCTCGACGCGCGCGCAGGACGTGCTCGCCGGACTCGGCGTCGAGGTTCGGCTCGGCTGCCGGGTGCGCGCGGTGGACGCGAATGCCGTATCCACCGTGGATGGCGAAACGCTCGCCAGCGACATCACGATCTGGGCCGCGGGCGTGGAAGGGCCGCCCGTGTTGCGCACGCTCGAAGGTTTGCCGCTGAACAGGCTCGGACAGGTCATCGTCGATGGAACGCTGCAGATCGAACCCGGTTCGGGCATCTATGCGATGGGCGACTGCGCCGCGTGCGCCGCATCGAAAGGAGACGCGCTCGTGCCGCCGCGCGCGCAGGCCGCCTGGCAGCAGGCCGTCTATCTCGCCGATGCGCTCGCGCGCCGCCTCGACGATCGCGCCGTGCCCCTTTTCTCATATCGCGATCAGGGCACGCTCATTTCGTTCGGACGCGCGGGGGCGGCGGGCGCGCTGATGAGCGAGTTGCTGCGGCAGCCGCTTTTCATCGACGGATGGTTCGCGGCCTCGTGCTACCGGCATCTGTATCGCCGGCACATCATGGGCCTCACGGGCGTCAAGCGAGCGGTGATGTACGCCGCGAGCCAATGGCTTCGCGAACGCGTGCGGCCGACGGTGAAGGTGAACTGAAGAAGTGGATCGGGCGCGGCGTCATATGGACCCAGCAGCACGCCGCCGTGCTGCGCCTGATCATAAAGCGCGGATCATTGAAGATCCCACCGCATAGACTCGTAAATACGCATGGCGAATCGATACTCCGATGAGTCGCGCGACTCGCACAGCAGCAGCGGCTCGATTGCGCTCACGTCGAGGGCGGGATCGCCTGCAAACAAGAGGCGTCGAATTGCACTCATCAGTGTGCCTCTGCGTTCACTCAAGTGCTGCGATTGATCGAGCTCGTCGTACGCGATCGTCGAGGCGCTCATGTGTCTCGGCGTGGCAAGAAACGGCACGGTAATGTTGGCTTTCAATGCGCCGGAAGCAATCCAGTCCCGATACAGAATGTCGATGGGATATCTGATGTCCGGTCCTGCTTCAAAGAGCTTGCGCAGCGTTTCCTTTCCCTTGGGAGTAACAACGTAAGCAGCAGAGCAAAAAGCATAGACCGCATGCGCATTCGGGAAAGCCACGCCTACCATCTCGTGGCGATCGGCGCGTTTCGAGTCTTCCTGTTTCCGACCGGGCATATTCGTCTCTGCCGCCCTCATGAGCTGTGGCACCGCATCCTGAAAAGGAGCGCAGTCCAAGAAAAACATGTCGATTCCCGGATGAGTCGCGATTATGTTTTCGATTACGCCCTCGTTAATGACATGCGGGAGATACCGACTGAGTTCCACGTCGTCTTCGAGAATAATCGTCGCAGCGTCTTGATCGGTTTCCAGGATAATCCGCTCATGCGAGCGACGGCATGCCCATACGCCATTTTGACCAACGGTGTCGAAGGGGCCATCGCACGCTCCGTCAACCGCGCGAAAGCGCTGAAAATATTGGGCCAAGCCGATTTCTTCGAGTTGCGATTGCATTGAAGCGAGTCGGTCTTCGCTTCGGTCCAGATTAATAAAATAACCGTCTAACTTAATCACAATTTACTGCCGCACGAGAAGAGATTTACGATAGCATCACCGAAACGCAGCTTATCCGTTCAAGCGGAGGCGTGTCGAGATGTGAAGAGCGAAAATCACAAATCTCTCTTTTTCGACTATGTAAATAATTGACAAGCGACGCGAATATCCACGCGATCGCTCTGAGCGCGACTAGCCTGGTCGACCTCTCGGTTACTCTCTGCGCAAACCGTTGAAACGGCTGCCGTTTCACCGCATCGCCATTGCCTCGCCGGGCTGCGCGTGGCCCGATACGAGGCATTGCGATCTGAAAGCGTCGCGCTGGCTGCTCGCGGCGGCCTGACTGAAACCCTTGCTCAGCGCGTCGAACTCGACTTGCGCGGCGCTCTGGGCGCACGAGGCCGCGCCGATATCGCGGCCCTGCGCGTGGAGCATCGCGCGATCGGCGACGAGATATGCGACGAGCGCGAACACGACGGCCTTGAAAGCTTTTTTCATGCTTGTCTCCTTGCGTTCTAGGCTAAGGGCCAGCCGGCTCCGGGCAAATCAGGGCAACCCCGAACCGAACGTATGATTTATTCGACGCGACGGCCGCACGACCCGTCATCGGTAAAAATGTCAACGCCATCCGACGCAATGAATTTGATACGCCGCAATTCCCCAAAATCTTTTCTTTTCGGTTATGCTCGTTAACCCTTAGGAATACGCCTAGCGTATTCGGGTTGCGCTTCCGGATCCAAATCTCCGCGCATCTCGTCCTGCCTTACATTCCACTGTCGCCACGCGCTTCCAGCGAGCACGTCCATCGCGTGCTGGCCGTGCCTTGCGCCTGATTCAACTCAAGCATATGCATCTGCCGTCCGTTCTCAGCTTTCTCATCTGGATTCCCGTGGTGTCGGGCATCTTCGTGCTGACCTTCAGCGCGTCGGCCACGCTTTCGCGCGCCGTCGCCCTGTTCGGCGCGATTCTCGGCCTGCTGCCGGTCGTGCCGTTGCTGTCGCGCTTCGATGCGTCGTCGAGCGCGATGCAGTTCGTCGAGCGCGTCGAGTGGCTGCCGCAGTTCGGCATCTCGTACCATCTGGGCGTCGATGGCATTTCGCTGTGGTTCACCGTGCTCACGGCGGTGACCACGCTCATCATCTTCATCGCTTCGTGGCAGTCGGTCACGAAGCAGGTCGCGCAGTATTACGGCGCGTTTCTCGTGCTCTCGGGCTGCATGCAGGGCGTATTCGCGTCGCTCGACGGCATGCTGTTCTTCGTGTTCTTCGAGGCGTCGCTGATTCCGCTGTATCTGCTGATCGGCACATGGGGCGGCGAGAGGCGCGTGTATGCGGCCATCCGCTTCTTCTTTTTCTCGCTGCTCGGCTCGCTCGCGATGCTGGCCGCGCTGATCTATCTCTGGACGCAGGCGCATACCTTCGATATCGACGCATGGCGTCAGCTGAAGCTCGGCTTCACGCCGCAGATCGTCGTCTTCGTCTGTTTCCTCGCGGCTTTTTCGGTCAAGGTGCCGATGTTCCCGGTTCACACGTGGCTCCCCGACGTGAACTCGGAAGGCCCGACGGGCGCCGCGGTGCTGCTCGGCATGCTCAAGATCGGCGGTTACGGCATGTTGCGCTACGTGTTGCCGATCGTGCCCGACGCCTCCCACTTCTTCGCCCCGGCGATGATCGCGCTGTCGCTCGTCGCCGTGATCTACGGCAGCCTCGTCGCGCTCGCGCAGACGGACATGCGCAAGCTGCTCGCCTACTCGGCGGTCGCGCACATGGGTCTCGTGACGCTCGGCCTCTTCACCTTCGACCGCATGGGCACCGAAGGCGCGGTCGTGCAGATGCTGTCGTACGGCATCGTGTCCGGCGCGATGCTGCTGTGCACGGGCGTGCTCGTCGAGCGCACGAAGAACGGTTCGATCGATGCCTACGGTGGCGTCGCCAACACGATGCCCCGCTTCGCCGTCTGCGCGATGCTGTTCTCGATGGCCAATGTCGGCCTGCCCGGCACGTCGGGTTTCGTCGGCGAATTTCTGGTGCTGATGGGCGCCATCCGCCTGAATTTCTGGATCGGCGCGGCGGCGGCATCGTCGCTGATCCTGAGCGCGGCCTACACGCTGTGGATGGTCAAGCGCGTGATCTTCGGCGCGGTGAAGAACGAGCGTGTGGCCGGCCTGCGCGATCTCGGCAAGCGCGAACTCGCGCTGTTCGGCGCGATGGCCGTGCTGGTGCTCGGGATCGGCGTGCATCCGAAGACGTTCACGGACGCGATGGGCCCGTCCGTCGAGAACCTGATGTCGGCGGTACAGGGCTCCACATTGCCCGACGATGCCGGCGCGCCTTCCTACAACGCGCGTCATGAAACGGTATCCGTGCGCTCACCGGGCTGAAGTCGTCAAGCGGGCGCGGCATGCCGATGCACAAGCGGCAGCCGCACCTGGAACGTGGTCCCGCCTTCGTTCGCGACCACGGTGAGCCTGCCGTCATGCCGATGCACCACGGTCCGGTACGCGATGTGCAATCCGAGACCGTTGCCCTTGCCCGGCGGCTTGGTCGTAAAAAACGGCTCGAAGAGCCGGGGCATCACATCCTCCGGGATGCCGGGTCCGGTATCCGAGATTTCGATCACCGCGCAGTTGCCTTCCCGATGCGAGCGGATCGTGAGCTCGCCGCTTTCGTCCATCGCATCGACAGCGTTGTCGATCAGATTGGTCCACACCTGATTCAACTCGCTGCCGTACACCGGCACGGGCGGCAGCGCGCGATCGTAGTCGCGCGTGACGGTGACGCCATGCTTCAGACGATGCTGCATGATGGTCAACGTATCCTCGATACCGTTGTGGATATCGACCACCTGCAGCGGCGCCTGATCCATGTACGAGTAGGACTTCATCGCCTTCACGATCTCCGAGATGCGCCCCGCGCCGAGCCAGGTCTGCTCGGACAGAAAGCGCATTTCGAAGGTCGCGGCGAGCCAGCCGATAGCCGCGCCGAATTGCTCGCGGCTCACGCGTGACGCAATGGCTTCGAGTTCGTCCGGCGCGAAGCCGGCCGCCACGAGCCGCGGCGCGATCAGCCAGGGTTTCTCCAGTCCGTGCGACGAAAGCCACTGCGCGAATTGGTCTTCGGCTTCGCTCTGCCGCAATGCGCCCTGAGGCGTGGCATCGACGGCGGGCGGCGCGCGGCTCGCCCATTCATCGAGCGTATCCATGATGCCGGCGGGCAGCGCGCTGAGGACGAGCGCGCGCGTCGCCCGGTGCAGGCTGTCGAGCGAATCGCGCATGCCGTCCGCCGCGCGCGCCACGGCCGCCGCCGGATTGTTCAGCTCGTGCGCCAGCCCCGCCGACAACCGGCCGAGCGCGGCCAGCTTCTCGCCGCTGAGAATGAACATGTCGTATGCGCTGATGCGGCCGTACATCGACCGGAAGATCTGGCTGCTGAAGGACTCGCATTCGTTCATCAGCGTGCGCACGACGCTTTCCGTCAGCGAGACAAGATAGCAATCGGTGCTGGCGGTGAAGGTCAAGGGCAGCGGCATCCGCGCGAGCAGCGAAGCCTCCGCGATCGAAACCGGCGCCGCGCGCGTGTCGTCGATCACCTGCCGGCCCGCGACACGCTTTTCCGTCAGCAGTTCGCCTTCGAGCAGGATGAAGTGATGCGTGACGGTCTGCCCTTCGCGCATCAGAATCTCGCCGCGCTTCAGACGAAGCTCGCTCAGATTCGAGAGCAGCCATTGCTTGCGCCCGCCGGACAGCCCGGCGAAGAGCGGCATCTCGAAGAGCATCGATGGATCGCTCATGGATTCGCGAGATATTGATGAATGAAGTGCACGGCGATCGAGCCCTCGCCCACCGCGGCCGCGACGCGCTTGACGGAATCGGCGCGCACATCGCCCGCCGCGAAGATGCCGGGCACGCTCGTTTCGAGCAGGAACGGATCGCGGCCGGGCTGCCATCCCGCAGGCGCGCGGCCGCCTTTGACGAGCGCGCGGCCCGTCAGCAGAAAACCGTGCTCGTCGCGTTCGACGACGCCGCGCAGCCATTCCGTGCACGGCGCCGCGCCGATGAACACGAAAAGGCCGCTCGCCGGGACCGTTTCCGAACGCCCGGTCTGCACGTCGCGCAACGTGATCTCCGCGAGGTGGCCGTCGCCGCTTACGCTCTCGACTTCGGTATGCGGCCGCACGCGAATCGTCTCGGTCTCGTGAATCTGTTCGACGAGATAGTGCGACATGCCCACGCTCAGCGATGGTCCGCGACAGAGAATCGTCACCGAGCGCGCGTACTTCGACAGGAACATCGCGCCCTGACCCGCCGAATTCGCGCCGCCGACGATATAGAGATCCTGATTCGAGCAGGCGACCGCTTCGACCAGCGCCGCGCCGTAATACACGCCGGCGCCGGTGAGTTCCTGCACGCCGCGCGCTTCGAGCTTGCGGTACGACACGCCGCTCGCGACCATCAGCGCGAGACAGCTCACTTCCGATCCATCGGAGAGTCTGACGAACTTGTACGGCGGCTCGATGCGCAGTCCAACCGCGTGCTGCGTGAGGATCATCTCCGCGCCGAAGCGACGCGCCTGCGCGAGCGCGCGCCTCGACAGGTCCGCTCCGCTCACGCCCGACGGAAAGCCGAGATAGTTGTCGATGTGCGAGCTCGTGCCCGCCTGGCCGCCGGGCGCATCGCATTCGATGATCGCGACATGCAGCCCTTCCGATGCGCCGTACACGGCCGCCGCCAGTCCGGCCGGCCCGCCGCCGACGATGACGAGGTCGTAGAACGGCGTCGTCGAGCGCGTGTGCAGCCCGACCTTCTCGGCGATCTGCGCGATCGTCGGGCGGCTCGTGACGGTGCCGTCCTCGAACACGACCACGGGCAACTGACGCTGACCGGGAGCGAGCGCGTTCAGGAGCGGATCGGCCTCGGCGTGCCGTTCGACGTCGAACCAGCGAAACGGAATGTGATTGCGCGCCATGAAGTCGCGCAACTGATGCCCTTGCGGCGACCAGCGATGATCGAGAATCCGGATGCCCTGAAACGCCGAGCGCGAGGACGCGTGCCAGTCGGCGAGCAGATCGTCGAGCGCGGGATAGAAATTCTGCTCAGGCGGATGCCAGGGCTTGAGCAGATACTGATCGAGATGCACCGTGTTGATCGCGCGGATGGCGGCATCGGTGTCGGCGTAGGCGGTCAGCAGCACGCGCTTCGCTTCGGGAAACAGTTCGATGGCCTGTTCGAGGAACTCGATGCCGCTCATCTTCGGCATGCGCTGATCCGCGATGAACAGCGCCACGGAACGATTCTGCAGCCGCAAATGCTGCGCCGCTTCCAGCGCCGCCGGGCCCGAATTCATGCGCACGATCTGATAGTGCTCGCCGTAGGCGACCTGCAGATCGCGCGCGACCGCGCCGGCCACGATCGGGTCGTCGTCCACGGCGAGGATCACGGGCTTGTCCATGATGGTTCGTGCGCCCATGCGTGCGGCGCGGCTTCCGTTGCAGACATTGTAGACGCTGCGGTGAGGAGGTTTCGGGCAGCTTTCGGCATTCACAGGACAGCGCCGGCGAGCCGTTGCTCGTCATGCGCCTCGCGAGCTGCCGCCCGCTAGCGGCAGCGTCACGCAAAAGACCGTTTCGTCGCTACTCGCGCTTCCGCTCAAAACGAGCGGAAAGCTCGGGAAAACCCGCGGACATCATCCTGCGACGACGTCAAAGTTTGTTGATTTGACATTTAGTTTTCCACGTCCCGTTGCGCTTCTCCGACGCGTTCGTATGCTGGCAACACCTGCTCAATCGAGTAGGTTTCTTTGAGAACATAGACATATGCCAAAAAGCAAGCATAACGAATCATATAGCGGAGACCGAACATGATGCGACGATTCGCAGTAGTCGGGGACAAGCTCAGTAACAACGGAGAAATCTGCGATTACAAAGGGCTGATTTTCATGTTGGGTGGACATCAGGCCGCCCTCATCGATGGGGCAGCCTATTGTCCAATCTGCAAGACAACCGGATACATCGCCAAGGAAGGCGGCCCACGTCGAATGACCTTAGGTGCAAGCGAGATAGCGCTGGAGAATGATGTTGTCGTCTGTGGTTGCCTGGAACATCCCCGCATCTTTGCGAAGCTCGCGGGAGAGGCGTGGTACGACGATCTTGCGGAAAATCTTGGCGTCATTGGTTCGCGTGCTGCGTCAAACGGGTCGATCGACGAGGCGACCAAGCGGAAGCGAAATGAAGACAAGCATACGAGCTGGTTCTACGTACGGGACCGCGTTACCGGCGAGCCGCTGCGTAATCGGAATTTCGTCGCTCACGTAGCCGGAATTAACCAATCCGGCAGAACGGACGACAGTGGCTACGCAAAGATAGAAACAGACTGTGAGAGTGCTATCGATATGCACGTCGTTTTCTCGTCGCCCAAACGCGATTTAAGTCCGGGGAGAGCCGCGTAAGTATATGGCCGCAGATTACGACATTGAACATTGGACATCCACGCGTTCGGCACTGGGAGGTAGCAAAAATAACGCAATATCGATCTCTGTGGATAATCAAGCCGCAACTCGGCACGTGATTATCAATGCGCTGCGCAAACAAGGCTATGAGCTGATCGAGCGATCGGATTGGCACGCAAAACTCCCGAGTGGTAACTTGCGCGAGAGTCATTGGGATTATCAGGACATTGTTTTGCATCACGCAGGCCGTAGCTACTCCTGTGGCGCGCCGTCCATTGAAGAAATGCAACGTGTGCAAGCCGAGGATATGGGTAGAAGCCCGCCCTTCGACGATGCAGGATACCACTACGCTATCTCGTGCCAAGGTGAAATATACGAGGGCCGTGATATTAGATTTACCGGCGAACACGTTGCTGGCGACAATACGGGCAAGATTGGAATAGTTTTTCTTGCGGACCTTGTGCAGGCGGGTGAGGCCTATAAAGAGGAATATAGCCGCTTGTCCTTCGTTGATAAGCTTAAGAACCTTCGCGGAATCTTAACCGATCAGATCGTTCTTAAGCATGACAAGCCGACGCTCGAACAGATCAGAGCAAGCAGAACGTTGTGCAGCGTGCTAAAGGATTTTTTTAATATTAAAAGACTAGGTGGGCATCGAGAATATCAGCGGCTTGCAACAAACAAGGGGCGAGCATGTCCCGGAAATCTGGGAATGGATATTGTCAAATTGCTGCGCTCAGAGCTTCGCTTATCTGATCCCGGGGCGTAATCTGTTATGAGAATAAAGAGGGGCGTTGCCTTTTCTTTGATGATTGTAGCTTTGCTCATCCTCGGCTTTTGTCTAAGCGTTGGATATTACCACTCTTATATAGATCATGAGGACAATGTAATTTACTTCTTGAAAAAACGACCAACGCTAAGGAGAGAGTTCATCAATCCATTTGCGAATGAAGGAAATCCGTTGCCTTTGAATGAGCTAACGCCGGACGTACGAAAAGCGCTATCCGACTATTGCAAATATGCGTACGGAAAATTGGTCGGCGACGAGAAGTCCCTGAAAGACTGCAGGGAACGGATGATACGGGAAGTTCAATAATCGAACGCACGGTACGTCACATTGTCTGCCAAGGCCAGTCGCTCTCGCTTGCGCGAACTCGCGAGAGCGCCATCCAAATTCGGACACCCGTATCACCATCACTGATCGATGCGATGAATCGGGTGCGATTTCCCCCGCAACAAGACTTCACGTCCCCAATCACCCCGAAAGGCTTATGATAAGCACCTGCCGCCGTTCGCATCCACGCCCGCAAAGCGTGGAAACGCGCCACACTCGGCAAGGATCGAGAAGCACGCTAACATCTGATCATACGCGGACCGCACGCCCGCCTTGCATCGCCTGCTCCACCCGAAATTTGAAATGCAATCGTTCGATATGCAGTCAATGGAGGCCTGGACATGAAGAAGAATTCCGCAGCCGTCTGGATCCTGGTCGCGATGGTCATCGGCATCGGGGTCGGCTACATGATCTACACGAGCTTTCCCGACAAGAAGACCGCCACCGAAGTCGCCGGCTACATCGCGCTCGTGTCGGACGTCTTTCTGCGGCTCATCAAGATGCTGATCGGGCCGCTCGTGTTTTCCACGCTGGTCGTAGGCATCGCGCACATGGGCGACGCGGCCTCCGTCGGGCGTGTGTTCGCCAAGGCGCTGGGCTGGTTCATCACCGCCTCGCTCGTTTCCCTGCTGCTCGGCCTGCTGATGTCGAATCTGCTCAGACCCGGCGACAACCTGGGCTTGCCATTGCCCGACATCGGCGCATCGGCGAATCTCGCGACTTCGAAATTCACGCTGAAGGACTTCGTCGGCCACATGGTGCCGCGCTCGTTCGCCGAAGCGATGGCCAATAACGAGATCCTGCAGATCGTCGTTTTCTCGATGTTCTTCGGCGTCGCGCTCGCCGCGCTCGGCGATAAAGGCAAGGTCCTGCTCGCCGCGATCGATCAGCTTTCGCACGTGATGCTGAAGATCACCGGCTACGTGATGAAGCTCGCGCCGCTCGCCGTGCTCTCCGCGATGGCCGCCACCGTCGCGGTCAACGGGCTGACCATCCTGCTGAAGTTCGCCGTCTTCATGGCGGACTTCTATCTCAGCCTGTTTCTGCTGTGGGGCCTGCTGGTGCTCGCGGGCTTTGCGTTTCTGCGGCGGCGCGTCTTCAGGCTGCTGTCGCTCATCAAGGAAGCGTTCATGCTTTCGTTCGCGACCGCCAGTTCCGAAGCCGCGTATCCGAAGATCCTCGACGCGCTCGATCGCTTCGGCGTAAAGCGCAAGATCTCCAGCTTCGTGATGCCGATGGGCTACTCGTTCAACCTCGACGGCTCGATGATGTACTGCACCTTCGCGACGCTCTTCATCGCGCAGGCGTACAACATCCATCTGTCGCTCAGCACGCAGATCACGATGCTGCTGATCCTGATGCTGACGTCGAAGGGCATGGCCGGCGTGCCGCGCGCGTCGCTGGTCGTGATCGCGGCCACGCTCAATCACTTCAACATTCCCGAGGCGGGCCTGCTGCTGATCCTCGGCGTGGACACCTTCCTCGACATGGGCCGCTCCGCCACGAACGCGGTCGGCAATTCCATCGCGAGCGCGGTGGTCGCCAAGTGGGAAGGCGAGCTGTTGTCGGAACGGGACGCGGCAGCCAATGCGGCGCGCATCGAAGCCGAACAGGAAGCCTCGCTGGCGCATCCGGCGCAGGTCTGAAGGAGGCGAGCCATGAAGACGCAGCGCTTCTGGGCGGCGCTGGCTCTGGCCAGCCTGCTCGCCGTGGCCTTCGGCGCGCGCGCGGCCGACGACGTGCAGACGCCTCCGCCGAACAACGACGCCTACGCGCCCGCAACCTTGTCGGGCACGCTCGCCAAGGCGCGCGACACAGGCACGATCGCGCTCGGCTATCGCGAATCGTCGGTACCGTTCTCCTACCTCAATGCGCGCAAGGAGCCGATCGGCTATTCCATCGAACTGTGCAAGGCGCTCGTCGCAGCGGTCGGCAATGCGATCCACAAGACCCTGAAGATTCAGTGGGTGCCGGTGACGCCCGAGAATCGTATCGATGCGGTCGCCGATGGCCGCGTCGATCTCGAATGCGGCTCGACCACGAGCAACGTCGAGCGGCAAAAGCGCGTGGCCTTCTCGCCGATCTTCTTCGTGGCCGGCACCAAGGTGATGGTCAAAAAAGGCTCGCCGATCCGGTCGTTTCGCGATCTCGCGGGAAAGAAGGTCGCGGTGACGGCAGGCACCACCAACGAAAAGGCGCTGCGCGACATCGACAAGAAGTTCGGCCTCGGCATTCAGTTGCAGGTCGTGCCGGACCACGCGGAAGGCTTCGCGCGCGTGGCGAACGGCCAGGCCGATGCATTCGCCACCGACGACGTGCTGCTGTACGGCCTCATCGCCGAGAACGCGGCGAAGGGCGGCGCCTATCAGGTGATCGGCGATTATCTGTCGTATGACCCGTACGGCATCATGTATCGCAAGAACGATCCGCAACTCGCGCAAGTGGTGAGGGACACGTTCCAGGAACTCGCGGCGGACGGCGAAATCGAGCGGCAGTACAAGCGCTGGTTCCTGCAACGTCTGCCGTCGGGCACGAGCCTCGACATGCCGATGAGCGCGCAGCTCGAAAGCATCATCGAGACGATGGCGGGCGGCGAGGCGCAGTGAGCGCGCGCCGCTATTCGTCCACCAGTTGGCGCACGCGCGCGGCGAGCGTTTCGATCGCGAACGGCTTGGTCAGCACCTGCATGCCGGGCTCCAGGCGGCCGTTGCCGATCACGGAGTTTTCCGCGTAGCCGGTGATGAAAAGCACCTTCAGATCGGGGCGCGTCTGCCGCGCGGCATCGGCCATCTGGCGGCCGTTCATGCCGCCGGGAAGCCCGACATCGCTGATGAGCAGATCGACCCTGACATTCGACTGCAACAGCTTCAGCCCGGCCACGCTGTCGGCCGCTTCGATCACCTGATAGCCGGCCTCTTCCAGCACATCGACGATCAGCATGCGCACGCTCGGTTCATCGTCGACGATCAGCACCGTCTCGCCCGCCTCCGCGCCCGAGATGGGCGAAGCGGCGTGATCGGCGGCGTCGCCATCGACACCGCCATAGAAACGCGGCAGATAGATGCACACCGTCGTGCCCTGCCCGGCTTCCGAATAGATCCGCACCTGACCGCCCGATTGTCTCGCGAAGCCGTAGATCATCGAGAGTCCGAGGCCGGTGCCCATGCCGATCGGCTTGGTGGTGAAGAACGGATCGAACGCCTTCGCGATCACGTCGGGCGTCATGCCGGTTCCGGTGTCGGTCACGCACAGCGACAGGAACTGGCCTTCGGGCATGTCGTGGGTCTGGGCCGCGCGCCGGTCGATCCATCTGTTGGCGGTTTCGATCGTGATGCGTCCGCCGTCGGGCATCGCGTCTCTGGCATTGAGGCACAGGTTCAGCAGCGCGTTTTCGAGCTGCCCCGAATCGACCAGCGCGGGCCACAGGCCCGCCGCGCCGACAGCCTCGACCTTGATGCCCGGCCCGGCCGTGCGCTGGATCATATCGGTCATGCCGTTCACGAGCGCGTTGACATCCGTGGGCCGCGGATCGAGCGTTTGCCGCCGCGAAAACGCGAGCAGCCGGTGTGTCAGTGCCGCCGCGCGCCGCACCGCGCCTTGTGCCGCGACGACGTACTTGTCGACCTCGGCGATGCGCCCCTGGCTCAGCCGGATGCTCAGCAACTGCAGCGAGCCCGACACGCCCGCCAGCAGATTGTTGAAGTCGTGGGCGAGGCCGCCGGTGAGCTGGCCGACCGCTTCCATCTTCTGCGCCTGTCGCAGTTGCTCTTCCGCGCGCATCAGCTCCGCCGTGCGCTCCGCGACCCGCTGTTCGAGCGTCTCGTTGAGCGAGCGCAGCGACGCGTCCGCGCGATCGCGTTCCTCCTCTGCATGCTTGCGCGCCGAGATATCGCGAAACAGCACCGATACCTGCCGCAGGCTTGCCGGTTCGACGCGCGCCGCCGACACCTCGATGTGCCGTCCCGCTGTCAGAAAGTAGCGCTCGAATCGGGTTGGGACGCCGGTGCGCAGCACGGTGCCGTAGAGTTCGATCCAGTGGTCCGCCTCGGTCGGATCGATCTCGCGCAGGGTCTTGCCCATTACGTCCGGAATGCCCGTGTGCCGCTCGTATCCCGAGTTTGCTTCGACGTGAACGTAGTCGCTGAGCGGTCCATGCGGGCCGTCGAAGAATTCGATGATGCAGAAGCCATCGTCGATTGCGTTGAAGAGCGCGCGATAGCGCGCCACGGCGGAGAGACGATGTGCGTCGGAATCAGGGACTTGGGTCATCGGAGGGAATACGGTTGATCGCGCGGCGAGAGCTACGGCAACCCTAGCACACGGCGCACCCGATAAAAACGTCCTGTGCGCGCGACGAACTTTCGTCCAGTCCTCCGCGGTATTTCAGGCGGCGCTCGCCAGCATCACCCGATTGCGGCCGCGTGCCTTCGCGTCGTAGAGCGCCTCGTCGGCGGCGCGGATGAGCGCGCTCACGTCGTCATCGCGCTCTGGCCGCCAGCTCGCGAGGCCGATGCTCGCCGTGACGCGGCCGAACTCGCTGCCCGCGTGCTCGATCGACAGATCGCTGATGGCCGCGCGAATCTTCTCCGCGATTTTCGCGGCGCCGTCGGCGGGGGTGTCGGGCAACACGACGACGAATTCCTCGCCGCCATAGCGCGCGGCGGTATCGCCGGGCCGCCGGATGTTGTCGCCGATGCAGCGCGCGACGGCGGCGAGCGCGTCGTCGCCGGCCTGATGGCCGTAGGCATCGTTGAACGCCTTGAAGCGATCGATATCGACGAACAGCAGGGAAAAGAGACTGCGCGTGCGACACGCCCTGCGCCATTCCTGATCGAGAATCTCGCCCAGCGTGCGGCGATTGTGCAGCCCGGTCAGTCCATCGGTGCGCGCGAGCAATTGCAGTTCCGATTCCGCGCGCATGCGCCTTCTGAATTGCGCGGCGAGCACGAACGACAACGCGATGAAGCCGGCCGCGAGCACGCCCATCGACGAACCGATGATGAGCGCGCGCCGCCGCCACGCCGCGTAGATGTCCTCTTCTCCTTCGGCCACCATGATGATCAGCGGCAGGCTCGGAAAGTTGCGGAAATAATAGAGGCGGCGCCGGCCGTCGATCGACGATGTCTCCGTGAAGCTGCCCTGCTCGGCCGCGCGGAAGTGCCTGAAGGTGTCGGCCTTGCTGATGTCGCGGCCGATCACGAGCGGATCGAAGGGTTGACGCATGATCATCACGCCGTCGTGATTGATCAGCGACACGGCGCCGTGCGGCCCGAGCGAAAGTCCCGCGAAAAGATTGCGAAAGTATTCGAGGTTGATGGAGAGCATCGCGACGCCCGCGAACGAGCCGTCGGGATGCGAGAGCCTGCGGCTGAGCGCGATGCTGGGCGCGCCGCCGCGCAGTCGCGACGTGTAAGGGCTGCTGAGATAAAGCCCGGTGTCGGGGTTGTCGCGCTGAACCGTGAAGTAACGGCGGTCGGCAAAGTTACCCGCTCTGGGCGGCACGCTGCCGGAATCGATGACGATTTTGCCGGTCTCGTCGAGCACGAGGATCGAGCCCAGATCGCGGGCGGTCGCGGCCCGGTCGAACAGCACGTCGTTGCGCAGCCGGGGCGACAGGTTGATCACATCGTCGCGCTGTACGCCCTCGACGACGGCTTGCAGCGACAGCTCGTACAACTCGAAATTACGCTCGATATCGCGTTCGGCGAGCAGCGCCAGATTGCGCGACGTGTCGCGCGCGCGATCGAGCGCATCGACTCTGCCCTGATACAGAACCAGCGCGCATAGCCCCATCATGACGAGCGCGATGAGCGTGCCGCACAGCACGATGACGTTCGGCGTCGATGTTCGCGCGCGCGGCGGCGGCTGCGTGTTGAGACTCGGGTTGTAGATTTTTTCGGTTGCCACTATTTGGGTGTCCCCGGAATCCTGACTCGCGAGTTTTTGTTTGCTCTGAACGGTCCTCGGTCAGCGAGCAGGTCGTTATTCTCTCCTATTTGTCTGATTCAGGTGTGGGGAAGGGATTTTGGACGCATCGCAATACAAACCAACGATATCTCAACGACGCCCCTCCGCCCGCTTGAGCCTGCCGCTGTAATACCGCTCGCGCGAAACGCGGATCGCCGTGTCGAAGTCCGGTTCCGTCGCGAGATGCTTGTGATCCACGCTGACGAGCCATCCTTGCGCGGAACGGCACCAGCGGATTCGCCCTTCGTCGTAGAGTTCGGAGAACCAGCGCCAGAGCGTCGCGTCCTCCTTGTCGGCGAGCTTGGCCGCGTCGCTTCGCACCTTGTCTTGAATGATCGCCAGCATGGTCGTCGTGGCCTCAGGCCAGTTCGTTCGCGAGTTCCGGCACGAGCGTGAAGAGATCGCCGACGAGACCGTAATCGGCCACGCTGAAAATCGGCGCTTCCGGGTCCTTGTTGATCGCGACGATGACCTTCGAATCCTTCATGCCCGCGAGATGCTGGATCGCGCCCGAGATGCCGACAGCCACGTACAGTTGCGGCGCGACGATCTTGCCGGTTTGACCGACCTGATAATCGTTCGGCACATAGCCCGCATCGACTGCTGCGCGCGATGCGCCCAAGGCCGCGTTGAGTTTGTCGGCGAGCGGTTCCAGCGTCTTCGTATAGTTCTCGCCGCTGCCGAGGCCGCGTCCGCCCGACACGATGATATTTGCGCTCGTCAACTCCGGACGATCGAGCTTCGTCACTTCACGGCTCACGAACTGCGAGATGCCTGCGTCGGCTGCGGCTTCGATCTTTTCGATCTGAGCGTTACCGCCTTCGGCCGCAACCGGATCAAAACCCGTCGCGCGCACCGTGATGACCTTGATCGGATCGCTCGATTGCACCGTGGCGATGGCATTGCCCGCGTAGATTGGACGCTCGAACGTGTCGGCACTATCGACGGCGGTGATATCGCTGATCTGCGCGACATCGAGATGTGCGGCGATACGCGGCGCGATGTTCTTACCGTAAGCCGTCGCGGGCGCGAAGATGTGCGAATAGTTTTTCGCGATGTTCAGTACAGTGCCTTCGATGTTTTCAGCCAGGCCGTCCGCGAGTTGAGGCGCATCGGCGAGCAGCACTTTCGAAACGCCCGCGATCTTCGCCGCCGCATCCGCCGCGCTCTGTGCATTCGAACCTGCGATCAGCACATGCACATCGCCACCGATCTTCAACGCAGCCGCAATCGTATTCAACGTCGCTGCCTTGATCGACGCGTTATCGTGTTCCGCAATAACTAAAGTCGTCATCAGATTACCTTCGCTTCGTTCTTCAGTTTCTCGACCAGCGTCTTCACGTCCGGCACCGTAATGCCCGCGCTGCGCTTCGGTGGCTCGACGACTTTCAGCGTCTTCAGACGCGGCGTAACATCGACGCCCAGATCGGCGGGCTTCACCGTCGTCAGCGTCTTCTTCTTCGCCTTCATGATGTTCGGCAGCGTCACGTAGCGCGGCTCGTTCAGGCGCAGATCGGTGGTGACCACAGCGGGAAGCTTCAAAGAAAGCGTTTCAGCACCGCCATCGACTTCACGCGATAAAGTCGCCTTGCCATCCGCGACCACGACTTTCGATGCGAACGTCGCCTGCGGCAGACCTGCCAATGCTGCAAGCATCTGACCGGTCTGATTCGAGTCGTCGTCGATAGCCTGCTTGCCGAGGATGATCAAATCAGGCTTCTCCTGATCGACTAGCGCCTTCAACAGCTTCGCGACGGCCAGAGGCTGCAAGTCCTCCGACGTCTCCACCAACACAGCGCGATCCGCGCCGATGGCCAGCGCGGTACGCAACGTCTCCTGACACTGCGTCACGCCGCACGACACGGCGATAACTTCCGTCGCAACGCCCGCTTCCTTCAATCGCACCGCTTCTTCAACAGCGATCTCGTCGAACGGATTCATCGACATCTTCACGTTGGCGATATCGACGCCCGTGTTATCCGACTTCACCCGGACCTTCACGTTGTAGTCGACCACGCGCTTCACAGGTACAAGTATCTTCAAATCCATCTCCCGGTTCGTTTTTGCATGACACGCGCTCAAGCCAGCGAAGCGCGCCCCAGTTCGATATATCGGGCGAGATGATGATCTTCATCGCCCAGTTGATGATCGATCATCACGAGCCGCTTCGCGTAATGAGCGAGCGGCAGTTCCCACGTCATGCCGATCCCGCCATGCATCTGAATCGACTCTTCCGCGACGCGCGCGCCGATGCGCCCGATCGAATACTTCGCCGCCGACAAGGCGCGTTCACGCGCGACGCCCGATTCACCGACCGCCGCCGCCGCATTGATCGCCGCCGAGCGCGCCTGCTCGATTTCGAGCAGGACATCGGCCATGCGATGCTGCAGCGCCTGAAACGCGCCGATGGGCGCGCCGAACTGCTTACGCGTGCGCAGATATTCGAGCGTGTGCTCCTTCGCGACATCCATCGCGCCGACCGCTTCCGACACGAGCGCGACGAGTCCATAGCCGAGCGCATGCGCGAGCACGGCGTAGCCGTCGCCTTCCGTGCCGACGAGCGCATCGGCTTCGAGTCTGACCTTATCGAACGACACTTCCGCGGCCCGACCGCCATCGATCTTGCGATAACCGCGCACATCGACGCCCGCTGCATCGCGCGGCACCACGAAGAGCGAAATGCCCGCTTCGTCATGGTCGCCGCCCGATGTGCGCGCCGACACGAGCAACACATCCGCATGCTCGCCCTGCTGCACGACGCCCTTCGCGCCGTTCAGCACCCAGCCGTCGCCGAGCCGCGTGGCGCGTGTGTTCACGCGTGCACGTTCGTAGTGCGAGCCGGGCTCGTCGTGCGCGAACGCGACGATCGTCGCGCCATCGATCATCTTCGCGATGATTCCGCGCTGCATATCGCTGCCGGCATATGCGAGCGCACGTCCGACGATCAGCGCATCGAGAAACGGTTCGACGACGAGCCCTCGCCCAAGCGCTTCGAACACGACGCTTACATCGAAGCCATCGCCGCCGAACCCGCCGGCCGCTTCATCGAAGAACGCGCCGATGATGCCGAGCTCGCAGAACCGCAGCCACATATCGCGGCTATATCCTTCTTCGGAACGCGCGATCTTGTCTCGTGCATCGAACCGATATTGCTCGGCGACGAAGCGGTTCAGCGAATCCGCGAGCATCCGCCGGTCTTCCGTGTGCTGGAAATTCATCGTGCGACTCCTTTAAAGCCCGAGCATCATCTTCGAGATGATGTTCTTCTGTATTTCGTTGGAGCCGCCGAAGATCGACAGCTTGCGATTGTTGAAGTACTGCGCCGCCGCGTTGGACGCTTCATCGTCGCAATCTTCTTCGATGAATTGCTGCGCATACGGACCCATCGCGCGACGCATCAGCGACGAGATCTCCTGACGGATTTCGGTGCCGCGAATCTTGAGCATCGAGCTTTCTGCGCCCGGCACGCCGCCGCCCGCAACCGCCGCGAGCACGCGCAGATTCGTCGTCTTCATGTTCTCCAGATCGATCTCGACACGCGCAAGCCGCGCGGCGAACAAGGGATCGTCGATGAGCGCGCGGCCATTGCCTTGCAGCTTGCTCGCCGCCGCCTTGAGCCGGCCCAGTGCCGCCACCGAAAAGCCCACGCCCGCGATGTTCGTGCGCTCGTACGTCAGCAGATACTTCGCATAGGTCCAGCCCTTGTTCTCCTCGCCGACGAGATTGGCGGCAGGCACGCGCACATCGGTGAAGAACACTTCATTGACTTCGTGCTCGCCATCGAGCGTGATGATCGGACGCACTTCGACGCCCGGCGTGTTCATGTCGATCAACAGGAAACTGATGCCCTCCTGCTTGCGCACATCCTGCGCCGTGCGCACGAGGCAGAAGATCATGTTCGCGTAGTGCGCGAGCGTGGTCCAGGTCTTCTGGCCATTGACGATGTAATACGTCTCGCCGTTCTCGATCGTGCGCACGGCTGTCGTGCGCACCGACGCCAGATCCGAGCCCGCGCCCGGTTCCGAATAACCCTGACACCACCAGTCGGAGCCATCGAGAATGCGCGGCAGCCAGTGACGCTTTTGCGCTTCGCTGCCGTACTTGATGAGCACCGGCCCGAGCATGTTCACGCCGAAGGGCACGATACGCGGCGCGCCCGCAATCGCGCATTCGTTCTCGAAGATGAACTTCTGTATCGCGGTCCAGCCGGGTCCGCCGTATTCCTTCGGCCAGTGATTCGCGAGCCAGCCCTTCGCGTTGAGAATGCCGTGCCATTGCGCCATGTCGTCGCGCGTGAGGCGCTTGCCGGTATGCACTTTTTGCGCGATGCCTTCCGGCAAGGACGCACGCAGGAAGTCCAGCACTTCGGTGCGAAACGCCTCTTCTTCTGCGGTGAATTTCAGATCCATGACTGCGGTTCCATGATGAGTTTGACGAAGGCCACGGCTCAGGCCGCCTGATTGAGGCTAGCGAAGTTCTTGCCGCGCGCGACCAGATCGACGATCAATGGCGACGCGCGCCAGAAGAGCGGATCTTCCTTCGCAAATTCGCGGATATCGGCGAGGACGTTATCGAGGCCAACGCTATCGGCGTAATGCATCGGGCCGCCGCGATAACGCGGAAAACCGAAGCCGTGCATCAACGTGGCATCGACATCGAGCGGACGCTGCGCGATGCCTTCATGCACGATATTCGCGCCTTCGTTGATCATCGCGGCCATGTAGCGGCGCACGATCTGCTCGTCGTCGAACGTGCGCGGCTCGACGCCCGCACGCACGCGCTCGGCATCGATGATCGCTTCGACTTCCGCATCCGGCGTGCCGGTACGCGCGCCGTCTTCATAGCGATAGAAGCCGCGTCCCGTCTTCTGGCCGAACCAGCCGCGCTCGCACAGCTCGTCGCCTATGCGCACATAACGCGCATTCGGATCGCGCGTCGCGGCGCGGCGCTTGCGCGCGGCCCAGCCGATATCGCCGCCCGCGAGATCGATGACCTGATACGGTCCCATCGGAAAGCCGAAGTCGCGTACGGCCTTGTCGATCCGATACGGCGACGCGCCGTCTTCCATCAGATGATCCGCTGCCGCGCGATACACCGCGAGTATGCGATTGCCGATGAAGCCATCGCACACGCCCGCGCGCACCGCGACCTTCCTGAGCTTCTTCGCGAGCTCGAAGCCGGTCGCGACGACATCGGCGGCGACACGCGCGGGCACGACCACTTCGAGCAGCTTCATGATGTTCGCGGGCGAGAAGAAATGCAGACCGAGCACGTCTTGCGGACGCGAGATGCTCGCCGCGATGTCGTCGATGTCGAGATAGGACGTGTTGGTCGCGAGCACCGCGCCGGGCTTGCACACGCGATCGAGCTCTGCGAATACGGCCTTCTTCACGGCCATGTCCTCGAACACGGCTTCGATGACGAGATCGGCATCGGCGAGCGCATCGTAGGTCGTGTCGCCATTGAAGCGCTGCAGCGCGCTCGCCTTCGTTTCGGGCGTCATGCGGCCTTTCGCGATCAGACCGTCGTAGACCTTTTCGACATGCGCGCGGCCGCGTTCGAGCGATGCGTCGTCGCGTTCGATCATCGTCACCGCAAGACTTGCGTCCAGCAGCGCCACGGCGATGCCCGCGCCCATCGTCCCGCCGCCGATCACACCGACTACGCGAATCGCGCGCGGTTTCGCATCGCGCGTTTCGGGCGACTTCTGCGCCTCGCGCTCGGCGAAAAAGGCGTGCACGAGTCCGGCGCGCTGCGGACTCTCGCGGCATTCGAGGAATCGCTCGCGCTCGAAGCGCAGGCCTTCGTCGAACGGCAGATTCAAGGCCGCTTCCACGCAATCGACGATCTTCAGCGGCGACAGCAACCCCCGCGATTTCTTCTGCGTGTCGGTGCGCGCGGCGGCGATCGCGGCGGCGCTGGCTTCCTTGTCCGCGAGACCGCGCGCGTTCTTCGTGCGGCGCGGCGCGGCCTGCGTCGCGAGCAGTTCGTGCGTGTAGGCGAGGCCTTCGGCGAAGACGTCATCGCTCTGACCGACGCGATCGACGAGACCGAGTCGCAGCGCTTCCTGCGCGCCGGCATGACGGCCGCTCAGCATCAGCGACAACGCCGCCTGCGCGCCGATCAGACGCGCCGAGCGTTGCGTGCCGCCCGCGCCGGGCAAAAGGCCCAGTTGCACTTCGGGCAGACCGAGCTTCGCGCCCTCGACGGCGATCCGGTAATGCGACGCCAGCGCGACCTCCAGCCCGCCGCCAAGCGCCGCGCCGTGAATCGCCGCGACGACCGGCTTGCTGCAAGCCTCGATGCGATTGCACACCTCGGGCAGCGAGGGCGGCACCGCGGGCTTGCCGAACTCGCGGATATCCGCGCCGGCGATAAAGTTGCGGCCCGCGCCCACGATCAGCACCGCGCGCACGGCGGCGTTCGCATCGGCGGTTTCGATCGCGTCGATGAGGCCGCGCCGCACGTCGGCATTGAGCGCGTTGACGGGCGCGTGATCGATCGTCACGACGAGGACGCTGCCACGCAATGCGTGCTGGACAGCTGCGGTTTCGGGCGCGCTCGAAAGCGTCATGGATGGCGACTCCGGTTGAGTATGTGCAAGCATTCTCGCGGGGACAAGCTTCCTTGACAATTACAGCGGCCATTGACAGACTGTCAAATCGCATTTGACAATCGGACGTGCCGTGGACGTCAACGAACTCACGCTGCTGGTCGAAATCCTCGATGCGGGCAACCTCAGCGAAGCAGCGCGACGCCTGAAAATGAGCCGCGCCAATGTCAGCTATCACCTGAATCAGCTTGAAAAGTCGGTCGGCCTGCAGCTCGTGCGGCGGACTACGCGCCGTGTCGAGCCGACCGAACTCGGTCTCGAACTCTACGAGCATGGCAGGTCGATCCGGAACGCGCTGCTCGCGGCGCAGGAATCGGTGTCGACATTGGGGCAAAGGCTGCAGGGACGCGTGCGGCTATCGGTGCCGAGCGGCTACGGGCAACTCGTGATGTCGGAGTGGCTGATCGCGTTCAAGCGCGAGTATCCGGATATCGTGCTCGACGTGATGTTCGAGAATCGTGTCGAGGATCTGCTGCGCGATGAAGTCGACATCGCCGTGCGCGTGATGCCGGAGCCGCCGCCGAGTCTCGTCGCGCGCGACATGGGGCCGGTGCGCTACGTCGCGTGCGCATCGTCCGGTTATGCCGATGCGCACGGCATGCCGACGCGGCTCGAAGAACTCGGCGTCGTGCCGGTGATCACCGCGTCGGTGGTCGGCAAGCAGACGCGCGTCGCCGCCTATCTCGACGACGAGCGTCACGAAGTGCTGCTGGAGCCGAGCGTGATCTCGGAGAACTTTCTGTTTCTGCGCGATGCGATTCTCGCGGGCCTGGGCGTCGGAATCGTGCCGGATTACGTCGTGGCGGACGACATGCGGCGCGGCGAGGTCGTCACGGCGTTGGATGAATGGCGGCTCAGCATCTTCGGCACGCATATGTACATGCTGTACATGCCTAACCGGCATCACACGCGCGCGACGCTGGCGTTTATCGAGTTCATGCTGGATCGGTCGCGAAAGGCGGGACGCGGGCGGCTTCTTCCAGGCACGCACTAACCGAAACGTGCGCGGTCAATAGCCACCGAAAAGTCGGTCTCGCGCATCAGCGATCAGGCCGCGGAATTCGGCAAGCGAACCGATCCTCTTGCCAAGCGCGCCGGCCGGGATGGCTGCCATTGCCGGCGTGTCCAGAAAACAATCTTCACCGTCGATCACGAAGCTCGGGAGCAGATCGGATGGTGTACCTGAATAGCCCAGGACTTTCGAGCGTCGTAGAGGAATCACCACGCGAGTGGGCAGGCTCCCGACATGATCGCTTTGCAAGTCGACCACGTAAGGCGTGCTTTTCCGCGAATCTTCGTTGGGATTGATGTAAAGGTCAAAACGGGCCATTTAAAACGTCCGATACTTCGCCAGAGGCAGGCCTTCGCGTTCTACCATCACGGTATACGCCTTGACGAGTTCGGCATTCTGTTCTGCCCACTGGCGGGCCTCAACTTCCTGAACCTCTTCACGCAACCCTCTCTCGCTCGCGCGGGAAACATTGACGTTCAGTTCCTTCGCACGCTCCAACAAATCCGAGGGTAGCGAAACATTGGTCGGCTTGCGCGTGACCTTTAAGCCCTTCTCAGGCTGGCTTGCCGAGGCAAGCTCGGTGCGCGCTGCGAGTGCGCGAATCATGTTCATCTCCTATGCGCATAGACTATGTGCATAGTATCTCACACTGCTTGCTGCGGCGTCACCCATGCCGCCCCCGCTCCGCAAACCATATCGCCACCGACATCAACCCAATCCCCGCCGTCTGCACGCCGCTCAGACGCTCATCGAAAACCACCCAGTCGATGACGATCGCCACCGCCGGATAGACGAACTGAAACACCGCGATGCGCGCGGTATCGAGCCGCGCCATGCCGATATACATCAGCGTGTACGCGAGGCCCGTGTGGATCAGCCCGAGGCCCGCCAGCCACGCCCACGACATGCCCCACGCGGGCCAGCCATGCTGCATCGGCCAGAGCCACAGCAGCATCGTGCCGACAGCGCACTGCCACCACGCGAGAATGCCGGCGGGCATGTCGCGCAGACGTTTCGCGATGATCGTCACGCACGCCATGCACAGCGAGCCCGCCAGACACGCGGCAACGCCCAGCCAGTATCCCGGCTGAAGCGCGCCGCCCGCCGCGTGCTCGATGATGCCCGTCGCCAGCACGAGCCCGCACATCGCAAGCGAAACCGCTGCGACGCGCGGCGCGCCGATCGCCTCTTTCAGCCACAACGAGGCGAATAAAAGAACCCACATCGGCTGCACATGGAACAGCACGATCGCGACGCCCGCCGATATCCGCTCGACCGCGCCGAAGAACAAGGCCCAGCTCAGGACCATCAGCATGCTGGCCGCCAGCACCCACGGGCCGTTGGCTCGCGTGAGAAGCAGAGCGCGCGTTTGCCGCCGAGCGATCACCCAGACGCTCATGCCCAACAGCCCGAATGCGCAGCGAAACCACGTCGCGGTCAGCGGATCGGCGTTTGCTTCGTGCAGAAACACGCCGATCGTGCCGAGCAGCGCGCAGCCGGCGATGAACGGCCACGCGCCTGCCGTGCGTCGAGCCTCGCCCTGCGCAACGAAAGATGATGAGTTCGTGTTCATGACCGCAGTGTGTGCCGCGAAGCATCGAACGAAAAGCGCATAATTCGAACTTCATCCATTCGATTTTCGAAAGCGACCTGAAGCCGATGAAACATCACGATCTGCAAACGGACTGGCTCAAGTGCTTCGTCGCCGTCGTCGACGCGGGTTCGCTGTCGAGCGCGGCCAGTGAAGTGCATCGCTCGCAATCGGCGGTGAGCATGCAGTTGAAAAAGCTCGAAAGCGCGCTGGGGCTGCGGCTCGTCGAGCGCGGCTCGCGCACGCTCGCGCTGACTCACGACGGACAGACGCTGCTCGGCTATGCGCGGCGCATCCTCGATCTGCACGCGGAAGCTCAGGTCGCGCTGCAGGGCGAGCAACTCACCGGCCGCGTGCGGCTCGGCGTACCCGACGACTACGCGGCAAAGTATCTGACGCCCGTGCTCAAGCGCTTTGCGCCGCGCCACAGCGGCGTCGAAATCGAGCTGATCTGCGAACAATCGACGTCGCTCATTCCGCGTGTCGCGAATGGCGAGCTCGACATCGCGCTCGTGTCACGCGACCACGGCCGGCGTGGCACGCCGCTTTTTCATGAGCCGATGGTCTGGGTCGGCGCCGCGCAGTTCGAGTTATGGCGGCGCGATCCGTTGCCGATCGCCGTCTACGAAAGCACGAGCCTCGCGCGGCGCAGTGCGATTCATTCGCTCGCGCAACAGGGACGCAGATATAAGGTGGTCTATAACAGTTCGAGTCTCGCCGGGCAGATCGCCGCCGTCGAAAGCGGCCTGGCCGTGGCGGCGCTGACGCAATGCAGCGCGCCGGAACATTTGCGGATTCTGGGCCGCGAAGAAGGTCTCGGGCCGCTCGAACCGATGGAAGTCGCCGTGTACCGCAGCCGCGATTCGCGCGGCTCCAAAGCCGTCGATAGCCTGCACAGCCTGCTCGTGAAGACGCTGCGGCAATCCGCGTCAGTCTGAGCGATGCCGATGTGACGCGATCCCCTCGATCTCGACGAGCAGATCGCTGCGGCAAATATCGACCTTCAGATAGCGAACGCTCGCGTCCGGATGAAACGTGGCCTGCGCCAGCTTCATCACGCGCGGCAGATCCGCCGCATGCCGGTAGTACACCTTGATCTGATCGAGTTCGCGCAGCGTATAGCCGCCTCGCGAACCCTGCGCTTGCAGATTCTCCGCGCCGATCAGGTGCGCGATATTGCCGGTCGCGACGCTCCACTGCTTGTCGAGATCGCCTTCGTGCACGGTCTCGTGTCCGAGAATGCTGGCCGTGCCGGATACGAAGAGCGTGTCGCGCAATTGCGTGCCGCGCGCGAAGCTCGGCGATTTCGGACCGTAACGCTGCGGATACTCGTACGCGGGCGTCTGGCGCGAGTTCTCGATATGCCGCATCGGGCTTTCGCGGCACGCCAGAAAATAGAAGCCGACGCCATCGCCCCATGTGCCGATGCCCGTCGCCGCCGGCATGCCCGACGCGTGAGCATAGTCCTGCTCGAATGCGACAGCGCGCCCACGGCAGAAATCGCGATACACCTCGAGCCCTTCCTGATTCGCGCCGTTGATGTGCGGAATGAAGTTCCACATGCGGAAAATCTTCGGGAACTTCAGTTCGCCAACGAGCGCGAACGCATGGCCATAGGTTTGACGCGTGGCTTCGGTGTAGCGGTCGGACACAGGTATGAAACCCGCGCAAAACAGGAACTCGTCGTCGTGCGCGAAGACGAGATCGTTGAAGCTGCCGCTGCGGATCGGTCCGGCGCTCGTCCAGATTTCGGCGAAGCCGTCGCGCGCGTCGTCGCACATCCTGAGGCGCAGCGTGGGCACGCCGTTCTCGATGCACGGCGCGCCGCTCGCATCAGCGAAGACGATGCGCGCGAGCGAGTCCTCGCCGCATGGGGCGTCGATAGCGATGAAGCGGGACTCGATCGTCGCGGTCATCGATTATTCATCGGCCTGATCGCCGAACAGGTCCGCAGTCGCGACCCGATCCTGCAAGGGCGGCAATGCGCCGCTCCGCACTTGTTCGAGAACGGCCGGCGGCAGCCAGGTTTCTTCCATGGCGCTGATGCCGTTCTCGATCATCTGCTGGAGGAAGAACGATTGCTTGCGCCCCGTCACTTCCGCCAAGAGTCGCAGCCGTTGCTCGAATTGTGGATCGACCCGCACTGCGACCACCTTCAGCTTGTTTTCGGCGGTCCTTCTCACTGCATGCTCCTGTCAGGTTCGTGCGCGCCGCAAGCGGGCGCGCGCATGCGGTGCTTATACCACAGCTCATCTACGGCACGACCGTGCGCGGCGCTGAAGCACGTGCGTGCTACCATCGAACCGGCGTATCGCTCGCGTCCGACAAGACCCGCGCACGCCCTACACAGCGTCATGAACGAACCAGAAGAACACTCCGGACTCGGCACCGCAGAGCCGCTGCCTTCCCTTCCTCCGCTCGACTTTCGCGCCGCGCGCAGGCGGCTCTTCGCTGCGCTCATCGCGTCCATCGTCATCCCGTTCGCATTTTTCTGCCTGTACGGCTACTACACCTATGAACGCGCGCTCAGCGAAACGGGCCAGTCGCTCGAACGGCTGGTGCGCATCATCGACGAAAAAGCGAACACGGTGCTCAGCATCAACCGCGAGTTGATTGCGCGCATCGACGAGATGCTCGGCAATGGCGACGAGGACTTCATCGCGCGCAGTCAGCCCGAGCTGCACGACAAGCTCGCGCGTCTCGCACAGAGCCATGCGCAGATCGCCGCGCTGTCCGTGCTCGACAGTCACGGCAGGCTCATTCTCAGCAGCCGCTTTTTTCCGGCGCCGAACGTGTCCATCGCCGATCGCGCCGATTTCATCGCGACGCGCGACACGCGTTCGACGTTCCACGTCTCCATGCCCGAACGCGGGCGCGTGAAGAACACCGACATCATCAATACGCTGAGCGCGCGCTTCGCGAACGACGGGCGCTTTCTCGGCGAGATTTCGATCTCCGTGCGGCGCGATTATCTGATCGGCTTCTATCGCGAACTCGCCGCGCGCGATCCGGCGCTCACGCTCGCGCTGCATCGCGACGACGGCGCCGTGCTCGCGCGTTATCCGCCGGCGTCCGTGCCCAATCCGCCCGATCGCCATCTCGTGCTCGCCGACGCATTCGCGCAAGGCAAGCCAACGGGCCTCATGCGTTACCTGTCGCCGCTCGACGACGACGAAAAGCTCGCCGCCTGGCGGCGCGTCGGCGACTATCCGGTCTATGCCGCCGCGGGCTTCTCCATCCACGACATACGGCTCGCATGGTGGCGGCGCGATGTATCGATTGCATCGATCGGGCTGATTCCGTGCATCGCGCTGTGGGTGCTGATCGGCTTCTCGCTGCGCCGCCTCAAGGCCGAAGAAGCGGCGTGGCATAACTGGCGCGGCGAACTCGCGCTGCGCCGCTCGGCCATCGCCGCGACGAGGCGATTGCAGCGCATGGGCGCGCTCGGCACGCTGGTTGCGAACGTCGCGCACGACTTCAATAATCTGCTGATGGTCGTCACGGCCAACATGGAGATGGCGCGGCGCAAGGGCTTCAATGACCTCGAAAAAGAAGTCAGCGCGGTGGAGCGCGCCTCGACCAATGCGCAATCGCTCGCGCGGCGCCTCCTGAGCGTCGCGCGCCGTCAGCCGTTGCAGATGCAGGTCATACGGCTCGATCGCTGGATGGCGGAATCGGAGCCGCTCGTGCGCGCGTCCGTGGGCGACAAGGTGACGCTCGGCACGCGCGTACCGGATGCGACGTGGCCCGTGCGCGTCGATGCGACCGAGCTGACATCCGCGCTCATCAACATCGCCGTGAATGCGAAAGACGCGATGCCCAATGGCGGCGATTTTCAGATCGCATGCAGCAACGTGCGCTATGCGGAAGCGCACGACGGTCTCGGCGCCGGCGATTATGTCGTGATCTCGTGCAGGGACAGCGGCATGGGCATGCGGCCCGATGTCGCGAGGCAGGCGTTCGAGCCGCTTTTCACGACCAAGGGCGCGGGCGCCGGCACGGGGCTCGGCCTCGCGCAGGTGCTGGCGATGGCCGAACAGGCGGGCGGCACCGCGCGCGCGAATTCGGCGTGGGGCTTCGGCACGACCATCGATATTTATTTGCCGCACTGGACCGGCGAAGCCGAAGCGCTCGCAGAGGCGCCGCCTGTCGAGGCCATCGAACACACCGCGCCTTCGTCCACCGTGCTCCTCGTGGAAGACAACGAGGAAGTCGCGGCCGGACTATGCGCCGTGCTCGACGTGCTCGGCTGGCAGACGCGTCACGCGGCGTCCGGCGATGCCGCGAAGCAGATGCTCGAAGCGGGAAACGCGTTCGATCTCGTGCTCTCCGACATCCAGATGCCCGGCAATTACGACGGCATCAAGCTCGCGGAATGGATCAAGACGACGCGCCCGACGCAGCCCGTCACGTTGATGACGGGCTACGCCGATCAGCTCGACGAGGCGCGCCGCACGGGCTTTGCGATTCTCGCGAAGCCTTTCAACATCGACGATCTTCAGCGGCTGCTCAACGGTCTCTCGATCCGTGCCGCGAAGTGAGTTCGATCAACGCGTTTCGCGCCACGCGCCGAATTGCGCGATATCTTCGAGCGACAGGCGCGCACGCGGCGCAAGCTCACGCTCGGCCAACGACGCAGGCAGCGCGCGGGCGTCGCCATGATGCGCAATGGAAATCACCGAGAGCGCCGTGAAGCGCTCAGGGATATCGAACGTTTGTTTGAGGCCGTTCGCGTCGAATCCGCCCATCGCGTGCGCGGCAAGTCCCTGCGCGTGCGCCTGAAGCAAGAGCGCCATCGCGGCGGCGCCCGCATCGTAGGCCGCACTCGCGTTGATCTCGCCTTTCGCGTTCAGCGTGTCCGCGAGCACCGCGATCAACACTTGCGCATTCGCATTCCATGATCGATTGAACGGCACGAGCAATTCGAATGCGCGCGCGAAGGCATCGGCATCCTGCGCCTTCTCGAACACGACGAAGCGCCAGGGCTGCACGTTATACGCCGACGGCGCCCAGCGCGCCGCTTCCAGCAGCGCGACCACCTGCGCATGCGCGACGGCGCGGTCCGCATAAGCGCGCGGGCTCCATCGTCCCGCGATCAGCGGATGAATGGCGATATCGGTAGGAGCGGGTCGATGTGTCATGAATGAATCGAATAATAATTAAGTCATAAAACGCGATGACGCGCGCCCGGATGCGTTTCGTTGAGACGCGGCCCGCGCCCGGCAAAGAGCTTTTCGCGCAACGTGCCCTCGGCATATTCGGTGCGATAACGTCCGCGACTCTGCAACTCGGGCACCACGAGATCGACGAACGATTGCAGGCTTTCCGGCATCACGAGCCTTCGCAGGTTGAAGCCATCGACGCCGGTTTCATCGGCCCACGCGATCAGTTGATCCGCGACCTCGCGCGGATCGCCGACGATGAAGGGCCCGCGCCCGCCGATCTGATCGAAGCGCGTCATGTCGCGCGGCGTGATCGGGCGGCCCGCGCGTTTCGTGAGATTCTCGACCGTCGATTGCAGCGCGTTGCTCTTCACATAGCGAATCGGCTCGTCGATGCCGAGCGCCGCAAAGTCGATGCCCGTCCATCCCGAGACAAGCGTGAGCTGCCCGAGCACATCGACGTATTCCGCGTACTCGGCGTGCAGTTCGCGCGCCTCCTTCGACGTGCGCGCGACGACCACTGTCGCGCCGAGATACAGCAGGATGTCGTCGGCGGCGCGGCCGGCATCGAGCGCATGCTGGCGGATATCGCGCGCGGCCTGCGCGACGATCGCGGGCGTCTGTCCTTCGAGGAACACGCATTCGGCATGCTTGCCCGCGAACGCCTTGCCTCGTCCCGACGCGCCCGCCTGATACAGCACCGGCGTGCGCTGCGGCGACGGATCGGCGAGATTGAAGCCATCGACTCGGTAATACGGCCCTTCGTGCCGCACACGGCGAATGCGCGACGGATCGGTGTACTGACCCGTCCGCCTGTTACGCACGACGGCGCCATCGGCCCAGCTTCCTTCCCATAGCTTGTACACGGCTTCCAGAAAGTCCTCGCCCGCCGCATAGCGTTCGTCGTGCTCGCGCGCCGTATCGAGGCCCATGCCGCGCGCCGCGCTCTCCAGATATCCGGTGACGACGTTCCAGCCCGCGCGCCCGCCGGTCAGATGATCGAGCGTGGAAAAGCGCCGCGCGAACTGATACGGATGCTCGTACGTGAGGTTCGCCGTCACGCCGAAGCCGAGATGTTTCGTCGCGTACGCCATTGCGGGCACCGTCAGCATCGGATCGTGCGATGGCGATTGCGCCGCGGAATGGTGCGTCGCATCGGTGTTGCCGCCGTAGACATCGTAGATGCCGAAGACATCGGCGAGAAACACGCCGTCGAAGAGACCGCGCTCGGTGGTCTGCGCGAGATCGACCCAGTAAGCGAGCGTGTTGTGCTCCGTCGAGCGGTCTCGCGGATGCCGTCAGAAGCCTGCCCACGAATGCGCAGGCGCGTTCATGTGAAACGCGTTGAAGTGGATGTGCCTGCTCATGTGCGCAATACGTCGCCGGATATGCCGAAGAAAAATCATAAGAGCGATGTCCTTCGGCACAAACCAATTTACGCTGCTAAGCAAATGAATGCGTTTCGCACATACGCAGCTATTCAAAGCATCGAATCGTTCGAAAGCATCGCTGAAAAGATCGGTTTGTGACGACTGTGCGCGCGACGAAGATAAGTTTCTTTTCTCTGACGTCGAGGCGCGCACATCATGAGTTCGACTTTCGAAGATCGCGTCTATTGGGTGACGGGCGCATTCGGCGCATTGGGCGCGGCCACGGTAAAGCGTCTCGCGGATGCGGGCGCGCACGTGATCGCGTCGTCACGCAACGTCGATACGGAACGCTTCGCCGATGCGTCGCGCGTCGTGCCGCTTTCCGTCGATGTCGCCGACGATCACAGCGTGCGTTCCGCGTTCGCGCATATCGAAGAGCGCTTTAGTCGTCTCGACGGGCTCGTCACGAGCACGAATGTCGCGGCGTTCGGCGACTTTCTCGATCTCACCGACGACGACTGGCAACGCGTCATCGACGCCAAGCTGCTCGGCTCCGTGCGTCCGATCCGCGCTGCGCTGCCACGCTTCATCGAACAAGGGCGCGGCGCGATCGTCGCGATCAGCGGACGTGGCGGCATCGCGCCGCCGCCGAATCACTTTCCCGGTTCGAGCGTGAATGCGGCGCTCGATCTGCTCGTGCAAGGGCTCGGGCGCAAATACGGACCGCAGGGCGTGCGCGTGAACGCGGTCGCGCCCGGCCCGATCCGCTCGCCGCGCTTCGATGCGATGGCGACCGCGCAAGCAGGCGACGAGCCCACGCGCCTCACCGCGCTCGACGGTCCCGGCACGCCCGAGGACGTTGCGGCGGCGGTCGCCTATCTGCTTTCCGACGACGCGCGCTTCGTCACCGGCACGCGGCTTTATGTCGACGGCGGCGGGCCGCCCTACGCCTGATGCTTCTTCCCGACTACGCACAAAGGATTCATCGCCCATGCCTCGCTTCGTTTCTCCCGCGCAGTTGCGCACGCTCATCGCTCAACGTTCCGAACTCGCCGTGCTCGACGTGCGCGAGGAAGGCGTGTCGGCAAGAAGGCGTCTTTTCTATTCGTCAGTCGCGCCGGCCGGCCGGCTCGGGCTCCTGATCGAACGGCTCGTGCCACGGCGCGGCACGCCCGTCGTCCTCGTCGATACGAATGGCGAGCACACGACGCGCGCCGCCGCGCTGCTCGCGCGCTGGGGCTATACGGATGTGTCGATACTCGAAGGCGGCGTCGATGGCTGGGCGAGCGCAGGTTATGAAGTTTTCAGCGGCACCAACGTGCCCGGCAAGGCGTTCGGCGAAGTGATCGAACACGAACTCCATACACCGAACATCGACGCGGAAACACTGAAGGCGCGCCAGGACGCGGGCGACGATCTCGTCGTGCTCGACTCGCGTCCCTTCGGCGAATTCAACACGATGAACATTCCGGGCGGCATCGACTGCGCGGGCGCGGAGCTCGTCTATCGCGCGCTCGCGGCAGCGCCTTCGCCGGAGACGCTGATCGTCGTGAATTGCGCGGGCCGCACGCGCAGCATTCTCGGCGCGCAATCGCTCATCAACGCGGGCGTGCCGAATCCGGTCGCGGCGCTGACGGGCGGCTCGATGTCGTGGCTGCTTGCGGGTCTCGAACTCGAACATGGCGAAATCCGCACCGCGCCGCGTCCCGACGCCGACACGCTCGCCGCCGCACGCGAGCTTGCGATCGCGGCCGCGCGCAAGGCCGACGTGCCGATCATCAATCGCGAGACGCTCGCCACGCTGGAGCGCGAGAAGGGCGAACGCACGCTGTATCGCTTCGACGTGCGCGATCCGCTCGAATACGAAGCGGGCCATCCGCCGGGCTGGCGTTCTGCGCCGGGCGGCCAGCTCGTGCAGGCGACCGACGAATACATCGGCACATTGCACGCGCGCGTGGTGCTGCGCGACGACGATGGCGTGCGCGCGCGCATGACCGCGTCGTGGCTCAGGCAGCTCGGCTATCTCGACGTGCGCGTGCTCGACGACGACGCAAGCGCCGCGCTAAGCGCCGATGCGTTCGAAGCCGGTCCCGAGCCGCTCGCCGTGCGTCCGCATGGCGCGCGCACGCGCTGGATCGAGGCGGATCAGTTGCGCAAGTCGATAGAAGAAGGCACGGCGCAAGCGATCGATATCGACAACAGTCTCGCTTTCAGGCGCGGCCACGTGACGGGCGCGCGCTTCGTCGCGGCGAGCCAACTGCTCGCGCGTCTCGGCGACTTCCCGAACGACAAGCAACTCGTGCTGACTTCGGACGATGGCGTGCTCGCGGGTCTCGTCGCCGCCGAGCTTGCGCGCGAAAAGCCGCACGTCGCCGCGCTGATCGGCGGCACGCGTCGCTGGAGCGCGCTCGGGCTGCCGCTCGAATCGGGCGACAACAACAACCTCACCGGCGACGACGACGCCTGGTACAGCCCGTATCACGCCGCGCCGGATCGCGTCGCCGGGCAGATGAACGCATACCTCGAATGGGAACTGCAACTCGTCGCGCAACTGGAGCGCGACGCGATCGCATCGATCGACGTGCTCGACTTCGAAACACCGACCGCCGCGCGCAGCCACGAGCGTTTGAGCGCGCTGAAGGAGAGCGCCCTGTGACGCCTGCGTTCGACGGCACCACGAGCCCCGCCGACATCCCCGGAAGCCCATTGCACGCGGCGTTTCAGCAGCCGCTGATGCTCGGCCTCTTCCTGCCGATCCAGAACGGCGGCTGGTCCATCTCGACGCTTCCGCGCAGCACCGACTGGCGCTTCGATTACAACGCGCGTCTCACGCAAAAGGCCGAAGCGCTCGGCTTCGATCTCGTGTTCGGCCTCGCGCAATGGCTCGGCAAGAACGGGCACGGCGGCACGCTCAAGTATCGCGAGCAATCGCTCGATGCGTTCATCGCGACGAGCGCGCTCGCCGCGATCACCGAGCGCATCGTGCTGATCTCGACGGTGCACGCGCTCTATGGCCCGTGGCATCCGCTGCATCTCGCGAAGTTCGGCGCGACGCTCGATCATATTTCCAACGGGCGCTGGGGCATCAATCTCGTGACGGGACACGTGGCGAGCGAATGGGCGATGTTCGGCCAGCCGATGATCGAACACGACGAGCGCTATGTGCGCGCGGCCGAGTTCGTTGGTGTGCTCGACACGCTCTGGCGCAGCGACGCGAACCTCCATATAAGGACGAAGCACTGGCAACTGAACGATGCGTTCGTGAGTCCGCGCCCGCGCTTTCATCGGCCCGTGCTGGTGAACGCAACGGGCTCGGCGGCGGGCATCGATTACGCTGTGCGGCATTCGGATCTCATCTTCATCACGAGCCCGGCGGGCGCGGATTTCAACGACGCCATCGGCGCATTGCCCGCGCATACCGCGACGATTCGCGAAGGCGCGCAACGCGTGAACCGGCGCGTGCGCACGCTGATCAATCCGACCATCGTGTGCCGTCCGACCGAGCGCGAGGCGCGCGCGTATCACGATGCGATCGTCGCCCATGCCGACGAAGGCGCGCTCGACGGCTTCGTCGGCATGCACGGACGCAGCGATGCGAAGGCGTGGGCGAAGCACAAGCGCGAGCAGCGCATTCTCGGCGGCAATCTGCATCTGATCGGTTCGCCCGAACAGATCGTCGAGCAATTGCTTGCGTTGAAGCATGCCGGATGCGACGGCGTGCAACTCACCTTCTTCGACTTCGAACCCGATCTCGCGTATTTCGGCGATGCCGTATTGCCGCTGCTCGTCGAGGCGGGCTTGCGCATTCCGGCTTCCGCTCATCAACCGCATCTTCATACGACATCATGAGCCACACGCGACAACTGCATCTGAACACCAACGTCACCGGTGTCGGACGTCATCCCGCCGGATGGCGCACGCTCGACAATCCACGCTCGATCATCGATCTGAATTTCTTCAAGGAGATCGCCGCGATCGCCGAGCGCGGCAAGCTCGATGCCGTGTTTCTCTCCGATCTGCTCGCGCTGCGCAATCACGCGGAAGGACCGTCGCAGGCGCTGGAACCGACTGTGCTGCTGACCGCGCTCGCGGGCGCGACGACGCATATCGGCCTGATCGGCACGGCATCGACGACATTCAACGATCCGTTCAATCTCGCGCGGCGCTTTGCATCGGTCGATCATTTGAGCGGCGGGCGCATCGCCTTCAATGCGGTCACGACCTACGATGCCGCCGCCGCCGCGAACTTCAGCCACGACGTGCCGCTCACGACCGAGGAACGCTATGCGCGCGCGCAGGAGTTCGTCGAAGTGGTGACGAAGCTGTGGGATAGCTGGGAAGACGAAGCGGTTATCGCCGATCAGAAGGCGGGCCATTATGCCGATCCATCCCGCGTCCATGCGATCGAACATCGCGGGACTTACTTCTCGGTGCGCGGGCCGCTCACCGTGCCGCGCAGCCCGCAAGGGCGGCCCGTGCTCGTGCAGGCGGGATCGTCGGAAGGAGGCCGTGCGCTTGCTGCGCGCTTCGCCGATGCCGTGTTCACCGCGCAGACGACCTTGCCCACGGCGCAGGCGTTCTATGCCGAGATGAAGGAGCGCGTGCGGGTGCATGGACGCAATCCCGATCACTTCCTGCTGTTGCCCGGCCTGTATCCGGTGATCGGCGGCACGGAGCGGGAAGCGCGCGAACGCAAGGCCGAGCTGGATGCCCTGCTCGATACCGATCGTGAAGTCGCGCGTCTCGCGGGCGCGCTCGGCCTATCGCCGGATGATCTGCATATCGATGCGCCTTTGCCTTATGAGCTCATCGCGAAGGTGAAACGTCCGGATCTCTCGCGTGGCTTCATCGATTCGACTGTTGCACTCGCGAAGAGCGAAAGCCTCACGGTACGCGGTCTGCTGGATCGCAACCCGGGAGCGCACCGGATCATCGTCGGCACGCCGGAGCAGATCGCCGACGATATCGCGCTCTGGTTCAACGAGCGCGGCGCGGATGGCTTCAATCTGAACGCGGACGTGTTTCCTTCCGGACTTGCGGCATTCGTCGATCATGTCGTGCCGTTGTTGCAGAAAAAGGGCATCTTCCGGCGCGATTACGAAGGCACGACCTTGCGCGAGCATCTGGGCTTGCCACGGCCCGAGAGTCAATATGCGCGTGCGGCGCGGGCGGCGTAACATGCATATCAATCTTATCCGGTCGGACAAAGAAGCACTCGAGATCGCGCGCCGTCTTGCGAGCGAATTCGCCGTCGATGCAGCGCGCCGTGATCGCGAGCGCCATCTGCCTTCGAACGAAGTCGAAACGTTCAGCGCGTCGGGATTGTGGGGCATCAACGTGCCGCGTGCGTTCGGCGGCGCGGATGTTTCGGTTGGCACGATCGTCGATGTGTTCGAGATCATATCGGCGGCCGATTCATCGCTTGGACAAATTCCGCAGAATCATTTCGCCACGCTCGAACGGTTGAAACACGACGGAACGCCGAGCCAGCAGGACTTCTTCTTTTCACGCGCGCTTGCGGGAGAGCGCTTCGGCAATGCGACCGCGGAACCGGGCGACAAACTGCCGTCGGAGCATGAGACGCGCGTGCGTCGCAGCGGAAGCGGATTCGTGCTGTCGGGGCGCAAGGTCTACTCGACGGGCGCGCTCTTCGCGCACTGGATTCCCGTCGCCGCGCGTGATGACGATGGCTTGACTGTCACCGCATTCGTCGCACGGCATGCGCGTGGCGTCGAGGTTATCGATGACTGGTCGGGCTTTGGGCAGCGCACGACGGCGAGCGGTCAGGTGCGGCTGGACAATGTCGAGCTGGACGAGTTGCAGATCGTGAAGCGCGGCCGCCGCGCGAATATCGATGCGGCGAATGCGGTCTCGCAACTGATCCATGCCGCGATCGATCTGGGAATCGGGCGCGCGGCGTTCGACGATACGAAGCGGTTTCTGAGAGAGTTGTCGCATCCGGCGCGTGGAAGCGCCGTGACACGCGCGGTCGATGATCCGTTTTCGCTGCGTGATATCGGCGCGCTGACGGTTGCATATCACGCGGCGCAGGCGTTGACGATGCGTGCGGCGGGGCTTATCGATGCAGCGCGTGGCGAAGCGGAGCGGCATGAAGTGGCTGCTGCTATCGTTGCGACGGCCGAGGCCAAGATACTCACTACGCAATTCGCGCTCGATGCGTCGAACAAGCTTTTTGAATTGGCGGGTACGCAATCGACGCTGGAAAAGCATAACCTCGATCGGCATTGGCGCAATGCGAGAACGCATACGCTGCATGACAGCGTGCGGTGGAAGTATCACGCGGTGGGGCAGTTTGCGTTGAATGAGATGCTTTGTGATCCGTTTACTTATGCGCATCCGTATAGCGCGATTAAGGCGTAAAAAAGGGCGCGCCGCACGGCGCGCCCTTTTTCATGAGGCGATGACACCCATCACTTCGCCGCCACCGCCTGCGCATCGAAAACCGGATTGAACTCCACATCGACCTTGATCTTGTTCTTGATATCCCCCGACCGGTAAAGCGTATCCGCAATCCGCTGCTCTCTCGCGACGAGCTGCTTATCGAGCGGATAAAAAACCGATCTTCCATTCTCCGCAGAAAACTTCGCCCGCGCCGGGCTCTGCTTCATCTTCTCCAGATAGATCTTCTCGACCGCCGGCACGTTCTGCGACCACCACGTCCACGAATTCTTCAGGCGCCCGAGAAAATCGCCTAATGCCTGACTCCTAACCGGATCGCGCAGCACTTCCGTACGTGCCGTGAACACCGACAACGCCGGAATATCGAGTTCATCGCTCTTGATGACGACCCGCGCATCGCCCTTGTCGACGGTCTCCTTCACAGGTCCATAGCCGCCCGAATACACCGCAACCTGCCCCGCATTGAACGCGGACGCCGACACGTTCCCATCGCCGAACTTCACGCCCTGAAAATCCTTCGGCCGCAGATCGGCCTTGTTATACGACAGCACGTATTGCAGATAATTGAAGCCGCCGAAGTTATAGCCCCACGTCTTGCCGCGCAGATCGGCGAGATTCTTCACGTCGGCTTCCTTGCGCACGACCGTGACGATAGGCGGATAGCTGCTATCGGGATTGCGCCATCCCGCGATGATCTGCAACGGAGCCGTCTCCGGCGTCCACGGCGCGCGCGCGTTGCCCTGCTCGATGATGAGCGACGTATCGCCCATCAGCCCCACATCGAGCACTTTCGAATAGAGCGCGGAGAGCTGCGCGGCAGGGCCGGTCAGCACGGCCCATTTAACCTTGTACGGCGCGCCGTCGAGCACGTGCGATGCCTCGACGATCAGCGGCCAAGCGGCGTCCTGCGTGCCGATGGTCAACGTGAGCGGTTCGTCGGCGAGCGCGGACGCCGACACGCCGAAAAGACTCGCGACAAATAGAGCGGTAAGACGTTTCCCGATGCGCATGAATGTGTAGTGAGTGAATGAAATCGTTATGCCGCTTTGCGCGGCGAATCTTGCGTGACACCGAGTTCAGCGAGCAGCCGCGTTCTGAGCGCAATGGATGCTTCGTCGCTGCGCGAGCGCGGACGCGGAAAGTCGACGACCACATCCGCGCTGATCTCGCCTTGCGACAGCACGACGATACGATCCGACAGCAGAATCGCCTCGTCGATGTCATGCGTGACCAGCACGACCGCCGGCGTATGCGCGCGCCACAAGCGCGCGACGAGTTCATACATGCGGATGCGCGTGAGCGCATCGAGCGCGGCAAAGGGCTCATCGAGCAACAGCAGCTTCGGCTCTCGCACGAGCGCGCGCGCCAGTGCGACGCGCTGCGCTTCGCCGCCGGAAAGCGTCTTCGGCCAGCCATCGGCATGGGTCGCGAGTCCGACTTCATCGAGCGCGGCCAGTGCGGAAGGCTTCGCGGCGCTAAGGCGGTCATGACCGATCACGACGTTCTCCCACACGCGCTTCGCCGGCACGAGACGCGGCTCCTGAAACACGACCGAGCGCGCGCCCGCGACACGCACGCGGCCGCTGTCGGCCTGATCGAGGCCTGCAAGAATGCGCAGCAGCGTCGTCTTGCCCGCGCCCGATGCGCCGAGCATCGACACGAACTGGCCGCGTCTCACGTTGAGCGATACATCCTTCAGCACCGCGCGGCCGGCGAACACGCGGCTCACGCCATCGAGTTCGAGCGCGGTCTCGCGTTCGTCGCGCACGGACCTGGCGTATGCGTTATCAGGCGAGTTCAAAGCGCGGCCTCCAAGGAAGAGCGAGATGTTCGAGCGCACGCATGATGAGATCGGTCACGATGCCGAGCGCCGCATACACGAGAATGCCCGCGATGATGATGTCGGCGCGCTGGTTCTGGTTCGCGTTCACGAGGATGTAGCCGATGCCGTTCTGCGCGTTGATCTGCTCCGCCACCACGAGCGCGAGCAACGCCACCGCCGACGAATAGCGCACGCCGACGAGTATCGAAGGCAGTGCCGTCGGCAGAATGATGCGCAGCGCGATCTGCCGGCTCGACAGGCCGAACACGTTCGCCGCTTCGAGCAGTTTCGGATCGACACCGCGCACGCCCGCATAGGTGTTGAGATACATCGGGAAAATGGTGGCCGCGAGGATCACAGCGACCTTCGCGCCCTCGCCGATGCCGAACCACGTGATAAAAAGCGGAATCAGCGCGATGAACGGAATCGTGCGCAGCATCTGCAATGGCGCATCGACGATTTCCTCGCCCACACGCCACAGCCCCGCAAAAAGACCCGCAAACAAACCGATGCCGCCGCCGATCGCGAGGCCCGTCGCCGCGCGCACGAGCGACACGCCGATCGCGCTTTGCAATTCGCCATCGGCGATCAGTTCCTTCAATGCCCCGATGATGACCGTGGGCGACGGCAAGGTTTCAGGCGCGACGAGTTGCAGCGACGACGCGAGTTGCCATAACACGATGATCGCGAGCGGCACGCCGACACGCAACGCCCGCGAGCGCAGCACGGACCATTGCAGCACGGTGCGGCGGCGCACTTCGCGCGTCGGCAGATCGATGAGCGCGCGTGGATCGACGGCGCGTGCATCGGCGCCATGAGTGCGATCAGGCGTCGTGCCCGGATCGAGCCCGAGCGCGGCGGATGCAAAGCGTGGGACGTTCATGGGCGTTAGTCGGAATCCGAAAGGAATGGAACATCCGATGGTACGGTCGCATGTCCTCACGTCAAACGAACGCTTTGCAAGATGCTATGCGCACTCCGCGTCATTTGGATTCCAACGATCCGATAAAGGCGCGAACCGTGCATTGCTTAGCAGATTCGCTTCGTTGGCGAATGTGGCGCGCTCCCCTAACGTATGCGGATGATGTCTTGGGGATATCAGACAGCCTATTTTCAGGGAGTATCGATCTTGTCTCGATTCATTTCATCGCGCGGGCCACGGGTGGTCGGCATCGGCGGCACGACGCGGCCTCAATCATCGACCGAACGGGCACTCGCATTCGCATTGCGCGGCGCACAGGAAAGCGGCGCGAGCGTGCAGCTTTTCGGCGGCGCGTTCCTGCATAGCCTGCCGCACTATGCGCCGGAATCGCGCGAACTCACCGACGAGCAACATGAACTCATCGAGGCCGTGCGCTCGGCCGATGCGCTCATCATCGCGACGCCCGGCTATCACGGCGGCATCTCGGGCCTCGTCAAGAACGCGCTCGATACGCTGGAGGAACTGCGGCTCGACGAGCGCCCTTATCTCGACGGACGCGCTGTCGGCAGTATCGTCACGGCATATGGATGGCAGGCGGCGGGCACGGTGCTCACTTCGCTGCGCTCGATCGTGCACGCGTTGCGCGGCTGGCCGACGCCTTTCGGTGCGACGATCAATACGCTGGAGACGCGCTTCGAATCAGCCGATACCTGTTCAGATCCGAAGGTCGTCGAGCAGCTTCGCACTGTGGGGAAACAGGCGTCGAGCTTCGCGCTGGCGTTCGGTGCGGTGCGGGCGGACGCGTATCACGAAGTCGAACTCGCGCAGCATTGAGTCACCGAGGATGAAGCTGCGCATCGTGCGCAGCTTGTCTCTTTCGTTTCAGTGCAGCGGGGAGTCGCTGGGCAACTGAAACGCATCGACGGTATAGCCCATGTTGAAATAGCCCGCGCGTGCGTAGGCGGAGATGTGTTCGAGCTGTTCCGCGCGCGTGGTTTCGCTGACGGCGTGCGCGTCCTGCGCCGCCGATTCTTTCGTGAAGTGCTTACGCACGCGCCCGGCCGGCGCCGATAGCGCCTGCCAATAGTGAGTCAGGAATTGCGGCATGGCTCGCCCCCTCGGTGCACGAATAGCTCAACTCTAGGCTGTCAAAATCGTTTGGACAAACAAGGTTTTCTGCAATGCATTGCAGGGCGCACCGGGTTGGCGCATGGGCCGTAGTTCAAATGATCGCGCGTATCACTTCGCACCATCCAGAATCGGATGCGACTGCCCCGCTATCGGCCGCCCGCGATTGTCGGTCGGCACGAGTTGCGTCTGGAACGCGACGAAGAGTGCCTGGAACTTGCCATCCACTTCGATCATCACCGCGCCGTCCTGAAACACGCCGTTCTCGTTCGAATGGTCCTTGATATGGCTGCCCTTGCCCGGTTTTGGGTTGCCCTGATTCATGTGCGTTTCGTGCAGCCCGTCTTCGCCCGGTTCGAACAGGAAGCCGAAGCCGTAGACAGTGACTTCTTTCGCAGGCTTCCATCCGAGGCGATCGTCGCTATAAGCGGGCGTCTTGTAGACATAGTCGATGCCGCTCGACGACATATCGAGTTGCAGCATCTCGTTGAGCAGCGCGTTGATATCGTTGTGCTCGTCCTTGGTGTCGAGCGGAATCGGACGCATCGCCGTGAGATCGAGAAGGCGCTTGTCGTGCACGTAATCGAGCTTCGGGAAATTCGATGTGGCGATGCCCGCAGGCAGCCTGGCGAGATCGGCGGTCATCGGATGATCGAAATATTGATCCCACAGATACAGCACGAGATAGCCCGCCGGACCCGTCAGCGAGCTGTCCGATTTCACGTTGGTGACGATGTTGAATGGCTTGCCATTCGTGTCTTCACCGACGATCACATAATGCGGATCGCCCTTGTAATTCTGGAGATAGGGAACGCCGAGCGTGACCGTGCCCTTGAACAGAACATATTCATTGCGCGCCATGATGCTGCTCCATGAAGTGAACGATCATTTGATTCGACAAGTGTGACATTCCTGCGATCGAAACGTGATTGAGCGGAACACGTCTTGCTGAAACCCAATTCGGAAATGCCGCCGTCATCGAGCGCTCCACAATGAAACTGTCATTGGGTACACTAGGACCCGCCTGCACGACGCACCGCGCACATTCACACGAACAGAAAATAAAAGTCGGAGCCAGTTTGAGGAAGCGAGCCACGGTCATCTGTCGAAAAGGCAACCGGATATTGCTGGTTGCCCGACGTCGCACCAAATGGGCGCTGCCTGGCGGCATGCTCAAGCGAGGCGAGCATCTGCCGGACGCCGCGCTGCGCGAGCTCAAGGAGGAGACACGTCTCGCGGGCAAGTCGGCAAAATTTCTGTTCCACCATCGGGGACGGCAGAAGCACCATCACGTCTTCTTCTGCGATGTGCCGAAAAGCGCGAAGCCCCGCGCGAGCAACGAGATATCGCGGTGCCGCTGGGTCCACGTTTCCGAAATCCCGCGGCTCGCCACCACTGCGCCGACCAGGCTGATCGTCAAAGCGCTCGCCGACGAAAAGCGCAAGCGCTGAGCCTTCATCGCTCGCGGCGGCGAAACCCTCAAGCCCCCTGCTGTTTCGCGTCGCCGTACACGACGCGCACCGCGGGCACGAACCACGCGAGACACAAGCCGACGAATGCCGCCATCGCGGCCACCACGAGCCCGACGTGAATCGATGCGACGAGCGCCATGCGCGCGGAATGCATCATCGCATCGCCCGACTGGCCCGCGGCGACGAGGCGCTCGATCAGCGCCGACTGTTCCGCACGATCGATCAGCAGATCCGGGCTCGCGAACGATTTGAGCCACTGCGTCGCCTGATACGCATCCAGCGGACGATGCACGTTGCGCGCATAGAAGTGCCCGAGCAATGCGCCCGTGATCGCGGTGCCGAGCATGCCGCCGAAAATGCGCAGCGATTGCAGCAATGCCGTGACCGCGCCGATCTGATCGTGCGCGACGATCTGTTGCGAGCAGATCGTGAGATTCGTCGCGACGAGCCCGAGGCCGAGTCCGCTCGCGCCCATGCACGCCATCCACACGGCATGCGGCTCATGGCCGTTGAGCGACACGAGCGCGAGACAGCCGGCCACGCACAGCGCAAAGCCCGCATACATCAGCACGTTGGCGCGCGGGATGCGGGTAACGATGCGATTGTTGAGCATGCTGCCGACGCTGGTGCCGAGCAGAAGCGGCGTGATCAGCATGCCCGAATCGTGCGGCGACATGCCGTAGCCGCCCTGAAACAGCAGCGGAATGTAGAAGGCCATCGAGAAGAGCGCGAAGCCGCCGAGCACGGAGATCGCGAAGAGCGCGGCGAGCTTGCGATCGACGAGCACATCGACGGGCACGACGGGATAGCCCATGCGCTTCTCCCAGAAGTACAGCGTCGCGCCGAACACCAGTGTGATGAGCGCGAGCACGATGGTCATGCCGCTCACGCCTTCCTTCGGCAAGAGTTCGATCAGCAGTTGCAAAGCGCCGAGCGTCACCGCGACGACACACGCGCCGAGCCAGTCGAGCTGAATCCGTCCGCGCCCCTTCAGACGATGCAGATTCGGCACGAACAACAGCACGAACAACAGCGAGACGATGCCGATGGGCACGTTGACGAAGAACACGAGCCGCCAGCCGCGCATCTGCGTGAGCATGCCGCCGAGCGTCGGGCCGATCACATTGGCCACGCCGAATGTCGACGTAACGAGCACGAGCCAGCGCAGACGCAGTTTCGGATCGGGAAAGAGATCGGCCACGGCGGCGAATACCGTCCCGAGCAGAATGCCGCCGCCGATGCCCTGCACGCCGCGCGCGATCACGAGAAACAACATGCTGTTCGCGAAGCCGCATAGCACGGACGCCAGTGTGAACAGCACGATGGCCGCGAGCAGAAAAGGCTTGCGTCCGTACAGATCGCCGAGCCGCCCGAAAATCGGAATCGTGATGACGGATGCGAGCATGTACGAGGTCGCGACCCACGCGTACAGATCGAAGCCCTTCAGTTCCGCGACGATGCGCGGCATCGCGGTGCCGACGATGGTCTGGTCGAGCGCGACCAGCATCGTGACGAAGGCGATGCCGAGCATCGCGAGCAGCGATTCGCGAAACGGCAGACGCTGCCGTTCCGGATCGTGAACGTCAGCGAACGAGTTCATGACGGGCGCGAGCACGCAAGTTGTTACGCGCTCGCGAGCGGGAGCCTACTGCCCGCCTTCCTGAATCGTCAGAACATTCTTCACGGACGTGACGCCGCTCACGCCTTTCGCGATCGACACGGCCTTGTCGATCTGCTCCGCGTCGGCGGCGTGCCCGGCGAGCGTGATCGCGCCGTTCTTCGCGATTACATCGATGCCGTTCAGATCGACGCCTCCCTTCTGCATCGCCTGCGACACTTTCCTGCTGAGCGCATGGTTGGCCTTGCGGGCCGCCGATTTCGAGCTTCCGGCGCTCGCCGACGGCGTTGCGGACTGGGTCGAGGCCGCATCGCTGGTCTGGGACCATGCGTTGACGGAGAAGGCAATCGCTGATGCAACGGCGGCAAGTCTGAGCGCATTGATCGTTTTCATCGCTTGGCTCCAGGTTGGCTTCATTGACTGTGGTGGCACGAGGGCACGATGCATTCTAGTCGTGGCTTCGCCATATCGCAGGGATTCGGGCCATTCATTTCGCGAACGCGCGCAATTCCGCGGATGACAGGAAGAAATCGCCGTTGTCCGCGAGCCTGTCGACCATGAAGTCAATGAACGTTCGCACTCGAAGCGGCTGCTCCGTCCGATGCCGGTAGTAGATGTAGATCGATTCGCGCTGCGTCAGATGCCGCGTGAGCAAAGGCACGAGCCGCCCTTCGCGGATATGCGTGACCGCCGAGAAACTCCCGAGCTGGCCTATCGCGAGACCGGCGAGCACCGCATCGGCTTCCGCATCGATATCGTTGGTGCAGAGCGCCGCCGCGATCTCGCGATAGACAATCTCGTCGCCGATCATGAATTCCCACGGCGCCTGCTTGCCCGTGTTCGCGCGGCGATAGCCGGTGCAACGATGCGACGCGAGATCGTCGACAGTGCGCGGCGCGCCGTGTCGTTCGATATACGCGGGCGACGCGCACACGATGAGCTGGATCGGCACGAGCCGCCTTGCAATCGCGCCGCCAGCGGGCGCCGAGCCGCCACGCAAACCGACATCGGCGCGTTCCTCGACGAGATCGGTGAAATGGTCGTCGAAACGCACATCAAGCTCGACGTCCGGATAAAGCGCCGCGAACGCCAGCACCGACGGCCACAACGCGCGCCCGAGCGCTTTCGGCGCGCTGATGCGCAACGGACCGGCGATGTCTTCCTTTGCGCTCTTGGCGTCCGCGATCGCCGATGTGAGCATCGCGAGCGCCGGCTCGACGTTTTGCAGGAGCCTTTGCCCTTCCTCGGTCAGCGAGAGCTTGCGCGTCGTGCGATGAAACAACCGCACACCGAGCGACTTTTCGAGCTGCATCACCGCGTGACTCGCGGCTTGCGGCGAAATCCCCTGATCAATGGCCGCACGCCGCAGACTACCGAGCGTGGCGGCGCGCACGAAGATCGATATCGCGCGGACCTCGTTCATGGACGCCCCGATTCGCAAATTAAAGTTGATTATCAGTCTAGCGTTTGACGGCTAGTTCGTGCGAATCGGACGCCCTATGCTTCGTTTCACGTTCACCACCACCGACACAACGGAGCACATCATGAGCAACGCAACCCAACAGCAATACAAGCGCGTCTGGTTCATCACGGGCGCATCGCGCGGCCTCGGCGCGCTGATCGCCCGCGCGGCGCTCGACGACGGCAACGCGGTCGTCGCCGCAGGCCGCAACGTCGCGGCGATCGTCGAGCGACTCGGCGAATCGCCCGCGGTGCTGCCGGTCGCGCTCGACGTCACGAGCGAAGCGCAGGCCAAAGCAGCCGTCGAAGCCGCCGTCGCGAAGTTCGGCCGCATCGACGTGCTGATCAACAACGCGGGCTTCGGGCTGCTTGCGGCCGTCGAAGAATCGAGCGACGCCGACGTGCGCCGCATGTTCGACACCAATGTCTTCGGCCTTCTCAACGTGACGCGCGCCGTGCTGCCCGTGATGCGCAAGCAGAAGAGCGGCCACGTCGTGAACATGTCGTCGATAGGCGGCTATCGCTCGGCAGCGGGATTCGGCGTCTATTGCTCGACGAAATTCGCCGTCGAAGGCATCACCGAAGCGTTGCATGCGGAACTGCAACCGCTCGGCATTCACGCGACGGTCGTCGAGCCGGGTTACTTTCGCACGGACTTTCTGGATGCGTCGTCGCTTCTCGTGGGCAAGGAAATCATCGACGATTACGATGCGACTTCCGGCAATGTGCGGCGCTTCGCTGTGGGCATGAATCACAATCAGCCGGGCGATCCGGAGAAGCTCGCGGCCGCGCTCGTCACGCTCGCGGACGCGCACACGCCGCCGCTGCGTCTCGCGCTCGGCACCGACACGCTGAAGGCCATCGCGGAAAAGAACGCGTACGTCACGGCGGAAACGGAAAGCTGGCGCGAGTTGTCGGCTTCGACGGACTTCGCAGTCTGATCGATTGCACATAACACCGCGACCATTTTCAGCATAATTCCGCGGGCATGAATCAGGCGGCATAAGGCTTGAGCGGCATCGTCAGTAAAGGCCCTGCGTTGACCATCGCAATATCCGTCCGTATATTGCGATGACACAGGGCCACGACGAACGACGAGATGCCCCCCACGCCAGAGGTCAAGCCGCACGATGTCCAGGGAAAGCATCGACTCGCACATGATTCGTGTGCTGCATACGCTCCTTACCGAGTCGAGCGTGTCGCGCGCCGCCAGTCTGCTCGGACAATCGCAGCCTACGGTGAGCATCGCGTTGCGCCGCTTGCGCGAAATCACCGGTGATCCTTTGCTGGTGCGCAGCGGCAGCCGCATGGTGCCGACGAGCCACGCCCTCACGTTGATCGAGCCCGCCGCGCAGGCGCTCAGCAACATCGACGCGATCCTGCATCCGAACACCACGTTCGATCCCGTCGCGAGCACGCGCACGTTTCGCATCGGCTCGCCGGATTATCTCGACGTGTTCTTCGTGCCCGCCGTCATCGATGCGTTTCATCAGGCCGCGCCACTCGCGAAGCTCGAATTCAAGCATCTGATGATGGTGGACGGCGGCTATGAGAACGGGCTCGAAACGGGCCTGCTCGATCTCGTCATCGGCAACTGGAGGACGCCGCCGGAGCATCTGCATCTGCAGCCGTTGTGCAAGGACGAACTCGTGTGCCTGATGCGCTCGGATCATCCCATCGGCAATGGCGCGCTCACGCGCGATGCGTACGAAAGCGCCGAGCATCTTTCGGTCACGACGTACAACACGACGGCATGGGGCACCATCGACACGGAACTCGCGCGCAACGGCCTCACGCGCACCGTGACGACCACGCTGCCCTACTTCGGCATGGCGCCGTATGTGCTCGTGCGTTCCGATCTTCTCTTCACGACGACGCGCGCGCTCGCATCGCACTATGCCCGCATTCTGCCGTTGCGCATCGAGCCGATTCCCGGCGAAACGAATGCATTGACCTACTATCAGCTGTGGCACGAAAGAACGCATCGCAGCGCCGCGACGCGCTGGCTGCGCAAGCTCGTGACGACCGTTTCGCGCACGCTCGTCAGCGACATCGCCTGAAAGCAAAAAAACGCCGCGTACAAAGCGCGGCGTCAATGCGTTCATCCGATGAACAAAGCGACAGGCCCTCGGTGCATCATCGGTGAACGCGACGCTGGTCGGTCAGAAGCAAGCTGCGTCGTTATCGTTGTTTTATCGTCAGTTCAGAAGCTTCCCGCCGCCATCGCCTTGATGAGCGCGGCCTTGCCTTGCGTCGCCGCGCCGAGCAATGCGAAGCCGAGCGCGCGCTTGTCGGCGGCGTGTTCACATAGCGCGGCAAGGCCGTCGAGCGGATCGGCGCTCGCGGGAGCAAAACGCCATGTGCCGGATTCATTCGGCGGCACGACGACCGTCGGCGATGCGGGCGATTTCACCGTGATCGGCATGACTGGAAAATCGACGCGCGTCGGCTCGCCGGCGAGCGTGCGTGCGAGTGCGCGCGCCGCATGCATGATCGGCAGGACATACGGCTGCACCTTGCCTTCGATCGCCGCGCAATCGCCCAATGCGTAGATATCGGGCGCGCTGGTTCTGCACCACGCGTCGGTGCGAATGCCGATGTCGATATCGAGTCCCGCCTGCGACGCCAGTTCCGTGCGAGGGGCAAGACCGATCGCCGATAACACCACATCCGCGGCGATGACCTCGCCGTCGTTCAACGTGACGTCGTAACCCGATTCACGCCTGTTCACGCTCGCCACCGGTTGCCCCAGCCGCAGGCGAATGCCATGCCGATCCAGCGCTCGCGCGAATGCGTCGCCGGCGAGTTCGGGAAGCAATCGCGACAGCGGCGTGGCCGCGGGATCGATCAGGGTCACGTCATAGCCCGCGAGCGCGAGATCGTTGGCGAACTCGCAGCCGATCAATCCCGCGCCGAGCAAGGCGATAGTTTTCGCGCCTTCGATACGCGCCCTGAATCGCGTGTAATCGTCGAGACTGTTCACGGAAAGCACGTCGGACGCGCCATCGCCGACAAGCGGAATACGGCGTGCGTCCGCGCCCAGCGCGAGCACGAGCTTCGCATAACGAAGCGGCGCGCCGTTCACGATCACCTCATGCGCATCTGCTGCGATGCGCTCCACCTTGCGATGCGCGATGATGCCCGCGTTCAGTTGCGCGCGCATCGCGCCGGCATCGAACGTGACGAGTTCATGCGGCGCCTTCTTCATCGCGAGCGCGTTGGAGAGCGTCGGCTTCGAATAGAAATCGCCGGCATCTTCGCTGATGAGCACGATGGGCACGTTCTTGTCGAGCTTGCGCAGTTCGCGCGCGACCGTATAACCGGCGATGCCCGTGCCGACGATGATCACGCGATCTTCAGTATCAGTGCTCATGCCGTCACCACCTGCATGTCGAAGTCCTGCTTGCCGGTGCCGCAATCGGGGCAGAGCCAGTCATCGGGCACGTCTTCCCAGCGCGTGCCCGCCGTGATGCCCGCTTCGGGCAAGCCTTGCGTTTCGTCGTAGCGAAAGCCGCAAATCACGCATTCCCAGATCTTCATGATGATGTGCTCCGTATGCGTTTCAGCGGACGTAGTTCTGGCCAAGCCCAATCTCGGCGAGCGCGCGGCGATACGCACCCGACGAACGATCCGCGAGGATGGGCGCTTCGGCGGCGCGATCGATCGGCAAGTCTTCGGGACATTGCAGTTCGACGATCGCGCGGTCTTCTTCGAACACCTGCCGGTTGAACGCGTAGACGTCATCGAGCGGCAAGTCCTTGTCGAAGTTCCGCGCGATCGGCACGAACAGACGCGTGAGGCGCGCGGACACGGGGCTCGCCGCATTGAGGATCGCGAGCCGACCGCCTTCGGGAAACTGCACGGTGAGACGCGCGAAAAAAGGCACATCGACTTCGAACACGCGGCGCCACAGAAAGCCATCGGGCGCGCGATGCTGCATCGACTTCGGGAAGTTGCTCACGCTGCTCACGTACTCCGCGCGCATGCCGTTGTCACGGCGCTCGACCGTATAGTTCGGCACGACGGGATTGCGCCGGTCCGCGAAGCTGTGATGATGAATCCACGCGAAGTGCGCGACATCGATGAAGCCTTCGGTCTGACGTCCCGCCGATGCCTTGATGTCGATGGAAGGCGGCAGGATCTGCTGGAAGCCTTCGGTGTTCCAGGCGGGAAAGTCGGGCAGCGGTTGCGCGCCGCCGCCGAGCGAGACCCAGACGAGGCCGTACGCTTCCTGTGCGGCATACGTCGTCAGGCACAGGCGATCGGGAATCGGCCCGCCTTCCTGCGAAGGAATGTGGTTGCACTTGCCGTTCGCGCCATACGAGAGGCCGTGATACGGGCACACGAGGTTGCCGTTCTCGACCCAGCCCTGGCTCAACGGCGCGCCGCGATGCGGACACACGTCGCGGGCGGCCACGAGCGTGCCGTTCGAGCGGAACACGACGAGCGATTCATCGAGCAATTGCGCTCTGAACGGCTTGTCCGCGATATCCGATGCGAACGCGACCGGGTGCCAGTACTGGCTCAGGATTTGCCAGTCATGCGGATCGAATGTGCAGTTGCGAGGAAGGTTGGGTGCGCGCTGGAAGGTAAGCGGCGCGACGGTGGGGGTCGCCATGGTTGTTGTCTCCAATCTGCTGGGTCTTGATGGCGGTCTTGCACGATGCGACCGCGTGGAGATAACGATATCGGTGTGGGGCGTGTCGCCCAATCGCTGGGGGGACATTGAGTCTATGTTTGGGAGGGAATGGGAGAACAGAAAAACGAGCCTGTCTGACGTTGCCCCCGTTTCACGAATCCCATAGCGGAGGCCATCAGGCCGCTTGCCTTTGATTGGCGGCGGCCCAGTTCTTCTCGACCGTCATGCGGCTGACGTAGTTGAATGTCGAATGCACCCGCGGGCATTGTAGAAACCGAGCCAGTTGGCGATTTCGTTCATCGCAGCGCGCCGCGAAGCGCCGAGCGTGCAGTCGTGCGACTTTCGGCGAATTCCACAGGTTTCTTGGTCGGCGCGCTATCTAAACAATTGCCGCAGCGGCTCATCGACAAACGCATGCCGTACGTCTTGAGCGCGTCCTGGAAGGGCCCGCTGCAATACTGGCTACCACGATAAACGCTCAGCAAGGGATTCGCTTTTCGGGGCAAGCTCACCACGCGAAGGCTACCGGTTCGGGGCACCGTCACCCAGAGCGGATCCCGGTCGACGTCGTAGCGCCTATCGTGCACCGACTGCGCATGCAGATTGATGACGCCCTCGCGGCTCGCCAACATCAGCGGCGTAAAGCTGCCCGGCTCATAAACATAGCGCGTCGTGCGCATCCGGCCGCTTGCGTGCACACGGCCGCTCTCCGACGCCAGCGTATCGCCATCCCAGCCGTATAGCACCGCTCACGGACCGCACGAGCCGGCTGCGGTGGAGCAGGTTGTCCGGCAAGGACTGGCGCCCCAAGGTCCGACTCATGTACGCCGGCGTGCCGCGCGTTGCGTCGACCGCGACTGCTAACCTGCGTCAGCAGGCCGTGCGATCAACGCCGCACCACAGGTCGTCACATGACCCTCAAGTGCAACAGGCGCACCGAAATCCAGGCTACCCTCGTGTCCCTGCGCAATTTCGAATAAGTGAGGCTCGCATTTGGGACAGGTCACCTTATCCCCTTTACGCGCGATCGGAATTTCCGCACTGCTCCATTTTGACGAAGGGCTGCCTGAAATAACGCGGCCACCGTGGCTGGTCGTGTCACCGACGACAATTTGCGCCCTGCCGTTCATTGTTGCGCGTTCCATTCAGATATCCTTATTTCGTGTTACCGGAAGCGGCTTGCAATGCTTTGATCGGTGGATCCTGATAAGTGGTGTCGATGGTATAGCCCGCCGTTCGTAACTCGTCCTCAGTCTTGAGACGATCCTTGTGATACTTTGCAAGCTCAGCGGGAATTAGAGCTTTCCAGTTGTCGATTTTCTCCCGCTTGCCGCTGAAATATCCAATGCCATAGTAGGCATATTCACTCTTGACCTCGAGGCCGAGCAGATAGGTGCTTTTCCCGACGAAGCCGCCCATGTTGCTTTCGTCAACCACGACTTCAAGATACACGCCGTCTGCCTGGAACAACCAAGTTGGGCGACTTCCTAGCACCGACTTCCATTCCTCCATCGTTGGCGTGTATGTCGAATCGAACGAATAGATGCCTAGCGCTTTGGGCGACACGCCATATAACCATGCTTGTTTGCCAGTCAGGCGCGGATCTCCCACGTCAATGTAACGTTTCCATCCCGCTGCGCGTAGTTGAGCGAGGAGACTCATAACCCGATCACGGGCGGCTTCATGTGTATCGGCCTGCTCAGGGCTTACGCCAAAGCTGACGCTCCAATCATAGATACCTTCCGGAACATCTTTGTCCGCGAAACCAAGCACAGACAAGACATTGTCTACGACAAAATTATTTGGTACGTGCGCAAACTCCACGGTACCAAGGTTACCTCTAGTCCAAGTGTGTTGGTAGAAAGTTGTACCAGTTGGGTGATTCTCGACACTCGATCCCGGGCCATTCAGATCTGAAAGCTGCGGATTGCCGAGTCGAATGAGGGTGCGTGGTGAAGGCATGTATTTGTTATGTTTAGATGTAGGCTGACCGTTCGAGGGCTGAACTGCGGCCCAGGTACCTAGGAGGATTGAAGTAAGCAGCAGGACGAGAATAAAAATCTTCTTCATGGCGTGTCTGTTTCGTCCCCCCAAGATCTGATCGCAGAAAGATACGTGATCATTTTTTCAGTCTGATTCTGCATAAGTCCATGATATTTCGTGGCAGCTCCTACAATCCAACTCATACGCTGCTGATAATCTTCAAGCACCATTCTATCCGGCGCATCGGATCGGAAGTTAATATCATCGGTCTCATACTCTGAAGTTAATACGAGCTGAAGATTTGGCATCAGTGCGCGGATAACGGGTACCAGTGCCGTATCTGCGCCTTCAGCGGATATTCCGTACTTCATCATCTCCGCAGAAATCTTTATCGAATTCCTGATTGCGGTATCGTCCGATAGTGCCAGCGTCCCTCGCTGTCCCTTCAACCACCATTCGAACTTCGGGTCGTCGTAGATCAGGCCCTGAAGCACTTCACCTTGTTCATGTTGTGCAATTGAGAGCAAGTGACTGAACGCAAGTCTCGGTTTCTTCGCTTCTCTAGCCGTTTCCCATGCAGCAACCTCGTCAAACCCCTTCTTCACGATCGGCGTCTGCTTCAAGTAACCCAGCTTTGCCTTTTTTTCCCCCGTCTTGCCATCAATCACATAGGGAATCTTGTCAATCGATTCGGCATGTCCCTTCTGCCGCGTGAAATTGGTCTTGACCTGATCGACGAAATTCTCGCTGTTGCGCGACGCCGCGCATGCCTCGAACGACCCGGCGGCATAAGCATAGAACCACGGCAGCACATCATTGAAGAGCCACAGGTTTCCGCGGCCGAGATACTCGAACAGATCGGATCGCCGTACAAGGTACTTGACCTGCCACTGATGAAACGTCGCGGCCACCTGCTTCGAAGCAAACGCGCCCAATCCAAGCCAATAGAAACGCCCGATCTTGTTCGTGTCGCCAAGATGAAAATCCTCCAGAAACACGCGCGCATAGGCTGCCGCAATGCGTCGCGCCCGAAGTTCGTAGTTGCTCACAAACTCTGGCGTTTCCTTTTCAAGCTGCTTATTCGAGACGTGAGGATCGCCCTCACGATAATCCGGCATGTGCTTGTGCGTCGGCGCATGCGTCACCAACTGCCGCATCGTGAATTGCTGCGCAAGCGACCAGATGATGTCGCAACTGCATTGCGCATCCACGCAGGTATTCGGCTCGGCATTGGTCTTGCCGGTGACTGTCAGGTTAGGTGTCAAAGGAACTTCCTCTTATTGTGGTGTGCCCGGATGGATCGCTCGGCCTGAAGCGGAAGCAAACTCATCCCAATGCAATTCGAACTTCACGTCCTCTGCCTGTTCGGTGTTCACCAAGGGGGACTGTCCCTTCTCGCCCGTGCGGAACACGTGACCGCCAGATGCCGCTTGCATCGCATAGTCCACACCTGGAAGTGGCTTGCCACCAGGCGAAAGCACGCGGAACATCTGGTCGTTCGCCTGCACGTCCGGAAGCCCTTGCGGGCTCACGCCCATCGGCTTGGACGGCAGGTTCTTCGCCTGGGCGTTGACCTCGTAGACGCCACCACCCACCGTGATCTTTCCGCTCTTCAAGCTGATGTAGCTGTCGCCCCCATGAATCATCACCTCTTCGCTGGCTTTGATCGTGATGCGATTGGCCGTCTGCGTGATCTCAAGCTTCGCCAACAGGTTGATACTTTTCTTCAGTGCCTGAATGTCGATATCCTCCGCGTACGACACCAGGCGCATCCCCAGTTTGTAGGCAAAGAAACGGATCGCCTTGCGCGCCGAAGCAAGCAAGTCGCCTCCACTACTCGCCGCGAAATGCCCTCCCGCTGTGATGGCCGTATGCGCGCCGCTATGCACATTCACGTTATGCGCAGCGGTCTGGGCGATGTCGGCGGACGAAGCCACGAGCAAATGCGGCTTGCCTGGCCCGGACATGTCGGTCGCATCCCAAGGCTTTGAGTTTTGTAACTCGGAGACTTGCGTTCTGAGGGCCTGCGTAAGGTCCAGTTGGTGCTGCGGATCCTGCGCGCGAGCCTGTACCGCACTGTGAGCGAGTACGTCTTGTTGTTCGTTTGCCTGCGCCAGGCGTTGCAGCGTCTCGCCCATGTCCATTGCGGCCGCGCGTGCGCCTGCGCGCGTCTCGGTCGTAATGAGCATGCCCCGATTCGCCCGCAGCACACCCCACGCGTCCGTCGCAAGTTCCCAACCCAGCCCACGCGCCTGCTGACGACCCGCGCGGTACGCGATGCGCGTGTTGTACCCCAGCACCAGCCGCGAATTGGCTTGATCGCTCGCCACCTGAACCTGCTGCTGGCCGGGCGTATCATCGGTGACCACGTAGTTGTGGCCTTGCCCTTCCAATGCGTGACTCACCAACCCCGTGAGCGCCATGTTCCTCGGCAACTCGAACGGCGGCGGATTAAACTGATTGACCTTGCTGGCCATGATGAACGGCTTGTCCGGATCACCCTCGTGATAGCCGATCGTCACCTCATCCCCGATACGCGGCACTGCGATAAAGCTGTGCGGCCCGCCGTGCCACGGTTGCGACACCCGTACCCAGCAACTCGAGTTCTGGTCAAGCTTGCCCAGCCTGTCCCATTTGAATTGAACCCGCGTGCGCGCGTAGCCATCGAGCCAGATCGGCTGCTTCTCCGGGCCCACCACCACCGCGGTCTCCGGATGCGCGCGCGGCTTCTCCTGGGGCATCGTCTTGAAGAACGTATCGTCCGGCTGCACCACGAAATCCGTCTTGCAGTGATACTGCGCGTCGCTGCCTGCCGTGACGGTCAGTTCGTCCGGATTGCGCACATCGATCGAGGTCGAGACCACCAGATATCGCGTGTTGAGTTCTTTCTGCGGATGGCCTTCGAGACGAAACTTCCTGCCCGTGGTCAGCCCGCGCAGGTTGCCCGTGCCGTGCAGACGCAAGCCCTCGCAGCGCAACGCCTCCACGCGCACGCGCGCCAGATAATCGCCTTCATTACGCAGATCGTTGGGCTTGCCGTCCAGCCCCATCGCACCCGCCATCGGCTGCGTGTAATCGCCCCAGTGATACTGCGCGGCGTTGTCGAAGGAGGCCTCGCTGTAACGGCTCTGATTCATATCGAATCGGCCGTTCGAGCGTGTGTAATCGTAGTCGTTGAGCGTGATCTCGCCCGCGGTGATCTTGCGCGCAACGCTCAGCGCGTAAATATGCTCCTCGTCGATGCGCTTGCCTTCGGGTGCGTGATACAGCACGGTATCGTAGGCATTGGCGTGCTTTTTGTGCGAGCCGGGCGAGTCGCACAGCACCAGCGTCATGCCATCGAAGTGATAATAGATGCCCCACTCGCTCCAGATCTGGCTCAGAAATTCAAAGTCGCTCTGCCAGAACTGCCGGATGAAGTCGCGCGGCGGAAAGACGTTGTTGTTCAGCGAGACCGCCGCCAGGCGCATCTGCCACGGGAACTTGTAATTTCCGCTCTTGAGCACCGCCTCGGTGACTTGCAGGACATTCATATCCTGGAACACCCGGCTATCTCGATTTTTAGAAGCAAGCCAGAGCCAAGGTCTCACCGTGAACTGGTAATACGCGCGCCGTTCGTCGCTGCCGGTCTGCCGGACTTCGGTGATGATGCCGTTGATGGTGCGCACGCCCGCCCCGACATTGCCCGCTCCCAGATTGCCAGGCAGTCCTGGAATGAAGGCGCCCTTGCCCTCGAATTCAATCGAAATTTCGATCGTTTTGCCGATCAATTCATCGGGCTTGATCAGCTCGCGCGCCTTGTAGATGCGAAACGTGGGACTGTCCAGCGTGGCAAACTCCACGGTGTATTTGAAGAGTTTGCCGAGCGCCTCGACGCCGCTCACGCGCTGCGCGATGAGCACATCCGCGCCGCCCCAGGTGGGCAACGCCTTGCACGCCATGTTCAGTGTGCGGCTTTGCAGCGGATTGAACATCTGATTCTTCTTCCTGATTGTTTGATTGAACTCACGATGTGAGCCGGGCGGGGAGTTGATCGAAGCGTGCCCGAATGGGGCGGAACACGGGTAAGTCGTCCATCGTGCATGACGATCGGATAGAACGAAACATCCTGCGTCGTACGAAATATGCACGCTGTCGTTTCGCCGCTGAGCGGAATAAGGATCGCCGATACTTCCCGCAGCCATGCGCGAGGCGCACCGCGATCTCGGGATGATCGCGGGCAAACTCCTCGGCCAGCGCTTGGTTGAAGCGCAATTCGCCGAGATATGCGTCGAGCAGGCGCGGGTCCATGCGACTCACGTCAGGCAAGGCGAGCGAGATGGCAGGTACCGGCAGACGCCGTGGCCTCGGATACCCGTACTGAAAGCGTGAGATCTCTACGCTTGCTATGCATTCCTAAGTCGCCCGGAAATTTTTAGCCTCAAAAATTACCAGTCCGACCCCAATACAGATATGGGAATCATCCTAGAATCGAACCGATGACCCGCACCGCGAAAGAAGCGCATGAAGCGCCACAATTTGCTGGTTGGCGCGCCAGCCGAATCGTTCGCGCGCATCGCGAGCGGTTGCTGCGCAAGTATGCGGAAAATGCGATGCTCGTCGGCGAACTCGGCGCTGGAGCTGGTGCTTCCGTCGCTGGTGGATGGTGATCCGTCGGGCCTGCTGTTTCACATGTCCATTGCGCTCAAGGATCTCGGCTGCTACGTGGCGATGGCCGGCGACACGCATCGACCGAGGCGGCGCGCATCGCACGTTGCTAGAGTCGTCGGATCTGCGTGGCGATCGATTGTCACCGCCCATAAAAAAAGCCGCTCCAAAGAGCGGCTCTCAACACTGTAATCAACCACCCTCAATCATCAAGCAACGACAAATCCCGCACCGCGCCCTTATCCGCCGACATCACCAGCTTCGCATAAGCCTTCAACGCCGCCGACACCTTCCGCGGACGCTGCTTCGCCGGCTTCCAGCCCTTCGCGTTCTGTTCCTCGCGACGACGCGCGAGTTCATCGTCGGACAACAGCACGTCGATCGTGCGATTCGGAATGTCGATGCGAATCTTGTCGCCGTCGCGCACGAGCCCGATCGCGCCTCCCGCCGCCGCTTCGGGCGAGCAATGACCGATCGACAGCCCCGACGTGCCGCCCGAGAAGCGGCCGTCCGTCAAGAGCGCGCACGCCTTGCCGAGACCCTTCGACTTGATGTAGCTCGTCGGATAAAGCATTTCCTGCATGCCCGGACCGCCCTTCGGACCTTCATAACGCACGATGACGACATCGCCGGCCTTCACCTTGTCGTTGAGGATGTTCTCCACGGCTTCATCCTGCGATTCGGTGACATGCGCAGTGCCTTCGAACACGAGAATGCTTTCATCGACGCCCGCGGTTTTCACCACGCAGCCGTCCAGCGCGATGTTGCCTCGCAGCACCGCAAGACCACCTTCCTTCGAGAACGCATGTTCGTAAGAACGGATGCAGCCTTCGGCGCGGTCCGTGTCGAGACTCGGCCAGCGCGTGTTCTGGCTGAACGCCGTTTGCGTCGGAACACCGGCGGGACCTGCCATGTAGAAGGTCCTGACCGCTTCGTCCTCGGTGCGCTTGACGTCCCACTGATCGAGCGCGTCTTTCAGCGTGGGCGCATGCACGGTCGGCACGTCGGTATGCAGCTTGCCCGCACGATCCAGCTCGCCCAGGATCGCCATGATGCCGCCCGCGCGATGCACGTCTTCGATGTGGTACTTGTTCGTGTTGGGCGCGACCTTGCACAGTTGCGGCACGGTGCGCGACATGCGGTCGATGTCCGTCATCGTGAAGTCGATCTCGGCTTCGCGCGCAATGGCCAGCAAGTGCAGGATGGTGTTGGTCGAGCCGCCCATCGCGATATCGAGCGTCATCGCGTTTTCGAAGGCCTTGAAGCCGACCGAGCGCGGCAGCACGCGCGCTTCTTCCTGCTCGTAGTAACGGCGCGCCAGTTCGACGATGCCGCGTCCCGCGCGCTTGAAAAGCTGCTCGCGGTCGGCGTGCGTCGCGACGACGGTGCCGTTGCCCGGCAAGGAGAGGCCGAGCGCTTCGGTAAGGCAGTTCATCGAGTTGGCCGTGAACATGCCCGAGCACGAGCCGCACGTCGGGCATGCGGAGCGTTCGACTTCCGCGACTTCCGCGTCCGAGTACGACGAGTCGGCGGCGATCACCATCGCATCGACGAGATCGAGCTTCTTCAGTTCGATGGCCTTCGTCTTCGGATTCGCGAGACGCGTCTTGCCTGCTTCCATCGGGCCGCCCGACACGAAGATCACGGGGATGTTCAGGCGCATCGCGGCCATCAGCATGCCCGGGGTGATCTTGTCGCAGTTCGAGATGCAGACCATCGCATCGGCGCAATGCGCGTTGACCATGTATTCGACCGAATCCGCGATGATGTCGCGGCTCGGCAGCGAATACAGCATGCCGTCGTGACCCATCGCGATACCGTCATCGACCGCGATGGTGTTGAATTCCTTCGCCACGCCGCCCGCAGTCTCGATCTCGCGCGCGACGAGCTGTCCCAGGTCTTTCAGGTGCACGTGGCCCGGCACGAACTGCGTGAACGAGTTGACGACGGCGATGATCGGCTTCGAAAAATCTTCGTCTTTCATGCCGGTGGCACGCCACAACGAGCGCGCGCCCGCCATGTTGCGGCCGGCGGTGGAGGTTTTGGAACGGTATGTGGGCATCGTGGTTGCTGTTGGAATATCGCTGAATGAAAGCGGGCCACGAGGGTAAAGGCCCTTGCGCGCCGGAGTCGGCGACCTTTTGGGTCGGGCGGGCGCGAATTTTGGGATTATCCCATACCTGCTTCGTCCAATTCGCTTCGCCTCGCCGCATCCACCAGCGCGCGAATCGCCCAGCGCTTCACCTTGCGCGTACGCGCGTCATCTAGTTGCAGCACGTCCTTGCAGACCAGCATCGCCTCAGTGCCGATCACGAGCGCGAGCGCCTGAGTCAATGTGTCGATGGCAGCGGGCTTGAACTGATCGTAAGCGGGCTCCAGCGCCGCCTCGATCAACGGCGTGCGGCGATTCTGCCGCAACGGCACTTTCTCTGCGGCTTCGCCCTTCGCCGCACGCTCCAGCGAATGCGCGAGCATCATGCGCAGCGGCACTTCGTTGGCGAGAATCATGTCGTGGAGCGCAGCATCGACACGCAGCAAACGCGCGACCGGATCAGCCGACGCGCGCGCGGGAAAAAGCTTGTCCGCATCCGGCGTATCGACATCGAGCGATGCTTCAAGCAAGAGCGTATCGACACTCGTGAAATGCCGATACGCCGTCGCGCGCGACACCATCGCTTCGATCGCAACTTCCTCCAGACTTGGCTTGTGCCCTTGCTTCATGAGCCGCGATGCCGCCTGCAGCAGATCCTTGCGCGTGCGCTGCTTCTGATTGCCGCGCGTGCTCGTTGACGGATCTGCCATGTCAGGCCTGCGGCAACTGGCCGATGATCGCCGCGAGATCCACCCACACGTTCTCACGCCTGATCTGTCCGCGCTCGCTGAATTCGACCACATGCAACATGCGAAATTCGAGTGGACGCCCACGACCTTCGAGCCCGAACGGTCTGCCCGGCGCCTTGCCGCGCCACAACGATTCGTCGATGACGAAGCCATCGCCATAAAGACGCCGCAGACACTCGACCCGGCTCTCCGACAGGTCAGCGAATAACGCTTCGTAGAACGGCCGCGCACCCGAGCGTCCATGCGCGGGACCGGCGGGCCAGCCGACGACATCGTGCTCGACATCTTCCGTGAGCGTCGCGAGCACGCCTTCGACATCGTCGCGCCGCTCGAAGTTGAAATGCTCGTCGATCTTCCGGTCCATCTCCAAAGGGGTCAGCGTCATGATCGCCTCCTTGCGCGTGCGATGTTTTCCGATTCATTTTAGTGAGACAACAGTCTCATTACAAGATCGAAATATCAGCGCCGATAGCCATGGCTAGCTATGCAATCACTTCTCTTCGTGGGCGAAGTCTCACGGACAAAAAAATGGCGCAGCCTCTTTCGAGGCTGCGCCATTTCTTTGTTCGATCCGGATATCAGACAGCGCGGCGCACCATCAATTCCTTGATCTTGCCGATCGCCTTGGTCGGATTGAGCCCCTTGGGGCACACGTCGACGCAATTCATGATCGTATGGCAACGGAACAGACGGTACGGATCTTCCAGGTTGTCGAGGCGTTCGCCCGTCGCCTGATCGCGGCTATCCGCGATAAAGCGATAGGCTTGCAGCAAGCCCGCCGGGCCCACGAACTTGTCCGGATTCCACCAGAAGCTCGGGCACGACGTCGAGCAGCTCGCGCACAGAATGCACTCATAGAGTCCATCCAGTTCGTCGCGCTCCACCGGCGATTGCAGGCGTTCTTTCTCGGGCGGCGGCGTATCGTTGATCAGATACGGCTTGATCGAATGATACTGGTTGAAGAACTGCGTGAAGTCGCAGATCAGATCGCGCACCACGGGCAGTCCCGGCAGCGGGCGCAGCACGATCTTCTGCGGCAGTTCATTCAGATTCGTCAGACACGCCAGCCCGTTCTTGCCGTTGATGTTCATCGCGTCCGAGCCGCACACGCCCTCGCGGCACGAGCGACGGAACGACAGCGTCTCGTCCACTTCCTTCAGCTTCACCAGCGCGTCGAGCAGCATGCGTTCATGCGTCAGATCGAGCTCGTACGACTGCATGCGCGGCGCCGCGTCCTTGTCCGGATCGTAGCGATAGACTTCAAAAATACGTTTTGCCATTTCGATTTCCTTGCGCTTTCCTTAGAAGGTACGCGCCTTCGGCGGCACCGATTCGACCGTCAGCGGCTTCATCTGCACCGGCTTGTAATCCAGCCGATCGCCCTCGCTGAACCACAGCGTGTGACGCATCCAGTTCTCGTCGTCGCGATGTTCGTAGTCGCTGTGCGCGTGCGCGCCACGGCTCTCTTTGCGCGCTTCGGCCGATACCATCGTCGCGCGCGCCACTTCGATCAGGTTCGCCAGTTCCAGCGCCTCGACCTTCGCCGTGTTGAACACCTTCGACTTGTCCTTCAGATGCACGTGCTTCACGCGCTCGGCCAGTTCCGCGATCTTGCCGACGCCTTCTTCGAGCAGCTTCGACGTGCGGAACACGCCCGCATGCGCCTGCATCGACGCGCGGATATCGTTGGCGATGTTCTGCGTGTATTCGCCCGAAGTCGATTTCTCCAGCACCGCGAGGCGTTCCATCGCGAAGTCGGCGGCATCGGCCGGCAGCGGCTTGTGCTCCTTCAGTTCGTTCGCGTGCTTGATGATGTGATTGCCCGCAGCACGCCCGAACACGACCAGATCGAGCAGCGAATTCGTGCCCAGACGATTCGCGCCGTGCACCGAAACGCACGAGCATTCGCCCACTGCATAGAAGCCGTTGACCGGATCGTCGTAGCCCTTGGCTGTTCCAACGACCTGACCGTGCATGTTCGTCGGAATACCGCCCATCTGATAGTGGATGGTCGGCACCACCGGAATCGGCTCCTTGATGCAGTCGACGTTGGCGAACTTCAGCGCGATCTCGCGAATCGACGGCAGACGCTTCATGATCGTCTCCGCGCCGATGTGCGACAGATCGAGCAGCACGTGATCCTTGTTCGGACCGACGCCGCGGCCTTCCTTGATCTCCTGGTCCATCGAGCGCGAGACGAAGTCGCGCGGTGCGAGGTCCTTCAGCGTCGGCGCGTAGCGCTCCATGAAACGATCGCCGTTGGAGTTGCGCAGAATGCCGCCTTCGCCGCGCACGCCTTCGGTGATCAGCACGCCCGCGCCCGCCACACCGGTCGGGTGGAACTGCCAGAACTCCATGTCCTGCAGCGCGATGCCCGAGCGCGCGGCCATGCCGAGGCCGTCGCCCGTATTGATGAACGCATTCGTCGATGCCGCGAAGATGCGCCCCGCGCCGCCCGTGGCGAACAGCGTCGTCTTGCCTTCGAGGATATAGACGTCGCCCGTTTCCATTTCGAGCGCGGTGACGCCGAGCACGTCGCCGTCGGCGTCGCGGATCAGATCCAGCGCCATCCATTCGACGAAGAAATGCGTTTTGGCCGCGACGTTCTGTTGATACAGCGTGTGCAGCAAGGCGTGGCCGGTGCGGTCGGCGGCAGCGCATGCGCGTTGCACCGGCTTCTCGCCGTAGTTCGCGGTGTGGCCGCCGAACGGGCGCTGATAGATCGTGCCATCGGCGTTGCGGTCGAACGGCATGCCCATGTGTTCGAGCTCGTACACCGCGTTGGGCGCTTCGCGGCACATGAACTCGATCGCGTCCTGGTCGCCGAGCCAGTCGGAGCCCTTGATGGTGTCGTAGAAGTGATAGTGCCAGTTGTCTTCGCTCATGTTGCCAAGCGAAGCGCCGATGCCGCCTTGCGCGGCCACCGTATGCGAGCGCGTCGGAAACACTTTGGACAGCACCGCCACCGACAAACCCGCGCGCGCGAGTTGCAGCGATGCGCGCATGCCCGAGCCGCCCGCGCCGACGATGACCACGTCAAAGCGACGACGCGGCAGGGAAGTCTTGATTGCAGCCATGTTCTTTAAACTCTCCAGAGAATCTGTGCGGCGTAGCCGGCGCATCCGATCAGCCACAGGATGGTCAATACCTGCAAGAGCAGGCGCAAGCTCATCGGCTTGACGTAGTCCATCCAGATGTCGCGAATGCCGACCCACGCGTGGTAGAAGAGGCAAAGCAAGGCCACGAAAGTCGCGAGCTTCATCCACTGGGTCGCGAAGATGCCCGCCCAGCCTTCATAGGAGAAGTTGTGCGCGCCGAAGAACCAGAACAGCAGAATGACGGTATAGACGGCCATCACCACCGCGGTGATGCGTTGCGCGAGCCAGTCGCGCAGACCGTAATGCGCGCCGACAACCAGGCGCTTGGGGCCGACTCGATTTTGCGTTGCCATGTTTAGAACACTCCGAAGATCTTGAGGGCCATCGCGAGCGTGAGCAACAGCGAAACGATCAGCACGATGAGAGCGGTCTGACGGCCGCCTTCCTTGTTCACCGCGACGTGGGTGTCGAGCAGCAGAAAGCGGATGCCCGCGCAAAAGTGATGCAGATACGCCCACGACAGCACGAGCGTGACGATCTTGACGATGGGGTTGGCGAGAAAGCCCTTGAACGCGTCGAACGAACTCTCCGACGTGAGGCTCTGATCGAGCAGGTACAGGATGAACGGCAGACACACGAAGAGCAAGAGCCCGCTCACACGATGCAGGATGGAAACCTTCCCTGCCAGCGGCAAGCGATACTTCGCGAGCTGGCCGATTCCGATGTTCCGGTATTCCGGCCTTGGTTTTTTCAATGCTTCAGCCACGTTAGACCCCTTCCCAATCTGATTGACGATTCGCGCGTCGTCGATGCACGACACGGGCGCGACTCGTCCAGCCTGATCCGCCTCGAAAAGCGCCCGGCGATGTCGTTGGGGATAAGTTTTTTGCCCGCGCACTGCGCGATAGCGGTATTTTGTCGCGCGATTGATATACTGTCCAATATCTATCTCGTCTTTCTGAAATATCTTTGACAGATATCGCATGGAACTGCGCCACATTCGCTACTTTCTGGCCGTCGCCGAGGAGCGCAACGTAACGCGCGCGGCGGAACGGCTCGGCATCGGCCAGCCGCCGCTTAGCCAGCAGATTCACGCTCTGGAGGACGAACTCGGCGTGCGGCTCTTCCGGCGCACCGGGCATGGCGTCGTGCTGACCGAAGCGGGAGAGGCGTTCGCTGTCGATGCCAAGCGCCTCATGAACGACGCGCGTCTCGCCGTCGAAAAAGCGCAGAGCGCGGGGCGCGGCGAGATCGGGCAACTCAATATCGGCTTCACCGGGTCCGCGGCGTTCAATCCGGTCGTGTCGAAACTTATCCGTTCGTATCGGCAGGCTTATCCGAACGTCACGCTCACATTGACCGAGGGCAACACCGCGCAACTGCTCGCCCATCTCGACGCCGGCCGTGTAGATGTCGCGTTCGTTCGGCTCGGCAGCCAGTCGCCGGCGGGCGTGCAGATCAATCACATCGCGATCGAGCCGATGAAAATCGTGCTGCCCGCCACGCACACGCTCGCGAAGAAACGCAAGGTGCCGCTCGCGGCGCTGGCGGAAGATCCCTTCGTGATGCTGCCCCGCGAAGCGAGCCCGACATTGCACGACGTCATCATCGGCGCGTGCCGTGAAGCGGGATTCGAGCCAGTCGCCGGGCAGCAGGCGCCGCAGCTTTCATCAGTCGTGAATCTGGTCGCGGCGGAATTCGGTGTGTCGCTGGTGCCGGCTTCCGTGTGTCAGATTCAGGTCGATGGCGTCGCCTACACCGATGCCCTCGGCAGCGCGATCACGATTCGTCTCGCACTGGCCTCGCGCATCGACGCGACGGCCGCCAAGACCGCCAACTTCCTCGATATCGCGCGCCACATCGTTACGTCATCGGCGTGACATTGTCATCAGAACAAGCGCGCATTGCATTCGACGCGTTTTCGTCCAACACTTCAGTTCGCAAGAAGAGCGTCAAGAAGGCCCAATCCTTGGATCGAGGAGCAAGGTCATGCGCGAAGAAATGAAGCATCCGCTGCAATGCACGCCCGAGTGCCGCCGGGGTTTCCTCAGATCAGTGGCATCCGCAGGTATCGTCGGGCTTGTGGGTCCATCGCTTCTCATGACCTCGGCTCATGCCGATGCGTTGACGCACGCGCAGCGCGACAGCATGACGCCCGAGCAGATCATCGACCTGATGAAGCGCGGCAACGAGCGGTTTCAGAAAGGCGAGCGCAAGCCGCGCAATTATCTGCGCGAGCAGAAGGCCAGCGCGAAGGGCCAGTATCCCGCGGCCGTGCTGCTCAGTTGCATCGACTCGCGCGCGCCCGCGGAAGTCATCATGGATCTGGGTATCGGCGATATCTTCAATTGCCGCATCGCGGGCAATATCGAAAACGACGACATTCTCGGCAGCATGGAGTTCGCGTGCAAGCTGATGGGCGCGAAAGTCGTGCTCGTGATGGGGCACACGTCGTGCGGCGCGATCAAGGGCGCGATAGCGAATGCCGAACTCGGCCATCTCACCGGTTTGCTCGCGCGCATCAAGCCCGCCGTCGATGCAACGCAGTATGACGGCGAACGCTCGGCGACCAACTACACGTTCGTCGATAAAGTGGCGCGCAAGAACGTCGAACTCACCATCGCGCAGATTCGCCGCGACAGCACCGTGCTGAGCGAGATGGAAAGCCAGCACGGCATCAAGATCGCGGGCTCGATGTACAACCTGAGCACGGGCGCAGTGGAGTTTTTCAGCTCTTAAGCTTCGGCGCGCTCGCGAGCGTCATCCTGTTGCTTGGCGACGCCGCGCTTCGCCGTCCAATACTCCGTGCGCACGCCGATATCGTCGGAAACGAACGGCCCGCGGCGCGTCGACCGTTAGTTGGCCAGCGCCTTGTACACGAGGCGTTGCCCGATCAGCAGAATCGGCACGTTGAGCAGCACCATCACGATATTCATCAGATCCGACAGCGCCCAGAGGTTCGGCAACTCGAGGCCGGCGAGCACAGTGAGCGCGCCGAACGGCACGAACATGAGCGAGCCGACGACGCGAATACCGGTAATGAAGCCGCGACTGCGCGAGATGAAGTTTGCCGATATCTCCGCGAACGAGATCATGCCGAGCAAGGTGGTGAACGCGAAGAGGCCATAACATACGCACATCACGATCTTGACGATGTGCGCGACCCCAACGGGCACGAGCGTTTCGACGGATGCGAGATAGACCGTGATCTTCGATGCCCTCACCGATTCCCACGCTTGCCCGTCAACGGTGCCGGTCCAGACATGCGCCATCACGACGATGAAGCCGGTCATCGTGCAGATGACCATCGTGTCGAAGAACACGCCGAGACTCTGCACGAAGCCCTGTTCGCACGGGTGATCGTTGTCGGCGATCGCGGCGGCCATCGTGATGGTGCCCTGCCCCGCCTCGTTCGACATCAGCCCGCGCTTGACGCCCTGCGCGAGCGCGGTGCCGATTGCGCCGCCGAAGAGCGCATGCGGTGCGAATGCGCCGACGATCACCTCATGAAAGAAGTACGGAATCAGCGGCAGATTGATGAGGATGATGACCAGGGACATCAGGCAGAACAGCGTTGCCTTGATCGGCACGAGCACATCGGTATAGGCGGTCACGCGGCGAATGCCGCCCATGATGATGAACGAACACGCCGCGATCAACACGGCCGCGATGACGTAATATACCGTCGACTGACGTGCGAGATGCGTGCCGGTCACGGTATCGGCAATAGTGCCGATCGCGGTGAACACGTTGAACGTTTGCGGCGGCACGTTGAACAGCGCATAGACGATGAACACGAGCGACAAGAACGTGCCGACGATGCGCTTGTCGCCGAGAATGCGCCGTCCATAGAATGGCAGGCCGCCGACGAACTCGTCGTGCTTCTTCTCCTTGAAGAGCTGCGCGAGCGTCGATTCCATGAACGCGGTGGCCATGCCGAAGAATGCGGCCACCCACATCCAGAACAATGCGCCCGGCCCGCCGACGGAAATCGCGCCCGTGATGCCGACGATATTGCCCGGCCCCGCGCGCATCGCGAGTCCGAGCATGAACGATGCGAGCGCGCTGACGCCGGTCTTCGACGACTGCCTGCGCAACATGATGCGCACGATCTTGCCGACGTTCATCGTCTGGATGAAGCGCGTGCGTATCGTGAAATGGATGCCCACGCCGACAAGCAGCAGAATCGCGAACGGGAATTGCCCCAGCACGGGAATGCTCGAATATGCCTTGAAATTAGTGGGGAAATCCCACAAGAAATCCGATACGGGTGCAATGAAGGCAAACAATGCATTCACGGACTGAAAGAGACGTTCCACGCGAGGCGTTCCGAATGTTGATAAACCAGCGTCGTTCGAAGCTGGCCGACGTGCCTGCGTCGGCACGTAATCTTTTGAGGCAGCGATTATACGGCCAGCGATCGACCTCTCTCTGTTGATGGCTTTTGGCGAAGCTGAAGAAGTGGCGCGTTCGCGCGGGACAGTTAGTTGCGATGCGTCGTCATGCCTATCTAATTCTTTTCTCGCACAATCGGGTGCACAACGTGTCAGGAGAACGGGATGACCGAACGACTCGCGAAACTTTTCGCCGTAGCCTCGATGGCCCTGCTGGCATCGCTCGTCAGCTTCGGCAATCTGACGGACTATGGCAGCAACCTGCAATTCGTCGAGCACGTCTTGCGGATGGACACGACGTTCCCCGGCAATGCCAACATGTATCGCGCGATCACGTCACCGATGCTTCAGCATCTCGGCTATGACCTGATCATCCTTCTTGAGACGGTGACCGCGCTGCTCTGCTGGGCTGGCGTCATCGCGATGTGTCGGGCGATGCGGCAAGAGAATGCCGTGTTCGCGCGAGCCAAGCGCTGGGCAATCGCGGGTCTCACGCTCGGCTATCTCACCTGGCAGGTCTGCTTCATGACGATCGGCGGCGAATGGTTCGGCATGTGGCAGTCGCAGCAATGGAACGGCACGGAGAGCGCGTTCCGCTTCTTCATGACCTTCCTCGTGATATTGATCTTCGTGACGCGCGCCGAAACGCATCCACCCTCTTTGAGAACAACCGCATGAACACCAACGATGCAACCAGCGCGATTCAGGTGCGCGATATCGGCAGCTTTCACGTCGGCGGGAAAATGGTCACGCTGTCGGGCATGAGTCCGCGCTCGCGCGTGAGCACGGCACACGGCGCCGTCCATCCGGTCGATCCCAATGGCGAAGTGATCGTCGGCCAGATGTATGTGCAGTACGTGAGGCTCGCATCGGCGCGCTCCCCTCATCCGCTGTTGCTCTGGCATGGCGGCGGCATGAGCGGCGTGAACTGGGAGACGACGCCCGATGGACGCCCCGGCTGGCAGATGTACTTTCTGCGCGCGGGCTTCGATGTCTATGTGTCCGATGCCGTCGAACGTGGCCGCGCATCGTGGGCGCCTTATCCCGATGTGTATCCCGAGGCGCCTTACTTCCGCACCGCGCGCGAGGCATGGGAAGAAACGTTTCGCTTCGGTCCGGCAGGTTCATGGCACGCGCAGGCGCAATCGCGCCGGCCTCATGCGGGCATGCGCTTCGATGTATCGAAGGTGGAAGCCTTCATGAATCAGTTCGTGCCGCGCTGGTCGACGAACGACACGCTTACGCAACATGCATACGACGCGTTGATCGAGCGCCTGCCGGGCAGCATCGTGCTCACGCACAGTCAGGGCGGCAATTTCGGTCTGCGCGCCGCGCTGAATGCGCCCGAGCGCGTGACGGCGGTCATCTCGCTCGAGCCTTCAGGCGCGCCCGACCCCGCGCAATATGATCCGCATGTCCTGCGCGGCGTGCCGCATCTGTTCGTCTGGGGCGACTATCTGGAGCGGCATCCGTTCTGGGCCGAGTCCGTGCCGAAAGTGCGGCGTTGGCACGATGCGCTCGCCGCGGCTGGCGTCGATACGGAATGGATCGATCTTCCCGCACGCGGCATCGAGGGAAACAGTCACGCGCTGATGGCCGATGACAACAGCGATGACATCGCGGGCATCGTGCTCGAATGGATGCGGGCGCGGCGGCTCATCGACTGATTCACAGTCAATTCAACGCCACCGCGGCCGCCGCGCCCACCGGCGATCCTTCGATCGCCACCGACCTCTGACCATCCGGCCCGACCGGCACATCGCCAACAAGCGTCGTGCGATACAACTGGCGATCGAAGTCGAGATCGAAGATATCCGTGGGCGCGAGATGCGCGGTCGCGCGGTTGTCCCAGAACGCAATGCTGCTCGGTTCCCACTTGAAGCGCACCGTGAATTCCGGCCGCGTCACATGCTCCCACAACAGTTCGAGCAACACCTGGCTTTCACGCGGCGCCAGGCCCGCGATGTGCTTGAGGAAGCCCGGACTCACATACAGCGCGCGCTCGCCGGTTTCGGGATGCACGCGTACGAGCGGATGTTCGCTCACGAGCGTGTGATCCGTCACGGCTTTCGTGAACGCATCGGTGCCGCTCGCGCCTTGCGGCGGCGCGAAGCGATGCACGCCGCGCAAGCCATCGACGAATGCACGCAGCGGCGCGGAGAGCTTCTCATACGCAATCACGAGATTGGTCCATTGCGTATCGCCGCCATAAGGCGGGATCGTCACGCCGCGCAGGATCGATGCGAACGGCGGATTCACCGCCGCCGTGACGTCCGTATGCCAGCCGGTCCAGGGACGCAGCAGCGAAGGCCCTTCGAAGCGCGTCGCCTTGCGAAACTTCGAGATCGAATAAATCTCGGGATGACCTTCGACATGTCCGAACACCGGATGTCCCACCGTGAGCTCGCCGAATTGCGCGGAGAACGCGATGTGCTGCTCGTGACTCAGAAACTGCTCGCGAAAGAAGATCACGCGCCATTTGAGCAGCGCTGCGCGAATCGCTTCGACCTGCGCGGAAGACAGCGCACGCGTGAGATCGACGCCGCCGATCTCCGCGCCGATATGCGCCGAGAGCGGACTGACGGTCAATTCTGCTTCTTTCTGGATGGCAGCGGCATTCATTTCGGATTCCTCTATATGTGGGATAAATGGACGATGCGCTCAACTGCCTTGCGCGTTCGCGTCGTCGGCGAAAAAGTAATCGCGCCACGACTTCGGTTCATGACGAATCACGCCGACCTTGTGCAGGAACGCACCCAGTTGCAGCGTGTTTTGCGGCGTCGTCGCGAAGCTGGCTTCCTTGTCGCTCAAAATGCGTTCGACGAACGCCGGCGAAAGCTTCGACCCGTCCTGGCGAATATAGATGGCCGCCGCTTGTGCCTTGTCCTTGCCGACGAGCTTCGCAGCATCGTCGAGCGCGGCGCGCACGGCGGCATAAGTCTTCGGATTGTCCTTGCGCCATGCGCCGGACGTCACGACGACGCTGCCCGTCGATGGACCACCGAGAATGTCGGTGGAACTGGTCACCTTGTGAATCTTCGGGTCTTCGAGTTCCTGATACTGATACGGCGCATTCGAGAAATGCAGGTTGACGACCGATTTGCCCGATAACATCGCGGTCGTCGCATCGGCGTGCGGCATGCTGACTTCGAAGCGGTCCAGACGCGCATAGTCGGCATCGCCGAAAGCTTTGGCCGATGCCATCTGCAGAAGCCGTCCCTGTTGCGACACGGCGACGGATACCACCGCGATCCGATCCTTCTCGCCGATATCCCGGATGCTGCGAATGCGCGGATCGTTCGTCACGAGATACACCGGCACCGCGCTTTGCGCCGCCATCGCGCGAAAGTCCTGACGCCCGTGCGTGCGGTCCCAGATCGTCATCAAAGGCCCGATGCCGATGGTCGCGATATCCGCCGCGCCCGACAGCAACGCCTCGTTCACAGCTGCGCCGCCCGAGAGCGTGCTCCATTGCACGTCGATGGCAAGTCCCTCGCGCGCACCCGCTTTCTCGATGAGCTTCTGATCCTTCGCCACTTTCAGCAGCAACGAGCCGATGCCGTATTGATCGACGATCGTCACCTTCCCTTCGGCGTGCGCGCGATGAATCGGCAACGCGAGCAACGCCATCGACGCGAACACGGCCAATAAGCGCTGCAATGAAAATGTCGTCATGCGGGATGTCTTCGAAGAGCGGCGAACGATAAATGTACTCGTCGCTTACTCACACGCGAACGAAGAAATCCCGATACGGATAGCTTCGTCCGCGATAAGCGCGGGGGCGGCGCTCTTTTTCACCGAAAGTTATCTGAAATATTTGGGGCGGGAAGTGGCTTTTGTCGCGCAGCCACTAACATGAAAGGGGCACGCACACGCGAGGTCACAGCCATGAATCCTTCCGTCAGTTCCACCGGCGCCTATGTGCTCGGCCATTCCGATCCGGAAGTGCAGCGACTGGAGAATCAGGCGCGCTTCATCGGCGATCTGACCGAAGAGGTCCTGCGCCGCGCGGGGCTCGCGTCCGGTATGCGCGTGCTCGATCTGGGCTGCGGCACGGGCGATGTCTCGTTTCTGGCCGCATCGCTCGTGGGACCGGACGGGTCGGTGTCCGGCATCGATCAGGCGCCCGGCGTGATCGACAAGGCGCGCGAACGGGCGCGGCAAGCGGGCCTCGGCAACGTGCGCTTCGACGTTGCGAGCGTGGCGGATTTCGAGCTCACGGAACCCTTCGACGCCATCATCGGCCGTCTCATCCTGCTGCATCTGCCCGATCCCGCCGCGACCTTGCGCCGCCTCGCCGACCGTGCGGGCGCGGGCACACTCTTCGTCTTTCACGAGATGGACATGAGCACCGCGCGTTCGGTGCCCGAGTCGCCGCTATGCGCGCAGGGCATGCACTGGATCAGGGAGACTTTCACGCGCGCGGGCGTCGAAACCGACATGGGATCGAAGCTCTTTTCGACGTTTCGCCGCGCCGGCCTGCCCGGCCCGCAGATGCTGCTATCGGCGCGCTTCGAAGGCGGGCCCGACTCGTTCGCGTATCAGTATCTGGCCGAGGTGTTGCGCACGCTGTTGCCGCTTGCCGAGCGCTTCGGCGTTGCAAGCGCGGATGCGATCGGCATCGACACGCTGGCCGCGCGTCTGCGCGATGAAATCGTCGCGCTCGATGGCGTCATTCAGCCGCCGGCCTTCATCGGTGCGTGGGCACGCGTGCCCTAGCCAGCCGCTTTCTTCTTCGATTTCGACTGATTGAACTCGATGGCCGCGCGCACGAGATTCTTCAGCGCACGCGTGTCGATCTTGTCGCCCTCGAAAAAATCGATCGCGCGCCGCGCATTGCCTTCGAGACCCGCGTTGAAGAGCTGTTCGGGATCGGGAAGGCTCGCGCCGTTGGCGAAGGTGAGCTTCACTTTTCCCTTATGCGCGTTAGCCACCGCGATCATGCCGTCGCGATACCACACCGGGCTACCCATGTACTTCCACTCCTCGACGATCCCGCTATCCGCCGCGAGAATGATCTTGCGCACATTGGCGAATGTCTCGCCGCGCCAGTCCGTGATGCCGGCAATCAACGCGTCGATTCGTTCCGATGGGTTCATGCATATCTCCGTGCTTTTGCGTTTTGTTTATGCTTCGCTCGACCACCGGGGCGTCAGCGTATCAGACCCGGACTGCCGATCGTGATTTGCAGCCGTTGAGCCTGATCGAGATGAAAAATGAACGACGGTCGCGAGCGGATCAGCAAGGTCCGCACCTCCGCGCTGCGCGCCGTTCGAATATAGCCATCGACGGCATTGACCAGCTTCTGCAAATAAGCGACTTCGCGATCGAGATACGCTTCGTCGAAATCGTAAATGCTGGTCTGGTCGAGATCGGCTATATCGTCGCTGCTTTGCTTGGTCAATGCTTCGCTCGTCGCGCTGCGTTGCGGCTGCGTGCCGTATCGCTGCATCAACGTGGCGATCTCCTGATTGACTTGCGCATGTTCCGACACGATCCGCTTCGCGAAGACCTGCAGGCTATAGGAGCGCGTCTTGCGCAAGGCCAGATTGGCCGTGGCAATTTCCGCCTGATTCGCGACGAAAATCACGCCGAGCATTTGCTCATCGGAGAGTGGCCGTTCCTGCGCGTTCGCACAGACCGTCCACGTCAGCAGCAGCAGCAACGCCGTTGCGATGCGTTTGCCGTTCATCCGCGTCTCCGGGTTATATCGATACCGACGACTCTACCTTGATCAGACCGTCAGCGTGTTGCGGCCCGCGAGCTTCGCACGATACAGCGCGACATCCGCGCGTTGCAGTGCTTCGTGGAAGCTCGCATCGTTCGCGCCGATCTGCGATACGCCGATGCTCGTGGTCCATTCCGGCATGCCTTCGGTGTATTTGCGGCACGCAGCGTGAATCTGGTTCGCGCAGGCCTGCGCATCCGATGCGCGCGACGCCGGAACGATCGCGACGAACTCGTCGCCGCCGAGCCGCCCGAACTCGCCGCCCAGCGACGCGACTTCCGCACCCGCGAGCCGCGCGAGTTCGATCAGCACGTTGTCGCCCGCGAGGTGACCGTGCCGGTCGTTGATCTGCTTGAAATGATCGAGGTCGATGGCGAGCACGGTCGCGCCCGGCGCGGCGAGGCGCATCGCGTAAAGCTCGAATCCGGCGCGATTCCAGACGCCTGTGAGCGGGTCGCGCAGCGCAGCATCGCGCAGGCGGCGTTGCGCTCGTTCGGCGGGAATCGCCAGCAGGCCGAGATTGAGCACGCCCAATAGCAACTGGTCCGAGAGCATCGGAATCAGCGCGAGGTAATTGATGCGCGAGCCCGACCACGCATAGGCTGCGAGCGTCACGGCATAACCGGCCAGATAGCCCAGCATTGCGAAACCGGCGATGCGCCGCGCGCGGCTCTTCTCGCGCCGCCCACTCGACCAGAGGATGATGCCGGTAATCGCGGCCGAGATCGCGACACTGATCGTATCGCCCGCGTGCGTCAACATCGCCGCTACCGGACCAGGACCGCCGATCCATCCCGGCAGGACATGCGCCACCGCGCAGCCCAGAATCGGCGCGAGCATCCATGAGCGGAACGGAGGCTTGCCGTCGAAAGCGCGCAAGCCCGAAACGATCAACATGTTGGTGGCCGCGAGCGCGCCGAGCAGCAGGCCGATCAGGACCGGATTGCCGCGCGCGGGCTCGAAGCCGGTCAGCACCGCCGCGTAGAGGAACGCGCTCGCCGACCAGTGCACGAACTGCGGCTCGATCTTGCGACCGAAGCGCACCAGCGCGAAGACGAGCCCGAACGCCGTGCTCGCGAGCACGCTGCAAAGGCGAAGTGTTTCAGTGTCAGGTGTGTGGAACATGGAAAAGCCCGCCACGTGCGGTGGCCGGGACATCGACCGTCATCGACGGCGGACCGCGCATCGCGACAAAACGGCCGTATCATACCTTTCGCCTCCGGGCGCTGCGGAAACGGCATTTTCGGGTCAACGGCACGCACGCGGCGAAACTTTAGCGCCGTCCACCTTTTCGCGGCATGAGCCTTGCTCGCCGAATAGGGTTCCCGCACAGCCATAACGGAAAGGAGACGCGCATCATGAAACTGTATTACGCACCCGGCGCATGCAGTCTCGCCGATCACATCGCGATGCATGAAGCAGGCCTGAACTTCGATCGCGTCAAAGTCGATCTCAAGACCAAGATCACCGAGGACGGCACGCCGTTCAACGAAATCAATCCGAAGAGTTACGTTCCTGTCGTCGAATTCGACGATGGGAAGCGGCTCACCGAGAACATCGCGATTCTCTATTGGGTCGCGCAAAAGGCGCCATCGCTTGCGCCTTCCGGCGACGACGGAAGTCTGCGTCTGCTGGAAATGCTCGCGTTCATATCGACTGAGATTCACAAGCAGTTCGGCCGTGTGTTCCGCCCGTCTTCCGATGCGGAAGCCGCGGCCGCGCGCGAGAAAATCGGCCAGCGCTTTGCGCTCATCGCGAAGGCGATGCGCGGCGATTATCTGTTCGGCGACAAGGTGAGCGTCGCGGATGCATATCTGTTCACGATGCTGACGTGGGCTCGGAAGATGAGCGTCGATATGCCCGCCGAGCTTCAGGCGTTCTACAAGCGCATGCGCGAGCGGCCGGCCGTGAAGCTCGCATTCGAGCATGAGGGACTTGAGTGATCTGACGCGCGTGATGTGCGGCGAATCGCCGGGCGGGTCCGGCATTTGCTGCACCGATAGAAGGCGCGCATCGGCGCGCCATCTCACGATTTCCGGAGGCCATCATGGAGCCAGGCAAGCCTGTGCCGCACGCCACCGCCGATGACATGGACGAACCCGTGGGCCGCGACGAATCCACGCCGACGCCCTCCGAAGACACGAAGCAGCGTCAGCTCGACGAACGCGAAATGCGCACGCACGAGACATCGGAAAACGAGTTGCCATCGTCGCAGGAAAAGAATCCTGTTCCGCCCGATTCCCGCAAGCCGTGAGCTCGCACTGAGCGGTCGCAACGCGGACTCCACTCACTGGGAGATCACATCATGTCTACCGAGACTTACGTTCGTAACGGGCACCATGTCGAGATCACCATCGATCAGGATCCGACGGGACAATGCACCTGGTCTTACACCGTCGATGCGGACGGCTACACCGAAATGCGCGATCGCCCACTGGACACACACGATGCGGCGCTGGAAGCGGCGAAGAATCATGCAAATGCGAAGGCCGACATGCTGCCCGCCGGCACCGCGCAGTGATTGCATGAATCACGTGCCTTACAGCACGACCTGAACGCCGAGTTCAACGACATCTTCACTTCGAAGTCCGTAATATTCCGCGCTCGTTGCCGAATGGAACGCCATCTCGCCGAAGAGGCGCTCGCGCCAGCGCGGCATCTGCCCGTGCGAGCAGCCGGGCGTCGCTTCGTCGCGCGGCAGGAAGAACGTCGTGTGTTTCGGATCGAATCGCCAGTCGCCGAGTTGTCCGTCGAGCGATGACAGCAGGCGCGGCAGGTTCGGCCGTTCGACGAAGCCATGACGCGAGATCACTTCATAGCAGCCCGCGCCCAGATCGCGCACTTCGATGCGCGTGTGTTCGTCCACACGCGGCGCCGATTCCGCGCGGTTCGCGAAGATCACCGTCGTCTCGTGCAGCACGCGGTTATGGCGCACGTTGCTCGTGAGCGCGGAAGGCGTAGCGCCCGGCGTGCTGCCCGGATAGACGGCAGTGCCCGGCACACGCGCGGGCGGCTCAGGCTTGTTCAGCACATCGCGCAGGAATTCCGTGAGCGGCGGCGCGTGCGATGCATGTAAATGTGCGAGTTGGAGCCCGCGATGCCATGTCGCCATCAGCACGAACAGCACGATACCGATCGCAACCGGAAACCAGCCGCCTTGTGGAATCTTATGGACGTTGGCCGCGACGAGCAGCGCATCGATTGCGATGAGCGGAACGCTGAGCGCGGCGACCGCGAGCCACGGCCAGCGCCAGATATTGCGCGTGACGCTCACCATCTGCACGGTGGTGATCAGCATCGTGAGGCCGACCGCGATGCCATATGCGGATGTCAGCCGGTCCGAACTGCGAAACGCGATCACGAGGAACATCACCGCGATGAACAGGACCGCATTCACCGCGGGCACATACACTTGCCCGCGCTGCGATGCGGACGTCTCGATTACGCGAAGCCGTGGCAGGAAGCCGAGTTCGATCGCCTGACTCGTCATCGAAAAAGCCCCTGAAATGACGGCTTGGGATGCGATCACCGTGGCGAGCAATGCTATCAGCACGGTCGGTACCAGCGCCCACGAAGGCGCGGCGAAGAAGAAGGGTTGTCTGGCCGCGCCTGGCTGATACAGAATCGTCGCGGCCTGCCCGAAGTAACCGATGACGATGGCCGGAAACACGACGATCATCCATGCAAGCCGGATCGCGCGCCGGCCGAAGTGACCGATGTCGGCATAGAGCGCTTCGGCGCCCGTCAACGCGAGAATCACGGCGCCGAGAATCGTGAATGCGAGCGCGGAGTGCGCGAGCACGAGCGACCACGCATACGCTGGCGAAAGCGCACGCAGCACGTCCGGATGCTCCACGATCCGATAGACGCCCACCGCGGCAAGATACACGAACCAGAGCAGCATGACCGGACCGAACGACTTGCCGACGACCGCCGTGCCGCGCGACTGAAACAGAAAGAGCGCGATGAGGATCGCCACTGCGATCGGCACGATGAACGGCTCGAACCTGGCGCTCACCTGACTCAGGCCTTCGACCGCGGACAGCACCGAAACCGCGGGCGTGATCATCGAATCGCCGTAGAACATCGCTGCGCCGAACAAGCCGGCCATCAGCAGAAGATGCGGAACGCGTCGCCCTTGTTGCTCGTAGCCCGAACGCGCGAGCGCCGTCAGCGCGACGATGCCGCCCTCGCCTTCATTGTCCGCGCGCATCACATAGCACACGTACTTGCCCATCACGACGATGACGACGGCCCACACGATCATCGACAGAATGCCCATCACGATCGATGCATCGACGACGCCCGCGTCGCTCACGCCTTGCCTCAGCGCATAGATCGGGCTCGTGCCGATGTCGCCGAACACGACGCCAAGCGCGCCGAGCATGAGGCCCGAGAGCGCTTTCTTCGGCGCGTGGACGTTGTTCGAAGTCGATGTCATCCGACGCGTGGGCCTCCGGTATGCCGTGCCGAAGACGTAGCAATCCGCATTCCGCACAGGTAATCAGCGCTTTCTTTCAATAGCATTAAGTATTAAATGCGCGTTCTCCCGTAATTAAAGGTAAGCGTTGCTTACACATGCTCACGTCATTCTTCCGATTCATTGCGTACAGTCCCGGCATCGAGATCATCCCTTCGCAACTTTCAAGAGGAAGAACATGAAGAAGAATCGAATCGTCGCCGCGCTGCTTTGCGCGACCATCGGACTGACGGCGAGTGCGGTATTCGCGCAGCCCGCACCGAATGGCCCGGACGGCTATCACGACATGAATCGCGGGCCCGGCGGCCCCGGCGCGCCCGGCCACGGCCCCGAGATGAACGGTCACAACGGGTACGATCACAATGCCCCGCGCCCGCCCGAGCATGCGAACAACGAGCCGCATCATTCGGACTGGCGCAAGGGCGAGCGCCTGTCGTCCGATTACCGGAATCATCAGTACGTCGTCGACGACTGGCACGGTCACGGCTTGCACCAGCCGCCGCGCGGATATCAATGGGTCGGCGTAGGTGCGGATTATTTGCTGGTCGCGGTCGCGTCGGGCGTTATCGCGCAGGTCGTGATGTCGCAATAACTACGCATTCGCTCCCTTCGTTCGTTTGAACGCCCGGAAAAGAAAAGCCCGCCTGTTCAGGCGGGCAATGATGCGCTCAACGAGAGGGGATCGAGGCGCACATCCAAAACGCAATCAAGCCTTTCCGCGAATCGTATCGGGCGCGTCGCGTTGTTGTGTCGCGCCGCCCGGCCGATCCGGCGTCGTGACCGTCTGATCGAAGATAAAGCCCATCGCGATATGCTCGGTGTTCGTGGAGCCGCAGGCGGGACACGTATCTTCTTCGAGAGCATCGTCCGAGTAAATGAGCTTGTTGCATGCTACACAGCGGATCAGCATCTTTACTCCCGAATATGAGTGAGAAGTAACTCATTTATATGCCAAAAAGAGCGGACAGCCAATTGCTCTTTACACGTATCGCATTAGCGCTTTCTCCACTAAATCCTTAAATGCGCCAGCAAGCGTCGAGCCCGGTCATCGATCGATAGCTTTAGCGCGGATTCGTCGCGATGAAGTTCTTGACCGCGGTGTATGTCGGCTTCTTCGTCACGCCATCGTTCAGCATGATGCCGTACGGGCCTTGTCCTGTCGGCGGATCGTCGTAGAGCTCATAGACCTGAAGCGACTGAATGTTGTATTGCGGCGCGATGGCAAGCAGCGCGCCCATCATGTTGTTCGCCATGAACGTCGCCGCCTGGTCGGCCGTGCCGGGAAAGTTCGGCCGCATGCCCACTTCATTGATCCAGATCGGCTTGCCGAGCGATTGCAACGTGCCGATCACGTTGTAGCAAAGCGTTCCGCATGCGTGGGTAATGTCGCCCTGCTCCGAGTACCAGTGCCACGCGGTGATGTCCCACGTGACGACCGGATGCCCGCTCGTGCCGTCGGGCTGCGTGCCGTTCGACAGCATCACGTCCAGGCCCAGATGCATCCACGTATTGCCGCCGATCACGATCTTCCCGGCGGGATCGACCGACTTGATGCCCGCGATCAAGCCGCGTATGACGCCGCGCGCAATCTGGAAGCAATCGTTCTTGTAGTCAGTGCTGTTCACGCCGTCGACCCAGCCGACTAGACATTCCGGCGCCAGTTCATTGGTCACTTCGTAATAAGCATAGTGCTGCACATTGACGATCTGTTGTGCAAGCGTATAGCTCGCCTGATAGGCAGAGTTCTCGTCGGGGAAGTTGAGCTGCTGCAGGAGCACCGGATAAACCGTCACGCCGGATTGAGCCATCATCTGCGCGACGTTCGCCAGTTTTTGCGCGCCGGCCACGGTGGAGACATCGCTGCGATACAGCGTGACACCGAGATCCTTCAGTTGCGCGAGTTGCTGTTCGGGCGTTGACGTCGTGTACGGACCCGCCGCGTTGACATGGCCATTCATGCCATAGAACACACTGCCCGAGGGCGCGATCACGGACAGCGCGGTGCTGGCTGCGCCGCTCGCCGGCGCCGGGCTCGACGCGGCCAAAGGCGCCGACGCGCCGCTCTCCGCTGGACTCGATGCAGCCGAAGGACTCGACTGCGCACCACCCGTTGTGGTGGCGCCGCCACCGCCATCGCTGCTACCGCCTCCGCATGCCGCCAGCATGAAGACGACCGTGAAACTCAGCAACGTCGATAGTCGTACCGGCGAAGCAGTTCGACGCAACCTGAATATGCGTGCAATGGAGGAGATATAACTGTTCTTGGTCATGGCAACTTCGGAACGTCGAAAACGATATCGAGCGATCGTTTCATTGCCGGCAGTGAAACACCCAACCTACGCGGCGACATCATCGCGAATGGGTGCAGGCCGCGTCCGGAATGGCGAACGCAGCCGCGCTTCGATACGAGAAATAAAGGAGCACCCCGATGGCCGATGCGCAAGTAACGCGATGGCCCGGACAAGGCGCTCACCGAATGCCACAGGGGATCTTCGCGCTTCGGTTGAACAGAAGCGCGCGAAGAAGGATCGGAATTTTTGTAGATGAAGCGAACATGCAATCGACATGCATGTCACGAATACGTTAGTACATCATATCGTCCGCCTCGGCATATTCAAGCGCTGAAGACCCCTCGACAAAAATACCAATCGATTCGGTTACGCTGATTAGGCTGATGAAACATCAGTAAGGCTTTCGTTGGGACCGCGGATTGCTTCCGCGAAAATGCCCGGCGCATAACCTTGAGCCCAATTTTTTCCGGAGACGCATGCGGATGCTTGCTATGCACAACGCGATTCATTGTGCCAGGCGAAGCACCCGCGCAGTGATCGCCCCGCTCGTCGCGCTCGTCTATCAAACGAACGTACGCGCTGACGCACCGCTGAACTATTTCCTTCACGCCGATGGCCCCGCCGCCACGCCCACGATGCGCCTCGGCTGGGCGCTCGCGGCATTGGCTGTCGTCGTGGCGCTGATCGTGACAGGCTTGCTCGTCGCGGCAATCATGCGCAGGCGGCCACCGCCTACGGAACGCGATGCGGCACACCTGCAGGCTGAAGGCGGCGGAATGCATTGGGTATGGATCGGCACGAGCATTTCGTCGGTGGCGCTGTTCGTCACGCTCGCGTATGTACTCGTCACGCTCGAATCAGTCGCATCGCCGCGCAAGGCGCCGGAACTGACCATCGCGGTCACGGCCTACGACTGGTGGTGGAAGATCGACTACGCGCGCACGAATCGCGGCGAAGCAGGCGTGACCACGGCCAACGAGATTCATATCCCCGTCGGCGAGCCGGTGAAGATCGAGTTACGCAGCGCCGATGTCGTCCATGCATTCTGGGTGCCGCGCCTCGCGGGCAAGACGCAGACGATACCGGGCGTCGTCAACGAGCAATGGATCGAGGCGGATCGCGCGGGCGTGTATCGCGGGCAATGCTCGCAGTTCTGCGGCGCGCAGCATGCGCACATGGCATTCGAAGTGATCGCGGAGCCGCGCCCGCAATTCGATGCGTGGTACGCGGCGCAAGCGCTGCCGCATGTTGCGGATGCAAGCGTGAACGCCGGCGCAAAGCTCTTTCTCGATCGATGCGCAGGCTGTCACGCCGTGCGCGGCAGCGATGCAAACGGCACGCAGGCACCCGATCTCACTCATCTGAACTCGCGCCGTCTTATCGCGGCCGGCGCGTTGCCGAATACCGCATCGAATCAGCTCGACTGGATACGACATGCGCAGCGCATCAAGCCGGATGCGTTGATGCCGTCGATCGCGCTATCGGCATCGGATGCCGCCGCGCTCTCCGCCTATCTTCGGACACTGCAATGACCGAACACGCCGCCACGCCCGCGCCGCTGCAACGCACGCTCACGATCGGCCGCATCGAGCCCGGCAGCGAGCAGGAGCGCAAGCTGCGCGAGCTCTGGGAGACGCCGCCCGGCTGGCGCGGCTGGCTCTCGACGGTCGATCACAAGCGCATCGGCTTGCGTTATCTCGTCACCGCTTTCGCGTTTCTGATCGCCGGTGGCATCGAAGCGCTCGTGATGCGCGTGCAACTCGCGCGCCCCGACGCAACGCTGCTCACGCCCGAGCAATACAACCAGCTCTTCACGATGCACGGCGTGACGATGATCTTCCTCTACGCGCTGCCCGTGCTGTCGGGGTTCTCGAACTATCTGTGGCCGCTGATACTCGGCGCGCGCGACATGGCGTTTCCACGCCTGAACGCGCTGTCGTACTGGATCTTTCTGTTCGCCGGACTGTTCCTCTACGCGAGTTTTCCATTCGGCGAAGCGCCCAATGCGGGCTGGTTCAACTACGCGCCGCTCGCGGGACTCACCTACAGCACGGGCCCGAACATCGATATCTATGCGCTCGGCATGGTGTTGCTCGGCATCTCGACGACAGTCGGCTCGATGAACTTCGTCGTCACGTTCCTGCGGATGCGCGCGCCGGGCATGTCGCTCGATCGCGTGCCGGTGCTGGTATGGGGCACGCTCACCGCTTCGGGCGGCAACCTGCTCGCGGTGCCTTCGGTGAGTCTCGCGTTCTTCATGTTATGGCTCGACAGGCGCATCGGCACGCACTTCTTCGATGTGCTCAACGGCGGCCGCGCGCTGCTCTGGCAACATCTCTTCTGGATCTTCGCGCATCCGTGGGTGTATGCCGTCGTGCTGCCCGCGATGGGCATCGTCTCCGATGCGCTGCCCGTGTTCTGCCGCAGGCCGCTCGTCGGCTATCTGCCGGTCGCACTGTCGACGGTCGCGACGATGGTCGTCGGCTTCGTCGTGTGGATCCATCACATGTTCGCGACGGGCATCCCGGCGCTCGCGCTGTCGTTCTTCGGCGCGGCGAGCATGGTGATCGCGATACCGAGCGCGGTCGCGACCTTCGCGTGGATCGCGACGATCTGGACCGGCAGGCCGGTGTTCCGCGTGCCGTTCCTGTACTTCGCGGGCTTCGTGTTCCTCTTCGTCATCGGCGGATTGTCGGGCGTGCTCACCGCCGCCGTGCCGTTCGACTGGCAGCTCACGGACACCTACTTCATCGTCGCGCACCTGCATTACGTGCTGCTCGGCATCAACGTGTTTCCGGTCATCGGCGGCATCTACTTCTGGTTCCCGAAGTTCACGGGACGCATGATGAGCGAGAAGATCGGGCGCATCGGCTTCTGGGTCCTGTTCGCGGGCTTCAACATCGCGTTCTTTCCGATGCATATCGCGGGCCTGCTCGGCATGCCGCGGCGCATCTACACCTATGCGCCCGACATGGGCTGGAACACGGTGAACATGATCACGTCGATCGGCGCGTTTCTGTTCGCGTTCGGCGTGCTCGTGTTTCTGTGGGACTTCGCGTATAGCCTGAGACGCGGCCCCGTCGCGGGCGATAACCCCTGGGATGCGCCGACGCTCGAATGGTCGACATCATCGCCGCCGCCGCCCTATAACTTCGCGATCGTGCCGCGCATCGCGAGCCGTCATCCGCTGTGGGAAGAGCGCATATCGGGCACGATGCGCTCGCGGCTCACCGAGGGTTATGTGCTCGACCAGGGACGCGAAGCGCTAGGCACGACCGCGCTCGACGGCGATCCCGACGTGATCCTCAAGATGCCGGAAGACTCGTATGCGCCCTTCTGGCTCGGCGTCGCTTCGCTGGTGTTCTTTACCGGGCTCGCGTTGACCGCGTGGTGGCTCGCGGCATTCGGGCTCGCCGCGTGCGGCGCGGCCATCGTCGTATGGCTGTGGCCGCGCCGCGAACTCGGCCAGCGCGACGACACGGCCCATCCGCGTGAATCCGGAGCGACGTCATGAGCGATCTCGCGGAATCGCTGCCCGAGCGTGCGCGCTTGCCTGTCGGCAGTCCAGGCGAACGCTCGGGCGGCTGGTGGGGATGTCTCACGCTCGTCGCCACCGAAGCCGCGCTCTTCGGCTATCTGATCTTTTCGTATCTGTATCTCGCGTCGCAGACGACTGAGCGCTGGCCGCCCGAAGGCATGCCGAAGCTCGGACTCGGCATCGCGAACACAGGCATCCTTCTGTCGAGCAGCGTGTTCGTGTGGGCGAGCGAGCGCTTCGTACGGCGCGGCAGGCGCGGCATGGGCGTGGCGATGCTCGCGATCGCAATCGCGCTCGGCACGGCCTTCGTCGCGATACAACTCAGGGAGTGGGCCGATCATCCCTATGGTCTGACGACGCATCTCTACGGCTCGCTCTACTTCACGATCACCGGCTTTCACATGATGCACGTGCTCGTGGGCCTCGTCGTGCTCGCGTTCCTGTTGCTATGGACCGGGCTCGGCTACTTCGACCGGGCGCGCTCGGCGGCGCTGACCATCGGCGGGCTGTACTGGCATTTCGTCGACGTCGTGTGGCTCTTCATCTTTGCGACGCTGTATCTGTCGCCCTATGTGCTGGCGAGATGAAATGAACGACGCCTCGTCCATCGATGAGCACAGGCATCCGGCGCGCCCCGGCGGCGTCGCGCTCGTGCTTGGCCTGCTGCTCGCACCCGCTGCGTGGATAGCGCAAACGACGCTGGCGCAGATGCTCGCCGCGTGGGGATGCTTCCCGCACGAACGTCCGGTGAATGCGCCCGCGATGCCCTGGCTCGAACGCGGGATCGTGATGCTGGGGTTAAGCGCGTTGCTGCTCGGCGTCGCGGGCGGCGTCATTGCATGGCGTAACTGGCGGCGCACGGGCGAACTTGCATTGATGCTGAAAGAGCAAGGATCGATCGACAGACATGCCGCGCGTGACGCGTTCATCGCACGCGCGGGTGCGCTTGCAAGCGCGCTCTTCGTATTCGCGCTGATCGCGACGGATCTCGCGTGGCTGCTCGTATCGCCATGCGGCGGGCGGTGATCGCCATGACGCTCCGACGCCGCGCTCTCCTCTGCATCTTCACGATCGCCTTTTCGATGCAACACGCTCACGCGCAGACGCCCGATCTCATCGCGCGCGGCGCATATCTCGCGAAGGCCGCCGATTGCGCCGGTTGCCACACCGCCGCGCCCGTGCCGGGACAGGCGCAACCGCATCCGTTCGCGGGCGGCCTGCCGATGGGCTCGCCCTTCGGCACGATCTGGTCGAGCAACATCACGCCGGACGCGCAACACGGCATCGGCCGCTACAGCTATGAGGATTTCGCGCGCGCGTTGCGTGAAGGCGTCGCGCCCGGCGGCAAGCATCTTTATCCGGCGATGCCCTATCCGTCCTTCTCGAAGATCGACGACAACGACATGCGCGCGCTCTATGCGTATTTCATGCACGGCGTGGAACCCGTCGCGCAGGCGGCGCCCGAGACGCGCCTGCCGTTTCCGTTCGACCAGCGCTGGGCGCTCGCGATGTGGAACTTCGCCTTCGCTCCGACAAAGCCATTCGCGCCGGACCCAAAACGAGATGTGCAATGGAATCGCGGCGCGTATCTCGTGCAATCGCTCGGGCATTGCGGCGCCTGCCATACGCCGCGCGGGCCGGCTTACGATGAACTCGGTTATACCGAATCGTCGCGCGCCTATCTCACGGGCGGCACCAATGACCACTGGCACGCGCCGAACCTGACCGGCATATCGGGCGCGGGCCTGGGTAGCCTGTCCGCTGACGAGATCGCCGCATTTCTGAAGACCGGTCATGGTGCGGGCCTCGTCACATTCGGCAGCATGGTGCAGGTTGTCGAGGACAGCACGCAGTATCTCGACGATCGGGATCTCCGTGCGATCGCGTCGTATCTGAAGACCCTGCCCGCGAGCGGAAGCGGCGGCACTTTTGATGCGCACTCACGCATGGCCACGCAGAGCGTGGCGGCGCTGCGCACCGGCGACGACGAACGCCCCGGCGCGGGTCTCTATCAGAGCGCGTGCGCGCGTTGCCACAAGAGCAATGGCGGAGGCGAGCCGTTCAAGTATCCGCGGCTCGCGGGCAATCCGGCCGCGCTCTCGGAGAAGCCGGATTCGCTGGTGCGGATGGTGCTTCAGGGCGGACGCGCGCCATCGACGGAAACCGGACCCGAGCCCAAGAAGATGCCCGCATTCGCCGACAAGCTCACCGATACGGAAATCGCGCGCGTTTTGACGTTTGTTCGCTCGGCATGGGGCAATGATGCCGCGCCCGTCACGACGCGCGACGTACGAAGCATGCGCGATGCCGTTGCCGCTGGAACACGTCAGTAAATCTTTAGTTTTATGTCCTAACGAAATGAATCCGGGAACGACCCATGCTGAATCGCTGACATGGCCGCATGAGTGGCCGTCCTTTTGACCCGGCACTGGAAGGGAGAACGTCATGACCGATACCGCCCAATCCGAATATCCACGCCCGCCCCTGCCGCCTCAGCAGCAGGACAGGCGTCCCGGACTCACCGCCCCGATGGACCCGCAGCCGGATCACGGCGAATCGACGTACAGGGGCAACAACAGACTCGCGGACAAGATCGCGCTCATCACGGGCGCGGACAGCGGCATCGGCCGCGCGGTGGCGATCGCCTATGCGCGTGAAGGCGCGGACGTCGCCATCGCGTATCTGGACGAGCATGACGACGCGAAGGAAACCGCGCGCTGGGTCGAGAAGGCGGGAAGGCGCGCGCTGCTATTGCCCGGCGATATCACCGACCGCACGCATTGCAGGCAGCTCGTCGAGAAGACCGCGGAGACGTTCGGGCGCATCGACGTGCTCGTGAACAACGCCGCCTATCAGGCGACCTACGACAAGCTCGAAGACATCAGCGACGACGAATGGGACAAGACCTATTCGACCAATATCGGCGCGATGTTCCGCATCACGAAGGCGGCGCTCGCGCACATGAAGTCCGGCGGCGCGATCATCAACACGACCTCTGTCAACGCCGACGCGCCGAATCCCGGCCTGATCGCGTATGCGAGCACGAAGGGCGCGATTCAGAACTTCACGGGCGGCCTCGCGCAACTGCTGGCCGAGCGCGGCATACGCGCGAATTGCGTCGCGCCCGGGCCGATCTGGACGCCGCTCATTCCATCGACGATGCCGCCGTCGAGCGTCGAGAACTTCGGCAAGCAGACGCCGATGAAGCGCCCCGGCCAGCCCGTGGAACTCGCCGCCGCTTACGTGATGCTCGCATCGGACGAGGCGAGTTATATGTCCGGTGCGACCATCGCCGTGACGGGCGGCAAGCCGATCATCTAGGTCAGGCGGCGAGCGGCGTGTGCAGTCGCTGGTCGATGTCTTTCTTTCCGGCAATCAGCGCGAACGCGCGAGCGTCTTCGGCGCAGGCAAAATGGCCCAGGACGCCGCTCGCGCGCTGAATGCCGTCGCCATCGCAGACGATCGTCATCGCCGCGTAAAGACCGCCGTCGAACGCGGCCATCGGCGTAATGACGAAACCGCGATACGCGAGGCTGGATTGGAGCATGGCACCCTCTCTCTCATTTGATAGCTGTCTTCGCTCTTTTCCGGCGGTGCGCGCCGCCGTGAGGCTGTGTGTCAGATTGTCCAGTGACGCAATCAGCCGACGATTAGGGAAAACCAGAAAAAGCGACGGGATAGCTATCGCTGAAATCGAATACATTTCAGCCCGAGATTTTCGCGGATGGATCAGCGGCGCGCTTCGGTCGCCATTCTCACCGCGAGACCGGCGAGCACGGTGCCCATCAGCCAGCGTTGAATCAGAAGCCATGTCGGCCTGCGCGTCAGAAAAACCGCGATCGATCCGGCGGTCATCGCGACGATCGAATTGACGCTGATACTCAGCATGATCTGCACGACGCCGAGAGCGAGCGACTGGCCGAGCACGCCGCCGTGCGCCGGATCGATGAATTGCGGCAGCAGCGAAAGATAAAGCACGGCGATCTTCGGATTGAGCAGGTTCGTGACGAAACCCATCGTGAAGAGCTTGCGCGGGCTGTCGACGGGCAAATCGCGCACCTGAAACGGCGAACGCCCGCCCGGCTTGACCGCCTGCCACGCGAGATAGAGCAGATAGAGCGCGCCGCCGAAGCGCAACGCGTCGTAGGCGAACGGGATCGCGATCAGCAGCGCGGTGATGCCGAAGGCGGCGCACAACATGTAGAACACGAAGCCGAGCGCCACGCCGCCGAGCGAGATGAGCCCCGCCGTGCGGCCCTGGCAGATCGAGCGGGAAATCAGATAGACCATGTTCGGTCCCGGCGTAAGCGCCATGCCGAGCGCTACGAGGGCGAATGCGAAGAGTTGCGGCGTGTGAGGCATCGGACGTGCTCCGGTTAAAGAGGTCGATGCAGTTTCTCGCGCGTTTGGCCGCGCAGCCAGATACAAATTCGAAGACGCCCGTCGATACAGTCAATCGAAGCCGAGAAAGGTCGAGAAATTCCGCACGGGCTCGCGCGTCATATCGATGGAGTTGATGGGCGATGCTTCATCGGAGAATCCGAGGCTCATGCCGCAGACGACTTCAAGACCGGAAGGCAAGTCGAGCTGCTCCGCGATGACGTCCTGAAAGCGCGCGAACGACACCTGCGCGCAAGTCGCGAGGCCGACCGCGCGCGCGGCCAGCATCACCGTTTGAATAAAGATGCCGTAATCGAGCCAGCTATATTTCGTGAGCGTGGAATCGATCGCGAAGATCAAACCGATGGGCGCGCCGAAGAAATCGAAGTTTCTCGCCGTCACGCGCGCACGCTCCTGAAGATCGGACTTCGGTACGCCGAGCGCACCGTAATAGCGCATGCCGAACGCTTCCTGCCGCGACCGCATATCGTGCGGCAACGCATCGGGCATATGCCGCAATGGCGGATGTCCATCGTCGGCATGGGCGCGCCGCAATGCTTCGCTCATCGCGGCCTTGCGGTCGCCCGTCAGCACATAGACGCGCCACGGCTGCGTGTTCGAATTGCTCGGCGCGGATCGCGCGACGTCGAGTATTTCTTCGACTACGCGGCGCGAAACCGGATCATGCGTGAAACGCCGGATCGCGCGGCGCGAACGGATGGTTGCATCGACGACTAAAGCATCGGGACGAGCGTGACGATCGATCATGGGGCAAGTGCGCAATGACAGGTTGCCCCATGATGACACGGCGAAAAGCCGCGCCGCCGCGAAGTATCTGCAAGACCATCTTGCACGATGCTCAACGCGGCGCGATTCGCATCAGCGCATGCCGCCGCTCGCGATGAGGCTTTCGCCGGTCATCCAGCGCGCATCGTCGGAAGCGAGGAACACCGCGATCGATGCGATATCGTCCGGCTGGCCAAGACGTCCGAGCGGCGTTTGCGCGAGCGCGGCCGCATCGAATTCGGAACCGATGATGCCCGCGCTGTGCGTGCCTTCGGTCACCACGACGCCCGGGTTGATCGAGTTCACGCGGATCTTTCTCGGGCCGAGTTCGCGTGCCAGCGCGCCAGTGATCGCATCGATGGCGCCCTTCGTGCCGCTATACACCGCGCTCGTCGCCGGCGTAATGCGGGTCACGACCGAACTGATGTTGACGATGCTCGCGCCTTCGCCGAGATGCTTCGCGGCGGCCTGCGTGGTCAGCAGCGTGCCTAGCACGTTGATATTGAACTGCTTATGAAAGTGCTCTTCGGTGATCTCTTCGAGCGCCGCGAATTCATACACGCCCGAGTTGTTCACGAGAATATCGAGCCGTCCATACGTTTCGACCGCTGCATTCACGATGCCTTGCGCATCCGCGGCCTTCGAGACATCGCCGCCGACGGCGATCGCCTTGCCCTTCGATGCGGTGATGTCCGCGACGACCGCATCCGCGCCCGCCTTGCTGCTCGCATAGTTGACGACGACCGACGCGCCTTCCGCGGCGAGCGCCTTTGCAATGGCCGCTCCAATACCTTTCGACGCGCCCGTGACGACCGCCACCTTGCCTGCGAGTTTGCTCATGATCGAATCCTTGAAGAGATTATTTAATGCCGGGACTGGCCGGTCGTGCCCGTTGCACAACCGTCTTGACAGCGTTCAATGTAGACATCTCTTCGAGCGCGATAAAGCAGCGTAGAGTGAAAAGACTTGCGGGATCAGACGAATAATCGAACGCGGGAGGCGGCATGGACACGAACACGCCACGGCACGACGCCAATTTCGCCGGCCAGATTCCCGAGCTTTACGACCGCTATCTCGTGCCGATGCTCTTCGCGTCCTACGCAGCCGATATCGCGCAACGCGCGGCGGCGCTCGAACCATCGCGCGTACTGGAGACTGCGGCGGGCACCGGCGCCGTCACGCGCGCGATGGCGCACGCGTTGCCCGCACTTGTCGATATCGTCGCGACGGATCTGAATCAGGCGATGCTCGATCGCGCCGCGACGTTGGATACCGGCAGAACGGTGACGTGGCAGCAGGCCAATGCTTTGCAATTGCCTTTCGATGATGCGAGCTTCGATATCGTCGTCTGCCAGTTCGGCGCGATGTTCTTTCCCGACAAGACAGCGGCATTCGCGCAAGCGCGTCGCGTGCTGCGGCCCGGTGGCGCGCTCCTGTTCAACGTGTGGGACCGCATCGAAGAAAACGAGTTTGCGGACACCGTAACCGATGCGCTCGCCCGCGTCTTTCCCGCCGATCCGCCGCTTTTCATGAAACGCACGCCGCACGGCTATTTCGATCGGGACGTGATCGCGCGCGATCTCGCAGCGGCGGGCTTCGATAAGAAGCCGCGCTTCGATACGCTCGCGCAACGCAGCCGCGCGTCATCGGCGGATGTGGCCGCTATCGCCTATTGCCAGGGCACGCCCTTGCGCAACGAGATCGAAGCGCGCGGCGGCGCGAGTCTGGATGAAGCGACGTCGGCATGTGCGAAAGCCATCGCGGCGCGCTTCGGTTCAGGCGCCGTCGATGGCAGGATTCAGGCGCATGTGATCGTCGTGCGGCGCTAACGCGTGATATCGCGGCCCAGCACACGATCGAGCCATGCGATCAGCGTGCCCGATGAGCATGACGCGCTTCGGAAGCCGATATGCCCGTCCGGCCGTATGGCCCATACCATGCCTTGCTTCGCACCGAACGCATCGACGAATTCGCCTGCGTTGTCGCAGAGCGTTCGATACGCTTCACGGGCAGGCTCGAACGACGCCGCATTCGCCACCTTCGGCGACACGATCAACACGGCGCTCGCTGCCGCGCCGAGCGCGGTGCGCCATGCATCGACGGTCGCATCGAAGGCGGCGACGCGCGCGCTGTCAACGTCATCGATATAAGCGACGAGCGTGTGACGTCCGCGCCCGAGATGATCGTGCAAACGCTGCGCATGGCCGATGAAAGCCTCGACTAGTCCACTGGCCTGCGGCGCGCGATCGCCTGGCGCAGGCAGTTCCGCGGCCATGTCCGTGCATTCGTCCGTGACGATAGGACTGCCGCCGCGATAACCCACGAGCAATTGCGTCTCGCGCATCGCGGGCTTGATCTCGCCGTGCGCGAGAACCGTGTTCAACGCGCGGCTCGTCGATTCGACGACATCGAGCCCGACCGGCCGCCGCTCCGCTTCGTAGCTATCGAGCAGCGCCTGATTCGCGACGCCGCGCGCGGCGAGCGTGAGCTTCCACGCGAGATTGTGCGCATCCTGCAAGCCGGTATTCATGCCCTGCCCGCCGACGGGCGGATGAATATGCGCGGCATCGCCCGCGAGAAACACGCGCCCGCGCGCATAGTTCTGCGCGATCCGATGACTCACGCGATACACCGACGACCAGCGCATCGACGAGAGCCGCGTGCCCTTCGGCAGAATCGGCAGCATGATGCGTTCGATCTCCGCGAAATCGGGCGTGGAGTTCAGCGTGTGGCGGGCGGCATCGCCGGGGAGCAGGACCATCGAGAGCCGATAGCGGCGTGCGGAGCCGCGTACCGGCAGCGCGGCGAGCGCGATCGATCCCGCGCCGCCCTCACCCGATACATTGAAGCGATACATGCGGCCGCGCGGCAAATTCCACTCGACGTCGAGATCGGCGAGCATGAAGGTTTGCGGATACTGATCGCCTTCGTAGGCGATGTTCGATTGCCGGCGCACCGTGCTGCGCGCGCCGTCGCAGCCGACGAGCCAGCGGCACCGAATCGTGCGGTTCTTGCCGCATGCGTCTTGTATGCGCACGTCGATTGCGTCGCCTGCATCGCTGAAATCGACGAGCGTCGCGCCGTATTCGACGTGGCCGCCGTTGCGTGCGAGCGCCGCTTCCAGAATGCGCTCGGTCTCGAACTGCGCGAGCGAGAGCGCGCCGTACGGAAGTCCGGCGCGCGGAACCTCGGCGCTGAACGCGGGCGCGCCGTCCTGAAACGTGTCCGCGCCCTTGAGCCATACACCGGCATCGATCGCGTCGCGGGCGATGCCCAGATCCTCGAAAATCTCCAGCGTGCGCGCCGTGACGCCGAGCGCCTTCACGAAGAAGACGCGCTCGTCGTACGCATCGATCACACGCGCTTTCACGCCATCGCGGCGCAGTTCGGCGGCAAGCATCAGGCCGACGGGGCCCGCGCCGGCGATCAGCACATCGGTCGTATCGAACATGGTGCGATATCTCCTGAGGAAACCGGCGAATGCCTTCGTGCGCGACGTCTTCGCGGGCGGTCGTCAGAGAGAATAACCGTTACGTGTGTGCTTGTGGCAGGCGCGTCAGCCTGCGAGCGGCCCGAGACGCAGGCCGATCACGCAGCCCGCCGCGATCACGGCAAGCACCGTCGCGGCGATCGTCACATAGAGGAAGTTTCGTTGCTGCGCGAACACGGCGAGCATCACGACGACGCGCAGCACCGGCAGCAGAATGAAGAGCGCGACGCCCGCGGTCAACGCCTTTGTGTCGAAGAACAGTCCCGTGCCGATCAGCGCGCACGCGGCCCATGTGCCGCACTGGAGAAAGCGGGCGAGCAGAAGATCCATCGAAGCTGACGTGGCGCATTTCATCGACGGGTGTACTCCAGCAGATCGATGCCGAGACCCTGCATGAGCATCTGACACGCGACGAGCAGCAGCATCGACAGGAACAACACGCGCAGGCGTTCGCTGCGCACTTTCATCAGCACGCGCGCGCCCACGATCGCGCCGATCACCGAGCCGAGCGCGACCGGTCCCGCGATGGCGCTCACGATCTCGCCGCGCAGAAAATAGGCGCTCGCGCTCGCGGCGGCCGTCACGCCGATCATGAAGTTCGATGTCGCGGTCGATACCTTGATCGGCAGGCGCAGGGCGTTGTCCATCGCCGGAATCTTCAGGATGCCGCTGCCGATGCCGAGCAGCGCGGAAACGAGTCCGGCCGCAACCATCAACGAGAGACCGGCGGGCACGCGCCGCACTTCATACGCGACATCGCGGCGCAGCGTGACGTCCGGATAGCTCGAATGGAGATCGAGCGCGGCCGCGAGTCCTCGCGATGGAATCGGCCGCGACATGCCCGCCGTATCTTCGCGGCGAATGAACATCTGCCACGCCGACACGACCAGCACGCCCGCGAAAAGAAAATTCAGCGCAGCCACGGGGACGATGCCTGCGAGGAGCACGCCCGTCAGCGCGCCGAGCGTGGTGCCGGTTTCGAGCACGAGGGCGAGTCGCACGTTAGTGAGGCCGCCGCGCAGAAAGGCCGCCGCGCCGCCGCATGAACACGCGATCACGGACACGATGCTCGTGCCGATGGCCGCGTGCATGTCGATATGGAAAAACATCGTGAGAATGGGCACGATGAACAGGCCGCTCGCCATGCCCAGCATGCCGCCCACCGCGCTGGCACCGACGCCCGCGCAGAAGAGCCAGAGGGTTGCTTCGAAGCTCATTGAATCTGCCTCGGAGAAGTATCGTCAAGGTATTAATATAACATGTCATAACAAGTAGAAAAAGCCACGGACGAATGAGGTCCGATCGTCTCGCGCTATGATTTGGCCATTGCACGACGACAACTAAAGCCAACCATGGCCCGACGAAGCAAACAGGAAGACACTCAGGCGCAAACCCTCGACACCACGGACGATGACGCATCGTCCGGCGGCGGCTCCAGCTATCTCGTGCCGGGCCTCGAACGCGGCTTGCGGATCCTGGCGGAGTTCTCCGCGCGCGAGCCGGTGCTGGGCGCGCCGGAGTTGTCGCGGCGCATCGGCATTCCGCGCACGACGACGTTTCGTCTGCTGCAAACGCTCGAATCGCTCGGCTTTCTCGAACGCGTGAACGGCGACCGCAATTTCAGGCTGGGCGTCGCTGTGTTGCGGCTGGGCTTCGAATACGTGAACTCGCTCGAACTGACCGATCTCGGCACGCCGGTGCTCGAGCGTCTGCGCGATGCAACCGGTCTGTCGACGCATCTGCTGATCCGCGATCAGCGCGATGTCGTGTTCATCGCGAAGGCGCAAAGTCATGAGCCGCTGTTCAGTTCGGTGAAGGTGCATGTCGGCACGCGACTGCCCGCTCATGCGACGGTGCATGGACATGTGCTGATGGGCGATCTTTCGCTCGCGGCGCTCAAGGCGCTCTATCCCGAGGATCAACTGGAAAAGTATACGGAGCGCACGCCCGCGACCGTCGACGAACTCTTCGAACGCGTGCAGGAGTGCGTGGCGCTCGGTTATGGATTGAGCGAAGCGTCGTTTGAGCGCGGGATATCGGTTGTCACCGCGCCGGTGCGGGATCATTCCGGGGGGATCGTTGCGGCGGTGGCGGCGACCGTGCCGCGGTCGGATATCGGGGCGGATGATGAGAAGTCTCGGCTCGTTGAGACGATCTGTGGTGCTGCGGTCGAGCTTTCGATGCGGTTGAATTATCGGCCTTCGCCGGGTGATCGCACTGCTGCGCTGGCTTGAGGTTTTTTTTCGCCGGATCCCGGTTTCGTGTTGGTTTATTAGCACTGCCCCTGTGCGGGGCGGCAGTCACTTTCTTTGCTGCTGCAAAGAAAGTAACCAAAGAAACAGCTCTCCCCAGCCTAAGCACTTCACGCCGGCCGCGGCACAGACGATTGGCTGAATGGCCCGGCAGTAGCGAGTGCCCTCGAAGGTCTCGCGGGGCTTGGACCGCGCACGATCTGCCGCACCAAATGTTTTGCCTCACTGGTTCAGCACCAAATAGCTCCGGCCCGCTACGCGGCCGACCGGTCAATGGGTTGTGCGCGTGCTTCCTCTTCGATGGTTTCCCTTGCATACCCAACGGCAGCGCGTAGCGCTGTGCCGAAGCCATTTCGTGCTGAACCAGCGCGCCAAAACATTTGGTGCGGCAGACCGTGCGCGAGCCAAGCCCAATTGGTCCTTCGAGGGCGACACTTAGGCGAGTGCCATTGGCGGCTGGCAAGCATGGCCAAACTGCGTGTGACCGCGGGCCTGAGCGAGCTGCTTTCTTTGGTTACTTTCTTTGCAGCAGCAAAGAAAGTGACCCCCGCCCCGGGGAGGGGCAGTGCTAATAGACCGACACGAAAACAGGATTCCACGCTAACGGGATTCCACGAAAAAAACCCCATCAAAACGAGTGATGAATCCCCGCCAGCACAATAACCTGATTCGCGGTACTCGAAACACCCGCAGTAAAGAACGCCGCCTTAGCACCACCAGTCGCGTGCTCATAAAGCGCATTCACATAAAGCTGCGTCGATTTCGACAACATATAGATATCGCCGATCTCGAACTGCGTCCACCGCCCGCCCGCGAATGTCGTGGTAGCCGCGCCGCCAGCAATCCAGTTCCAGGCCACCGGCTTGAATGTAAGACCCGCATCGTACGACTGAAACGTATCGGACTGACCATTCGATTGCAGCTTCACGCGCGTATAAAGACCATGCACGACGAACTTGCCGATTTCATATGACGCGCCCGCGCCCATCACTTCCTGCTTGTCCGCCATGTACGTCGCGGCAGGCTGACCCTGGAAGGTCGTAAGACCGGTCGTCGCGATCGCAGGCGTGCGGTTGTGCTCGTTCGAATACGTGGCCGCCGCGCTGAACGGACCGTTCGCATACGTGATGCCGAAGCCGTAGTTGCGGCCCGTCGAGAAGTTCGTCGTGTTGCCGAGGCCCATCATTGCGCCGGCCGAAAAGCCATAGAAGTTCGCCGAGCGGAATTTCACCGAGTTGTCGTAGGGCACGACGCCAGTATCTGCGAGCTGGTCGATGTTGCCCGGATGGAACGCATACCAGCTCGCCGCGAGATACGCGGTAGAGAGCGGCCCGAGCATGTCGAAGCTGAACGGCGTCTGATGACCGAGCGTCAGCGTGCCGACGTTTTCCTGACTCAGCCCGAGATACGCCTGGCGATTCCAGAGCGTGCCGGCCTTCGCGAAGTTGCCGGTGTTCGTATAGAAACCGTTCTCCAGTTGCGCGACTGTCTTCAGGCCGCCGCCCAGATCCTCGACGATGCGAAAGCCCCAGCGGTCCGGCTGCATGTTGCCCTGCTCCTCCATCCATTTCGGATGGCCGCCGACGTTGTTGATATATGCGATGCCGGCATCGAGGCTGCCGTAAAGCGTGACTGTGCTTTGCGCGGCCGCGCCCGTCGCGACCCCGGCTCCGATGAGTCCCGCTGCAATGATGTGCTTCACCCTTCGTTCTCCTAACCGTGTGGTTCAAGGACGGGCCGTGCCCGCTTTCCCGTTCCCGCTTGTAGCCGTTATTGCGCTTTATCCCGGCTCCGATTGGCCGCGATTCGCGCCGCCCGGAAGGCGTCCCGTCGATCTCGATTTATGTTCCACCTATGGATCACCGTACTGCCTATGGAAAGTATAGTGAGGTTTCCAGCGCCAAAACAATAAATTTGAGAGGACATCGGGTAGACCCTGAGGCACGTCGGATGCGTGTCCATCGTGGGAAAAAGAGCTTACGAATCAATGTCGAACGGGCGTTCTTACTTGCGAGCAAATGCACGGGCGATCTTTTAAACGGGCTGGATTCAGTGTTTTCACCTAGAGATTCATTTTTTTATTTTCTGAGGCTGAGACCACTCCTATAATGCCCATACACGAACTGATGTTCCTTTAGTGGAACACAGACGAACCAGAGGAAAAGGTGAAAGATGTCTGAACAATGGCGCTGCGCCGGACATGCCGGCGATCTGTCGGAAGACGCACCGATCGAATTCAAGCTCGATGACGGCGCGGAGATCGGTATCTACAAAGTGGGCGACGAGCTGTATGCGCTCGAGAACGTCTGCCCGCACGCATATGCACTGTTGACGCAGGGTTTCGTCGATGGCGACACCGTCGAATGCCCGCTGCACGAAGCGGTGTTTCACATCCCCACGGGCAAATGCCTGAAAGAGCCCGGCGGCCGCGACCTGAAGACGTATTCGGTACGCCTCGCGGGCGAGGAAATTCAGATCAAGGTGGCGTGACATGGAAAAAGTCGTGAACTTCAACCCGAATCTCAAGCCGTGGCTCGCGCCGCAGCCCAACAACGTCGCCGGCAAGGGCGTGATCGAGAAGCCGGGTCAGACCGAGAACTTCATCTGGCAGACGCGCAAGGCCGAGCCGACGCAATACGAGAACGACTTCGGCGATGCGCTCGAACGCGTCTTCGAAGCGGGCGCGCTGGAACTGGAGCAAGTGGTCGCGGGATTGAACAAGGACGGCTTCCGTACGCCGGAAGGCACTACGTGGACCGCCGAACGCCTCGCCGCCGAGTTGCGCACGCTCGCTGACTAAAGAAGGAGCTTTTCCCCATGACGTCCCCTCAGCAAACAACCGTCGCCGCCGATCCCGTTCAGGCTTATCTCGATCGCGGCTTGCGTAACTACTGGTATCCCGTCGCGCCGAGCTGGCAAGTGGCGAATGCGCCCATCGGCCTGACGCGCCTCGGCGATCAGATCGTGCTCTGGCGCGACAACGAAGGCAAAGTGCACGCGCTCGAAGACCGCTGCCCGCATCGCGGCGCGCGTCTGTCGCTCGGCTGGAATCTCGGCGGCAGCGTCGCATGCTGGTATCACGGCATCGAAATCGATGGCAGCGGCACCGTGCAGAAGGTGCCCGCCGTGTCGGCGTGCCCGCTCGAAGGCCAGAAGTGCGTGAAGTCGTATCCCGTCGAAGAGCATGCGGGCGCGATCTTCCTCTGGTTCGGCGATGACGCCAACAAGGAACCCGCGCCGCTCGTGCTGCCGGAAGAACTCGTCGGCGACGAATACGCGAGCTTCCTGTGCATGTCGCACTGGAAGTGCAATTACCAGTACGCGATCGACAACGTGATGGACCCGATGCACGGTGCATATCTGCACGCGACATCGCACTCGATGGCCGAAGGCGACAAGCAGGCCGACATGCGCGTGCGCAAGACCGAAACCGGCCTCATGTTCGAGAAGGTGAATCAGCGCGACGTGAACTTCGACTGGGTCGAGCTCGGCGAAACCGGCTGCCTGTGGATGCGTCTCGCGATTCCGTACAAGAAGAAGTTCGGTCCGGGCGGCAACTTCGGGATTATCGGCTTCGCCACGCCCGTCGATGACGACAACTGCCAGGTCTACTTCTGGCGCACGCGCAAGGTGTCGGGATGGCAGCGCGATGCATGGCGTTTCCTGTATCGCAATCGTCTCGAAGGGCTGCATTGGGCCGTGCTGGAACAAGACCGCTACGTGCTCGAAAGCCTCGCGCCGAACGCGCGCAATCACGAATTCCTCTATCAACACGATGTCGGCATGACGCGTGTGCGCCGCATGCTGAAGCAGCGCGCGCAGCAGCATCTCGCCGCGCTCGACGCACTGCCGAAGAACCCGGAGCACGCTCATGCGTGACGCGCTCGATGGCCGCCGCGTGCTGGTGACAGGCGGCGCTCGCGGACTCGGCGCGGCGTTCGTCAAGGCGCTCGTCGAGAGCGGCGCGCGCGTCGCGTTCGGCGATGTGCTGCATGCGGAAGGCGAGGCGCTCGCACGTGAACTGCCGAATGCGCACTTCTTCCCGCTCGATCTGAATGAGCCGCAGAGCATCGCCGCATTCGTCGAAGACAGCGTGAAAGCGCTGGGCGGACTCGACGCCCTCATCAACAACGCCGCGATCACGAACTCGGGCGGCAAGTCCGCCGATGAGCTCACGCCGCAAACGTGGGACGCCGTGATGAACGTCAACGTGCGCGGCTCGTGGCTCATGAGCGTCGCGTGCCTGCCGCATCTGAAGGAATCGGGGCGCGGCGCGATCGTGAATATCGCATCGGATACGGCCTTGTGGGGCGCGCCGAAGCTGCTCGCCTACGTCGCGAGCAAGGGCGCCGTGATCGCGATGACGCGTTCGCTCGCCCGCGAGTTCGGCACGAGCAACGTGACCGTCAACGCAATCGCGCCCGGTCTCACGGAAGTGGAAGCCACCGCCTACGTGCCCGCCGAGCGCCACGAGTACTACCTCAAAGGCCGCGCACTGACGCGCGCGCAAACGCCCGACGACGTGAACGGCCCCGTGCTGTTCCTGCTCTCGGATGCGGCGCGCTTCGTGACGGGCCAGTTGCTGCCGGTGAACGGCGGCTTCGTGATGAATTGATTCGTTCTACTTAGAACCTGGAGAAAGCAATGGCCGATGCAGACATCGAACGCAAATCGTGGGATCAGCCCGCCGACGCGAGCTTCGAGCAATGGATGGACTCGCGCGTCGCGCGCCTCGAAACGCGCCGCTACGACTGGGACGCGCTCAAGTTCCAGGCCGATTACGACCCGAAGTATCGCCGCGCGCAGATGCGCTATGTGGGCACGGGCGGCACGGGCGTCGCGAAGGACATGAACACGGTCCCCTCGGGAAGCTTCACGTTTTCGACGATGGTCATTCCCGCCGGCAACATCGGGCCGAGCCATATTCATATCGACGTCGAAGAGATTTTCTTCGTGCTGCGCGGAAAGATGAAGGTGGTGTGCGAGAAGGACGGACAGACGTGGGAAGCCGTGCTCGGCGAGCGCGATCTCATTTCGGTGCCGCCGGGCGTGTATCGCACGGAGATCAACATCGGCGAGGAAGACGCGCTGATGTGCGTGATGCTCGGCGCATCGAAGCCGATCACGCCGACGTATCCGCCGGATTCGCCCCTGGCGAAGCTCAAGCGCTGAGGCTGCGATGAACAACGAGACGCTCGCGCGCTTTCCGGACATGCACATCGATACCGCGCACGGCATCACGGCTTATCGCGAGGCGGGTGTGTCGCATCTGCACACGCTGCCCGTCGTGTTGCTGCACGGGATCGGGTCGGGCGCGGCGTCGTGGGTTCGGCAACTCGACGTGCTCGGCACGAAGCGTCGCGTGCTCGCGTGGGATGCGCCGGGTTATGGCGTGTCCACTCGCGTGGCGAATGAATCGCCGGTTGCTTCCGACTATGCGAATGCGCTGCGCGCGTGGCTCGATGCGCTCAACATCACGCGTTGCGTGCTCGTCGGTCATTCGCTCGGCGCGATCGTCGCGGGCTCGTTTGCCGCAAGCGCGCCGGAGCGTGTCGCGGGCTTGCTGCTGATATCGCCCGCCGCGGGCTACGGCGCTGCATCGAAGCAACTGCGCGAATCGAAACGCGATGCGCGTCTAAAGATGCTGAACGAGCTCGGTCCGCAAGGACTCGCACGCGAGCGCAGCGGGAACATGGTTTCGCAATACGCCGATGACACCGCGCGCGAATGGGTCCGCTGGAACATGGCGCGCATCGTCCCCGAAGGCTACGCACAAGCGACGCATCTGCTCGCGAACGCGGACCTCGCGGCGGATATCGCGCGTTTTCATGGGCGCATCGCGGTGGCGGTCGGCGCGGAAGACGCGATCACGCCGCCCGCCGCGTGCGCGCCCATCGCGCAGGCCGCGCACGTCAGCCTGCAAGTCATGCCGCGTGCCGGACACGCGGGTTATGTCGAATCACCCGCCGCCTATACGGCGCTGATCGATTCGTTTTGCCAGGGCATCGAATGTCACATGAAAGACGGAGTACCGCAATGACATCCATCGCCACCGAAGACGCCGACAAGGGCGAACCGACTTACATCGTGCCGGGACTCGAGCGCGGACTGAAGATTCTCACCGAGTTCTCGCCGCGCGAACCCGTGCTCGGCGCGCCGGAACTGTCGCGACGCCTCGGCATTCCGCGCACGACGGTTTTCCGGCTGCTGCAAACGCTCGAATCGCTCGGCTTTCTGGAGCGCGCCGACAAGGACCGCAACTATCGCCTGGGCGTGGCCGTTTTGCGCCTCGGCTTCGAATACCTGAGCTCGCTCGAACTGACCGATCTCGGCCTGCCGATCATCGAGGCGTTGCGCGATGCGACCGGTCTCACGAGCCACATCCTGATTCGCGATGGCCGCGATGTCGTGTTCGTCGCGAAGGCGCAGAGTCACACGCCGATCTTCAGCTCGGTGAAGGTGAACGTCGGCACGCGCCTGCCCGCGCACGCGACGACGCACGGTCACGTTCTGATGGGCGATCTGTCGATCGACGAATTGCGCGTGCTTTATCCGGAACAGCATCTGGAGCGCTTCACGAAGTCGACGCCCGAGACCGTGGAGGAACTGTTCGAGCGCGTGAAAGAAGACGCCGAACGCGGCTACGCGACAAGCCAATCGTCGTTCGAGCGCGGCATTTCGGTCGTCACCGCGCCGGTTCGCAACGACACGGGGCGCATCGTCGCCGTCATCACGACGACGATCCCGCGTCCGGAAATCGATGCCGCATTGCTCGGCAGCGGCCTCATCGACAAGGTTCGCGAAGCCGCCGATGCGCTCTCGATGCGTCTCAACTATCGTCCGGCCGCGCGCGCTTCAGCGTCGAGCCGATACATGAAGTCTCTGGGGTTGCAATGATTCAGATCGATCTTTCAGGGCAGGTCGCGGTCGTGACCGGCGGTTCGTCGGGCATCGGCTACGCGACGGCGCGCCTGTTCTTGCAGGCGGGCGCGTCGGTGGCCATTTGCGGACGCGACGGCGAACGGCTCGAAGCCGCACAAGCCGCGCTCGCCAAGGAATTTCCGCAAGCGCAATTGCTCGCGTCACGTTGCGACGTGCTCGATGAGAACCAGGTGAACGCCTTCGCGTCACGCATCGAGGAACGCTTCGGCCGCGTCGACATGCTGGTGAACAACGCGGGACAAGGCCGCGTGTCCACCTTCGCCGATACGACCGACGACGCCTGGCGCGACGAACTGGAGCTGAAGTACTTCAGCATCATCCGCCCGACGCGCGCCTTTCTGCCGCTGCTGAAAGACGCGCCCTCGCCCGCGATCGTCTGCGTGAATTCGCTGCTCGCGTTGCAGCCCGAGCCGCACATGGTCGCGACTTCGTCGGCGCGAGCAGGCGTGCTGAGCCTCGTGAAATCGCTCGCGACGGAACTCGCGCCGCAACGCATCCGCGTGAATTCGATTCTGATCGGCATCGTCGAATCGGGGCAGTGGAAGCGGCGTTATCAGGACTATTTCCAACAGGCGCAAGAGCCGCGTCAAAGCTGGCAGCAATGGACCGGCGAACTCGCGCGCAAGAAGAACATTCCGCTCGGCCGCTTCGGGCTTCCCGAAGAAGCGGCGCAGGCGCTCTTTTATCTCGCAACAACGCTGTCGTCGTACACGACCGGCAGCCATATCGATGTTTCCGGAGGCTTTGCTCGTCATGTCTAAGAAAACCACGGTCGGCGAACTGATCGCCGCGTTCCTCGAACAATGCGGTGTGCGCACGGCGTTCGGCGTGATCTCGATTCACAACATGCCGATCCTCGATGCGATCGGCCGCCGCGGCAATATCCGCTATGTCGGCGCACGCGGCGAAGCGGGCGCGCTGAACATGGCCGATGGCCTCGCGCGTGTCTCGGGCGAACTGGGCGTCGCGTTCACGTCAACGGGCACCGCCGCCGGCAACGCGGCGGGCGCGATGGTCGAGGCCCTGACCGCGGGCACGGCGCTGCTGCATGTCACGGGGCAGATCGAAACCGAATATCTCGATCAGGACCTCGCGTATATCCACGAAGCGCCCGATCAGTTGTCGATGCTGCAATCGATCTCGAAGGCCGCGTTCCGCGTGCGCACGGTCGAGACCGCATTGCCGACGATCCGCGAAGCCGTGCGCGTCGCGCTGACCGCGCCCGCGGGTCCGGTGAGCGTCGAGATTCCGATCGACATCCAGGCCGCTGAAATCGAATGGCCCGCCGATCTGGCCGCGCCGCACGTCGGCGCCCTCACGCACGACAGCCTGCGCGTGAAGCAACTCGCCGATGCGCTCACGAACGCCAAGCGCCCGCTGCTGTGGCTCGGCGGCGGCACGCGTCATGCGAAGAGCGCGGTCGAGCGGCTGGTGAAGCTCGGCTTCGGCGTCGTGACGAGCGTGCAGGGACGCGGCGTGCTGCCGGAAGATCATCCGGCGACGCTCGGCGCGTTCAACGTGCATCCGTCGGTCGAAGCGTTCTACAAGACGTGCGATGCGCTCGTCGTCGTCGGCTCGCGTCTGCGCGGCAACGAAACGCTGAAGTACAAGCTCGCGCTGCCGCAACCGCTCTATCGCATCGACGCCGATGCGCTCGCCGACAGCCGTGGCTATCGCAACGAACTGTTCGTGCATGGCGACGCATCGCGCGTGCTCGACGAACTCGCGACGTTGCTCGAAGGCCGCATCCGTATCGATCCGGCGTTCGCAGGCGATCTCGCCGCCGCGCGTGAAACGGCGGTCGCGGAGGTATCGAAGGGACTGGGACCGTACAAGCGCCTCGTCGATTCGCTGCAACGCGCGGTCGGCCGCGATTACAACTGGGTCCGCGACGTGACGATCTCGAACAGCACGTGGGGCAATCGCCTGCTGAAGATTTTCAATCCGCGCGCGGGCGTGCATGCGCTCGGCGGCGGTATCGGCCAGGGCATGCAGATGGCGATCGGCGCGGCGCTCTCGGGCGCGGCGAAGAAGACCGTCGCGCTCGTCGGCGATGGCGGTTTGATGGTCAATGTCGGCGAACTCGCCACGGCCGTGCAGGAAAAGGCGAACGTGATGATCGTGCTGATGAACGATCAATGCTATGGCGTCATCCGCAACATTCAGGACGCGCAGTACGGTGGACGCCGCATGTTCGTCGATCTGCATCAGCCGGATTTCGCGCAGTTCTGCGCAAGCCTCGGCCTCGCGCATCGCCGCATCACGTCGCTCGATCAGGCCGATGACATCGTGCGCGAAGGACTCGCCATCGACGGTCCCGTGCTCGTCGAAGTGGACATGCTGTCGGTCGGCTCGTTCGCGACCGCGTTCGCCGGCCCGCCGGTGAAGAAGGAAGAGCCGAAGGAGCCGGAATATGCGTGATCCTCGTCACGCACAGCACGCGATCGATATCGCGATGATCGGCTTCGGCGCTATCGGCAGGGCGGTGTTCCAGGCGCTCGATAACGATCCGCTCGTGCGCATCTCGCATGTCATCGTGCCGGAGCACGACCGCGATCACGTGCGCTCGGTGCTCGGCGATCACGTCGATGTCGTGTCGCACGTCGATGCGCTCGCGAGCCATCCCGAGTTCGCGCTCGAATGCGCGGGACACGCGGCGCTCGTCGATCACGTCGTGCCGCTCTTGAAGTCGGGCACGGACTGCGCGGTCGCATCGATCGGCGCGCTGTCCGAAGCCGGCCTGCTCGATGCGCTCTCCCGCGCTGCCGACGAAGGCGCGGCCACGATCACGCTGCTGTCGGGCGCGATCGGCGGCGTCGATGCGCTCGCGGCAGCGAAGGAAGGCGGTCTCGACGACGTGCAGTACACGGGCCGCAAGCCGCCGCTCGGCTGGCTCGGCACGCCCGCCGAAAGCGTGTGCGATCTGAGGTCGCTGACAGCCGAGAAGGTCATTTTCGAAGGGACCGCACGCGATGCCGCGCGGCTCTATCCGAAGAACGCGAACGTCGCGGCGACCATCGCGCTGGCCGGGCTCGGGCTCGACGGCACGCGCGTGCGGCTGATCGCCGATCCGGCTGTCGAGCGCAACGTGCATCGCATCGTCGCGCGCGGCGCGTTCGGCGAGATGTCGCTCGAAATGTGCGGCAAGCCGCTGCCGTCGAATCCCAAGACATCCGCGCTCACCGCGTTCAGCGCGATCCGTGCGTTGCGCAATCGCGCCGCGCGCTGCGTCATCTGAAGGAGTTTTTGAACGATGAATCATCCCGACACTTCGCTCGTGACGTCCGGCGATATCTATATCGGCGGCGAATGGCGCCAAGGACGCGGCAATCAGTACGCGAGCATCTATCCCGCCGATCAGAGCGTCAACGCGGAAATCAGCACGGCGAACGCCGACGATGCGCGCGAAGCCGTCGAGATCGCGGATCGCGCTTATAGAAAGGCCGACTGGGCCGGATTGAAGCCGCATCAGCGGGCAGCCGTTCTGCATCGCATCGCGAGCCTGATCGAAGCGCGCCACGAAGCGCTCGCGCAATTGCAGCGCCGCGACAACGGCAAGCCGATCAGCGAAACGCGCGCGCTCGTCACGAGTGCGGCGAGCACGTTCCGCTACTTCGCGTCGTGCCTCGAAACGCTCGAAGAAGAACTCACGCCCTCGCGCGGCGACTATCTGACGATGAGCGTGCACGAGCCGCTCGGCGTCATCGCGGCGATCACGCCGTGGAATTCGCCGATTGCTTCCGACGCGCAGAAGCTCGCGCCCGCGCTCGCCGCCGGCAACGCCGTCGTGCTGAAGCCGGCCGAAGTGACGCCGCTCGCATCGCTCGCACTTGCGCGCATCTGCGAGGAAGCGGGCGTGCCGAAGGGCGTCGTCAGCGTGTTGCCAGGCAAAGGTTCCGTGATCGGCGATGCGCTCGTACGGCATCCGCTCGTGAAGAAAGTCGCGTTCACGGGCGGCACGGAAGTCGGTCGCGGCATCGCGCGGCTGGCGGCCGAGAAGCTGATGCCAGTATCGCTCGAACTCGGCGGCAAGTCGCCGACCATCGTCTACGCCGATGCCGATCTCGATCACGCGGTGAACGGCGTGCTTTACGGCATCTTCAGTTCGTCGGGTGAATCTTGCATCGCGGGTTCGCGGCTCTTTGTCGAGCGCAAGGTGTATGGCGAATTCATGGCGCGGCTCGTGGATGGCGCGAGGAAGCTGCGCGTCGGCGACCCGACGCGCGAGAACACGCAGATGGGCCCGCTCATCACGGGGCAGCATCGCGAAAGCATCGAACGCTTCGTCGCGCTCGGTCTCGAAGAAGGCGGCACGCTCCTGTGCGGCGGCGAACGTCCCACGGGCGACGGCCGCGAGAAAGGCTTCTTCTATCTGCCGACGATCATCGAAGGTCTTAGCAACGATGCGCGCATGTGTCAGGAAGAAATCTTCGGACCGGTGCTCGCCGCCTTGCCCTTCGACGACGAAGCCGCGCTGCTCGAACAGGCGAACGACAGCGTGTTCGGCCTCGCTGCGGGCATCTGGACGCGGGACTACAAGCGCGCGTGGAAGATGTCGCGTGCATTGAACACCGGCACGGTCTGGATCAACACCTACAAGCAGTTTTCGATTTCGACGCCTTTCGGCGGCTGGAAAGACAGCGGCATGGGACGCGAAAAAGGCCGTCTGGGCCTGCGCGAATACATGCAGCAGAAGAGCCTGTACTGGGGCTTGAACGATGCCCCGCTGCCGTGGGCGAACTGAAGGAGTTGCCATGACGATTCTCGGCATTGAACGAATCACATACGGCGTGACGGACCTCGACACCTGCCGGCGCTTTTTCGCCGACTGGGGCCTGAAGGAAGTCGCGCACGACGAAACGCGCGCGCGTTTCGAAACCCTGAACGGCTGCGAAGTGCTGCTCGCGCTTTCCGACGATCCCGCGCTTCCGCCCGCCTTCGAAGGCGGTCCGACGCTGCGCGAAGTCACGTGGGCCGTCGCGACGCGCGAAGAACTCGACGCACTGCGCGGACGCTTCGCGGGCCAGCCCGGTCACGTCGAAACGGATGACGCGGTCGGCTGCATCGATCCGAACGGCATGGCGATACGCGTCGAAGTCACCAAGAAGCGCGACATCGACGTGAAAGGCTCGCCCTCGAACGTGTGGGGACAAACCTTGCGCGTCGATACGCCGAGTCCCGTGTACGAGCGCGCGGAGCCGGTGGAAGTGGGACACGTCGTGTTCTTCACGAACTGCGTCGCGGAGCAGGAGAAGTTCTATCACGAGCTGCTCGGCTTCGAGACGTCGGATCGATATCCGGGCCGCGGCGCGTTCATGCGCTGCGCGCCGCACGGCGGCCATCACGACCTGTTCCTTTTGCAATTGCCCGACGGCAAGCGCGGCCTGAATCACGTCGCGTTCACCGTGCGCGATATCCACGAAGTATTCGGCGGCGGTCTGCACATCAGCCGCTGCGGCTGGACGACCCAGCTCGGGCCGGGACGTCATCCGGTTTCGTCGGCGTACTTCTGGTACTTCAAGAATCCGGCGGGCGGACTCATCGAGTATTACGCCGATGAAGACGTGCTCACGCCCGAATGGCAGCCGCGCGATTTCGAGCCCGGCCCGACCGTGTTCGCGGAATGGGCCGTCGATGGCGGTCTCGACGGTAACACGCGCCGCCAGAAAGATACGAAGGCGCCGGAAGGCAAGTTCATGACGGAGCGCAAAAATGGCTGATCTTCAAACGGTCGTGGTGATCGGTGGCGGACAGGCGGCGGGCTGGATCGTGAAGACGCTGCGCAAGGAAGGTTTCGATGGCCGCCTCGTGATGATCGCCGACGAGATTCATCTTCCCTACGAGCGCCCGCCGCTGTCGAAGGCCGTGCTCGCGGGCGACGCGGATATCGACACCGTGCGAATCGTCGATCACGACGCGTTCGCCGAGCTGAACGTCGAAGCGTGGCAGCCGGAATGCGCGGCATCGATCGATCGCGACGCGCGCATCGTGCGCACCGCAAGCGGACGCGAAGTGCACTACGACCGCCTCGTCATCGCGACGGGCGGCGCGGCGCGGCGTCTGCCGGAGTCGCTCGTGAAGACCTCGCATCTCGCCTATCTGCGCACGCTCGACGACGCGATGCTCATCGGCAAGCGTCTGCGCGAGAGTCATAGCAAGCGGCTCGTCGTGATCGGCGGCGGATGGATCGGCCTCGAAGTCGCGGCGACCGCGAAGAAGCTCGGCGTCGATGTGACGGTGATCGAAGGCGCGCCGCGTTTGTGCGGACGTTCGGTGCCCGAAAGCGTGTCCGATTTTCTGCTGAAACTGCATCGCGATAACGGCGTCGATGTGCGGCTGAATGCGTCGCTCGTTTCGCTCGAAGACTTCGGCAATGGCGTGCGCGCGCAACTCGCCGACGGCACCACGGTCGATGCCGATTTCGCGGTCGCGGGCATCGGCCTCGCGCCGCATACGGCGATCGCGGAACGCGCGGGCATCGACGTGAACGATGGCATCGTCGTCGATGAATTCGGAGCGACGAACGATGCGCACGTGTTCGCGTGCGGCGACGTCGCCAATCATCCGAACGCGTGGTTGAAGCGCCGCGTGCGCCTCGAATCGTGGGCGAACGCGCAGAACCAGGCGATCGCGACGGCGCGCGCGGTGCTTGGCGTGCGCACGCCGTATGCCGAGATTCCGTGGTTCTGGTCGGATCAATACGACGTGAACCTGCAGATTCTCGGCGACATTCCGGCGGGCGCGGAGCCGGTCGTGCGCGGCGATCTGGAAGCGCGTCGCGCGTCGCTGTTCTTCTTCGAGGGCGATGCATTGCGCGGCGTCATCGCGATCAACGCGACGCGCGATCTTAAGGTCGCGAAGAAATGGATGAGTCAGGGGCGCGCGGTCGATATCGCGGCGCTCGCGGACACCGCGAAAGCACTCGCATAACACACAGACGGGAGCAGGCATGAGGAGCATGGGCAATACGGCCGTTCAACACGGCGGCACCGCCACGACAGTCGCCGACGCGGCCACTGCCGCTCACGCGGTCACGAAGGGATCGATCATCGCGCGCATCGAGCGGCTGCCCGCCAACGCGATGCAGGTGCGCGCGCGTATCCTGATCGGCGCGGCGACGTTCTTCGATGGCTTCGATGTCATCGTCATCGCGGCGACGCTGCCGCTGCTCATCCAGAAATGGGGGCTTACGCCGGGGCAGGTCGGCTTTCTGATCGCGTCGGGCTCGATCGGGCAACTGATCGGCGCGTTCCTGTTCCCGTCGCTCGCGGAGCGCTATGGGCGCGTGCGGTCCATCGCGTGGAGCTCGGGCATCATCGGCCTGACGAGCATCGCGTGCGGTTTCGCGCCTTCGTTCGCGGTGTTCGTCGCATTGCGGATCGTGCAGGGGCTCGGGCTCGGCGGCGAGTTGCCGGTTGCGGCGACGTACATCAACGAGATCACGCGTGCGCATGGACGCGGCCGTTTCGTGCTGCTCTATGAGATCGTGTTTCCGATCGGCCTGCTCGCATCGAACGCGCTCGGCGCGTGGATCGTGCCGCGCTTCGGCTGGGAAGTGATGTACTTCATCGGCGGCGTGCCGCTCCTGCTGTTCTTCCTGCTGCGCACGCTGGTGCCGGAATCGCCGCGCTGGCTCGGCGAACGCGGCCGCATGCGCGAAGCCGGCGACGCGCTTAACGCGTTCGAAGCCACCGTCAAACAACCGCTGCCGCCGATCGGCAATCTCGCCGAGTTCGAAGCGATGGCGACGCGTCATCCGAAGCGCCGCCGCCTCGACCTGATCGGCCCGGCGTATCTGAAGCGCACGATCGCGGTCGCGCTTCTGTGGATGACGTGCGGCGTGATTCAGTACGGCCTCTCGACGTGGCTGCCGACGATCTACAAGACCGTCTATCACGCGCCGTTGCAACTCGCGCTGAATCTGGCGGTGGCGGCGTCCGTGCTCGGCGTGATCGGCTCGCTGACGTGCGCGCTGATCGTCGACAAGGTCGGGCGCAAGCCGGTCATCAACTGGTCGTTCGTGTTGTGCGCGGTGTCGCTGGTATGTGCGGGCGTGTTCGTCACGCAGTCGGTGTATGTGGTCGCGACGTTCTGCGCGCTCGCGCTCGGCTTCATGGCGTGCGGGTTCATCACCGCTTATGTCTATACGCCGGAGCTTTATCCGACGAGCATCCGCGCGTTCGGATGCGGCCTCGGCGGCGCATGGCTCAAGATCGCCGCGATCTTCGCGCCGGCGCTCGTCGGCAAGACGTTGATGGGCGGGAATATGAATGTCGCGTTTTATGCGCTGGCAGTGGTGCCGCTGGTTGCGGCCGTCGCGGTGCATTACATGGGCATCGAGACGAAGGGGAAGGTGCTGGAGCAGCTTGAAGTTTGATGCTTTCTTTGCAGGCCCGGCGGGTTGCACCGCCGGGTCTGAACTTTTGGCGTTATTGGAATTTCACGGGGACGGGGCGCGTCAGCAGATCGATGTAGAACTTGAAGAATCGGTCGTTTTCCAGACGCGTCAGTCGCCCACGGCTGCTGACACACTTCCAATAAGTGTGCATCCACATTCTGTACGATGTCCGTGTAAAGCAACGGGCCGATCACCGATGATGAAGCTTGGATCCGCTTCAATGATCTTGTTGAGTCCATGCGGGCGACCGTCCGGATACTTTTCCGGGCAATCGACGAGGTCATGCAGGCGGGCAATCGGCTTATCGCCGATCGTATGTGTCTCCGAGCCAGTAATGACCTTGCCTCCGTGAGAAGTGGCGTCACCGACTACAATTATTTGCAGGGGCATATCGAATTCCATTGTGGATTGGTTATACGTTTCATCCGGTCGTTACCGCAAGGAGCTTTTCCTGGTTGCGGGCAATGTCATCCCAGACAGCCGTCGGTATTCGGCTAACGGTTAGCCTGAATGCCTCACCTATGCTCTTTCGTTTCAACAAGGCTTCGTGAACGCTTCTGTGGCGATCAAACGCCGCGCCATACAGATAGCTGTATTGACAAAACAGCAGACGATCACCCGGCTCCGTGATTCCCCATTGCAAAGCTCGGCGATAGCGGGGCAGAAAATCGGTGAAGCGTTCGAGATAAGGGCGCGTGCCGTCGACCGCCTCGTTTTCGATCAGCACCGCCAGCAACTCGTCCGGCTCCGTATGCGCCATCAGTGCATCCGTCTCCGCCTGATCGAGGCGAACCAGAATCGAATTGCAGATCCGGCCCGTTGGCTGCGAACCAGTCTGAATACGCTGCCAGTTCTCGCGTCGTCCGCGAACCGTCCACCGCTCGATCGGTCCCATGAACATCTCGCGGATTTGCTTGCCCCAGATGTCAAGTACCGCGCTGGTATTGCGCGGATCGAAAAAACGGATCATCGCCGTCATGTTGTCGCCGATTTCGGCGAAGAGAAACGCCTGAAGATGCGTGATTAACGAACCCGGATCGACGCGGCTTTCGAGCAGGGACAGACATGGCGTGTGCAAGTCGATCCGATCGAGTTCCATGAACCAGTCGGCGCGCGTGTCGGAAATGGGCACGAGGAACAGCGACGCGCGATCCATTTCCTCTTCAGGCAACCCCGCATAAACAGAGCGGAAAGCCTCGCCCGATTGCGTGAGCAGCGCATGGATCTGCTCCGGACGAGCGGCAGCATCCACGAGGCCGTACAGGCGAGAACGCGATTCGCGGTTTGATCTGACCGACGAGCTTTGACTCATCATGCAATCTCCGTCCGCTCGGCGTTGGCCGTAGCATCGACACCGTGGTCCTGATTCAACTCGAGGGCCACCTTCAATGGATCGATGCCCAACCAATGAGAGCGATCATCGTTTCCTTGGAACACGACTCGCGGCCAGAAATAGCCACCCGGCGCATTCTCGCGGAACCAGGGCACCTTGAACCAGCAACGGCTGTCGTGGATGAGGTCGTCATACAGCGCGACCACATCGGGTTGCGACGCGAATCTGTCGACGGCTGCATCGGAAGTACATTCACGCATGAACGGGAGAACGTCTTGTACCGGCTTGAGCACAACATCGTCATTGGGATCGAATATGACGAGTCTGGTCGCGCCATTCAATCCGGTTCTCAATCCCCGCTCGACAATCCTCACGTTGGGTGAATCGGAGGGCGCCGCGTGCTCCACGCGCGGCAGATCCACCGGCAAGCTCGGATCAATATGCCAACGCGGGCGCTGCGCAGGGTCGAGATACGCCAACAACAGTTGCATTTCTTCCGCGCCCTGACGCAGGTCTCGCTTGTCGTTCGTGGGCATATCCGATGGTGCTTCGCCTGGCCGGCTGGTGTTGGGCCGTGATCCGGGCTCAGCGGGCTTTCGATCGGGATGCGCAATCTCACCCGTCAGTTCTTCGGTACGTTTCCTTTGTTTGACTTTCAGGTCGTCGATCTGATCCGACAACTCGCGCGCATCAGACAGCGAATAGACGTTGCCGCTCGCGCCGTTCGCACGTTGCTTCGCTTGGGCTTCCCTGAGTTGGTCGCTCAGCGCTTGTGATTGTGGATCAGTCTTCTGTGCTTTCTCTACCCTATTTTGAAGCTGGAACGGCGAATATCCGTCTTCCTGGGCGCGTCGGTAAAAGGGCTGTTCGGTGACATACTGGCCTCCCGGTTGCGCACGCATCGTGCGCCACGCGAGCATCTGGCGCATGCCGAACTGCATAGCCTCTTCAAACTTCGTGATTGGCGGAGCGGCCAGGCGCCATGCGTTGAACGTCTTGATCGTTGTCGGATCGACATCAAAATCAGCCGCAAGATCTTTATTCTTGAGAATCTCCTCGCCCGCCTTGAGCGGCACGCCGGCTTCGAGCGCTGCTATATACATGTCATGCAGCGGAATCTGACTAAGCTTGCGCGCATCGACGCCTTTACCATCGCTGCCGCAAGCCTTCCCCTGCTCGCCGGGGCCGTATCCGCCGCCGACATCGGAATGCACGCCGGGATAGGCCACCTCAACGCGATCGCCGCTTCCGTAGTTCTCCCCCATCCGGATCGAATCGAGCGCAAAGGCCATGCGTTGCTCATGGATGGAGAACGCGTGGTAGCAGCAGCGGACCTCCGTCGGGATATTCATGGCGCCATTGGCGGCGAAGGCCGTGCCATTTAACTGAAATATCCAAGGAAGCGAAGAGTGACCGGCTGCGCCGAAGTTGAACATGCTTCGGGTCGCATCAGGCAAACCCACTGCCGCCACCGTGTCGAACAGTCCCATGAAATTGACCGTGTACGGCAAGGCAGACTGGCCCGTGCCCGGTCCGATCTTGCCATCAGGTGCCCATTCGTTGATGAGCTTGTGCACGAATGCGCGTGCCGCAGCCGCGCCGCGCGAAAAACCGATCACGTTCACATAAATCTGCCGAACTGTCTGCGGACGACGGCCCTCGTCGACTGCTTGGCGATGCGCCCCGTCGAGCCGTTGCAGATAAGGTTTAAAGCTGCTCACTACGGTGGTGTGTTCGTCGCACAGCTTTCTCGCTTGGGCGTCGTCAATTAGCGTTTTCTTCCTGCTCGGAACGACCGCTGAATATACTGAATTCAGCAGGCGGGTATATCCCCATACACACCGATTATCGAATCCGGCGGCTAGTGCCTTTCCGCCTTTCGTGTAGACATCCTCACCGATTTGCTTAAACGGTGTACCGACACCCTGAATATATGCTTTGAAAATACCACTGTCTTGATCTTCAACGGCCGCATTGAATAGCCGTGCCACATTCGTATGCGTCTGTACCTTCGAATCCCGCCAAACACCGTTATCTTCCGCATCATTGTTGTTGGTGCCGTCGAAGAACAAGGTCACGTGCAGCGTCTGCGGGCAGGACATAGTCGGGTCGGCCACCAGCACTTTGCCACGTTGCGATGCGTTCTTGCTTTCCGAAAGGCGACCTCCTTCCGGCATGAGATCAGACCATTTCACGTTCATTGTGTGTTTCCATTCTTACGATACAGCCGATTCCATTCTTCATCGAGAGTTCCTTTCACGATCAACGGATCGTCATCAGGCGGGCGCTCGTCTGGATCATTGCCGCCTTCAGTTCCGTCAACAATCATCAAGCGGACACGATCATCAGGTAGAAAGATCAACCAGGCTCCCGCCGTATGACTGCCGTCGTATTGAGCTATCTGGACGTTCTCCGCTTTGTACCAGTAGCCCCAGGTCTTGCCGTCCTGCTTTTTGTCGACCAGCCACCGGACCGTCAGTCTGAGGTCAGGCTGCCACACGGCGGGGTAACTCAGGCAGCACATTGAGCCACCGCCGCCGGAGGGGCGCCCGTTTTCTTTAACCGGCATGACATTGGGTCCGCCGCCGGAGATATTCGATTCTTTCGGCCCCTCAATCTCAGCGGTATGGATGTACCAAGGCGTGTAGTTCAGCATCTTGACGTCGCCGCTGTTCAGCGCCCGACGGTCCTTGTCTGACCACGACTTCGCAGAGGTGCAGGATGCGAGTAACACGAGCGCTGCCGTGAGAGCAAAGCGGCAAAACATTCGAATCGGGAATTTCATATGTTCGTATCCCTGTAAAAGCATGGCGCTAAAGCAGAACGGTTCATTCTTTAACCTCCGCTAGCACCTTGCCACGTTGCGATGAGTTCTTGCATTGCGAGAAGCCGCCGCCTTCCGGCATAAGATCAGGCCATTTCACGTTCATTATTGAAGTCCTCGCGCTACGCCATTTGGAAACCGCTCGTTCCACTCCGTGTCCACTATGCCTTTTACGATCAACGGGTCATCGTCGGGGGGGCGATTATTCGCATTGTTGCCGCCGTCATGGTTGCCATCGACCACCATCAGACGCACTCGATCGTCCGGCAGGAAGATCAGCCAAGCACCCCCTGTATGATTGCCGTTGTATTGCGCTATCCGAACGTTCTCGGCTTTGTACCAATTACCAGGTGCCTTGGCGCCGAGCCTTTTGACGTCCTTAAAGACCAGCCAGCGCACCGTCAGCCTTAAATCAGGCTGCCATACGGCGGGGTAGCTCATGCAGCACGTTGAGCCGCCGCCGCCGGAGGGGCGCCCGTTTTCTTTAACCGGCATGACATTAGGTCCGCCGCCCGAGATACCCGATCCTTTCGGCCCCTCAATCTCAGCGGTATGGATGTACCAAGGCGTGTAGTTCAGCATCTTGACGTCGCCGCTGTTCAGCGCCCGAGGGTTCTTTTCCGACCACGGCTTCGCGGAGGTGCAGGATGCGAGTAACACGAGCGCTGCCGTGAAGGCAAAACCGCAAAACAATCGAATTGGGAGTTTCATATGTTCGTGTCCCTGTAAAAGAATGGCGCTAAAGTAGAACCGTTCATTCTCTAACCTCCGCTAGCACCTTGCCACATTGCGATGCGTTCATGCGTTCCGAAAGGCCGCCGTCCTCCGGTATGAGATCAAACCATTCCACGGTCATTGTGCGTTTCCATTCTTGCGATACAACGTATCCGTCAGCGCAACCCGTCTTGAGTGTCCGAGTGCACGATGCGAAGGTTTCGGCATCGTGGTGATTGGAGTGGTGCGATGGACGACGACGTGATGGGGAGAACTGCCGTGCGAACGGGCGCTCGGCGCCCCCGCCAAGGCGAGGCGTTCTGGCGAGAGATGGTGGCAGCATGGAAGATGAGCGGCGTTGGCACTCGGCGCTTCTGCCGCGAACAAGGCCTGGCCGTCAGCACTTTCGGGTTGTGGCGCAAGAAGTTTACGGGCGAGACGCCTGCAACGATTCCGCTGGCTGTGACGGCCGACGCCGCGTTTGTCGTCGCTCGCCTCGAAGGTGAGCCTGCGGCGACACCATCAACTGCGTCGGCCGATACGTCATCGTTGTCAACGCGTGATCGCGTCACCTTATCGATCGCCGGCGTTCGCATCGAAATGAGCGGCGTGCATGCGGAGCGCATTGTGCGCTTCGTGCTCGGACAGCTTGGCGGTACACGGTGCTGATCGCCGCTGACGTTCGAGCTTACATATGCCGCGAGCCGGTCGACATGCGCAAGTCGATCGACACACTGTCGTATCTGGTCGAACCGCTGCTTGCGCAGAAGCCAAGTTCAGGCAACTTGTTCGTGTTCGTCGGCCGTGACCGCAAGAAGGTGAAGTGTCTCTATTGGGACCGTACCGGCTTCGCGCTTTGGTACAAGCGGCTCGAACTTGGGCATTTTCCATCGCCCGCGGCATTGGCACAGCGCGGTTTCACGCTCGCAGAGCTCAATGCATGGCTTGAAGGTATAGAGATTCCGGCGCGCGAACCTCATCGCGCCGTCGCCGTGACGCGCGTTGCGTAAGCGCCTGAATCGCGCGTAATTCAGGGCTGGCGACGCTTGTAAACGTCGCAAGAGTTGGGCATCATGGTTGACATGTTGCCCGCCGCCGTCACTGCCGGGGATCTGCCACTGGAGCTCGAGGCGCTGCAAGCCTTCGCACTCGAACAGAACCGGCTCGCATGCGTGTTGTGGGAGCAACTGGAGAGCCTTCAGCATCAGATCGCACAACTCAATCGCGCACGCTTCGGCGCGAGTTCTGAGCGCCTGGCGGGTCAGGCCGAGTTGTTTGACGCTGCCTTAGATATTCCCGTTCCTCCCGAGCCGGCGAAGGTTCAAGTCACGGGGCACACCCGGAAGGGACGCCCCGCGTTGCCAAAGGACTTGCCACGCACGCGCATCGAATATGACTTGAGCGACGAGCAGAAGGCCGCATTCGACGCGCTTGAGCGCATCGGCGAAGAGCGTAGCGAGACGCTGCACTACGAGCCATCAAGGCTCACGGTCATCGAACATATCCGTTTCAAGTATGCAGCGAAGAAGGATGGCGAGTCGACCATCGTGACGGCGAGCGCTCAACCTTCGCCGCTGCCCAAGAGTAACGCGAGCGCGAGTCTGCTCGCGAACATCCTGGTCAACACCTACGTCGATCATCTCCCGTTGAATCGGCAGGAGATGCGCTATGCGCGCCGTGGCATTCACCTGCCGCGGGCCACGCTGTGCGAATGGAAGCTGGCCGCAGCAGAATTGCTCGCTGCGCTTATGCCACCGCTGCGTGCGCATCAGTTGCAGGCGCCGCGCATGCACGTCGACGACACGACACTGCCTTTGCTTGAGAAGGGCCGCAAGACCACCCGCACTGCTCGATTATGGGGCTATCTGGGTGCGGGCCAACGCGAGGAGAACGGCGTTTGGGTAGATCACCCTCCGGCGGTCGTGTTCGAGTTCGCTGAATCACGCGCGGGCTCGCATCCGCAGGGTTACCTACGAACTTACAAGGGCTACTTGCAGGCCGACGCATACAGCGGGCACGAGGCCCTCTACGAAACCGGCGACATCATCGCGGTCGGTTGTTGGGCGCATTGCCGCCGTCGGTTCTTTGAAATCGCCAAGACCCAAAGCAAGCCGGGACTCGCGGCACAGGCGCTGCAATGGATCGCCCAGCTATACGCCATTGAGTCGCGAATCAACCATCAGACCCCTGACCGCAAATACGCGGCGCGGCAAGCGGAGGCATTGCCGGTACTGGCGAAGTTCCGTCAATGGCTGGAAGGCAACGCCATCGGTTTGCCGACTCAGGCACCGCTCGCCAAAGCGTTTGGCTACGCGCTACGTCATTGGCAAGCGCTGATTCGCTACACTGAGAGCGGTGTTCTGTTACCGGACAACAACGCGTTGGAACGGCAAATCCGGCCGATTGCTCTTGGAAGAGTCAACTGGACCTTCGCGGGCTCGCCGCGAGGCGCTCGTGCGACGGCCACCATGTATTCGTTGCTTGGCACGGCTCGCTTAAACGGTTTCGAACCGTATGCATGGCTGAAGGAAACACTGGAGAAGTTGCCGTCGTATTCCGTCAATCGCGTGCACGAACTGCTGCCGCTTGCCCGCTAGCTACCCCGACATTTATGGACATTCTGGATTCCCTTCGGCAGGCGCCCAGCGCCGAGTTGTATCGCCTCTATCTGACCATCGGCAAAATGCTCGATGACCCCCGACGCATTCTCGAAGTCCGTCAACGACTGCACATCGGCATGACCGTCAGATACATCGGTGACAATCCGTTGGGACCCCCTTCGGAAGGCACTATCACCGAGCTGCGACATACGCAAGCGGTCGTACAGGACAACGTGACTCGACGCCGATGGGCAGTGTCGTATGCGGCGATTCTCCTCGATGCCACCGCAGCCCCAATTCAAAAGGAAGCGCCGCCACCGCGCCCGCGTCCCGAAGAGTTCTTCATCGGCGACACCGTGGGATTCACCGACAAGCATCTAAACGAGCGTGTCGGCACCGTCGTCAGGCTGAACGCCAAAACGGCGTCGATCGCCGTGACAGACTCCGAAGGACACTGGCGCGTCTCGTACGGTCTATTACGGAAAATCCTCGATATTTGATTGAAGCCCTGTCAACACGGGATGCGCTGACGGATACGATACAACCGATTCCATTCTTCGTCGAGAGTTGCTTTCACGATCAGCGGATCGTCATCAGGTGGGCGTTTGTCTGGATCGTTGCCGCCTTTAGTTCCGTCAACAATCATCAAGCGCACACGATCATCAGGTAGAAATATCAACCAAGCTCCTGCCGTATGATTGCCGTCGTATTGAGCTATCTGGACGTTTGTAGTGGTTCAGTATTCTTGGACACCGATTACGCAGTTTCCACCTTTAAATCCTCGAAATCGGCCGGCGGCATGTGACGCGCGGCCGAGTGCAAGCGTTCCTGGTTGTAGTACATCAAGATGTAAGTCAGCACATCGGCGCGAGCCTCGGCGTGATCACGGTATGCGTGCTCGCCGATGCATTCTCCTTTGAGCGTACAGAAGAAGCGCTCGACGACGGCGTTGTCCCAACAGTTTCCTCTGCGGCTCATGCTCTGCACGATCTCGTGCTCCTTAAGAAACTGCTGGAACGTCAAACTCGCATAGTTGCTTCCTTGGTCCGAGTGGAACATCAATCCCGGTTCGGTACGCCGCGTTTGAAGTGCGACCTGTAACGCGCCAATCACCAAGAACGTGTCACAGGAACCCGAGGTCGCCCAGCCGACTACACGCCGGGAATACAGATCGATCACCACAGCCAGATACATCCAGCCCTGCTGCGTCCAGATATACGTCACGTCGCCCGCCCAGAACCGGTTTGGAACCGTCACGGTGAATGCCCGATCGAGCCGGTTTTGCGCAATCGCCGATGCTTGCGTGCGCTTCACATAACGATGCGTGCGACGTACCCGCGCCTGCACACCGCCTTCGCGCATGAGGCGACGCGCACGCTCGCGTCCCACCGCATGGCCCCGACGCTTCATTTCCTGCGATATGCGCCGACTGCCATAGCTTTGCCGCATCTGCGCATGAATCGCCTGCACCTCGCGCACCAGCCCCGTACGTACCGGACGTGCCTTGCCCTGCCGTGCCTTCCATGCGTAGTAAGTGCTGCGCGCCACGCCGACTACACGACACAGCGTCGCTGTCGGATATGCCTTCTCTGCCTGCCGGATCACTTCGAATCGCGGTCCAGTTCCTTGACAAAGAAGGCCGTGGATTTTTTTAGAATGTCGCGCTCCCGTTCGAGCTCCGCCACTCGTTTCTCAAGTGCTCGAACCCTTAGCTGTTCAGCGCTGCCGCCCTCGGCTGCGCTCACCGGTGCACCCGCAACCGGCCGGCGATTGCCGATCCAGCGCCGCAACGCCGTCCCTCCAATGCCCAGCGCCTTCGCCGCCTTCGTCACCGTGTAGCCCTGCTCCAGCACAAGCGCCACTGCCTCGCGCTTGAATTCCTCTGAAAATTCTCTTCTGCCCATTTGACACCTCGCTGGTCGATCAAAGTCTACCTTTCGAAGTGTCCAAGATTGCTAGACCACTACACCGCCATGCTTCTTTGGTTCATATTCGCGCTGCCGAGCGTCACAAAAACATCGTCGATCAACATCAGCTTCGAGTGAATATAGATTTCCCGGTACGCCATCTTCTTACTCGCATCCAGACCGCTCGTGCGCAGTCGCGCGAGGCTCACCTCCAACCCCATCGAGTCGGAGAGTTGTTGCAAACTCGGCCGGTCCAGCACTTGAGTACCGTTTTTGCCCTTGTGACTGTCGTATCCGTCAGCGCATCCCGTGTTGACAGGGCTTCAATCAAATATCGAGGATTTTCCGTAATAGACCGTACGAGACGCGCCAGTGTCCTTCGGAGTCTGTCACGGCGATCGACGCCGTTTTGGCGTTCAGCCTGACGACGGTGCCGACACGCTCGTTTAGATGCTTGTCGGTGAATCCCACGGTGTCGCCGATGAAGAACTCTTCGGGACGCGGGCGCGGTGGCGGCGCTTCCTTTTGAATTGGGGCTGCGGTGGCATCGAGGAGAATCGCCGCATACGACACTGCCCATCGGCGTCGAGTCACGTTGTCCTGTACGACCGCTTGCGTATGTCGCAGCTCGGTGATAGTGCCTTCCGAAGGGGGTCCCAACGGATTGTCACCGATGTATCTGACGGTCATGCCGATGTGCAGTCGTTGACGGACTTCGAGAATGCGTCGGGGGTCATCGAGCATTTTGCCGATGGTCAGATAGAGGCGATACAACTCGGCGCTGGGCGCCTGCCGAAGGGAATCCAGAATGTCCATAAATGTCGGGGTAGCTAGCGGGCAAGCGGCAGCAGTTCGTGCACGCGATTGACGGAATACGACGGCAACTTCTCCAGTGTTTCCTTCAGCCATGCATACGGTTCGAAACCGTTTAAGCGAGCCGTGCCAAGCAACGAATACATGGTGGCCGTCGCACGAGCGCCTCGCGGCGAGCCCGCGAAGGTCCAGTTGACTCTTCCAAGAGCAATCGGCCGGATTTGCCGTTCCAACGCGTTGTTGTCCGGTAACAGAACACCGCTCTCAGTGTAGCGAATCAGCGCTTGCCAATGACGTAGCGCGTAGCCAAACGCTTTGGCGAGCGGTGCCTGAGTCGGCAAACCGATGGCGTTGCCTTCCAGCCATTGACGGAACTTCGCCAGTACCGGCAATGCCTCCGCTTGCCGCGCCGCGTATTTGCGGTCAGGGGTCTGATGGTTGATTCGCGACTCAATGGCGTATAGCTGGGCGATCCATTGCAGCGCCTGTGCCGCGAGTCCCGGCTTGCTTTGGGTCTTGGCGATTTCAAAGAACCGACGGCGGCAATGCGCCCAACAACCGACCGCGATGATGTCGCCGGTTTCGTAGAGGGCCTCGTGCCCGCTGTATGCGTCGGCCTGCAAGTAGCCCTTGTAAGTTCGTAGGTAACCCTGCGGATGCGAGCCCGCGCGTGATTCAGCGAACTCGAACACGACCGCCGGAGGGTGATCTACCCAAACGCCGTTCTCCTCGCGTTGGCCCGCACCCAGATAGCCCCATAATCGAGCAGTGCGGGTGGTCTTGCGGCCCTTCTCAAGCAAAGGCAGTGTCGTGTCGTCGACGTGCATGCGCGGCGCCTGCAACTGATGCGCACGCAGCGGTGGCATAAGCGCAGCGAGCAATTCTGCTGCGGCCAGCTTCCATTCGCACAGCGTGGCCCGCGGCAGGTGAATGCCACGGCGCGCATAGCGCATCTCCTGCCGATTCAACGGGAGATGATCGACGTAGGTGTTGACCAGGATGTTCGCGAGCAGACTCGCGCTCGCGTTACTCTTGGGCAGCGGCGAAGGTTGAGCGCTCGCCGTCACGATGGTCGACTCGCCATCCTTCTTCGCTGCATACTTGAAACGGATATGTTCGATGACCGTGAGCCTTGATGGCTCGTAGTGCAGCGTCTCGCTACGCTCTTCGCCGATGCGCTCAAGCGCGTCGAATGCGGCCTTCTGCTCGTCGCTCAAGTCATATTCGATGCGCGTGCGTGGCAAGTCCTTTGGCAACGCGGGGCGTCCCTTCCGGGTGTGCCCCGTGACTTGAACCTTCGCCGGCTCGGGAGGAACGGGAATATCTAAGGCAGCGTCAAACAACTCGGCCTGACCCGCCAGGCGCTCAGAACTCGCGCCGAAGCGTGCGCGATTGAGTTGTGCGATCTGATGCTGAAGGCTCTCCAGTTGCTCCCACAACACGCATGCGAGCCGGTTCTGTTCGAGTGCGAAGGCTTGCAGCGCCTCGAGCTCCAGTGGCAGATCCCCGGCAGTGACGGCGGCGGGCAACATGTCAACCATGATGCCCAACTCTTGCGACGTTTACAAGCGTCGCCAGCCCAGAATTACGCGCGATTCAGGCGCTTACGCAACGCGCGTCACGGCGACGGCGCGATGAGGTTCGCGCGCCGGAATCTCTATACCTTCAAGCCATGCATTGAGCTCTGCGAGCGTGAAACCGCGCTGTGCCAATGCCGCGGGCGATGGAAAATGCCCAAGTTCGAGCCGCTTGTACCAAAGCGCGAAGCCGGTACGGTCCCAATAGAGACACTTCACCTTCTTGCGGTCACGGCCGACGAACACGAACAAGTTGCCTGAACTTGGCTTCTGCGCAAGCAGCGGTTCGACCAGATACGACAGTGTGTCGATCGACTTGCGCATGTCGACCGGCTCGCGGCATATGTAAGCTCGAACGTCAGCGGCGATCAGCACCGTGTACCGCCAAGCTGTCCGAGCACGAAGCGCACAATGCGCTCCGCATGCACGCCGCTCATTTCGATGCGAACGCCGGCGATCGATAAGGTGACGCGATCACGCGTTGACAACGATGACGTATCGGCCGACGCAGTTGATGGTGTCGCCGCAGGCTCACCTTCGAGGCGAGCGACGACAAACGCGGCGTCGGCCGTCACAGCCAGCGGAATCGTTGCAGGCGTCTCGCCCGTAAACTTCTTGCGCCACAACCCGAAAGTGCTGACGGCCAGGCCTTGTTCGCGGCAGAAGCGCCGAGTGCCAACGCCGCTCATCTTCCATGCTGCCACCATCTCTCGCCAGAACGCCTCGCCTTGGCGGGGGCGCCGAGCGCCCGTTCGCACGGCAGTTCTCCCCATCACGTCGTCGTCCATCGCACCACTCCAATCACCACGATGCCGAAACCTTCGCATCGTGCACTCGGACACTCAAGACGGGTTGCGCTGACGGATACTGACTGTCCGAGTATTTCTGGCTGTACTTACCGCTATCGATCAACTTGATCTGTTCCGGCACGTCCCCGCCGTGGCCCAACTCAGTCAGTACGTCAGCCGTGCGCGGGATCATCTGATCGCGCTCCGGGTTTGGAATCACGATGAAGACGTGCAGCTTCGGTAATTCCGCGACGGACTTTCCGGACTTGCTGCTCCACGACTGGCAGTACGCCATCCGATGTTCCTTGAGCGTGCGCGCGAACGTCGGATAAAAGAAATACTGATTCTCCATATAGATGTAATTGCGCGCCCAACTTGTGGCCTGCAAATACAGCTTCTTGATCGTTTTCTCGTTTTCATGTGGCTGCGTGCGCACGATCTGCACGGCTTGCGTAGGATCAACCGTCACGGTCTTGATCTTTGGCGGAATTCCCGAGATTTCCTTGAGTTGCCAATTCGTCGGCGCTGACCGGTTCCAGCCTCGTACAAAGTTCTGATGAAGTCGCTGTAACGCCGGTCCCTCGACACGACACGCGTAGTCCTGGTACGGCTTACCGTAACGGTACTGATAAGACACGGCGTGATTTTCGATTGCGGACTCATGATCCAACTCGCCCGGCGCAACTCCGCCCCACAATTTATATGGCAATCTCATTTCCTCTCGCAGCGGATCGTCGATTGCATGGTTCTGCGTGTCCCAGTAATCCGTCACTGAGTTCAGCCCCATGACATAGCCCACTGCACCGGTGCCATCATTGTGTGCATAATCGATCAAATATGAAGCAACCGGCGCGGCCAACTCGTACGGTGATGGTTGCTGTGCCTACAAGCTAATGTCAAACACGCCCGGCACGCGCAACGTGTTGGGACTGCCCAGGTACGTCCACCGAACCTCCCCGGCTGCAACATCTAGATGCTGCTGACGTACATCAGGAAACGCGTGCCCAGTTTCCACGAATGCCTGTCGGTCCCAGCGATTAAAGAGCGCCGCTAACGGATGGTCTGCCGCCACACGAGCTTCCCATATGCCAGTCTGCGCGCAACGCTTCTCACCGCTGCATTGCAGGGACCGAGGTTCATCGGTGAGTTGCCTTACTTTGCCAGCCTTGACCCGTATCTCGAGGATCTCATGAGGCTGCGTCGCAAGCTTGTATGCTTCGCCCAAGTAGTGCCAACGAACATCGCGAAGGGCAATCGATTTGCCGCGTGGCGACTCGAAGGGTTCGGCCGCCCTGTAATATTGCGGATAGGCACTGCCGACTGCAATCGGCCGCGCGTCGAGAGATGTCGACATATCGCCATGCAGGGCTAGCCAGTAACCGGTCCGGGGCACGCGCTGGTCACCGGATATTGAGCGCGCATCTTTTGTCAGTGAAGGTACAGCATGACCTTCTGGAACCGCCTCGCGACCGCTATGCAGGGAGGTCCACGCAGGCTTGGGCGGAGGCGTAACGGCCTTTGCCGCGTCGATCAATGTCTGCTTATCGCCGTTCCATTTTGGAAGCGGCGCGGGTGGCAGCGGAAGTACCTTGTCAAGGTTGGGCAGTTTCAAGCGGCCTTGCCAGAATTCGAGTGCGTCGCCAAGTATCGCGTAACGGTTGGATCGTTCTTTGTCGACGTGGCCGACTAAGTTGTTGCCATTACTTAGATCGAAACCTTCGAATTCGGTAGCAAGCGCTTTTGCGCAATTTGCACATCCTAACTTTGTACCTTCATGCAGGGTCTTCAATGCGAGAGCCTTTGCCGTTGTATTAGGCTGCTCCTGATAGAGAGACAGTTCGTAGGCTGCTTCTCCGTAGCCCTGTGCCATCGCACACTCAAGCATTTGCACAGCAACCGGACGGTTCCCCCAAAAATCTCCTTCAGGATCGTCGTACGTTCCACCCAGCTTATCCCCTAGGAATGTCAACGCTGCCGGGCTGCCCATGTCTGCCGCTTTCTGCAAGAACGCATAGGCGCTGGTCGCGTCGCTCCCTTTGATCAGCCCGTTTTGGTGATATGTGCCCATGCGGTCCCACGCGTCTGCCACCCCTAGTTTCATCGCCTTCTCGACCCAGCGAATGGCAAGCTCAGGATCATGTTCCGGAATTGGATAGCTACTGAGAATCAGCGAGGCGAGATTCAACATCGCTTTCCAATGATTGCGCTCGGCCGCCTGCACATACAGTTGGTAGATGCGGTTCCAGTCCCGCTTCTCGAACCATACGTTGGGACCATTCAGTTCGAGCGCTTGCTCGTATAACAACTCGGCCTGCGGATCAATGGGCGGAATGTGTTGGTCCTGATAGACGCAAGTGAACGTCTTGCGGTGCGGATCGAACAGCGGCAGTTTCGTGTAGCGGGGCAAATCAGATAGTCGAGCAGTCATACGATTGAATAGCAACGTGGTGCATCCAGCCCAGACAGATAAGCCGAGCACGCATGCGGAGAAAAAGGCGAATACAAGCAATCGGCGTGGACGCTTCAATTGTTAACCTTGCATTGAAGTCGTCGAGCGGTGATCCACGAAGGGAAGTAGAAAGCCGTTTAAGAGTTCACCATCCTTTTTCGCTTTCGCGTTTCTGCTCATACGACGATCCCACTGTTTAAAAAGCGCCGGCAACTCCTTCCTGTCCCCACTCCCCCGAATCTCCCCACCCGAATGCAGCGTAAAAATCCGCTCCCGCAACTTACTGACCGGTTCCTTTCCCGTCGCCGCGATATTGATCTCACTATCCACCGCCATGCTTCTTTGGTTCATATTCGCGCTGCCGAGCGTCACGAAAACATCGTCGATCAACATCAGCTTCGAGTGAATATAGATTTCCCGGTACGCCATCTTCTTACTCGCATCCAGACCGCTCGTGCGCAGTCGCGCGAGGCTCACCTCCAACCCCATCGAGTCAGAGAGTTGTTGCAAACTCGGCCGGTCCAGCACTTGAGTGCCGTTTTTGCCCTTGTGACTGTCCGAGTATTTCTGGCTGTACTTACCGCTATCGATCAACTTGATCTGTTCCGGCACGTCCCCGCTGTGGCCCAACTCAGTCAGTACGTCAGCCGTGCGCGGGATCATCTGATCGCGCTCCGGGTTTGGAATCACGATGAAGACGTGCAGCTTCGGTAATTCCGCGACGGACTTTCCGGACTTGCTGCTCCACGACTGGCAGTACGCCATCCGATGTTCCTTGAGCGTGCGCGCGAACGTCGGATAAAAGAAATACTGATTCTCCATATAGATGTAATTGCGCGCCCAACTTGTGGCCTGCAAATACAGCTTTGTAGTGGTCTGGCAATCTTGGACACTTCGAAAGGTAGACTTTGATCGACCAGCGAGGTGTCAAATGGGCAGAAGAGAATTTTCAGAGGAATTCAAGCGCGAGGCAGTGGCGCTTGTGCTGGAGCAGGGCTACACGGTGACGAAGGCGGCGAAGGCGTTGGGCATTGGAGAGACGGCGTTGCGGCGCTGGATCGGCAATCGCCGGCCGGTTGCGGGTGCACCGGTGAGCGCAGCCGAGGGCGGCAGCGCTGAACAGCTAAGGGTTCGAGCACTTGAGAAACGAGTGGCGGAGCTCGAACGGGAGCGCGACATTCTAAAAAAATCCACGGCCTTCTTTGTCAAGGAACTGGACCGCGATTCGAAGTGATCCGGCAGGCAGAGAAGGCATATCCGACGGCGACGCTGTGTCGTGTAGTCGGCGTGGCGCGCAGCAGTTACTACGCATGGAAGGCGCGGCAGGGCAAGGCACGTCCGGTACGTACGGGGCTGGTGCGCGAGGTGCAGGCGATTCATGCGCAGATGCGGCAAAGCTATGGCAGTCGGCGCATATCGCAGGAAATGAAGCGTCGGGGCCATGCGGTGGGACGCGAGCGTGCGCGTCGCCTCATGCGCGAAGGCGGTGTGCAGGCGCGGGTACGTCGCACGCATCGTTATGTGAAGCGCACGCAAGCATCGGCGATTGCGCAAAACCGGCTCGATCGGGCATTCACCGTGACGGTTCCAAACCGGTTCTGGGCGGGCGACGTGACGTATATCTGGACGCAGCAGGGCTGGATGTATCTGGCTGTGGTGATCGATCTGTATTCCCGGCGTGTAGTCGGCTGGGCGACCTCGGGTTCCTGTGACACGTTCTTGGTGATTGGCGCGTTACAGGTCGCACTTCAAACGCGGCGTACCGAACCGGGATTGATGTTCCACTCGGACCAAGGAAGCAACTATGCGAGTTTGACGTTCCAGCAGTTTCTTAAGGAGCACGAGATCGTGCAGAGCATGAGCCGCAGAGGAAACTGTTGGGACAACGCCGTCGTCGAGCGCTTCTTCTGTACGCTCAAAGGAGAATGCATCGGCGAGCACGCATACCGTGATCACGCCGAGGCTCGCGCCGATGTGCTGACTTACATCTTGATGTACTACAACCAGGAACGCTTGCACTCGGCCGCGCGTCACATGCCGCCGGCCGAGTTCGAGGATTTAAAGGTGCAAACTGCGTAATCGGTGTCCAAGAATACTGAACCACTACACTTCTTGATCGTTTTCTCGTTTTCATGTGGCTGCGTGCGCACGATCTGCACGGCTTGCGTAGGATCAACCGTCACGGTCTTGATCTTTGGCGGAATTCCCGAGATTTCCTTGAGTTGCCAATTCGTCGGCGCTGACCGGTTCCAGCCTCGTACAAAGTTCTGATGAAGTCGCTGTAACGCCGGTCCCTCGACACGACACGCGTAGTCCTGGTACGGCTTACCGTAACGGTACTGATAAGACACGGCGCGATTTTCGATTGCGGACTCATGATCCAACTCGCCCGGCGCAACTCCGCCCCACAATTTATATGGCAATCTCATTTCCTCTCGCAGCGGATCGTCGATTGCATGGTTCTACGTGTCCCAGTAATCCGTCACTGAGTTCAGCCCCATGACATAGCCCACCGCACCGGTGCCATCATTGTGTGGTATCCGTCAGCGCATCCCGTGTTGACAGGGCTTCAATCAAATATCGAGGATTTTCCGTAATAGACCGTACGAGACGCGCCAGTGTCCTTCGGAGTCTGTCACGGCGATCGACGCCGTTTTGGCGTTCAGCCTGACGACGGTGCCGACACGCTCGTTTAGATGCTTGTCGGTGAATCCCACGGTGTCGCCGATGAAGAACTCTTCGGGACGCGGGCGCGGTGGCGGCGCTTCCTTTTGAATTGGGGCTGCGGTGGCATCGAGGAGAATCGCCGCATACGACACTGCCCATCGGCGTCGAGTCACGTTGTCCTGTACGACCGCTTGCGTATGTCGCAGCTCGGTGATAGTGCCTTCCGAAGGGGGTCCCAACGGATTGTCACCGATGTATCTGACGGTCATGCCGATGTGCAGTCGTTGACGGACTTCGAGAATGCGTCGGGGGTCATCGAGCATTTTGCCGATGGTCAGATAGAGGCGATACAACTCGGCGCTGGGCGCCTGCCGAAGGGAATCCAGAATGTCCATAAATGTCGGGGTAGCTAGCGGGCAAGCGGCAGCAGTTCGTGCACGCGATTGACGGAATACGACGGCAACTTCTCCAGTGTTTCCTTCAGCCATGCATACGGTTCGAAACCGTTTAAGCGAGCCGTGCCAAGCAACGAATACATGGTGGCCGTCGCACGAGCGCCTCGCGGCGAGCCCGCGAAGGTCCAGTTGACTCTTCCAAGAGCAATCGGCCGGATTTGCCGTTCCAACGCGTTGTTGTCCGGTAACAGAACACCGCTCTCAGTGTAGCGAATCAGCGCTTGCCAATGACGTAGCGCGTAGCCAAACGCTTTGGCGAGCGGTGCCTGAGTCGGCAAACCGATGGCGTTGCCTTCCAGCCATTGACGGAACTTCGCCAGTACCGGCAATGCCTCCGCTTGCCGCGCCGCGTATTTGCGGTCAGGGGTCTGATGGTTGATTCGCGACTCAATGGCGTATAGCTGGGCGATCCATTGCAGCGCCTGTGCCGCGAGTCCCGGCTTGCTTTGGGTCTTGGCGATTTCAAAGAACCGACGGCGGCAATGCGCCCAACAACCGACCGCGATGATGTCGCCGGTTTCGTAGAGGGCCTCGTGCCCGCTGTATGCGTCGGCCTGCAAGTAGCCCTTGTAAGTTCGTAGGTAACCCTGCGGATGCGAGCCCGCGCGTGATTCAGCGAACTCGAACACGACCGCCGGAGGGTGATCTACCCAAACGCCGTTCTCCTCGCGTTGGCCCGCACCCAGATAGCCCCATAATCGAGCAGTGCGGGTGGTCTTGCGGCCCTTCTCAAGCAAAGGCAGTGTCGTGTCGTCGACGTGCATGCGCGGCGCCTGCAACTGATGCGCACGCAGCGGTGGCATAAGCGCAGCGAGCAATTCTGCTGCGGCCAGCTTCCATTCGCACAGCGTGGCCCGCGGCAGGTGAATGCCACGGCGCGCATAGCGCATCTCCTGCCGATTCAACGGGAGATGATCGACGTAGGTGTTGACCAGGATGTTCGCGAGCAGACTCGCGCTCGCGTTACTCTTGGGCAGCGGCGAAGGTTGAGCGCTCGCCGTCACGATGGTCGACTCGCCATCCTTCTTCGCTGCATACTTGAAACGGATATGTTCGATGACCGTGAGCCTTGATGGCTCGTAGTGCAGCGTCTCGCTACGCTCTTCGCCGATGCGCTCAAGCGCGTCGAATGCGGCCTTCTGCTCGTCGCTCAAGTCATATTCGATGCGCGTGCGTGGCAAGTCCTTTGGCAACGCGGGGCGTCCCTTCCGGGTGTGCCCCGTGACTTGAACCTTCGCCGGCTCGGGAGGAACGGGAATATCTAAGGCAGCGTCAAACAACTCGGCCTGACCCGCCAGGCGCTCAGAACTCGCGCCGAAGCGTGCGCGATTGAGTTGTGCGATCTGATGCTGAAGGCTCTCCAGTTGCTCCCACAACACGCATGCGAGCCGGTTCTGTTCGAGTGCGAAGGCTTGCAGCGCCTCGAGCTCCAGTGGCAGATCCCCGGCAGTGACGGCGGCGGGCAACATGTCAACCATGATGCCCAACTCTTGCGACGTTTACAAGCGTCGCCAGCCCTGAATTACGCGCGATTCAGGCGCTTACGCAACGCGCGTCACGGCGACGGCGCGATGAGGTTCGCGCGCCGGAATCTCTATACCTTCAAGCCATGCATTGAGCTCTGCGAGCGTGAAACCGCGCTGTGCCAATGCCGCGGGCGATGGAAAATGCCCAAGTTCGAGCCGCTTGTACCAAAGCGCGAAGCCGGTACGGTCCCAATAGAGACACTTCACCTTCTTGCGGTCACGGCCGACGAACACGAACAAGTTGCCTGAACTTGGCTTCTGCGCAAGCAGCGGTTCGACCAGATACGACAGTGTGTCGATCGACTTGCGCATGTCGACCGGCTCGCGGCATATGTAAGCTCGAACGTCAGCGGCGATCAGCACCGTGTACCGCCAAGCTGTCCGAGCACGAAGCGCACAATGCGCTCCGCATGCACGCCGCTCATTTCGATGCGAACGCCGGCGATCGATAAGGTGACGCGATCACGCGTTGACAACGATGACGTATCGGCCGACGCAGTTGATGGTGTCGCCGCAGGCTCACCTTCGAGGCGAGCGACGACAAACGCGGCGTCGGCCGTCACAGCCAGCGGAATCGTTGCAGGCGTCTCGCCCGTAAACTTCTTGCGCCACAACCCGAAAGTGCTGACGGCCAGGCCTTGTTCGCGGCAGAAGCGCCGAGTGCCAACGCCGCTCATCTTCCATGCTGCCACCATCTCTCGCCAGAACGCCTCGCCTTGGCGGGGGCGCCGAGCGCCCGTTCGCACGGCAGTTCTCCCCATCACGTCGTCGTCCATCGCACCACTCCAATCACCACGATGCCGAAACCTTCGCATCGTGCACTCGGACACTCAAGACGGGTTGCGCTGACGGATACATTGTGTGCATAGTCGATCAAATATGAAGCAACCGGCGCGGCCAACTCGTACGGTGATGGTTGCTGTGCCTACAAGCTAATGTCAAACACGCCCGGCACGCGCAACGTGTTGGGACTGCCCAGGTACGTCCACCGAACCTCCCCGGCTGCAACATCTAGATGCTGCTGACGTACATCAGGAAACGCGTGCCCAGTTTCCACGAATGCCTGTCGGTCCCAGCGATTAAAGAGCGCCGCTAACGGATGGTCTGCCGCCACACGAGCTTCCCATATGCCAGTCTGCGCGCAACGCTTCTCACCGCTGCATTGCAGGGACTGAGGTTCATCGGTGAGTTGCCTTACTTTGCCAGCCTTGACCCGTATCTCGAGGATCTCATGAGGCTGCGTCGCAAGCTTGTATGCTTCGCCCAAGTAGTGCCAACGAACATCGCGAAGGGCAATCGATTTGCCGCGTGGCGACTCGAAGGGTTCGGCCGCCCTGTAATATTGCGGATAGGCACTGCCGACTGCAATCGGCCGCGCGTCGAGAGATGTCGACATATCGCGATGCAGCGCTAGCCAGTAACCGGTCCGGGGCACGCGCTGGTCGCCGGATATCGAGTGCGCATCTTTCTTCAGTAACGGTACAGCATAACCTTCGGGAACTGCTTCGCGACCGCTACGTAGGGCCGTCTGCGCAGACTTGGGCGGAGGCGTAACGGCCTTTGCCGCGTCGATCAATGTCTGCTTATCGCCGTTCCATTTTGGAAGCGGCGCGGGTGGCAGCGGAAGTACCTTGTCAAGGTTGGGGAGTTTCAAGCGGCCTTGCCAGAATTCGAGCGCGTCGGCCAAAACGCGATAACGGTCATGTCGTTCTTTGTCGACATAGCCAATCAGATTGGTGCCATCTGTTAAGTCAAATCCGTCGAATTCACTTCCGAGAGACTTTGCGCAATTCGCACTTCCTAGCTTGGTTCCCTCTTGAAGCGTCCGCAATGCGAGCGCTTTCGCTTCAGGCGTGTTGGCATCCGCTTGATAAAAAGACAGCTCATAAGCTGCCTCTCCATACCCCTGTGCCATCGCACATTTCAGCATTTGCAAAGCGATCGGACGGTTCCCCCAAAAATCTCCTTCAGGATCGTCGTACGTTCCACCCAGCTTATCCCCTAAGAATGTCAACGCTGCCGGGCTGCCCATGTCTGCCGCTTTCTGCAAGAATGCATAGGCGCTGGTCGCGTCGCTCCCTTTGATCAGCCCGTTTTGGTGATACGTGCCCATGCGGTCCCACGCATCTGCCACCCCTAGTTTCATCGCCTTCTCGACCCAGCGAATGGCAAGCTCAGGATCATGTTCCGGAATTGGATAACCACTGAGAATCAGCGAGGCAAGATTCAACATCGCTTTCCAATGATTGCGCTCGGCCGCCTGCACATACAGTTGGTAGATGCGGTTCCAGTTTCGCTTCTCGAACCATACGTTCGGGTCGTTCAGTTCGAGCGCTTGCTCGTACCATAACTCGGCCTGGGGATCGACGGGCGGAATGTGCTGATCCTGATAAACGCAAGTGAACGTCTGGCGGTGCGGATCGAACAGCGGCAGTTTCGTGTAGCGGGGAAAATCGGATAGTCGAGCAGTCATACGATTGAATAGCGGCGTGGTGCATCCCACCCAGGCTGATAAACCGAGCAGGCATATGGCAAAGAAGATAAATACAAGCAGGCGACGTGGATGCTTCATCGTCATCCTTGCATTGAGGTCGTCGAACGATGATCCTCGAATGGAAGCAAAAAGCCCTTTAGCGCTTTTCCCGCTTTCTTGGCAGTTTGATTCTGCTTCATGCGCTTTTTCCAATGATCAAAGACGTCCGGCAACTCCTTCCTATCCCCACTCCCCCGAATCTCCCCACCCGAATGCAGTGTAAAAATCCGCTCCCGCAACTTACTGACCGGTTCCTTTCCCGTCGCCGCGATATTGATCTCACTATCCACCGCCATGCTTCTTTGGTTCATATTCGCGCTGCCGAGCGTCACGAAAACATCGTCGATCAACATCAGCTTCGAGTGAATATAGATTTCCCGGTACGCCATCTTCTTACTCGCATCCAGACCGCTCGTGCGCAGTCGCGCGAGGCTCACCTCCAACCCCATCGAGTCGGAGAGTTGTTGCAAACTCGGCCGGTTTAGCACTTGAGTACCGTTTTTGCCCTTGTGACTGTCCGAGTATTTCTGGCTGTACTTACCGCTATCGATCAACTTGATCTGTTCCGGCACGTCCCCGCCGTGGCCCAACTCAGTCAGTACGTCAGCCGTGCGCGGGATCATCTGATCGCGCTCCGGGTTTGGAATCACGATGAAGACGTGCAGCTTCGGTAATTCCGCGACGGACTTTCCGGACTTGCTGCTCCACGACTGGCAGTACGCCATCCGATGTTCCTTGAGCGTGCGCGCGAACGTCGGATAAAAGAAATACTGATTCTCCATATAGATGTAATTGCGCGCCCAACTTGTGGCCTGCAAATACAGCTTCTTGATCGTTTTCTCGTTTTCATGTGGCTGCGTGCGCACGATCTGCACGGCTTGCGTAGGATCAACCGTCACGGTCTTGATCTTTGGCGGAATTCCCGAGATTTCCTTGAGTTGCCAATTCGTCGGCGCTGACCGGTTCCAGCCTCGTACAAAGTTCTGATGAAGTCGCTGTAACGCCGGTCCCTCGACACGACACGCGTAGTCCTGGTACGGCTTACCGTAACGGTACTGATAAGACACGGCGTGATTTTCGATTGCGGACTCATGATCCAACTCGCCCGGCGCAACTCCGCCCCACAATTTATATGGCAATCTCATTTCCTCTCGCAGCGGATCGTCGATTGCATGGTTCTGCGTGTCCCAGTAATCCGTCACTGAGTTCAGCCCCATGACATAGCCCACCGCACCGGTGCCATCATTGTGTGCATAGTCGATCAAAACAGGCTTCTGATGGTGAGTAGCGAAGCTCAATGCAGCGCCCTCGCCCGGCAGCGCGGGCACGTCGTCTTCGTCCTTCAGGCCTGCGTATGCATCTCCCGGGCTAGCGCTTCGGAAAACTATTTGAAGATTCGTTTCGTCTGCTGGTCCGTTTCGATTTGCGAGATTGCGCTGCCACCAGGCGGTGCAGTACTTCTGCCTCTCTGCACTCTCATACGGAGAGTTCAATGACTGCACGAAGTTCGATATCGGACTGTTGGCCTTCGGCACATCCGTGTAGCCCGGCATATTGTTCTGAAACTCCGAGGCAAGTGTGTTGTGCCAGACCAGCATCCGTACCTTCACCCCTCGTTGCGCCGCTTTCTCCAGCACGTCGCCATAAGTCTGACCACGAGGCCATGTGTCGCCACCGCGCACGAGTTCCATTCCCGGATCGAAACCCCAGCAGACCAGTTCGACAGTGCCCTTCGCTTTCGCAATATCTTCTGCAATCGAAGCAAAGCCCTCTTGACCACAGATCATGAACTTTAACTTGTTGCCGTAGTATTTCTTGACTTCCGGCTCGTTTTCCAGAAACCACTGCGCAGAACCCATTGCCTGACGTACAACTTCATCAATATGAACGTCTGCCGTGTTTTGAGTTTTCAGGTTGCTCATGTTTTCGTTCTCCGCTTTCAGCTCATTCGCTCGCCGCGGTTGGTTCGATGTTCAATGTGTGCAAAATCAGCGTTGAGTGCATCTTTGACGTTCAAATCGAATTGACCGCCGTTACTCAACTTCACCCGGTAAGTCGACGTCCCGGGTTGATGGTCCGGCACAATTACGCGACCGAATTCGTCAGTCACGCCTTGTGCAATTTTTGCGCTACCCTTGAATAGCTCATATGGCTCGTCCACATAGCGGTGGGCTTCGTCGTGCGCCAAGGCACCGAGTATGAAGTGCAGATCCTCCTTGCTCGGCCGCGATTCAGGCAAAGTTGGCAAGCGCTCCGAATCAGGCCCACTAAAGTTGCGACTCGCAGAATGGACCTCGAAGCTAGCCGATGTGCCGGTTCGCACGCCTCCAAGACTCCAGCGCGTGTAGCTGCCCCCACCAACTATCTCTACCTCCTCCTTCGCGGAGATCGTGATGCGATTCGCCGTCACAGTCACATTAAGCTTCGCCAGCAGATTGATACTGTCTTTTAGAGCCTTTATATCGATATCACCGCCCGCAGCAACCAGTCGCATACCGGCTTGCTGTACGAACAGTCGCAGCTTCGAGCGCACCGTCGCGAAGAGAGAAGCATCTGCTGCAATACCAATGTGACCACCTGTAGTCAGCGCTAGATGCTCACCGCTAGCAAGATGAGTCGTGCCGGCTGTTGTTGCCTGGATGCCGTTCGGGCTCGCGAAGGTTAGATGCGCTTCGGCAAGTTCCGGGAAAGCGTTCGGGCCTGATTTTGGTCCGCCCTTCACCGTCGCGTTCTGCGCCTTCAGCGCCGCTGTTACCTCTCTCTGGTCCGCGCCCGCGTCTTGCGCCTGATTCTGCTGCGCCATGCCGACGAGGTTCTCATGCGTATCGCGCGCTTCGGTGAGCCGCTGCACCGTCTCGCCCATTTCTTTCGCAGGTGAGTTCGCACCACTGCGCGTCTCGGTCGTAATAAGCATGCCCCGATTCGCCCGAAGCACACCCCACGCGTCCGTCGCGAGTTCCCACCCCAGCCCACGCGCCTGCTGACGACCCGCGCGATACTCGATCCGCGTGTTGTACCCCAGCACCAGCCGCGAATTGGCCTGGTCGCTCGCCACCTGAACCTGCTGCTGGCCGGGCGTGTCATCGGTGACCACATAGTTGTGGCCTTGCCCTTCCAATGCGTGACTCACCAGCCCCGTGAGCGCCATGTTCCTCGGCAACTCGAACGGCGGCGGATTGAACTGATTGACCTTGCTGGCCATGATGAACGGCTTGTCCGGATCGCCCTCGTGATAGCCGATCGTCACCTCGTCCCCGATGCGCGGCACCGCGATGAAGCTGTGCGGCCCGCCATGCCACGGTTGCGACACCCGTACCCAGCAACTCGAATTCTGGTCAAGCTTGCCCAGCCTGTCCCATTTGAATTGAACCCGCGTGCGCGCGTAGCCATCGAGCCAGATCGGCTGGTTCTCCGGCCCCACCACCACCGCGGTCTCCGGATGCGCACGCGGCTTCTCCCGAGGCATCGTCTTGAAGAACGTATCGTCCGGCTGCAGCACGAAATCTGTCTTGCAGTGATACTGCGCGTCGCTGCCTGCCGTGACGGTCAGTTCGTCCGGATTGCTCACATCGATCGTGGTCGAGACCACCAGATATCGCGTGTTGAGCTCTTTCTGCGGATGGCCTTCGAGACGAAACTTCCTGCCCGTGGTCAGCCCGCGCAGGTTGCCTGTGCCGTGCAGACGCAAGCCCTCGCAGCGCAGTGCCTCCACGCGCACGCGCGCCAGATAATCGCCCTCATTACGCAGATCGTTGGGCTTGCCGTCCAGCCCCATCGCACCCGCCATCGGCTGCGTGTAATTGCCCCAGTGATACTGCGCGGCGTTGTCGAAGGACGCCTCGCTGTAACGGCTCTGATTCATATCGAAGCGGCCGTTCGAGCGCGTGTAGTCGTAGTCGTTGAGCGTGATCTCGCCCGCGGTGATCTTGCGCGAGACACTCAGCGCGTAAATATGCTCCTCGTCGATGCGCTTGCCTTCGGGCGCGTGATACAGCACGGTATCGTAGGCATTGGCGTGCTTTTTGTGCGAGCCGGGCGAGTCGCACAGCACCAGCGTCATGCCATCGAAGTGATAATAGATGCCCCACTCGCTCCAGATCTGGCTCAGAAATTCAAAGTCGCTCTGCCAGAACTGCCGGATGAAGTCGCGCGGCGGAAAGACGTTGTTGTACAGCGAGACCGCCGCCAGGCGCATCTGCCACGGGAACTTGTAGTTTCCGCTCTTGAGCACCGCCTCGGTGACTTGCAGGACATTCATATCCTGGAACACCCGGCTATCTCGATTCTTCGAAGCAAGCCAGAGCCAAGGTCTCACCGTGAACTGGTAATACGCGCGCCGCTCGTCGCTGCCGGTCTGCCGGACTTCGGTGATGATGCCGTTGATGGTGCGCACGCCCGCACCGACATTGCCCGCTCCCAGATTGCCAGGCAGTCCTGGAATGAAGGCACCCTTGCCCTCGAATTCAATCGAAATTTCGATCGTTTTGCCGATCAATTCATCGGGCTTGATCAGCTCGCGCGCCTTGTAGATGCGAAACGTGGGACTGTCCAGCGTGGCAAACTCCACCGTGTATTTGAAGAGTTTGCCGAGCGCCTCGACGCCGCTCACGCGCTGCGCGATCAGCACATCCGCGCCGCCCCAAGTGGGCAACGCCTTGCACGCCACGTTCAGTGTGCGGCTTTGCAGCGGATTGAACATCTGATTCTTCTTCCTGATTTTTTGTTTGAATTCACGATGTGGGCGGAAGGATTTGAGCCGTCGCGTCAAATCGCTCCACGCGCGCCCGCTCGGGGCGGCCATTCGGCGATCCGGCCGCGCCGGGTCGACTGCAGCAGCGTCCTGGTGTACGAGTGGCCGGACACATGCCGGGCCAGGTAATGCTCCAGTACCAGCCCCAGCGCATAAGGGCTCACGCCGTCGAAGCCGTCTTCGTCGAAGGTGAGCGCACATTCGAGCGCGCGTACCACGGGCGGCACGCTGCCTGCCATCACGCAATTGACCGGCGTAAGCGTGGCAGCCGTCAGGCTTTCGACTTGACGCGCGAGGGCAGCCCGATCCTCGGGCGCGTAAAGCCGCAGCAAGCTGCGCAAGCCCTCGCCCGGATTCGGCTCGTCGTAGGGATCGTCGAAGTGCGCATATTCGATGTTCAACTGGGCATACATCTGCCACGCCTTGCGCCCCGCGGCGAGCGGCGGCATCGATCGACTGGGAACACGCACCAATCCCACGCTGGAGAACGGCGCCGATTCCGGCAGACTCAGATCGTTCACGCCGTTGCACTGCAGGCGCCCCGGAAGATCCCGGTTGGTCAGCCACGCATCGAGCGACAGATAGTTGATCCGGCCATCCTCGCCGTTATGGCTGGATGCATCCGGCGCGTAGGGCAGTCCGTCACGGCCGACCAGCGACAGGTACGAATCGGTGCTGATGTACGGCGCGCGCGTATCGTAGGAACGCCCCTTTGCCGTGCTGAGGTGCTGCTCGCGACGCACCGTGAAATAGCGCCCATGCCCTGCTTCGTCGCGCAACTGCGCATCATGAAGCGGATAGAAGGGCAGTTCCTCCGAGTCCTCTTCGATATCAGCCTGACCAATGGCCACTTCCACCGAATGAACTTCGTAATCCAGCGGCTTGTTCTCGACCGGCACGAGCCGCACTTGGCCGTCACCCTGCTTAAGCTTCGCGGGCGCGGTGCGGACCTTGAACAGATTCACCACAGGAACGCAGAACAAGGCGAACGTCGAGGCATCCACGTACGGCGCCAGTTCACTCGTGGCGCGGTCCAGCAGCACGATGATCTCGGCCTCGTCCCCGTCAATGCGCGCGAGTCCGGCTTCGAGCCCCGTCAGCGTGAAAAAGTAGAATCTGGCCGGACAGGCGAAGTATTCCTGCACGAGGTTATGTCCCAGGAACTTGCGCGCCACCAGCGGCAACACGGCCTGATCTGGCCCAAGCCCGTCCTGGACGACCGCGCCCGCTTTCACGACGTGCGGCGTATAGCCGGCTTCGCTGAAGCGCCCCGGCTCGCCGATCACCGACACCACCGCGCCGGTGTGAATCAGTTCATGCAGATGCGAGGCGATGCGCTCATCGCCCGCCAGATAGACCTGCAGTCGATCCAGCCCGCGCAGCGCCGAGAACGGTACGCGCTCGATCGTGCGCAAGCGCAGCCGCAAAGCACCGCGTACCTGCCGATCAGGCGGCACGTAACGGCTCTGCCCCTGGAGGTCGGGCGGGACATGCGTGAGGCGTCCATCGTGCATGACGACCGGATAAAACGAGACATCCTGCGTCGTACGAAATGTGCACGCTGTCGTTTCACCACTGGGCAGATTCAGGGAACTCAACTCGGTGCCGCGTTCGAGCCTATAGCCTGTCGCGAAGCCGCCCGCCTTGCCTCCCGGATAAAGCCTCGCGATGGCGATCGAAGGCGTGGAAGACAGATAACCCGGATACGCTGACGACAGCAGCGCTTGTGTAAATAGCGTGAATTCGTCATCGAAACGCAATTGCATGCGCGCGTTGACGAAGGCGGACGATTCGAGCAGACGATTGACGTAGGGATCGCCGATGCTTCCCGCGACCATGCCCAGGCGCGCCGCGATCTTGGGATGATCGCGAGCAAACTCCTCGACCAGCGCTTGGTTGAAGCGCAGTTCGCTGAGGTAAGCGTCGAGCAGGCGCGGGTCCATGCGACTCACGTCAGGCAAGGCGAGCGAGATGGCACGTACCGGCAGACGCCGTGGCCTCGGATACCCGTACTGAAAGCGTGAGATCTCGACGCTTGCTATGCATTCCTAAGTCGCCCGAAAATTCCTAGATCTCAAAAACTATCAGTCCGACCCCAATACAGATATGGGAATCTTCCTAGAATCGATTCGACCACAGGCTGTATCGCTTACGTTGTCGACTTTGGTCACGGTTTGCGTGGAAACGGTCACCGGGCTTGCGCAGCGCCAGGGGTCGGTCGGGAAGATGAATGCCCATCGCCATGTCGGCCGACATCGCTCGCGGAGTCATGTGCGTCCTCGATATGCACGACGATGCACGCGTCGAATGTGAGCAGCGCCGCGAGTATGTACGCGCGCACGAGCCAATTCATAACCGAGCGCGTTATGCGATTTTGGTGAGCGACAAGCGTCCCCGAACCATAAGCGGCGTCTGCGTGCTCGCGGCGATGACCTTGGTGAGACCCGCCCACACGTGATCGGATCGCCTGTTGCAATGGATGCACGAGCCGCGTCTCTCAAGGGTGTCAACCGCCAGGCCGAGAAACGGCGGACCGCCCGCTGATACAGGCGCAAGTTGCTGTAGTCGACACGAACGTGCAACTATCAAGTCAATGCGGACGCCGTAAATCGCCCGACACGCTCGGCGAAGCCGGCAAACGGAGACAGTCCTGAGGCGTGCGTACCGCGTTGTAGGTCGCCAAACCGAAAATCCCGCAAGTCATCGACGCTGCGGGATTTTTTTGAGTGTCTCACGATAGCGGGGGGAAAAGCTTATCTCCCCACCGCCAGCCCACCCTACTCATGCCACTGCCCCGCCCCTCCCGCGAACGCCGGCACGCCCATCTCACCGCGACTCTGCGCCTCCCGCGCCTCATCGGCCTCAACAGTCTTGCTCGTATCGATGAAAAGCGCCGCGAACGCGCCGACCGCGAGCAGCCCCGCCGAGATCGTGAACGGCACGTTGTAGCTGCCCGTCTCCTGAATCAGATACCCGAACGCAACCGGCGACGCCATCCCCGCGAGACCGAAGCCCGTGTTCATCATGCCGCCCGCCGTGCCTGCATACTTGCCCGCGATATCGAGCGGCAAGGTCCACAACACGGGATTCGTGATCTCCAGGAAGAAGAACGATCCCGTCAGGAACCACACCGCCGCGATCGGACTCGGCGCATTGACCATCGGGATGAGGAACGCGAGCGAACCGCCCATGCCGACGACCAGAATGCTGCAACGCGCGAGACGCAGCCGTCCGGTCATCCTGAAGATGCGGTCCGACAGCACGCCGCCGAGCGTATCGCCGATCACGCCCGCGAGCAGCGGCAATGCGGTGAAGAGCGCGAGCTGCTTCAGATCGAAGCCGCGCGATTCCTTCAGATACGAAGGCAGCCACGTCAGATACACCCACAGCAGCCAGCCGTAGCAGAAGTCCACCAGCGTCACGAGCCACATGCGGTGAATCAGCTTGCGCCACGGCGTCGGGTTCTTTCTCGCACGCGCGCATTCACCCGCGCGATAGCCGATTTCAGCGGTCTCCTCGGGCGTCACACGGCGGTTTTCGTCGGGCGAATTGGTGAAGACGAAGAGATACAGCACCGTCCACGCGAGACTCGCGATACCGAGCAGAATGAACGCCTCGCGCCAGCCGCTCGCCGCGACCACCGCGAGCACGAGCGGCGGCGTCACCGCGCCGCCGAGCCGCGCGAAGCTATGCGTGATGCCTTGCGCGAAACCGCGTTCGTGCACCGGCATCCAGAACGTGAATGCGCGCGTCGCGGTCGGGAACGCGCCGCCCTCGCCGATGCCAAGCGCGAGACGCAACAGCACCAGCATGCCGATGCTGCCCGCGAAGCCCGTCGCGAGCGTCGCCGCGCCCCAGATCAGCGAGAGCACGGTCAAGACGAGCTTCGGCCCGAAACGATCGGCGAGCCATCCGCCGACGATCTGCATCACCGCATACGGATAGGCGAACGCGGAGAACACGAGCCCGAGTTGCACGGACGTCAGACCCATCTCCTGCCGGATCAACGGTCCCGCCACGGCGATATTCACCCGGTCGATGTAAGAGATGAAGTACATCAGGCACATCACGCCGAGAATGATATGGCGCGTCTTCACGCGCTGACGTTGCTTGTTCACGTTGTCTCCTTCAGTCCATCTGATGTGGAATGTACAGTCGTGCGAATCAATCCGCGTCGTCTTATGATGCGGTCTGCGGACTCTCAACGAGCTTGAGGCGCTGCACCTTGCCCGACGGGCCGCGCGGCAATGCGTCGGTAAAGCGGAATTCACGCGGTGTCTTGTAGCGGCCCAGTTCGCGCAAGCAGTACGCGCGCAGCTCCGCGACATCGAGCGAAGCCGCGCCTCCGCTCGGCACGATGTACGCGACGATGTCCTGCCCATACGCCGCATCGGGGACACCGACCGCGGCCGCTTCGAGCACGCCGGGATGACGCAGCAGCGCTTCGTCGATCTCGCGCGGCGCGATGTTCTCGCCGCCCTTGATGATCAGTTCCTTCGCGCGCCCGTTGATATAGAAGAAGCCCGCCTCGTCGCGATAGCCGAGATCGCCGGTGCGCAACCAGCCGTCCGTGGTGAATGCGTTGCGCGTCTCTTCCGGGCGCTTGTAATAGCCGCTCATCAGTTGCTCGCCGCGCAGCACGAGTTCGCCGGTTTCATTGGAAGCGCATTCGCGCCCGTCGAGATCGACGATCTTCGCTTCGCCGCCCGAAGGCAGTCCGATGCTGCCGAGTCTCCTCATCGTTTCATCATATGGATTACTGAACATCGGCGCGGCGGTCTCCGTCATGCCCATCGTTTCGATGACGCCGATGCCGAAGCGCTCCTCGAATGCGCGATGATGATCCGCCGGCAGCGCCGCCGATGCGCTGCGGCAGAACTTCAGCGCGGAGATATCGCAGTCTTGCGCGTCTTCCGCATTCAACAGATAAGCGACGATGGTCGGCACCACGTTGATCCACGTGCATCCGGAATGCGAGGCTTCGCTCCAGAACGTGCGCGCGGAAAAGCGCGGCGTCAGCACCGCCGAGCCGCCGTGCCAGAGCGGCGTCAGCAGCGCGACGACGAGGCCGTTGATGTGATACAGCGGCAGCGACACGAGCACGCGATCATCGTCGGTAAGGCGATGCTCCGCGCTGATATTGCGCATGTTCGCGAGCAGGCTGCGATGACTCAGCAGCACGCCTTTGGGTGCGCCCGTGGTGCCCGACGTGTACATGAGCAGCGCGGTATCGCCGGGATTCGTTGTGCCCGCGTCGCTCGCGACGATCTGTGTGCCAGGCGTTTCGTCGCGCACCAGCGGAATCGCGCGCGATGAAAGCGCGGGTATGTCCGGCAACTCCGTCGCCACTGGCGAGGTGCGCACCACCGCGATCTCGCGATCCGTGCCTTCGCTGCGCAACGCGTCGATCGCCTGGACGATCGTGTCGTGCGTATCGTCCGCGACGAAGATCACGCGCGTATCCGAATGCTCGACGATATAGCTCACTTGCGAAGGCTGGCACAGCAGATTCAGCGGATTGGCGACAAGGCCGCTGTACATCGTCGCGAGCAGCAGGCGCGCGGTCTGGATGCCGTTGCCCATGAAGACGGAGACGACATCGCCCGGAAGCAGGCCGGCCGCCTTGAAACGTGCTTCGAGTGCGACGCAATCCTCGCGCAATGCGCCGAACGTCAGCACGTCGTCGTGAGCGGTGGAAAGCAGGAACGGCTTGTCGGGCGCGCTTTGCGCGCGTGCATCGATCAACGCGCGTAACGTCGGCGCATCGAGCGGCATCCGATCAGACGCAACGATTCGATCCGGCAGCGCGCTCATCGTCCGACCCTCCGGAAGTAATCGCCGAGAAGCGCGTCGACTTCCGGCACGCGCTCCGCTATCTGGTACGCGACGCGCGTGACGTTCAGGTATTGCCGATAGCCGAGATTCGACGAGAAATTATTGCCGCCCCATGTGCCGCATCCCATCGAGAGCGAGAACGGCAGGCCGTTGTCGAAGTTGCCGCCGGTCGCGATGCAATGCGCCTGATCGACGATCACGCGCGCCACCGGCAATTGCGTGCCGAGCGTGATTGCGAGTGCATCGTCCGCGCCGTGCACGCCGACCGAATGGCCCGCGCCCATGTAGCCGTAGATGCCGCGCACGATATCGATCGCCGCGCCGATGTCCCGCGCGCGATAAACCGTCAACACGGGCGAGAGCTTCTCGCCTGAGAACGGATGATCCGCTCCGTAGCCGGTCTCTTCGACCATCAGGAACTTCGGCTCGCGCGCGGCGATATCGTCGAGGCCCGCTTCGCGCGCGATCGCGGTCGCAGAACGCGCGGTGCAACGCGCCGAGAGCTTGCCGTCGTGCCACATCGCCGCCTGCAATTGCGCCTTCTGCGCGGCGTCGAGCATCACGCCGCCCTGCTTCGTCAGCGCATCGAGCATGCGCGCGTAAATGGCCTCCTCGATCACGACACTGTTCTCCGATGAACAGCTCGTCGCGTTGTCGAACGTCTTGGACACGGCGATCTTGCGCGCCGCATCATCGGGATTCGCGTGCGCCGTGACGATCGATGCGACATTGCCCGCGCCCACGCCGAAAGCCGGCGTGCCGCTCGTATACGCCATGCGCACGTTGGCCTGCGAGCCGGTCGCGACGACCAGATCGGCGAGGCGCATCAGCGCGGCGGTCGCTGCCTTGCCGATCGGATGCGGCAACATCTGCACGAGATCGGGATCGAGACCGGCCTTCGCGAACTCCGCATGAATGAAGCCGATGAGCGTCGCGCACGACGAATAGCCCTTCGGCGAAGGCGCGACGATAACCGCGTTGCCGCACTTGAGCGCGTTGATGATCTTGTTCGCGGGCGTCGCGGCCGGATTCGTCGATGGCGTGATCGCCGCCACCACGCCGACCGCGCGCGCGATCTCGACGATGCCGTGTTCCTCGTCGCGCGCGATCACGCCGGTCGTCGCGACACCGTGAAGGTCGCGCAGCAGCCCGAGCGTCTTGCGATGGTTCTTGCGGAACTTGTCGTCGGCGTTGCCGAGGCCCGTATCGCGCACGGCCTGCTCGGCGAGCAGCCGGTTGCGCTGCGGTTCCATGATCGCCCACGCGGCAGCCGCGGCGGCGATGTCGAGGGTCTCCTGTCCCGCCTGCTCGAAGCGTCGTTGCGCGTCGCGCGCTCGCGCCACGAGCGCGCCGACGGCACGCTCCACATCGGGTTCCTGTGTGTTCTGCGCGTTCTCGCTGGGACGCGCGAGCGTTGCGCCGCTTGCCATGTGATTCATGCGATAAACCTCGGCTGTTGGAAGATTGGCGATGCTTCCCAATCTAGTCAGCCGCGTTCGTCGCGCGGTCCCGTTTTCTGGACTAACGCATGCAGCGAAATCGCGAGCATCGGAAATTCAACTTTTCGGGACTTTCACGAGTCCCGAAAACCGGTGTTTTCGACGCACAATGAAATAGAAACGCAAACCACGCAGATGGAGACAAGGCAACGTGACGTCGAATCAATCGAATGCCGCCGCCGTGCGCGCGTTCCGCGTGCTCGAAACGCTCGCCGAAGCGAATCGCCCGCTCTCGATGACCGAGCTCGTCGATGCGTTGGGCCTGCCCAAGCAGACCGTGCATCGCATCCTCGTTCAACTGATGGACGCATGGCTCGTGACGCGCGGCGCGAGCGACAAGCTCTACGAATGCTCGGCGCGCGTGCGCACGCTCGCCATCAACGTGCTGATGCACGCCGGCCCCGCTGCGGCGCGTCATGCGCTCCTCGAACAGCTCGTCGCACGCGTCGGTGAAACCTGCAATCTGACGATGCTCGCGGGTAACGACGTCGTCTATGTCGATCGCGTTGAAACCGGCTGGCCGCTGCGCATGCACTTGCAGCCAGGCTCGCATGTGCCGCTGCATTGCTCGGCAAGCGGCAAGCTGCTGCTGAGTTTTCTGCCGAAGGAACGGCGCGAGCGCATGATCGAGCGCCTGCCGCTACGCTCGTATTCGGAGCGCACGATCACCGATCGCGATGCGTTGCGGCGCGAACTCGCATTGACGCGCCGCCGCATGCTCGCCATCAACAATCAGGAGCATTTGCAGGGACTCGTTGCGATTGCGGTGCCGGTGATGCTCGATCGCAATCGCGCGTGCGCCGCGATCGCCATTCAGGCGCCTGTGGGACGCGTCGCGCTCGATCAACTGCTCGCCTTCGAGCCCGATCTGCGCCGCGCCGCCGAAGAAACCGCCAAGACATTCAGGGAATAAAAAGCCGGTTTGCGATGCAGCAAACCGGCCGCCGTCTCAGTGCTTATCGTTCGACGGTTTGCAGATGCCGGGTCGAATGCGCATCGTCTTCGATCTCGGTTTCCTTGCGGCCGCGCTTGAACACCATATACGCGACGATCAGAATGCCGAGGCTCGCGACGCCCAGCCACAACGGCTTGCGCTGATCAGGGATGAAGGCCATCGCGACGAGAATCGCGGTCATCCCGAAGATCGCGAGCCACGTGAGATAGGGAAATCCCCACATGCGCACGCGCAGGTCGTTCGCCTCGAAGCTCGTCATGCGGGCACGCAGACGCAGTTGCGAGAACGCGATCAGCAGGTACACGAAGATCGCCACCGTGCCGTACGAATTGACGAGGAACGCGAACACCGTATCCGGCGAGATATACGACATCACCACGGACACGTAGCCGAACACCGTGCCGAGCAGGATCGCGCGCACCGGCACGCCGCGCTTGTTGACCTTCGCGAGGCCGAGCGGCGCATCGCCGTGACGCGTCAACGCGAACAGCATGCGCGACGCGGCGTACAGGCCCGAATTGAGCGCGGACAATACGGCGGTGAGGACGATCGCGTTCATCACATTGGCCGCGGCCGGCATGCCCATCACTTCGAGCGCGCTCACGTAGGGCGTCGCCATCTGATGCGAATTCCACGGCACCAGCGCGACGACGAGCGCCACCGATCCGACATAGAACACGAGCACGCGCGTGATGACCGAATTGGTCGCCTTCGCGACGGCCTTCGCGGGCTCCTTCGCTTCGGCCGCCGCGATCGTGACGATCTCCGCGCCGAAATAGAAGCCTGTCGCGGCGACAGCGCCCGTCATCACCGGTCCGATGCCCTTGGGCATGAAACCGCCGTGGCCGAGGAAGGTCGTGGCGACATCGGTCGTGTGCATCGCGGCGGGCCAGAAACCGCATACGTACAAGCCGCCGAGGAACAGGAACACGATGATCGCGCCGACCTTGATCGACGAGAACCAGAACTCGAACTCGCCATAACTGCCCACTGAAATGAGGTTGGTCAGCGTGAGCACGACGAGCAGCACGAGGCTGATGATCCACGCAGGCACATCGGGTATCCAGAACTGCACGAGCTTCGCGCCCGCGACCGCTTCCAGCGCGATCACGATGACCCAGAAGTACCAGTACATCCAGCCCGTCAGAAAGCCCGCGAGGCGCCCCGGCCCGCGCTGCGTCCTGAACGCGAGGCGCGCATATTCGTAGAACGAGCCGACGGTGGGCATCGCGCAGGCCATCTCGCCGAGCATGCGCATGACGAGAACCACGAGGCCGCCCGTGATGAGAAAGGAGAGAATCGCGGCGGGCCCGGCCTGCTGGATCACCACACCGCTACCGACGAAAAGTCCGGCGCCTATGACGCCGCCCAGCGCGATCATCGTCATGTGGCGCTGCTTGAGGCCACACTTGAGATCGCCTTGATCCGTGTTCGATTGCATGTCGTCTCCTGCTTTGCTTGTATCGATTCGAGGCTCGCTCGCCGGTTCATTGCCAGCGAGTCGAGTCATTCATTCAGTCATGCGATGCCGGTCTCCTTCATTCTTCAAAGCGCCGGGCGGTCCTTGCGATACGCGTTCTTCACAGCGATCCTGCCGTCGCTGAAGGTGAACACATCCACCATGCGGGCCTCGACGCGCGAGCCGTCCGCTTTCGTGCCGCGAAACGTCGATTCCGATACGCCGCGCTCGCCGCTCACGAAATGCTCGCCCTCTTTCCACGATGCGTCGGGGAAGGTTTCCCACGCGAGCGCAAAGCCCTTGCGTACCTCGTCGCGGCCCTTGAAGGTGCGTCCGAGCGCATCGGGTCCGGCCACGCCGTGAAAGACGCATTCTTCAGCCATGCAGTTCATCAATGCATCGATGTCGTGGCGATTCCACGCATCGTTGAATGTCTCCAGCAGCCGAATGTAATCCTGATTCGTTTGAGTGCTCATGTCGATATTTTCAGTGCGTTGCGAAAGGGTTCGGCGGGATTCAGCACTTCTCGTCCTGCGCCAGATACTTGTGATAAAGGAATCGTTGACCGACGCGGCGGAACGGCGCGAAGCCTTTCCATCGCACCATGCCCATCACGTTCGGATATTCGAGCGCGGAGTCGTAGATCGGCAGATCGTCGCGGCTGTGCTGCCATTTGCCCGCGACGCGCTCGGCCATGCGCCGCCCCGCATGCGCGGAAAACGACACGCCGTTGCCGCCGTATCCGACCGCATAAAAGATGCTTTCCTGCGGATCGGGCTGCGCGACGCGCGGCATCATGTCGTGACTCACATCGACCCAGCCCCACCACGAATAATCGATGCGAATGCCCTTCAACGAAGGGAACTTGCGATGCAGGCCTTCGATGAGCACATCCATGTGCCGCGGGTTCGCGGCATCCGCGCCCGTGATCGCGCTGCGGCTGCCGATCTGCACGCGATTGTCCGGCAGCAAGCGATAGTAAAAGCGCAGCGTGCGCGTATCGGTGATGACCTCATGCGTGCGGAAGTTGGTCGATGCGATTTCTTCCTGCGTGAGCGGCCGCGTGACGAGCGAGTTCGAAAGAATCGGCATGATTTTCGCGGACAGCGTGCGATGCATGTCGTTGCGCGTGTAGCCGCCGGTCGCGAACGCAACCGCTTTCGCGCGAATCACGCCGCGCGGCGTGCGCACGTGATGCACGCCGCGAATCGTCTCTACGTCGACCACGGGCGTGCTCGTATGCACCTTCACTCCGAGCGAGCGCGCCATGCGCATATAACCGAAAGCGAGCTTGAGCGGATGCACGCCGATGCCATCGGGTTCGTGCAGCGCACCACAATTTTCGCGGTCATCGACATACGATTGCGCGACTTCCTTCGCGCTCAGCATGCGCGCGTCGTAGCCGAAGACATCGCGCATCACCTTGCATTCATTCGTCAGAAAATCCATTTTTCGCGCCCGATGCGCGATATACAGATGCCCGCCCGGCTGCGGATCGCACGCGAATTCGCCGATCAGCTTCTTGAAGGTATCGAAGCCTTCGCGGATTTCCGCGTCGAGCTTGAGCGCCGTCTGCTTGCCCCATCGCTCGATCCATTGCGAGCGGTAGAGACGGCCGCTCGCGTTCTGCCCCTGCCCGCCGTTGCGGCTCGTGCAGCCCCACGCGGTGCGGTTGGCATCGACGACGGTAGCGCGGATGCCATGCTCCCGCGCCAGAAAGAGCGCGGTGGAAAGGCCGGTGAATCCCGCGCCGACGATCAGCACATCGACGTCGGCATCGCCGGGCAAGGGTCCGTCGTCTTCGGGCGGCTCGCCGGCGGTCGCGACCCAGTAGGTCGGCGCATAGTCCATCGCCTGACGGCCGATGGGCGAGACGAGCGGGTCGTAGAGCGGATCGTATGGGGCGCACGCGCCTCGAAGGGCCGGCGCAACGTAATCGAGAGTAGCCACCGATAACTCCTTGGAAAGTACCCTCATACTGCACCGAACTTCACGCCCCGCTTAGAGCCACGCCGGAATCATCGTTAGTGCCAGGACGCTCTCCAGACGGGCGATGCCGCGCGGCGCTGGCCCCAGCGATTGGTCCTTTCTGGTACTACGACCGTCCAATTTTGTCTGGTCATACTGGACCGAATCCTCTTTCTCTCGCGCATCGAATGCCTCGCGCGGGCCAATGATCATACGGAGTGGTCCATGCTCAAGTTCCTGATCGGAATCGGTTTGCCGTTTGTCGGGGTCATCGGCTTGTTGCCGTGGGCTGCGTCGAACGATTTCTACGTACTCGGCGTTCCGTTTATTTATGCATGGATTTTCGGCTGGTTCGTGCTGACGTCGGTGTGTCTCCAGCTTTGCTGGGTTTTGTTCGACAAAAAAACGGAACAGCGCGAAGCGCGCGGCGCATAAGGAGACATCGGCATGGCTTCCACGGTATTTCTGGGCTTCATCGCGCTGTCGTTGTGGCTCGCGCTGCGTGCGGGCAAGGGGCGCGGCTCGCAAAGCGTGCACGACTTCTTTGTCGCGTCGCGTCAGTTCGGCGCGTGGCTCGTGTTCTTTCTCGCGGCGGGCGAGATCTACAGCATCGGTACGATGGTCGGCTTTCCAGGCGGCATCTATGCGAAGGGCCCGACGTATGGCGTCTGGTTTCTCGGCTATATCCTGCTTGCCTATCCGATCGGCTATTTCGTCGGTCCGAAAATCTGGGAAGCGGGCAAGCGCTATAACGCGATCACGCTGCCCGATCTGTTCAAGGGGCATTTCGGAAGCCGCGCGCTCGAACTGATCGTTGCGATTTCCGCGCTGATCTTTCTGCTGCCGTGGGGCCAGTTGCAGTTCACCGGGCTCGTCGCCGCGCTCAAGGGTCTCGGCTGGAACCTCAATCCGGTGCTGCTCATCATGATCTCCGCGCTGCTCGCGTTCGCGTATATCGCGATCGCAGGCGTGCGGGCATCGGCGTATATCGCCATTCTGAAAGACATTCTGATGGTCGCGGCGATCGTCATCACGGGCATTGCGGTTGCGTGGGAAGCGGGCGTCGAACCGGTGTTCAGGGCCGCGAGCCAGCACGTATCGAACGCGATGTCCGCGCATCAACTCACGTTCTCGATGAGCACGATGCTGTTCCAGTCGCTCGGTTTCTACGTGATGCCGTTTGCGATCCAGAACTTCTTCACCGCGAAAAGCGCGAACGCGATTCGCCGCTCGCAAGTGGTGATGCCGCTCTACATGCTGATGTACCCGTTCCTCGTGGTCGCGTCGTACTACGCGATCGCGCAGAACGTGCCGCTCGCCTCGCCCAACGAGGCGTTCTTCACCGCTGTGGTGCATCTGTTGCCGCCGTGGCTCGTGGGCCTGGTCGCGGCGGGCGCGTCGCTGTCGGGCCTGCTCGTGCTCGCGGGCATCTGTCTCGCAATCGGGCCGGTAGTCACGCGCAATCTGCTGCCGAACATGCCGGAGACGCGTCAGAAGGCCAGCGCCAAAGTGGTGATCGGCGTTTATCTGCTGCTTTCCATCGGCATGACGCTCGCGACGCCGAACCTCATGCTCACGCTCATCAACATGACGTATTACGGCGTCACGCAGTATTTCCCCGGCGTGATCGCGATCGTGCTCGGGCTGCGCGTGGGTGCGCGCGCGATCGCATCGGGGCTGCTCGTGGGCCAGTTGCTTGCGGTCGTCCTGTATGTGTTCCATGTCGATATCGCCGGCATCAATATCGGCCTCATCTGTCTCGCGGTGAATGTGCTCGTCGTGTTTCTCGCCAATCCGAGCGCGGGCCGCAAGCATGTTCACGCTGACCTGATCCACTCGAACGACTCATGAATCGAACCGACAACAACGCAGTAAAAGTACTTGTGGCACGCAAGATTCTGACGATGAATCCGCGTCAGCCCGTCGCGACGCACGTGGCGATCCGCGACGGCAAGATCCTCTCGGTCGGCACGCGCGACGACATGCGCCAATGGATCGATGCAGAACCGGACACGAGCTTCAGCGACAAGGTGCTGATGCCCGGTCTCGTAGAAGGCCATTCGCATCTGATGGAAGGCGCGATGTGGAGCGCGGTCTATGTCGGGTACTACGAGCGGCGCGGACCCGATGGCACGCGCTGGCCCGGCCTGCAATCGCTCGATGCGGTGATCGCGCGATTGCGGGAAACCGAGCGTCAACTCGATGATGCCGATGCGCCGCTGCTTGCATGGGGCTTCGATCCGATCTTCTTCGGCAGCGAGCGTCTGACGGTGACGCAGCTCGAACGCGTATCGGCGACGCGTCCCATCGCGATCCTGCATGCGAGCGTGCATCTGATGAACGTGAATTCGCCGATGCTCGAACTCTCGGGCATCGATGAAGATACCGACGTCGATGGCATCGTGAAAGACAAAAGCGGCCAACTCACCGGCGAATTACAGGAGTTCGCGGCGATGTTCCCGGTGTATCGTGTGATCGGTGCGAAGCTGTCGCTGTCGGCCAGCGACAACCCCGATGCGATCCGCGCTTTCGGCAAGGTCGCGCAACTCGCCGGCGTGACGACGGCCACCGACCTGCTCAACGATCTGTCCGACAAGGGCATGCGCAATCTCGTCGAAGTCACGCGCGACGCGCGCTTTCCGATTCGTCTCGTGCCCGCATTCGGGCCGCAACGTAACCCCGAAGGCGGACCGGATCGCGTGCTGGAAGCCGTGAAGCTCAACTCGGACAAACTGCGCTTCGGGCCGGTGAAATTCATTGTCGATGGCTCGATCCAGGGCTTTACCGCACGCCTGCGCTGGCCCGGTTACGTGAACGGACGGCCCAACGGTTTATGGCTGATTCCGCCGGAACAGTTCGTCGAAACGTTCCTGCCGTTCCATCTGGCAGGCTTGCAATTGCACATCCACACGAATGGCGATGAAGCCACCGAACTCGTGCTGGATGCAATCGAAACGATCCTGAATCGGCATCCGAGATCGGATCATCGGCACACGTTGCAGCATTGTCAGATGGCCGACAGAAGGCAACTCGAACGCGCCGCGCGGCTCGGCATGTGCGTTAATTTCTTCTCGAATCACATCTACTATTGGGGCGACGCGCACTACAAGCAAACGATGGGCGCCGACCGCGCAAACCGCATGGACGCCGCAGGCACCGCGAGCGAACTCGGCATCACGTTCGGTCTGCATTCGGATGCGCCGATCACGCAGCTCAATCCGCTTTTCACCGCGTGGTGCGCCGTGCAACGTCAGACCGCATCCGGACGCGTGCTGGGCGAAGCGGAACGGCTGAGCGTCGCCGATGCGCTGCGCGCGATCACGCTCGGTGCTGCCTTCACGATCGGCATGAACGACGTCATCGGCAGTATAGAAATCGGCAAGTTCGCGGATTTCGCCGTGCTCGATGAAGACCCGAGCGAGGTGCCGTCGGAGCGCCTCGGCCAACTGCGCGTGTGGGGCACCATTCTCGGCGGCCGCGCACATCAGGCGCCTGCATGATGACGCCGATTCCTCTTGCCGTCATCGGCGGCTATCTCGGCGCGGGCAAGACCACGATGATCAACGCGCTGCTGACCAACACCGATGGCCGGCGCATCACCGTGCTCGTCAACGATTTCGGTTCGGTCAATATCGATGCGGCGCTGATCCGCGAGCGTAGCGACGATGTGATCGGGCTGGAAAACGGCTGCGTGTGTTGCTCTATCGGCGGCAAGCTGATGGAGACGCTGATCGACATCAGCGCGCGTGAGTTGCGGCCCGATCTGCTCGTGATCGAAGCGAGCGGCGTGTCGGACCCGGTGCGCATCGCGCAGGTCGGCATGCTCGATCGTGCGTTCCGGCTTCAGGGCATCGTGGTTGCGGTGGATGCGGAGCGCATCGAAGAGACGCTCGCCGATGCGTATATCGGCGATATCGCGCGACGGCAGATCGAAGGCGCGAGTTCCATTGTGCTGACGAAGACCGATCTGACTTCCGCCGATGATCTATGTGCCGTGCGTGCGCGCTTGATGGAGATCGCGCATACGCGCATCCTGTTCGAAGCCGATCGCGGCAAGGTGCCGAATACGCTTTTCTTCAGCGATGAACCGTCCTTGCGCGAACGCATCGCACCGCGTGCATTCACGTCATCGAACCACCTTCCCGCCGATCTGCGCAGCGTCACGTTTCGCTCGGATGAGCGCTTCGAGCGCCGGCAACTCAAGGCCGCATGCGCGTCGTTCAGCGATCGGCTCTTGCGCGCCAAAGGCTTTGTGCGCCTTCAGGATGGCACCTGTGCGGAGATTCATGTCGTCGGCAAACGCTGGCATATCACGCGATGCGCTGATGTCGAAGAAACTCGAATCGTCTTCATCGGTCTCTTCGCATCCGACGACATTCATCGCGCGCTAAGTGCTGTGTCTGTGCCGCGCACCGAGCCATGCAGCGAGCTTCGCGAATAAGGTCATATCCGGCGGCACGGACAGATCGACCGCGAAGTGATGCCGATAGTATGGGCTGAGATCGAGCCCGACGCCGAGCCCGAGCACTTCAACGGTGCGCGCCGCTTCGTGCTTCGCGACGACTTCGCGCAAATGCTGATCGAGATAGTTCGGATCGTTCGCCTGCGCGGTTGCGCTGTCCATCGGGCTGCCATCCGATAGCACGACGACAATGCGCCGCGCTTCGCCACGCGCGACGAGCCGCGAACACGCCCATTCCACCGCTTCGCCGTCGATGCCCTCGCGAAACAGATCGGCCTTGAACAGCGCCGCGATGTCGCCGCGTGCCGCGCGCCAGCTCGCATCGCCTTCCTTGAAGATCATGTTGCACGCTTCGTTGAGCCGGCCCGGATACTTCGGCCTGCCCTTCGCGAGCCAGTCGAGCTTCGCGCGGCCGCCGTTCCATGCGCAGGTCGTGAAGCCGAGCACTTCGGTCGCGACGCCCGCCATGCCGAGCGCGCGCACGAGCACGTCGATCATCACCGCGACAGGCTCGATGCTCGCCTTCATCGAGCCCGAGCAATCGATCAGAAAACTCACCGCGCAATCCGCGTGCGGACGTTCGCGCTCGCGCCTGAAGACGCGCCGCTCATTCGGCGATGCCACCACTTGCGCAAGCCGACGCCCATCGATGCGCCCTTCTTCTTCGCCGAACGACCAGCCGTCGCGACGCGGCACGGTGAGCGCCGATTGCAACATGCGCGCGAGACGCGGCACGTTGATATGCCGCGCGGCGATCAGATCGTCGAGACGCTCGCGATATTCACGCAGCAACGCGGCGCGAATCAGCGTCGCCGGGCGAATGGTCTTGTCATAGCGCGTGCTGAACACGCGATAGTGCTCGCCCGACGCCTCACGAGCGGTGCTATCGCCACTCGCGGCGAGCGCGAGCCGTTCGATGCTGCCCTCTTCATCGTCGATGTCGAACCACGCGCCGAGCATCGTGCGCGCGGCCTCTTGCTTGTCATCGTCGGATGAAGGGTTACTTTCGACGAACGCGTGCTGCACGTCGCGAATCATTTCGCCAAGGTTCCGCGCGATGGCGAGCGCATGAACCGCATAGGCGCGTTGATCCGCGCGATGCCGCCGCATGCCCGCAAGCGCATGTCCGAGCGATGGCGCGAGCGCCGCGCGCGTGGCTTCGATGATGCCCTCGGTCGCTTCGAACACGGCGCGCCCGGATAGCCGCGATTCGGCCATCTGCGCGACGGTGTAGATCAACAGGCCGATATCGCTGTCGAGCAAACCTGTCTCATGGCACGCGTGCGACCACGCATCGAAGCGATGCCGCACATTGCGCCTCACGCCTTCCATGCCCGCAGGCACGCACGCTTCGCAGCGCAACTGCTCCAGCATGTCGAAGACCATGCGTTCGACCGGCTCATCAGGCGTCATGTCCCGATGCAGCGCGGCGTCCGAATACGCGATGCGCAACGCGGACGCATCGGCGGCGCCGCGTGTCGAATCCAGGTCTTCATCGTCCCTGCGTTCGCCGCGCAAATGCGGCGCATGCAACGGCACCGGCCGCAAGTGACGGTACAGCCTGCCGCCGCGATAGTGCAGCGCTTCATCGCCCGTCAAAGCCCGCACGGTGGCCGCGCATAACGCGTCGCGTCGCGCGAGTTCACGCGGCCCGTTCATTTCGCCGACTCGTCGTGCCACTGCGATAGCGTGTTCAGCTCATCGCCGAACGCGCGCTGAAAATATTCCGCGACGATGGGCCGTTCCGCCTCGTCGCACTTGTTCAGGAACGTGAGACGCAGCGCCAGCTTCACGTCGTGGAAAACCTCGCAGTTCTCGGCCCAGTTGATGACAGTGCGCGGCGACATCAACGTCGACAGATCGCCCGCCGCGAAGCCGCGCCGCGTGAGTCCGGCCATGCTCACCATCGAATCGACGAGCGCCCGGCCCGCGTCGTCATCCAGATGCGGCACGCGCGCGAGCACGATGCGCGCCTCTTCCTCGCGCGAGAGGTAGTTCAGCGTCGCGACCACGTTCCAGCGGTCGATCTGCGCGTGATTCAACATCTGCGTGCCGTGATACATGCCGTTCAGATTGCCGAGGCCGATCGTATTGGTCGTCGCGAACAGGCGAAAAAAGCGATGCGGCTGGATCACGCGGTTCTGGTCGAGCAGCGTGAAACTGCCGTCGCGTTCGAGAATACGCTGGATCACGAACATCACATCGGGGCGGCCGGCGTCGTATTCGTCGAACACGAGCGCGACAGGCCGTTGCAGCGCCCACGGCACGATACCTTCCTGAAACTCGGTGACCTGCACGTCATCACGTACGACGATTGCATCCTTGCCGACGAGATCGAGCCGGCTCACGTGGCCATCCAGATTCACGCGCATGCACGGCCAGTTGAGCCGCGCCGCCACCTGCTCGATATGCGTCGATTTTCCGGTGCCGTGCAGACCCTGCACCATCACGCGCCGGTTGCACGCGAAGCCTGCGAGAATCGCCAGCGTGACCTCGGGATTGAAGCGATACGCCTCGTCGATTTCCGGAACGTGCGGATCGCGCGTGCTGAACGCCGGCACTTGCAAGTCCGTATCGATGCCGAAAAGCGTGCGCACGGACACTTTCCGGTCCGGCTCGTCCAACCATGTGTCGCGCATCATGAGGCTTCGTCTCCCGTGACAGAGGCTCCAGCATATCAACTATCTTTTTTCGGAACAATTCATTTCGTTTATTTTTATCCAAACGGCCTATACGGCGCCGATCGGCACCTCATTTAAAATAATGTCGAACGAATTCACATGGAAACCATGCCGATGGACAAGCCCGACACGCCCACGCTGCGCGCCTTCGCGTTGCTGGAATACCTGGTCCAGGCGGGCAGCCCCGTGTCGCTGACGGACATGGCCGACGACATGGGCATGCCGAAGCCTTCGCTGCACCGCATGCTTGCGTCGCTGGAAGCGGGCGGGCTCGTGATCCGCGAGCCGGGCGACAAGAACGCGTATGTGGTCGGCCCGCGCCTCGCGCAACTCGGCCTCAATGTGATGACGCACGCGGGCGCGCGACGGCTGCGGCACGCGATCCTCACGCGGCTCGTCTCCGATCTCGGCGAAACCTGCAATCTCACGATGCTGCACGAGAACGAAGTGCTCTATCTCGACCGCGTGGAAGCGCCGTGGCCGCTGCGGCTCGATCTGAAGCCCGGTTCGCACGTGCCCGTCTGGTGCAGCGCGAGCGGCAAGCTGCTGCTCGCGCTTCAGCCGCGCGACGAACGCAATGCGCTCGTGCGCGCGATGAAGCTAGAGCGCTACACCGCCAACACGATCACCGACACGGAAATGCTCGAAGCGGAACTCGACCGCATCGCGAAGAAGGGCGTCGCGATCGACAACGAGGAGTTCGTGCAGGGCATCGTGTGCGCGGCGGCGCCCATCGCCGATGCGGGCGGCACATGCATCGCGGCGATCGCGGTTCACGCGCCGGTGTCGCGCACGCCGCTCTCGCGGGCGCTGGAAATGGTCCCTCGTCTCAAGGAAGCCGCCGCGGAGCTGGGCAAGACGTTCGGTTGACAGGGTCTCCAAGTAATAAAAACGCAACCCAGCATTCCGAAAATTGTGGCGCGGCGACGGGACACGCGCGTAAAGTAGCCGTAATTCGAAACCAAACGTTCCGTTTCCGGCCCATGCGCAACGTCACACATCTCGATTCTGCCGAGCATGCCGGCGATGAATCGCGGACGCTCCGTCCGCTCGCCGTGCTCGAACAACTGGCTGCGGCCGGTCACGCTTACACGCTGTCGCAACTCGCGGCGCGCGTGCGCATTCCCAAGGCGACCTTGCTGCGACTGATCGATTCGCTCGAAGCGCAGGGCTATGTCACGCATATGCCCGACTCGCGCGGCACGGACCGCGGCATCGCGCTCGGACCCCGCGCCGCCCAGCTTGCGCTCGCCACGCTTGCCAACAACTCGTTCACTCGCGCCTGCCGTTCGATCCTGCGCTCGCTCGTCGACGTCATCGGTGAAAGCTGCAATCTCACCGCACTCGATGGCGATACGGTCCTCTATATCGAGCGCGTCGAGACGGCCGAACCGCTGCGCCTGCATATGCAGGCCGGCATGCGGGTGCCGCTGCATTGCACCGCGAGCGGCAAGCTGTTTCTCTCGCAGATGCCGCTCGCCGAGCGTCGCCAGATCCTCGGCCGTCTCACCCTCACGAAGAAAACGCATCGCACGCTGACCGATCGGACGCTGCTCGAAGCCGAGCTCGACCGGCTCGCCGCGCGTGGCATCGGCATCGACAACGAGGAGTTCGTGCTGGGGATGGTGGCCGTCGCGGTGCCCATCACCGATGCCGCGACCGGACGCGTGCTCGCGTGCCTCGCCGCGCACGCCCCGACCGCCCGCGCCAATCTCAACGACCTGCTCCAGGCGGTTCCGCAGTTGCGCGAGACCGCCGTGAAGCTCGCAACGCTCGTTGATTCCTCCGATGGACTGACGCTCATGGCGCGCCAGCGCCCCGCAGCGCGCTAGTCCACTCTCCCGCCGAGACGCCCGCCGCGCGGGCCCCGGCGGCGCTTCCCGCTCACCATCGCTAAAAATTCCGAATTTTTTAGAGACAAAACATTCCATTTATTTGAAAAACTGGTTGACGCGGAAATCGGCTCGTCCTACGATGTCTTCACGATACATATTCCGGAACCAAACGTTCCGATTTATTTCACCCGGAGACACTCATGAGCGAGCACGACCAAGCCCGTCCTTCCCAGACCACTCTCGCCGCCGCCAGCGCGACGCCCGCCGGTCCGCAGTCGATGACCCCTTCCGAAGCATTCGTCGAAACGCTCGCCGCCAACGGCGTGACCGAGATGTTCGGCATCATGGGTTCGGCCTTCATGGACGCGATGGACATCTTCGCGCCCGCCGGCATCCGCCTGATCCCGGTCGTGCATGAACAGGGCGCGGGCCACATGGCTGACGGCTATTCGCGCGTGTCGGGCCGTCACGGCGTCGTGATCGGTCAGAACGGCCCCGGCATCAGCAATTGCGTGACGGCGATCGCGGCGGCGTACTGGGCGCACAGCCCGGTCGTGATCGTCACGCCGGAAGCGGGCACGATGGGCATCGGCCTCGGCGGCTTCCAGGAAGCGAAGCAATTGCCGATGTTCCAGGAATTCACGAAGTATCAGGGCCACGTGACGCACCCGGCGCGCATGGCCGAGTTCACGGCACGCTGCTTCGACCGCGCGATGTCGGAGATGGGCCCGACGCAACTCAACATTCCGCGCGACTACTTCTACGGCCAGGTCAAGGTCGAGATTCCGAAGCCGCAGCGTCTCGATCGCGGCCCCGGCGGCGATCAGAGCCTGAACGAAGCCGCCGATCTGCTCGCCGAAGCGAAATTCCCCGTCATCATCTCGGGCGGCGGCGTGGTGATGTCCGATGCCATCGAGGAATGTAAAGCGCTCGCCGAGCGTCTCGGCGCGCCGGTGGTCAACAGCTATCTGCACAACGACTCGTTCCCGGCGAATCATCCGCTGTGGTGCGGCCCGCTCGGTTATCAAGGCTCGAAGGCCGCGATGAAGCTGCTGAGCCAGGCCGATGTCGTGATCGCGCTCGGCTCGCGGCTCGGACCGTTCGGCACGCTGCCGCAGCACGGCCTCGACTATTGGCCGAAGGAAGCGAAGGTCATCCAGATCGACGCGGACCACAAGATGCTCGGCCTCGTGAAGAAGATTTCCGTCGGTATTTGCGGCGATGCGAAGGCGACGGCCATCGCGCTCACGCAGCGGCTCGCCGATCGCAAGCTCGATTGCGATGCGACGAAGGACGCCCGCGCGAAGACCATCGCCACGGAAAAGGCCGCATGGGAGAAGGAACTCGACGAATGGACGCACGAGCGCGATCCGTACAGCCTCGACATGATCGAAGAGCAGAAGAGCGAGAAGCCCTTCAGCGGCGGCCAGTATCTGCATCCGCGTCAGGTGTTGCGCGAGCTCGAAAAGGCGATGCCGGAAGACGTGATGGTGTCGACCGATATCGGCAACATCAACTCGGTCGCGAACAGCTATCTGCGCTTCAACAAGCCGCGCAGCTTCTTCGCGGCGATGAGCTGGGGCAACTGCGGCTATGCGTTCCCGACGATCATCGGCGCGAAGGTTGCGGCACCGCATCGTCCGGCCGTCTCGTATGCAGGCGATGGCGCCTGGGGCATGAGCCTGATGGAAACCATGACCTGCGTGCGCCATAACATTCCGGTGACGGCTGTCGTGTTCCATAACCGTCAGTGGGGCGCGGAGAAGAAGAATCAGGTGGACTTCTACAATCGCCGCTTCGTTGCGGGCGAGCTCGACAACCAGAGCTTCGCCGAGATCGCGAAGGCGATGGGCGCGGAAGGCATCGTCGTCGACAAGCTGGAGGATGTCGGGCCTGCGCTGAAGAAGGCCATCGATCTGCAGATGAATCACGGCAAGACGACGATCATCGAGATCATGTGCACGCGCGAACTCGGCGATCCGTTCCGCCGCGACGCACTCTCGAAGCCGGTGCGCACGCTCGACAAGTACAAGGACTACGTCTAAGTCCTGCGCCACGCCGCTCCGCGCCCGGAGCGGCGTTTTCTTAACCATGACAGTGAGCCCGACATGAAAGCCATGCATCGCATCATCGATCAGGCTCGCGACCTGCCGATGCGTATCGTCCTCTCCGAAGCCGAAGACACGCGCGTGCTTCAGGCGGCGGAACGCGCGCACAAGGAAGGCATCGCGCGCATCGTGCTCGTGGGCGCGCGAGCGCGTGCGTTTCAGATTGCGGATGGCGCGGGCATCGATCTCGAAGGCATCGACGTGATCGATCCTTCTCATTCCTCACATACCGAACGCTTCGCGGAGGAGCTTTTCGCGCTGCGCGAGAAGAAAGGCATGACGCCCGATCAGGCGCGCGCCGCCGTGCTCGATCCGCTCTGCTTCGCGAACCTGATGGTGCGCACGGGCGAGGCGGACGGCTCCGTGTCCGGCGCGGTCAACACGACGGCGGACGTCGTGCGCAACGCGATACAGATCATCGGCGTGCGGCCTTCGTTCAAGCTTGTTTCGAGTTTCTTTCTGATGATGCTGTGCGAGCCTTTCCATACGATGAAAGGCGGCCTCATCTTTTCCGATTGCGCGCTCGTCGTCGAGCCGAATGCAGAGCAGCTCGCCGAAATCGCGCTGGCCGCCGCCGACAGTGCGCGCAGCCTCCTGATGGAAGATGCGCGCGTCGCAATGCTGTCGTTCTCGACGAGCGGCAGCGCGCACCATGCAGCCGTCGACAAGGTTATCGATGCGACGCGGCGCGTGAAGGAAGCGCGCCCCGTCCTCGCCATCGACGGCGACGTGCAGCTCGATGCGGCGATCGTCGCGGAGATCGCAATGCGCAAGGTGCATCACTCGCAGATCGAAGGCCACGCGAATACGCTGATCTTCCCGAGTCTCGAAGCGGGCAACATCGGCTACAAGCTCGCGGAGCGCATCGGCGGCGCGAAGGCTATCGGACCCTTGCTGCAAGGGCTCGCCAAACCTGCCAACGATCTGTCGCGCGGCTGCAGCGCCGACGATATCTATCACGTGATCGCCGTGACCTGCGTGCAGGCGCAGGCCGCGCGGCATCAGACGGCGTGAGTGCGCATCATGGATACGCGAGCCGATACCGAAGCGTTCGTTCAACCTGAATCGACGGAAAGCGCGGCGCTCATCGACCACGCCGCGCGCACGGACACGCCTACGCTGCGCGCGTTCAGCGTGCTCGAACATCTCGTCGCGGCGAAGGGCGCGCTGTCGCTCGCGGAACTCGCGAACATCATCGGGCAGCCGAAGGCCTCGCTGCATCGCATGTTGCAATCGCTCGAAGCGGGCGGCTTCGTCGCGCGTGAGCCGGGACAAAAGAATGCGTACGTGATCGGCCCGCGCCTCGAACGGCTCGGCGTCGACGTGATGATGCACAGCGGCGCCAGGCGTCAGCGCCACGCGATTCTGGAGCGTCTCGTCGCCGATCTCGGCGAGACCTGCAACCTGAGCACGCTGCACGACACGCAGGTGCTCTATCTCGACCGCTGCGAATCGCCGTGGGCGCTGCGGCTCGAACTCAAGCCCGGCTCGCACGTGCCCGCGCATTGCAGCGCGAGCGGCAAGCTCCTTCTTTCGACGATGCCGCGCGACGAACGCGCCGCGCTCATCCGCGCGATGCGGCTCGAACGCTTCACACCGAACACCCTCGACGATCCGAACCTGCTCGAAGCGGAACTGGATCGCATCGCGCACAAGGGCATCGCTGTCGATAACGAGGAGTTCGTGCTGGGCATCGCGTGCGTCGCCGTGCCGGTGTTCGATTCGCGCGGCAAATGCATCGCGGCCATCGCCGTGCATGGTCCGGTGTCGCGCATGGCGCTGTCGCGCGCGCTGACCTTCGTGCCGCGTCTTCAGGAAGCCGCTGCCGATCTCACGGCGACCTTCTGACGCGCCGCAGCATCGATATTTCGGATGGCGAATTAATCTCAGGGACAACCCGAACCGCCCTCCTGCTTCTGAATCGGATTTCGCATTTTCCGTTTCACTTTCGCGAGCTTCCGCGCTTTTCTCTTGGCTTCCTTGCCCGCTTCTTCCACATTGAACGAAACGCAAACGAAACGATTCGTTCCAAAAGAAGACTTCAGGAGACAGGTGTCATGCAGCAGGAAGTCGATTACGTCATCGTCGGTGCGGGCTCAGCGGGTTGCGTGCTGGCCAACCGTCTGAGCGCCGACCCGTCCAACGTCGTCATGTTGCTAGAAGCGGGCGGCCCAGACACGAGCCCGTGGATTCATATTCCCGTCGGCTACTTCAAGACGATGCACGATCCCGAGCTCGACTGGTGTTATCGCACCGAAGCGGACGATGCGGTCGCCGGACGCAGCATCGACTGGCCGCGTGGCAAGGTGCTCGGCGGCTCCAGCTCGCTCAACGGGCTGCTCTATGTGCGCGGCCAGCGTGAAGACTACGACCGCTGGGCCGAGCTCGGCAACGCCGGATGGAGTTATAGGGACGTGCTGCCCTACTTCAAGAAGTCGGAAGATCAGGAGCACGGCGCGAGCGAGTATCACGGCGCGGGCGGGCCATTGAAGGTATCGGACCTGCGTTTGCGTCGCCCGATCGCGGATCACTTCATCGCGGCGGCGCAGGAGATCGGCATCCCGTTCAACACGGACTACAACGGCGCGACGCAGGAAGGCGTCGGCTATTTTCAGCAGACCGCTTATAAGGGTCTTCGCTGGAGCACCGCGAAGGGCTTTCTCAAGCCGGTGCGCGATCGCCGCAATCTCATCGTGCAGACGCGTGCGCAGACCCGCAAGGTAGTGTTCAACGGCAAGGAAGCGACGGGCATCGAGTACGTGCATGAAGGCGTCGTGAAGACGGTTCGTGCACGCGTCGAAGTGATTCTCGCGGCCGGCGCAATCGGCTCGCCGCAGATTCTGCAGAACTCGGGCATCGGTCCCGCGAGCGTGCTGAACAATGCGGGCGTACAGGTCAGGCACGAGCTGCCCGGCGTCGGCCGCAATCTCCAGGATCATCTGCAAGTGCGGCTCGTCTTCAAGACGCGCGAGCGCACGCTCAACGACGAGGTCAACAATCCGCTGAAGAAGGCGCTGGTCGGTCTGCAATACGCGCTATCGCGCACCGGGCCGCTCACGCTCGCGGCGAGTCAGGTCGCGATCTTCACGCGCTCGTCGCCGGACGTCGCGCGTCCCGACATCCAGTTTCACATGCAGCCCCTTTCCGCCGACAAACCCGGCCAGGGCGCGCATCCGTTCTCGGCGTTCACGTCGTCGGTGTGTCAGTTGCGGCCGCACAGCCGCGGCAGCGTCGAGATCCGCTCGAACGATCCGCTGAACTATCCGGCGATTCACGCGAACTATCTTTCCGACGAACGCGATCATCCCGTCGTGATCGGCGGCATCAAGGTGGCGCGCCGCATCGCCGCCGCGCCTTCGCTCGCGAAGCACATCGTGTCGGAGTTCATTCCCGGTTCGCAGTACCAGACGGATGCCGAGCTGCTCGATGTCGCGCGCAAGTTCAGCCAGTCGATCTATCACCCGGCGGGCACCTGCAAGATGGGCAGCGACGCGCTCGCGGTCGTCGACGAACGCCTGAAGCTGCGCGGCATCGGACGCCTGCGCGTGGTCGATGCGTCGATCATGCCGGAGCTGGTGTCGGGCAACACGAACGCCCCCGTCATCATGATCGCGGAGAAAGCCGCCGACATGATTCTCGAAGACCGGCGCTATCAGCACGTCACGCGCGTGGAAGACGTACCCGAAGTCGTTGTGGAAAAACCCGTGGCCCACGCAGGCCAGAGAGACTGAACACAAGTCTCAAACACATCAGGAGACAACCATGAACGCACTGCCCCGAACCGATGGCAAGCAGATGAGAAAGGTCGTCGTCGCCAGCCTCATCGGCGCGACAATCGAGTGGTACGATTTTTTTCTATACGGCGTGGTCGCCGGCATCGTCTTCAACAAGCTGTATTTCCCGAGCAGCGATCCGCTCATCTCGACGATGCTCGCCTACGGCACGTTCGCCGTCGGCTTTCTGAGCCGGCCGTTGGGCGGCGTGATCTTCGGCCATTTCGGCGATCGCGTCGGCAGAAAGAGCATGCTCGTGATGACGCTGACGATCATGGGCGTCGCGACGGTGTTGATCGGCATGGTGCCGACGTATGCGCAGATCGGCATCTGGGCGCCTTCGCTGCTGCTGTTCCTGCGCGTGCTGCAAGGCATCGGACTCGGCGGTGAATGGGGCGGTGCGGTGCTGATGGCCTTCGAATATGCGCCCGAGAACAAGCGCGGCTTTTACGCGAGCATTCCGCAGATCGGTCTCGCGCTCGGGCTGTGTCTTTCGTCGGGTGTCGTCGCGGGGCTGTCGCTCACGCTGACCGATGCGCAGTTCCTTGCGTGGGGCTGGCGCGTCGCGTTCTTCCTGTCGTTCGCGCTCGTGGTCATCGGCATGTATATCCGCCTGAACGTGATGGAAACGCCGGAATTCGCGCGCATCCAGAAGACGGGCAGCGAAGTGCGCATGCCTATCCTCGAAGTGATCTCGAAGTATCCCGGCAACACGATCGCGGGCATGGGCGCACGTTTCATCGACGGCGTGTTCTTCAATGTGTTCGGCGTGTTCTCGATTTCGTATCTCACGGGGACGCTGCATCTGCAACGCACCGATGCGCTGCTCGGCGTGATGGTCGCCGCGTTCGTGATGATCTTCACGATTCCGTTCTTCGGGCGCCTTTCGGACCGCGTCGGGCGTGCACGCATCTACTTTTGGGGCTCGCTCGCGACGGGACTCTCCGCGTTCTTCGGCTTCTGGCTGATGAAAAACAGCGGCGGCAACACGATGCTCGCGTGGCTCGCGGTCGTGATTCCGCTGGGCGTGGTGTATGCATCGATCTATGGTCCGGAAGCCGCGCTCTTCTCCGAACTCTTCGATGCGAAGGTGCGCTATTCGGGCATATCGTTCGTGTATCAGTTCTCGGGCATCTTCGCGAGCGGCATCAGCCCGATCGTCGCGACCTGGCTCTTGCAGCGCAACGGCGGCGATCCGTGGATGATCGCGGGATATTGCCTCGCGGCGGGCATCATCAGTGCGCTGTCGGCGGCATGGGTCGGATTGAGGCAGCGGCGTGAGATGGCGTTTTCCGTGGGCTGATCCTTCTCGCGTGAACATCGACAGCCGCTGCGCCGGACCATCGGCGCGGCGGCTTTTTGTTGCACTGGCAAGCGGTGCAAGCCGCACGTAATATCTGGATATCACCAGAACATTTCGCAGGAGACATGCATGCCCACCCGCCCAGCCGCCACGCTTTGGGCGCAGCTTTTCGAACGTTCGCGGGTCTCGGGGATGAGCCTGCAGAACCAGATCCGTCAGATGATCGTCAATGCGATCCTGAGCGGTCATATCGCGCCCGATTCCGCGTTGCCTTCGAGCCGAGAACTCGCCGATCAGCTCAACGTGTCGCGCAATACCGTCGTGCTCGCGTATCAGCAACTCGTCGAAGAAGGCTATCTCGTGTCGCGCGAACGCAGCGGCCATTTCGTGAATCCCGCGACCGATGAATTGCAGCGCGGCTTCACCGCGACGGGCGTCGCCGACACGACGGCCATCGATGCACAGCAAGGTCATCCCGACTGGAGCGCGCGCATCCGGCACGCGCCCTCGCATCAGCGCAATATCGTCAAGCCGTCGAACTGGCAGAGCTACGAATATCCCTTCATTTACGGGCAATTCGATACCGAACTGTTTCCGACGAGCGACTGGCGCGAGAGCTGCATGCACGGGCTGTCGGTGATGGAGATCCGCAACTGGGCGCCCGATCTGATCGAACGCGACGACGAGACGCTCGTCGAACAAATTCGCACGCGCGTGCTGCCGCGCCGCGGCGTGTTCGCGATGCCCGACGAGATCGTCGTCACGAACGGCTGTCAACAGGCGCTGTATCTGATGGGCGATCTGCTTTGCGCGACGCAAACGAAAGTCGGCATGGAGAACCCCGGCTATCCCGATGCGCGCAATATCTTCCAGCATCACAACGCGCAAATCGTTCCGCTGGAGGTCGATGAAGACGGCGTGGTCATCGACGATGAAAGCGTGATCGCCCAGTGCGATTACGTGTATGTCACGCCGAGCCATCAATGCCCCACTACGGTGACGATGCCGATCGAGCGGCGGCGCAGGCTGCTGGATCTTTCGGTGAAGCACGATTTCATCGTCATCGAGGATGACTACGAGAGCGAGAACACGTTTTCCGGCACGCCGCATCCGGCGTTGAAGAGCCTCGATACGGCGGAGCGCGTCGTGTATATCGGTTCGTTGTCGAAGACGCTCGCGCCGGGGTTGCGGCTCGGGTATATCGTCGCGCCGCGCACCTTGATACGCGAATTGCGCGCGCTGCGCCGACTGATGATCCGGCATCCGGCCGCCTACATTCAGCGCGCCTTCGCGACTTTTCTCGCGCTCGGTCATCACGACACGCTGTTGCGCAAGCTCGGGCGCGTCTACAAGGAGCGCGCCGAAGTGCTGATGGATGCGCTCGCCACGCATCTGCCGGAGTTGCGTGCATCGAAGGTGACGGGCGGCGCATCGTGCTGGGTCGAAGGTCCGCCGTGGCTCGACGCGACGCGCCTCGCGAAAGACGCGCAAGCGCTCGGCGTGCTGATCGAACCGGGCAGCGTGTTCTTCGCCGATCCCGCCGATGGTCAGCGATGCTTCCGCATGGGCTTTTCAGCGATACGCGCGGAGCTGATCGAGCCGGGCGTGCGGGCGCTGGCTCAGGTCGTGCAGCAGCGGCGCCCTTGAGCCTGCGCGCTCACTTCCACGGGGCCATCGCATGAAACACGCCGTCGCGTCGCACGAGCGCATGAAACAGCGCGGCCGCGAGATGCACGACGATCAACGCGAAGAAGCACAGCGCGAGAAAGCGATGCGCGTTCCAGAGCAGCGTGTGCAATGAATTGCTATGAGGAAGAAGCGACGGCAAGCGCCAGCCGCAGATCACGACGGGATAGTCAGCCGCCGACAGCATCCCGTAGCCGAGCAGCGGCAACGCAATCATCAGCGCATAAAAAGCGTAGTGCGAGAGATGCGCGGCGAGCTTCATCGGCTCGGGCATGTTCGCGGGCAGCGGCGGCGCACCGCGCGCAATTCGCACCGCGAGACGAATCAGCGCGAGCACGAGTATCGCGATGCCGAGCGGCTTGTGGATGGACACGAGCGTCAGATAGTCCGGCTTCACTGTCGACACCATGCCAACGCCGATGAACAGCATCGCGAGAATGCATATCGCCATGATCCAGTGCAGGGCGCGTTGCAGCGGCGAGAACCGCTCGTTGATCGCGTTCATGGCTTGGCTCCTTGCGCGGGCGTGTGCGGGTAGTCCTTGTCCTCGGCGGTGCGTCGATTGAACGATACGGAATACGCGGCCGAGCGCGCGGCGGGGAAGGGATCGTCGGACACGCGCATGCCGGATGGCAGCACGGTCGGGTCGAAGTTGATATCGCGGCACGCACCGTCGGGCTCGGGCTCGATGGCCTTGACGACGAGCGTGCCCACTTCCACCGTGTGCCGGTCTTCGGGCCACGCCTTGCTCGGGTCGGCGGTGGGATCGCCGGGATTGGCGACGGTGACGACCATCGCCCAGCGTTGCGGCCCGCTCTGCACGCGCTGCGTGATCTCGGCATCGAGGAAATTTGCGCCCTTCTGCTTCAGCTCGTCCGGTGTCAGGTTCTCGGGCTTTGCGGCGGGAATGAAGGACCAGCGCACCGTCTGATCCTGTCCTTCCGCATTCGTGAAGACGAAGCTGTTCAGGCTGTTGTAGCGCTCGTCCGCATACGAGGCCGTCCACGGCGCGCTGCCCGCCCAGGCGCCGAACGCGCCGATTTCCGGATGCGCGGCGGCGAATTTCTGCATGGACTCGGGGTCGTTCTTGTTCGCGAGCGCACGCTGCAGGTCGTAGAAGGCCTGCGGGGTCGCGACGGGGAAGAACGGAGCGTCGATCATCGCGGAGCGCCACTCGCTTGCATCGGGCATCACGATGCGCAGGCTCAGGCCGCGCACACGGGCCATTGCGTCGGATGCTTTCGGGTCCGGCGTCGCGAGATTGAACCGGCCCGTGACGGGATACGTGCCCGGCATGAACATTTTCGCTTTGGAGAGCGCCGCGCCCGAACCGTTCGATTCGAAATCGCCGGTGAAGCAGATGCCCTTCGCGTGATTGCGCCTGAACCCCGGCACCGCGCCGCCGGGCGGCGCCAGGCTGCCGACGATCTTCGCCGGCGTGAGGCGATTCGGCGTGAGCCAACCTCCCGTGTAGGCGAAGGCCGCGACCAGCACGACGACGACGGCCGCGATGAGGATCAGCGCGGGAAGGGGCGAACGGGGGGAAGCGGGTTTGTCAGCCATCGTAGTCTCTCGATCAACGATTCTGTTGCACGGTAATCTAGCAGCGTGAGGGGAATCGTGCCAGCAACGCGCAAAATTCGCAGATACCCCTGTTTGCCTGGAGTTGCCCGCATGACGCAGAACATTTACGACGACCCGGATTTCTTTTCGGGTTATAGCCGGCTGAATCGATCGATTCACGGGCTCGATGGCGCGCCGGAATGGCCCGCGCTGCGCGCGCTCTTGCCGGAGATGCGCGGGCTCCGCGTGCTCGATCTGGGATGCGGATATGGATGGTTCTGTAGATGGGCGGCCGAACATGGCGCGGCGCATGTGTCGGGTGTGGATGTGTCGGAGAAGATGCTCGAACGGGCCGGAGCGTTGAATGCGCATCCGGCGGTTGTGTATCGGCTCGGCGATCTGGAAAGCATCGAATTGGCCGATTCGAGTTTCGAGCTTGTGTATAGCTCGCTCGCGTTTCATTACATAGAGAATCTGCGGCGCCTGATGCTTGCGATTCGTCGGGCGCTCGTGCCGGGCGGCAGGCTCGTTTTCTCGATCGAGCATCCGATTTATATGGCGCCGCGCAATCCCGCGTTCGATGTGGACCGCGATGGACGCAAGATCTGGCCGCTCGACGGTTACCAGAACGAAGGCGCGCGCGTGACGAACTGGCTCGCGGAAGGCGTCGTGAAGCAGCATCGGACGATGGGGACGCTCGTCAATACGCTCATCGATTGCGGATTTAGGCTCAGACGGTTGATCGAGTGGGGACCGACGCAAGAGCAGCTCAGCGCGATGCCCGCGCTGGAGGAAGAGGTCGAGCGGCCGATGATGGCGATTGTCGCGGTGGAACGGTGAGGGGCGCAGCGACCCCGCGTCCCATCCGCGTTCGAACGCGCCAACCCTACCCGGTTTTCAAAACCCGCAACGCAACCGCCCCCGCCGCCTCGCTCTCCGCATTCTGCTTCGCCTCTCGCATCGACAGATAGCGCAGACAGCACACGCGCAGAAACGACGCGAAGTTGGTCGGCACCTCGCCGCGCAACGCGATCAATTCGTCGTAGAGCTTGACGGCGAACTGGCTCGTCGTCAGATTTTCGCGCCCGGCAATTTCCTGCAGCACGTCCCAGAACAGATTTTCGAGCCGGACCGTCGTGATCACGCCATGAATGCGCAGCGAACGCGTGCGCGATTCATAGAGGATCGGGTCGGCGTTGATATACACCCCACACATGACGAAAGCCTCCACAAAACGGGCCGCCGCGCGCGCGCACGACGGCCAACTGAAAAAGCTACTCCGCTACGTGTCGACCGGCAATCGCGTCAAACCCTGCGCTGCTTCATCTGCCCGGCGATGTAATCCGCCTGCCGGATCGCCAGCGTGACGATCGTGAGCGTCGGGTTTTCCGCGGCGCCCGTCGTGAACTGGCTGCCATCGGAGATGAACAGGTTCGCCACTTCGTGCGTCTGGCCGTGCGAATTGCAGACGCCATCGCTGGCTTTCGCGCTCATGCGGACCGTGCCGAGATTGTGCGTCGATGGATACGGCGGCACGAGATACGTCGCCTTCGCGCCCGCCGCTTCGTACACCGCGCTGCCCTGCTTGTACGCGTGCTCGCGCATCGCTTCGTCGTTCGGATGATCGTCGAAGTGAACGTTCGGCACCGGCAGGCCGTACTGATCCTTCACGTCGGTATTGAGCGTGATGCGGTTCGATTCGCGCGGCATGTCCTCGCCGACGATCCACATGCCCGCCGTGTACTGATACTGATCCATCGCTGCCGCGAAGTTCGGCCCCCAGGAGCCCGGATCGAGAAACGCCGCGTAGAACGGCAGCCCGAGCGAAAGCGTCTCCAGGTGATAGCCGCCCGCGAAGCCGCGCTTCGGATCGAACACGGATTCGTCCTCGATGATGCCGGCCATCGTCGTGCCCTTGTACATCTCGACCTTGTCGTTGAACACGCCATAGACCGAGCCTGTGGTGTGCCGCATGTAGTTGCGGCCCACCTGGCCCGAGCCGTTCGCGAGGCCATCGGGGAACTTGCTCGAATGCGAGTTGAGCAACAGGCGCGGCGTCTCGATCGCATTGCCCGCCACGGCGACGACGCGCGCCTTCTGCCGCTGCAGCTTGCCGTCCTTGTCGTAGTAGACGACGCCTGTCGCCTTGCCGCGCGCATCGTGCTCGATCTTGACGACATGCGACTGCGGGCGCAGTTCCATGCGGCCCGTCGCCTGCGCGCGCGGCAGCTCGGTGTAGAGCGTCGACCACTTCGCGCCCGTGCGGCAGCCCTGAAAGCAGAAACCGCGCTGGAAGCAGTGCGTGCGATCGTCGCGCACCGTGCTGTTGATCGCCATGTGGCCGGTGTTGCACTCCTTGTAGCCGAGCTTCGTTGCACCCGCCGACATGACCTTGAAATTGTTGTTCCCCGGCAGGCCCGTATTGCCGTTCGTGCGCGTCACGCCCATCTTCTTCTCGGCGCGGTCATAGTAAGGATCGAGTTCCGCGCGCGTGACCGGCCAGTCGAGCAGATTGGCGTCCTGCACGTCGCCGTAGGTCGTCTTCGCCTTGAACTCGTGCGGCTGGATGCGCAGGCTCGCGCCCGCCCAGTGAACGGTGGTCCCGCCTACCGTCTTGCAGATCCACGCGGGCAGGTTCGGAAAGTCCTTCGCGACGCGCCAGTTACCCGACGTCGTGCGATTGTCGAGCCACGAGAGCTGCTTGAACGCGCTCCACTCTTCCGTCGCGAAATCACCCTGCGTGTGCATCGCGCCCGCTTCGAGTACGACCACGTCGACGCCCTTCTGCGCGAGTTCGTTGGCGAGCGTCCCGCCACCCGCCCCGGATCCGATGATGACCACGACGTGATCGTCGGTGTGTCTGAACTGCACCTTGTTGTCCGTATACATGTCTGTCTCCGTTTTCCGTCGGATCGCTCTGATGGGTTAGCTGTCTTTCGGAATCGGGCCGCTGTCGGCCGCGGGCGGATCGGGCAGCCACGTCAGGTTATTGAAGCCCTGATAGAGATAGCCGCCATCGCCCTTCGACGCCCCATAGCCGAAGTGCTCGTAGGCCAGCGGATTGCTGTACAGGGAAACCACGGCCGTGCTGCGAACCGTGCTGAAGAACGGCGTGCCCGCGAGCGCGGCGACGTCCTGCGCCTTGTCGTTCGCGCCGCGCTTCGTCCAGTCGGCGCCGGCTTTCGCATCGAGTTGCGCGACGCCGTCGGCGAGTTGTTGACGCACTGCGGGATCGGCTTTCGCCTTGGCATCGAGATCCTTGACGACGAGCGCGTAGACAGCGTCATCGAGCGTCGCGTGCGGATAGATCTGCCGGGTCACCTGCAGCAGCACCTCGCCCTGATGCGTGCTGAGCCCCTGCATTTCGAGCGCCCAGACGCGGCTCGGCGCGAGACTCGCGAAAATCGACGTCGCGGCGATCGTGCCGACCAGCACGCCGGTGCCGCGCAGGAATTCGCGTCGTGTCAGTGCGATCTTCGGCGGGGCGGCGGCGATTTCATCGTGATCGTGATCGTGATGATGTCCAGCATCGTGCGCGCGCCGCTGCGCGACGATCGGAATGATCGTGTCTCGCATGTCTCTCTCCTTGTGGGGTGCTGCAACAACTTTTGTATGTGGTCCCGCGGTGCCGCCGTGACTACTCGTAATGCCCGTGACGCTCCAGCACTTCGATCTTGTAACCGTCCGGATCCTGAATGAAGAAATATCGCGCGATCAGCGAGCCGTCGTCGTTCTTGAACTCGCGCACGTCGTTGGGCGTAAGCCCCAGGCCGATGAGACGCTCGCGCTCCGTCTTCACATCCGGCACGCTCACCGCGACATGGCCGTAGCCGTCGCCATGCGTATAAGGTTCGGCGCGCCCCTTGTTCCAGGTGAGTTCGAGCTCGGCGTGCGTTTCATCGTTGCGGAGATAGGCGAGCGTGAAGTCCGGAAAATCCAGCCGATGCGCAACGCCGAGATTGAAAGCCTTCTGATAGAAATCGAGCGAGCGTTGCAGATCCTGCACGCGAATCATCGTGTGAATGAGTTTCGACATGGGCGCCTCCTCCTTGTGAGTCAAGTGTAGGAAGCGGCGCGCGCAAAGGGTAATGGCGGGTTAAATCGGGCAGTAGGCGTTTCCCCGAGGGCGCACGCGCGCCGGCCGGGGAAATCGAGCCGCTACGACAACATCCAGGTGCGCGCGAAGTCATCGAAACGCGCGATCTCTTCGGCTCGCCACTGCGCGCTTCGTCCCAGCTCTTCCGCGATGATCCGGGCGACTTCCGGCGCGGCGTCGCGGGCGGCGGCGGCATCGAGAAACAGCGCACGATTGCGCCGCGCCAGCACATCTTCGACACAGCGCGCGAGTTCGGCCCGAACCGCGAAGCGCGTCTGCGCCTCGGTCAGCCCGCTGGCCTTCACCAGCACGTTATGCGCGCCGGGCAGACGTTCGATAGCGGCTGCATCGGAACCGTAATGGCCGTGCTGCTCCGCCGTCGCGCCATGCAGCGGCAACGACGCCGTGCGGCATGGCGCCTCCGGCAACAGCCGCTTCGCGACGGCCAGATCGATAACCTGCTGCGCCATCAGGCGATACGTCGTCCACTTGCCGCCCGTCACGGTGATCATGCCCGTCGCGTTCATTTCGATCGTATGTTCGCGCGAGAGCGCCGCCGTCGATGCGTTCGAGTCGGCCTTCACGAGCGGACGAAGGCCCGCCCATACGCTCAGGACATCGTCGCGCGAAGGCTTCACGGACAGATAATCCGACGCCGTCGCGAGAATGAAGTCGATGTCCTCGTCGCTCGCGCGCGGGTCGAGCGGCAAGTCCTGACGCGGCGTATCTGTCGTGCCGACGATCGTGTGGCCGTGCCACGGCACCATGAAAAGCACGCGTCCGTCTTTCGTCTTCGGCACGAGAATCGCGTCGTTGCTTTGCAGGAAGCGGCCCGGCAACGTGAGATGAACGCCCTGGCTCGGCGCCACGATCGGGCGCACGCCGGGCTCGGCCATCGCGCGGATCGAATCGACCCAGACGCCTGTCGCGTTGACGAGGCAGCGCGCGCCGACGTCGAGGCTATCGCCCGTTTCGACGTCCGTCACCGACACGCGATGATGCCCCGCCGCGCGATCGAAACCGATGCCGCGCACGGCCGCATTGTTCAGCGCGAGCCCGCCGAGATCGAACAGCGTGCGCATCAGCGCGATGGCGAGACGCGCGTCGTCGAACTGGCCGTCGCAGTAGAGCGTGCCGCCGCGCAGAGCGTGACCGTCGAGGGAATCGGCGAGCATCGGCGATATCGCCCGCGTTTCCCCGAGGCTTAGGCTGCGGCTCGCGCCGAGGTTCGACGCGCCCGCGAGCCAGTCGTACATCTTCAGTCCCGCGCCGTAGATCAGCTTGTCGCCGAAGCGATACGCCGGAACGACGAAGCCGAGCGCATGCACGAGATGCGGCGCGTTGCGCGCGAGCAGGCCGCGCTCGCGCAGCGCCTCGCGCACGAGCGGGATGTTGCCCTGCGCGAGATAACGCACGCCGCCATGAACGAGCTTCGTCGCCTTGCTCGACGTGCCCTTGGCGAAGTCGCGCGCCTCCAGCAGCAAGGTCCGGTAACCGCGCGAGGCCGCATCGACGGCCGTGCCGAGACCGCTCGCGCCGCCGCCGATCACGACGACATCGAATACGGGCGTCTTGTCGAGTTCGCGCAGCAGCGATGCGCGGTCGGAAGGCTTGGTGTCTGTCACTGGTAGTCGTACTAGCGCTTTGCGGGATCGATCGGCGTGCCGTCCTTGTGCACGAAGCGGCCATCGGCGTTGGCGCTCATCATGTCGATATCGGAGCAGGTCGTGAGGTCTTCATACACGCGGCTGCCGACCTCAAGATACACGGCCACCCTGTCCGAACGGTTGATCATGTGATGGCCGTTGCCCGTGCCCTTCGGAAACGCCGCGCAATCGCCCGCGCGCAAGGTCGTTTCGCCTTCGTCTTCGATCAGCACCAGTTCGCCTTCGAGAACATGAACGAACTCATCCTCGTGCGAATGCCAGTGACGCTGGCTCGACCATCCGCCCGGCGGCAGATGCATCAGATTCACGCCGAAATCGCCGAGACCGCCCGCCTCGCCGAGACGCTGGCGGGTGCGATCGGCGCACGGCGCATCGAAGGGCGGCGGATATCCCGAGCCTTTTATCCGGGGCACGGCGGCGAGATCGATCTTCGGCATGGCAAGCCTATGTGTTGGCGATCAGCAGTTCTTCGGCATTGTTCGGCGGACGCAGGCCATCGGTTCTGTTCGCGAAGTATCGCTGTGTCAGATCCTCGGCCGAAACGTGGCGCGCGTCCTTGAAGCCCGCATCGTGAGCCAGCGCCTTAATTTGAGCCGGCGTGAAGAAGCTGATGAACGGCGTGCCGCTCGCACGCGCGCCCTTTTCCGCCATCTCCAGACCCGGACGCACGTCGGGGTCCGCGAGTTCGATCGGCAGCAGGAAGGTCATCGCGAAGGTCGATCCCGATGCAAAGCCCGCGACTTCGCGCAACGTGGCGGCGTTCGCTTCCTTCGTGAGATACATGCTGACGCCCGTCGATACGACGATTGCGGGCCTGCTCTCATCGAAACCGTTCTGCACGAGCTTCTCGCGCCACGATTCTCCCGCTTCGAAATCCACGGGCACGAAATGCAGCCGCTCCGGCACGCCGTAGCCGAGTTCGATCAGACGCCGACGCTTCCACGCCTGCGGTCCCGGCGGATCGACTTCGAAAATATTCAGCCGCGCGGCGATCTCCGGCCGGCGTTGCGCGAAGCTGTCGAGACCCGCGCCGAGGATGACGTACTGCGCGACATCGCGATCGAGCGCTTCCGTGACGAGATCTTCGATGAAGCGCGCACGCGCCACGATCGACGCGCGAAAAGGCCGCGTGAACTGCGGGTTCATGTCGCCGCGTTCGCGCCAGTTCGCATTGGGCGCGAGCAGTTCGAGGCCGATGGGGTCTTCCAGCACATGCGGCGGCGCATCGGCTTCGGCGTGCAGCGCGCGCCACATCGCGACGCGTGCGGCGGTGCTGTCGGGCGCCTCGTTGATGTTGTCGTTCATGGTTCAGCGTTCGATCGAATCGATGAGGTTGTAAGCACAGAATGTCTCACACTTCGACGGCGTCGTCTCGACCACTACAATCGGTACTTTCGCTGCACACGAACAAGGACGCGAACATGGCGCAGGCGCCGCGCATCGACCGGAATGAAGCAAGCAGCACGCAGAACGAACGCCGCTGGCTCACCATCGGCGGACCCATCCTCTTTCTGCTTCTCTGGTCCGCGGGATTTCCGATTGCGAAGACCGGCCTGCACTACGCGTCGCCGCTCACGTTTCTATCGATACGCTTTGCGTTGAGCGTCGGCGTGCTGCTCGCCGTATGCGCGATCAAGCGGCCGCGATGGCCGAGCAATGCGCGCGCGTGGCTGCATCTCGGCGTCGTCGGCTTTCTCGTGCAGGTCATGTACTTCGGGCTCAGCTATCTGTCGATGACGGCGGGCATCGCGACCTCCGTGCTCGCGTTGATCGTGTCCCTGCAGCCGATTCTCGTCGGCGTGCTCGCGCCGAAGTTCGTCGGCGAACGAATCGGCGTGCGACGCTGGATCGGCCTGCTGCTCGGGCTCGCAGGCGCGGCGGGCGTGATCGCCGCACGCGGGCCGCTGCATGCGGATTCGCTCGGACCGGTGCTGCTCGCGATCGGCGCGCTCATCGGCATCACGGGCGCAATGCTGTACGAGAAGCGGCTCGGCACGGCGCAGGATCCGATCACGTCGAACCTCGTGCAATACAGCGTCGGCTTCGTGTTCTGCGCGCCGATGGCGCTCGCCTTCGAGCACACGCAAGTGCAATGGACGCCCACGTTCATCGCGACGCTCGCCTATCTCGTGATAGGCAATTCGCTGATCGCGATCACGCTGCTGCTCGCGATGACCCGCGCGGGCAAGGTATCGCAAGTGGCGTCGCTGTTCTTCTTCATCCCGCCCGCGGCGGCCGTGCTGTCTTACTTCTTCCTCGGCGAAGTGCTGCCGGCAGCCGCATGGTGGGCGATGGGCGTCGCGGTGCTCGGCGTCGCGATTGCGACATGGACGCCGCGCAAGTGAGCGCTCAATGCGAATGCTTCGGCACTTCCGCGCCACGGCAGCCGACGAGAAAGTCGAAGTCGCAACCTTCGTCGGCTTGCAGCACGTGCTCCACATATAGCTTGCGATAGCCGCTGCGATCCTCGGGAATCTCGCTCTTCGCCGCAAGCCACGCATCGAGACGCGTGCGGATTTCATCGTCGTCGATATCGATGCGCAGCACGCCCTTGTCGCAATCGAGTTCGATCCAGTCGCCATCGCGCACGATCGCAAGCGGCCCGCCCGCGCGCGCCTCGGGCGCGACGTGCAGCACCACCGTGCCATACGCCGTGCCGCTCATGCGCGCATCCGATACGCGCACCATGTCCGTCACGCCTTGCGCCAGCAGCTTCGGCGGCAAGCCCATGTTGCCGACTTCGGCCATGCCCGGATAGCCCTTCGGCCCGCAGTTCTTCATCACGAGCACGGAGTCCGCCGTGACATCGAGATCGGGATCGGCGATGCGCTGCTTGTAGTCGTCGAAATTCTCGAAGACGACCGCGCGGCCGCGATGCTTCAGAAGCGCGGCCGTCGCCGCCGATGGCTTCAGCACCGCGCCGTTCGGCGCGAGATTGCCGCGCAGCACGCACAATCCGCCATCCGCGACGAGCGGCTTTTCGATCGGCCGGATCACTTCGTCGTTGTAGAGCGGCGCTTCCTTCACGTTCTCCCAGAGCGTGCGGCCGTTCGCGGTGAGCGCATCGGGATGCGGAATCAGGTTCGCTTCGCCGAGACGTCTCAACACCGCGGGCAAACCGCCCGCGTAGTAAAACTCTTCCATCAGGAAGCGCCCCGAAGGCTGCAGATCGACGAGCGTCGGCGTGCCGCGGCCGATGCGCGTCCAGTCGTCGAGTTCGAGCTTCACGCCGATGCGTCCCGCGATCGCCTTCAGGTGAATCGCGGCATTCGTCGAGCCGCCGATCGCCGCATTCGCGCGGATCGCATTCTCGAAGGCCTCGCGCGTGAGCAGCTTCGAGAGACGCAAATCTTCCAGCGCCATCTCGACGATGCGCATGCCCGACAGATGCGCGAGCACGTAGCGCCGCGAATCGACGGCCGGAATCGCCGCATTGTGCGGCAGCGTGACGCCGAGCGCTTCGGCCATGCACGCCATCGTCGATGCGGTGCCCATCGTGTTGCAGGTACCCGTCGAGCGCGACATGCCCGCTTCCGCCGACATGAATTCGTGGATCGAAATCTTGCCCGCCTTGACCTGCTCGCTCAGTTGCCACACGACGGTGCCCGAGCCGATGTCGCGGCCGTGGTGCTTGCCGTTCAACATCGGGCCGCCGGACACGACGATCGCGGGCACGTCGCAGCTCGCCGCGCCCATCAGGAGCGCGGGCGTCGTCTTGTCGCAACCGACGAGCAGCACGACGGCATCGACGGGATTGCCGCGTATCGCTTCCTCGACATCCATGCTCGCGAGATTGCGCGTGAACATCGCGGTGGGCCGCAGGTTCGATTCGCCGTTCGAGAACACCGGAAACTCGACGGGAAAGCCGCCGGCTTCATACACCCCGCGCTTCACGTGCTCGGCGATCTTGCGAAAGTGCGAGTTGCACGGCGTTAGTTCGGACCACGTATTACATATGCCGATGATCGGCTTGCCCGCGAACTCGTGATCCGGAATGCCCTGGTTTTTCATCCAGCTCCGGTACATGAAGCCGTTCTTGTCGGCGGTGCCGAACCACGCGGCCGAGCGGAGCTTGGTTTTGGGGGCGCTCATGGCTGTGCTCACTCTGCGAGAAAGTTGTATAAATAGCATGACTATATCGATGACACGCACCGGGAAAACGCTAATCGCAACGTCAAAACAGTCTGCATATAGTTTGTCTATTGAAGTCGGCGCGCGGGCTTCGCAGATCCCAATTACTAGTTCAAACACGCCGCGCTTTCGAATCGCCCTCTCGCACACTGCTCGCATCGTCTTCCGCAACACTGCCGTCTTTCATTCATGAAAGCGGCGTGCGGTCGACATGCCGTGGAACCCAGTATCTGAACGTGATCGACGATGAGTCGACCCATCGACCAACGAAGAAGAGAACGGAGGAAGACATGGCGCAAGATCGGGATGACGACGCAAAAGACAGCAGCCTCATCAGCGCGGGCCGGCGCGGCATCATGCAGGGCGCGGGGCTCGGCGCGGCGCTGTCGCTGCTCGGCGGCGTGACGGGTGGCGGCGGGCTGATCTCGAGCGCGCAGGCGGCCGAAGCGGCGTTCCCGCAGCACAAGAAATGGAAGATCGTGTTCGTCAATCATGTGACGACGAATCCGTTTTTCGTGCCGACGCAGTACGGCATTCAGGACGCATGCGCCATGTTCGGCATGGACTATCAGTGGACCGGCTCGGCCACGTCCGATGCGGGCGAAATGGTGCGCGCGGTGAATTCCGCGATCGCCGCGAAAGCCGATGCTATCGCCGTGCCGATCGTCGATCCGAACGCATTCGACAAGCCCATTCAGGCCGCGCTCGACGCCGGCATTCCCGTGTTCGCTTACAACGCCGACGCGCCGCGCGGCAAGAGCAATCCGCGGCTCGCGTATATCGGGCAGGATCTGTATTTGTCGGGCTATCAGATGGGCGAGCGCATCGCGAGCATGATCGACAGCGGCATGGTCGCGCTCTTCATCGCGACGCCGGGGCAATTGAACATCCAGCCGCGTCTCGACGGCGCAAGCGATGCGATCAAGAAGTCCGGCAAGAAGATCGACATTCAGACCGTCGCGACCGGCGCGACCGTCAACGAAGAGCTCTCGAAGATCAAGTCGTTCTATCTTGGCCACCAGGATCTGAAAGGCATGTTCGCCGTCGATGCGGGCAGCACGCAGGGCGTCGCGCAGGTGATGAAGGAATCGAATTTGCCGTCGAAGGGCGTGCATGGCGGCGGCTTCGACCTGTTGCCGCAGACCATCCAGCTCATCCACGAAGGCTTCCTCGATTTCACCATCGACCAGCAGCCGTACGTGCAGGGCTTCTACACGGTGATGGAAGCGTTCGTGTTCCTCGCGTCGGGCGGGCTCGTCGGGCCGGCAAATATCAACACGGGTCTCAAGTTCGTGACGAAGGACACGGTCGAGCCTTATCTCAACACCTCGACGCGTTATGAAGGCAAGACCACCAAGCCGCAAATCGTGCCGATGAAAGGCGCGATCAAGTCCTGATGAACACGGTGAACGAACCTCGTAAAGCAACCACGCCCGCGCAGACTGCCAGTCCGCGCGGTGCGTGGGCGTCGCATTGGGCGCCCGAGTTGCGCATCCTGCTCGTCGCCGTGCTGCTCGCGGCGTATTTCCAGTTCGTCAATCACGACTTCCTGCTCAGCAACGCGAGCCTCGTCAATCTCTCGCAGTACGTTGCGCCGGTCGCGATCATTGCGTTCGGCGAGATCATGCTGATGATCGGCGGCGACATCGATCTCTCGGCGGGCATGGTGTTCGCGTTCGCGCCGTTCATGATGGTCTTCGCGAACGATGCGGGCGCACCGATGTGGCTCGCGGTGATCGCGGGACTCATCGCGGCCGCGATCATCGGCTTCGTGAACGGGGCGGTAACGGTCTTTTTGCGCCTGCCTTCGTTCGTGACGACGCTCGGCACGCTCTTTCTGATCAACGGCATTACGCTGACCGTTTCGCGCGGCACGCCCGCCGCGACGCCCGGCTCGCCCGCGTTCGCCGCCGTGATGGGCGCGTGGGGCTATAGCGAGATCATCTGGACCGTGGCGATCGCGTTCGTCATGCACGTGCTGCTGCGGCATACGCGCTGGGGTCTGCACACGCAGGCGGCGGGCGCGAATGCGCTCGGCGCGAGCGAGGCGGGCATCCACGTGAACCGGCTTCGGCTCGGCAACTTCGTGATCGCCGCCGTGCTCGCGGGCTTCACCGGCATCCTCGAAAGCTTCCGCATCACGTCGATCGATCCGCAAGCGGGCGGCAATCAGATCATGTTTCTCGCGGTCGCCGCTGCCGTGATCGGCGGCACGCCGTTGACAGGCGGCTCGGGCACGATCGTGGGCGGCCTGCTCGGCGCGGCGGTGCTCGGCATCCTCAGCGACGGCTTCACGCTGATCGGCATCAACGCGTTCACCTTCAACATCATTCTCGGAGGTGCGATTCTCGCCGCGATGATCTTCAATATTCACGTCGGACGCATCCGCCGCAAGGGAGCACGGTGATGGCAGAACCGCTAACGGCTCCCGCCGCATCCGCCGATCTCGCGCTGCGCGGCGACAACCTCGTCAAGCGCTTCGGCGCGGTCACTGCGCTCGACGGCGTGTCGCTTTCGCTCGGCAAAGGCGAGATTCTCGGCATTCTCGGCGACAACGGCGCGGGCAAGTCGACGCTCGTGAAAATTCTCACGGGCTTTCATCAGCAGACGAGCGGCACGCTTTCCGTACACGGCGAGGAGACGCTGCTCAAGTCCGTCGATCATGCGCGCGCGCTCGGCATCGAATGCGTGTATCAGGATCTCGCGCTCGCGAATTCGCTGTCGATCTATCACAACATGTTCCTCAATCGCGAGATCGTGCGGGGCGGGCCTGCTCGTCTGTTGCGCCTCGTCGATCACAAGCAGATGCGCGAGCGCGCGGCGCAATGCCTCGAGGATATCGGCGTGCATGTGCCTTCCGTCGATCTGCCCGTCGAGCGTTTGTCGGGCGGCCAGCGTCAGGCTATCGCGGTTGCGCGCGCGGTGCATTCGAACGCGAGAATCCTGCTGCTCGACGAGCCTCTCGCCGCGATGGGCGCGCGCGAGGCCGCGCTCATCATCGATCTCGTGATGCGCCTGAAGGAGAAAGGCGGGCTCTCGATCATCATGATCATGCACAACTATGCGCAGACGCTGGACATCGCGGATCGCATCATGTTGATGCAGCGCGGACGCGTGACCTACGAGCAGCGCAGCGCGAATACGTCGGTCGCGGAGTTGATGGATATCGTGAGGCGGGAATATCGGGCGATGCGCGCGACGACCGCTGGTTAGACCCCGCGCGCGCCGCATCATGGATTACCGCAACCCCAAGCAACGCAAGAGCATGCACGGACGCATCGTGCAGGAACTCGGCATGCGGATCGTGAGCGGCGGCATCAAGCCGGGCGAGCGTCTGCCCGCCGAGCCCACGCTGTGCGAAAGCTATGGCGTGAGCCGCCCGGTGCTGCGCGAGGCGACGCGCGTGCTGGTCGCGAAGGGGCTCGTCGTGTCGAAGCCGCGCGTGGGCAGCGTCGTGCGCCCGCGCGACGAGTGGCACATGCTCGACCCCGACGTGCTCGTGTGGACCATCAGTCATCTTCCCGAAGGCGAGTTCTTCCGCTCGCTGATGACGGTGCGCCAGATCATTGAACCCGCCGCCGCCGCGCTCGCGGCCATCTCCGCCACCGATGAAGACATCGCGCGTATCGGCGCTGCGTATGAGCGCATGGAAGGCGCGCAAACCGCCGCCGATCTGCTCGATCCGGATCTGGCTTTTCATCGCGCGATCATGACGGCGACGCATAACGACATGCTCGCGTACATCGGCAACATGCTGTCGCTCGCGCTCAGCGAATCGATCAAGCTCACGAGCCGTCATCCGAACACGCACGCGCTGTCGCTGCCGCGTCACAAGGCGATCTTCACCGCGATCGCGAACCGCGATGCGCTCGCGGCGCGTCAGGCGAGCGTCGTGCAGCTCGACAATGCGCGCGCCGACGCCACGTCGATCCTCGGCGGCGCGGCGCTCGAACCGGACCGGCCGCTGTCGGGCTAAAAATTTCCGATTCCGCGCGGTCGTAGCGTTCGCTTCTCGCGAAACGCGTTCAAGTCTCGTCCATCCCCGCCGTAAACCCTATTGAGACCGGCTTCGACGCGGTCTCCTCTTTGCCCCCTTCCGGCAGCACCCTCCTCCGGGCGGCTCATCGGGGCTATTAGACGAGCATTCCACCATCCCTCGCGTCCGACGCGGGATGAAGGTCCGTCATCGGTCCGTCCGCGTTCGCCCGGACGACTCGCGGAACGTGCGCCTACTTCGTGGACATGGATGTTGACCATTTAGTAGTGCGTATCTGACATGACGAACTTCGTTCAATCCGGTATTCCGGCTTCGCCCTTCATTCGATGCAAGGCCGTCGCGCTCGCTGCTGCGGCAAGCGTGCTGCTTGCGGCATGCGGCGGCGGTGGCGGCGGCGGCCCTGCCTCATCCTCGGACGCCTCGCGCAGCGGCGCTTCGGCGGTGTCTGTTCCGGCAACGGATCTTCCGGCCTCGGGCACAGGGACATCGAAGCTCACGACGAGTCCTCCTTCCGCCAACGGCGCCACCGAAAGCATCGCTCCGGCGAGCGGCGCGTCGTTGCCCGCCATCGGCGCGCCCGAGTCGGCCTCGAACGCCGGCAATACCACGACGCCGCTTCCGACCGTCCGGCCCTTCTACGGCGTGAACGGCCACAACAACGAGGGCGGCGCCTACGATCTCTCCAGCTTCGCGCTGCAGCTTTCGCAGTTGCAGGACCTGGGCGCGAAGCTGTATCGAAACGAGGTGTATAGCCAGGGCACCGCGAACAAGCTCGCGGGCGTCGCTCAACTGATGGCGGCCGGCGGCGTCACCGTGTATCCGGTGATGCTCATGGGCATCGATACGTTCAACAACGAAACCGAAGGCTACAACGCGGGCTTCGCACTCGGGCAGCAGACGGCGACCTCGCGCCGCTACCCGTATTACGAAGTCACGAACGAGATGGAAGCGGAACTGCTCATCGGCAATGTGGATGGCGTTTATCCGCAGCAGTTCGATGTCGTGAAGTTCAGAATCCTGCGCGGCGTGATTCGCGGGATGATCGCGGGCATCAAGTCCGTGGATGCGTCGGGCAAGATCATCATGGGCGGCGGCACGTGGCTGCACTACGGCTTCCAGAAGATGCTCGGGGCCGGCATGGAACCCGACGGCAGCATCGGGCATGCGGTTGTCGACTGGGATATCACCGCGTGGCACTGGTACTCCGAGCAGGGCGATATCACCAACGCATGCGGCGGCACCGGCTGTCATAACGTGCTCGCCGAACTCAAGTCGCTTGGCAAGCCGATCTGGATCAACGAGTTCGGCGTGCGTCCGAACTACGGCACCGATCAGCAGATCGCGGCCTATCTCGTCGGCAACCGCATGATGGCGCAGTTCGTCGCGCTTGCATCGACATACGATATCGAATCGATCCAGAGCTACGAGCTATACGACGATCCGATAGGCGGAGAAGGCGCGTTCGGCCTGCTCAAGAACGATGGCTTCACGCAAAAGCCCACCTACGCCGCATACAAGAGCTTCGTCGCGGCCCATCCTATGTGATGTCCGTGGCTTCGATCATCACGCGGCCATTCTCGATGCGGATCGGAATCCGCCTGAGGCTCGCGCCGAGACAGGGACCATCGACGCACATACCGTCTTCGAAGCGAAACATCGCGCTGTGATGCGCGCACATCAGCAGTCCGCCTTCGTAAGTCCAGAACGCATCCGGTTCGTAGTTGAGCGGTATCGAGAAGTGCGGGCACACGTTGCGATACGCCCACGCTTCGCCGCCGCGACGCAGCACGAGAACCGATGGCGCGGCTTCGAGGCCGCCGCCGTCGGGCACGTCGTGGAGCGCGCAGACATCGTTCGATGTGGAATGGCTCACGCTCGTCCTCGCGGGATCAGCACAAAATCGCGCGCCGCGTCGTATCCGCCGTCCTTGCTCACATACTCCATGACGAGCGAGGGCTTCACGCCGAACACCGCATCGGAGTGCACGTAGGGATCGTCGGACGAATAGAGCGCGGTCGTCAATGACTCGTAGCCGGGCGCGTCGATGCGAAAGTGGATATGCGCGGGACGCATCGGATGACGGCCCGTCGCGAGCAGCATCTGGCCGACGGGACCGTCTGTCGGAATCGGATAGCTCGTCGGCTTGATCGAATGAAATGCGTACGCGCCATCCGCATTCGTGCGAAAACGCCCGCGCAGATTGCCTTCGGGCTGATCCGGGTCCTGGCCTTCATACATGCCGTTCGGCGCGGTCTGCCAGACTTCGATCAGCGCATCGGCGACGGGCTTTCCGCTCACATCGCTGACGACGCCATGAAAGAACACCGGCTCGCCATCGCTTTGCGCGATGTTCGCGCCGAACGCCGATTCCTTCACGCCATCGCGATAGAACGGGCCGAGCAGGCTGCTTTCGGTCGCGCCTTCGTCGTGATGCTGGTTGATGTCGTCGAGCACGATCGAAAGCCCCAGCGTGTCCGACAGCAGGATGAACTCCTGCCGGATGCCGTCGCACTTCTTGCCCGTGGCCGTGAGGAACTCGATGCCTCGCCGCCATTCGTCGTGCGTGAGGTTCACTTCGCGCGCGAACGCGTGCAGATGACGCACGAGCGCGGTGACGATTTCCTTCGTGCGCGCGTCGGCGCACTGACCGAAGGCTTGCGTGACGTTTTGCGTGAGTGACTCGTTCATGGTCGTCGTCCTTCGTAGGCCGCTTCCAGCAATGCGCGCAGCGGTACGTGCTCGATCGGCCGCGGGTTCCAGTACGGGCTTTTCAACGCGACATCGACGGCGATATCGATATCGCTTTCCTTCATGCCGATGTCCTTCAGCGCAGTCGGCGCGCCGTTCACGCGCGCGAGTTCGAATGCGCCGATGGCGGCATCGTCCGAGCCGAGCGCGCGAGCGATGCGTTTCATTGCGTCGGGCGCGGCATCGCGGTTATAGGCGAGCGCATGGGGCAGCACGATGGTATGCGTCTCCGCATGCGGCAGATTGAACGTGCCGCCGAGCGTATGACACAGCTTGTGATGCAGCGACATGCCCACGCTGCCCAGCACCGCGCCGCATAGCCACGCACCGTAGAGGCAATCGCTGCGGGCATCGAGATCGTCCGGCTTCGCGACGACCTTGCCGATGCCCTGCGCGAGCGCGCGAATGCCTTCTTCCGCCATCAGGCTCACGACGGGATTCGCGTCTTGCGCATAGAGCCCTTCGGCGGCGTGCGCAATCGCGTTGATGCCGCTCGTCACCGAGAGCGACGCGGGCAGCGACACCGTGAGTTGTGGATCGTAGATCACGGTCTTCGGCAGCACGCGCATGTCGCGGCCGGTCTTCTTCAGGCCCGCTTCCGTGAGGCCGTAGATCGGCGTCATTTCCGAGCCGGCATACGTGGTCGGCACGGCGAGTATCGGCAGCGACGATGTCAGCGCGATCGCCTTGCCGAGGCCCGTCGTCGAGCCGCCGCCGATGGCAAACGCGCAATCCGCGCCGATGCGCTCCGCGTACTCGCGCGCCTCGCGCGCCGTTTCGACCGGCACATGCATCACCGCTTTCGCGAACACGCCGGCCGCGCGATGTCCGATGCGTTCCGCGAGCGCTTCGGCCTGATCGCGCTGCGGCGGCGTCGAGAGGATGAGCGCGCGCTGCGCGCCCAGAAGCTCGATCTCGCGTTCGACATGTTCGATGCTGCCCGCGCCGAACACCACGCGCGACGGCATGCCCTGATAGATGAACGATTGCATGATTCCCGATGCGCTCAGCGCGGATAGTAAGGCGGAATATTGGCGTCGACATTCACCCACACCGACTTCGCCTGAGTATATTCGCGCATCACTTCGAAGCCCATCTCGCGGCCATAACCGCTCGCGCCGACACCGCCGAAGGGCGATCCCGGACTCACGCGCTTGTAGCAGTTGATCCACACCATGCCGCTCTTCAATTGCCGCGCGAAGAGATGCGCGCGTTGCAGATCGCGTGTCCAGAGGCCAGCGCCGAGGCCGTATTCGGTGCCGTTGGCGATCGCGAGCGCTTCTTCATCGCTCTTGAACGTGCTGACCGCGACGAACGGGCCGAACACTTCTTCCTGCGCGACGCGATCGGTCGGCTTGGCCTGCACGATGGTCGGCTCGACATAGCAGCCGTTCGCGAGCGCCGCGGCGTCCGGCGCCTTGCCGCCCGCGAGCACGCGTCCGCCCTGCTCGCGCGCGACATCGACATACGACAGCACGCGGTCGCGATGCATCTGCGATGTGAGCGGCCCCATCTCCGTCGACGGATCGAGCGGATCGCCGATGCGGATCGAGCGCGCCAGCGACGTGAAGCGCTCCAGCAGGTCATCGGCGATCGACTCGTGCACGATCAGTCGCGATGCCGCAATGCACGCCTGTCCCTGGTTATGGAAGATGCCGAACGCGGAGCCTTGCACGACGGCATCGATGTTGGCGTCGCCGAACACGACGTTCGCGCCCTTGCCGCCGAGTTCCAGTTGCACTTTCTTCAGATTGCCGCTCGATGCCTGCACGATCTTGCGGCCCACCGCCGTCGATCCGGTGAACGCGACCTTGCCGATCTCCGGATGCTCCGCGATATATTGCCCCGCAACGTGCCCGAGCCCCGGCAGCACATTGACGACGCCCGCCGGAAAGCCGACTTCGGCCATCAGTTCGGCGATGGCGAGACTCGACAAGGGCGTGAGTTCAGCCGGCTTCATCACGACGCAATTGCCCGCCGCGAGCGCGGGCGCCATCTTCCAGCTCGTGAACATCAGCGGAAAATTCCACGGCACCACTTGTCCGACGATACCAACCGGCTCGCGCGTCAGATAGTTGAGAAAGCCCGCTTCGACCGGAATCACCGAGCCTTCGAACTTGTCCGCCATGCCGCCGAAGTAGCGGAACGTCGCCGCCGTGCGAGGCACGTCGAGATTGAGCGTGTCGCGGATCGGATGGCCCGTGTCCATCGATTCGAGACGCGCGAGTGCATCGGCGTTGGCTTCGATGGCGTCGGCGAGTTTCAGCAGCAGGCGTCCGCGATCGGCGGCCGCCATGTTGCTCCACTTAGGAAACGCTTTTTTCGCGGCTTCTACTGCGCGATCGACGTCCTCGCGGCCGGCCATCGAGACTTGCGCGATCTCGCTGTTGTCGTGCGGATTCAGGGTCGCGAGCGTTTCGCCGGAAAGGGCGGGCACGAAGCGGCCATCGATGAAGAGTTGCGTTTGCATGTCTTGCTCGTGTCGAAAATTGAAGACGAAACATTCCCGCGACGCCCGATGAAGGCGCCGGCGTGTCGAAGAGGAACGCAGAGAGTGTTAAAGCGCGACCGGATACGGCGGCAGTTCGCCGCTTTCGTAGCGCTTGGGCAAATCAGGCGTCGCGTTCTCCCAGACAAGCAGCATCGAGCGCTTCTGCGAATAGCCTTTGTGGCGGATGTCGGCGGGCATCGCGGCGATATCGCCGGCATTCATCGTGATGCGCGCGCGCGGCTCGCCGGTGTCCTTGTCGGCCACGTCCCAGATGATCTGATCCGACAGTTGCAGGAACCACTCGACGCGATCGTTGCCATGAAAGACCGGCAGCACGAATTCCTCGGTCGTCGGGCAAAAGAGGCTTTGCTTGCACACGGACGTGACCGACGGATTCCATGTCACGTCCGAACGCGACAGATACTTGAACAGGCTGAACGCGTGCAACTGACCTTCGAATCCGGGCTCGGCGTGAATCTCCGGCTCGTCCTGCGATACGTCCGCGAACTGGCGATTCACCGGGAAGTCGTCGCGCAGCGGCGAGTCGCCTTCGAGGCCGGGCATGCGCTTGGTCGCGATACGCGTGCGATCGATCGCCGCGATGTTGTCGCCGTGCTTCGCGCCGAATGCCGAGCCGGTTTCCTCGGGCGCGGCGAACGGATCGAAGCCTTCGTTGACCCAGTCCTTCAGGATCGCCTTGAAGGTCGCCATGATGATCGGCGTTTCGAACTGCTGCGTGTAATCGACGCCCGCCTCGCGGAAGCTTGCGTTATACGCGCCGGCGTACATGTCGACCTTGCCGTAGTGATTGCGCGTGCCGATCACTTCGTCGAAATTGACCCAGCCGTAGAAGAAGCCCCATGCGACGTCGCGCATCATCGCGCGCAGGAAGTCGTCGGCGTGCATCTGATGCGAGCGCGTCTGTCCTTGCGCCGGCCATTTCACGGTGACGAAGTACGCGTCGCGGCTGAATTCGAAATCGCCCAGCTTGAACGTGCGGTAGCCGGTGTTCGCATCGGGGTCGGTCGCGACGACGCTTTGAAGGAATGCTGCGTGATCCATGATGGTGTGCTCCGGATGTTTGAAAGAAGTTGGCGTATGCGTGTTCACTGAATGCAGATCTCGGCCCACTTCTCGACCGATGCCGAACCGATGATGGTCTGCACGAGCAGCACGCCAGTCTTTCGCGCTTCGAAGCGATACGCCGCGCCCGCGGGCAGCAATGCCTGATGACCGCGACGCAGACGCACGAAGCCCATCTTCTGGCCCGAAGGTTCGCCCTCGAGCTTCACCGTGCCTTCGACGCCTTCGCTGACCAGCGCGCCATCTGAAGGCTTGATGAAGTGCACGTCGATTTCGCCATCGAGCGCGACCACGAATTCATCGTGCGATGCGCTGAACCACGACGACACGCCTTCCGCGCGCAAGGTTTCGATCACGTATTTGAGGTTCTTGCCGACGACCACTTTTTCGTAGGGCGCGGCGTGGCTCGCGACTTCGAACACGTTGGACATCACGTAGTGCGAGGCCTTGCCCTTGATGACTTCGATGGTGCCCTTGCGATAGTTATCGAGGCTGCCGAGTTGTGTCTGTTGCATGTCTGTCTCCATGTCTGCGTTCACGTTCGCGGTGTCGCGCTGGAATCAAGATTAGGGCCGCGAGCGGCGGGAGGCAATGAATCGAGGTTCGCGTTTGCCGAACGATGCGTCCTCGATCGTGGCCCTAGGGAAAGTACTTACTTCTGCGCCTGCTTATCCGCGAGCCACGGATAGCGCTGCGTGTCCGCGCCTTCGTAGTCGGGATCGAGATAGATGAAGCAGCGCTGGATCTTGAAGTCGCGGATTTCGAATACGTCCGTCCAGCGGCCCGCGTGCGTGACGCCCGCGCGCCACTCGACGCCGCTCTTCGTCGCGCCGTAGCTCGTGCCTTCGACAACCACCGTATCGCCCTGCTGGATCACGTTCAGATACGCGAGGTCGTGCTTGAACTTCGCGACGACGGAACCGAGATCCGCGAAGAGTTGCTCGAAGGCCGCGCGGCCTGTCGCGATGCCCCACTTCGGGAAATAGACTTCGGCGTTGTCGTCGAACAAATCGAAAAATGATGCGCCGCGATCTAGCCTGCGCAGATATTCGAGCGCGATGGTCTTGCGCTGTTCGTCGGTCATGGTGATGGGATTCATGCTTTCGTCTCCAGTTGTCCAGTTCAATGCAGCGTGCGCAGATAAGCGATGATCTTCTGGCGACGCGCTTCATCGCCTTCGAAATAGGTCATCGCGTTGCCGGGTGCGACGGATTGCGTATCGGTGAGCCACGCATCGAGCAGCTTGTCGTCCCAGACCTTGCCCGATGCAGCCGCCTTCATGCCCGCCGAATACTTGAAGCTCGGGTCGGACGCCATCGGCTTGCCGACGATCCCGAAGAGATTCGGCCCTTGCCCGTTCGGCTCGCCCTTGCCGAAGGTGTGGCACACGGCGCAATTGTTCGTCGTGAGTTTCTTGCCGAGCGCGACGGGGTCTTGCTGTGCATGCGCCGTTGCGCTGACGAGCGCGAGCATCGCCAATAGATTAGTTATCCGAATCATGATTGAACTCCGCTTGCGGATTGCGCCGCACGATAAGCAAATGCGAGGATCGGTCCAAGTGTGCCGCCGCCCGCCCAGTAAGCCCGCGCGGACGCCGACGCGACGCAATTGCCGACGCCGTACAGGCCCTTGATCGGCTCGCCGCGTGTATCGAGCACCTGTCCGTGCGAATTGGTTTTCGGGCCGCCCTTGGTGTCGAGATTGCCCGCCACGATGAGCGCCGCGTAGTACGGCCCTTTCGCGCTCAACGGATACATCGTCTCGTTCTTCTGATCCGCTTTCTTCGATACGGTCCCGTTGAACAGCTTCTCGACGATGCGCTCGCCGCGATGAAAGTCCTGATCCACGCCCGTCTTCGCGAAGCCGTTGAAGCGTTTGATCGTCGCGTCGAGATTGCGCACGAAGTCGTCCGAGAGATCGGCGTTGCCGAGCGCGCTCTTGTACTTCGCCATGCGTTCGCGAATCGCGTTCGCCAGTTCCGCGAGCGTATTGCCGCGCAGCACGTGACGGTCGTTCGAGCCCTTCGGCACGATGAGACTGCCGTAGTCATCGCTCGCGCAGTGGTCCTGCGCCTGCTGGTCCCAGATCGAAATGAGCGTGAGATTCGGATACTCGCCCTTCGCGCCGTCCCATTCGGAGAACGTCGCGCAAACCTCGTTGTACGCGAGCTTTTCGTTGACGACGCGCTTGCCGTACTTGTTCACGTAGAGCATCGAATCGCCGGTCGGCGTGAAGATGCCGGAGAGCGAGCCGTCTTTCGCGATGGCCTTGTCGAGCGAGATCGGCGCCATCCACGAGTAGTTCATGTTGCGCAGCTGCACGTCGAGCGCGCTCGAAATGCGCACGAAATCGCCTTCGTTGGTGGGCGCGGCGCAGCCGCCATACACCGCGCCATGCAGGAAGTTCTTGCGCAGTTCGGGATCGTGCGTGAAGCCGCCGGTCGCGAACACCACCGCCTTTTTGGCGCGCACACGAAAGAGCTCGCCCTCTTCCGTCAGCGATTCGACGCCGATCACCGCACCCGATTCATCGACGAGCACCTTCTGCACGCGATAACCCGTCTTGATGTCGATGCCATCGCGCCGTGCCGCGGCGCTCATCGTGCGGATCGCGACGCGCCCGCCATCGGACATGCTCGGCAAGCCGTCTTTCGGAAACAGCACGCGGCCGCGTGGCGCCTTGTCTTCGGGCAGTTCGGCCCAGTAATCCGGCACCGCCGCTTCATGCCGATACGGCAGCGCGCCCTTGCTAGCGAGCAGTTCCGCCGCCGGCGACGCGCTGTCGTAGATCGCCTCGCACATCTCGTACTCCCAGTCCGAGAGGCCGAGCTTCGGCGATGAAGGATCGTATTGCTCGGGCCGCGACAGGCGCGCGACATAGCGCATGTAATCGACCTTCGGATCGGCGATGCCCGCGCGGCGCATCGGCTCGTTGTTCGGCACCCAGTACCAGAACGCGGCCTTCGCAGCCGTGCCACCGACGCTGCCGGCCTTCTCCAGAATCACGACGCGGTTGCCGAGCCAGCGCGAGAACAGCGCGCACGGCAGGCCGCCGCCACCGCCGCCGCACACGACGACGTCGTATTCCGCATCGAATCTGGTCTCGCTCGCGGCGCGCGCAGTCAGCGACACCGCGCCGAACGCGGCAGCCGCCGTTCCGGCGCTCGCGGCCTTGATGAAGTTGCGCCGTGATGCGGCGGGAAGCTTGTTCGTCTCACTCATGTTCGTCTCCATCGTTTGAATGTGCTCACCAGTAGTGCCACGCCTGCACGAGAATTCCGTTGGTGAGCGTGGTGTTGCGCCCCGAAACCGAGTGCTGGTACTGGATGGAAAGCTGGTCGTACATCTTCTGGTGCAGGAACGGCAGGCTGTTCGGCTTGAACTGGAACAGGACGCCCAGTCCCACGGTCGTTTCGCGGCTCGCGCTGTTCGAGAGCGGCATCGATGCGGTCTGGTTGAACGTGCCGCCGCTCGTCTGGTAATCGAGACCGACGAACGGAATCGCGAAGGGGTTATCCGGCGGCGCGATGCTGTAGCCGACGCGCAGGTTCAGATGAAACGTGTTGCCCGGACTCAGGTCGTCCTGACCCGAACGCAGCGTGCGTCCGCGCAAAATGCCGCCGAGCAGCAGATCGACGTTCACATGCCCGTACCAGTCGTCGTAGAAGACGGATGGCCAGAACGACCACGTATTCGTCGATACTTCGTTCTGTCCGATCGGCACCTGCACGTAGGCCTGAAAACCGAGCGTCGTCGCGGGCGCGGGGTTGTACCAGACAAGACCGCCGATGAGCGGATCGCCGATGCCGCTCGCGGAAAACTGCGAGCCCTGCGTGCGAATCTCGGGCAGCGTGATGCTCGCGTTGAAGCCGACATGCGGCAGCGACGGCACTTTCCAGTAGTGAATGAACGTCGAGAGCCCGACGAACGTGTTCGTGCCCGGACCCGCGACCTGATTGCCGTGCGAATCGAATGCGCGGTTGTCGTGATTCCATTCGAGGTTCTGGCCGAAGGAATCGTACGTGCCTTCGAAGTCGCTGCTGAACTGCCAGGTTTGCGGCCGGTCCGTCGCGAAGGGAATGCCCGAAGCGTGCGCCGTCATCGAGCAAACCGCGCCAAACAGGGCGAGTGCGCAAGTGCTCCGCCTTCGAATCGTCTTTCGTGTGTGCCGCTTTTGCATCGTCGTCTCCGTCGTTCGTGTCGTATGAGCGAACGTTACGAAGACGCGGCGCGCCGGTCTTTCAGGTTTTGCGGATTACAGATTCCGGGCGGCTTGCTGACGGATCCGGGTTTACACCGGGACGCAAAGCGCGCACGCGGCGTTCGCGAACGGCGACCCATCGCGCGTGCAAGGGCTTCCCGCGCGCATCTATACTCGCGTGAACAGCGGCGTCCGATGGTCAATGGCAAGCCGCGAAAAACACGGAGACACGATCATGAGCGCCACCGCCGCGCCCGCTCGCATCGACCGCTTCAGCGCGGTCACAGGCGTTACCGGACTCGAATACTGCATCTCCGGCCCGCGCCCCTATTCGCTGGAGCTGAGCAATTCGTCGGACATGATCTGCCTTTTGCTCGGCACGATCGTCTCCGATACGCGCTACGACGACGGCCCCGCCGCACCTTTTACGTTCCGCGCCGAAACGGCCGCCTATCATCCGCGCGGCGGCAGCATGCGCATCGATGCGCACGACGTGCGGCATGGCTTCATCGCGTTTCGTTATGCGGATGCGTTCGTGAATCGCATCGCCGATCGCAGCGCGGAGCCGCTGCGTCGCGCGGGCAGCCGCAGCAATCTCGGCGCCGATTCCATTCGGCATCTCGTGCGCTATGCGCGCCAGAAAGCGCCCGGCGAATCGGGCAAGGTCGATCCGTGGGAGTTGCAATGCGTCGCCACGCTCGCGTGGATCGAAACGACGCGGCATCTCGAACGCGCGTCGCGCGAACGCAAGTCCGCGCTGACGGACGCCGGATTCGCCACGCTCGAAACGTATGTCGCGGACAACATCGATCAGAGTCTTTCCTGCGCCGATGTCGCCGCTGAACTCGAACTGCCCGTGCGCGCCGTCTTCGATGGCGTGAAGGCGCGCACCGGTTATTCGCTGTATCGGTATGTGCTGGAAAAGCGCATCGGCGCCGCGGCGCGCATGCTGCGTTCAGGCGATGCACCGCTCGTCGATGTCGCCGCCGCGTGCGGATTCTCGTCGCAGCAACACATGACGGCGCTCTTTTCCGAGCGCCTCGGCACGACGCCGCTGCGTTACCGGAACGGCGCGGCGTAGCGACGAAAACAGGAGGAAGCATGGACCTCTTCATGTCGATGGAGGCCTTCGTCCGCGCAGCCGAAGCGCAGAGCTTCGCGAGCGCGGCGCGTCAGCTCGGCGTGGCGAAATCGGTCGTCACGTCGCGCGTGAAACAACTCGAAGAGCATTTCGGCGTCGCGCTGTTTCATCGCTCAACGCGTGCGGTGAGGTTGTCGGAAGTCGGCGAAACGTACTATCGCGATTGCCTGCTGCTCGTCTCGAAGGTGGGCGAACTGTCGGGCCGCGCGAGCGAGCAGACGCAATCGCTGTCGGGCACGCTCAATGTTCATGTGCTGCCTGGCTTCGCGCTCGGGCATTTTTCTCAGGCGCTGATCGCGTTTCGCGAGGCGCATCCGCGCATCGAGTTCGTCGTGACGGTGAACGATCGCGTGATCGATCCCGTGCAGGAAGGCTTCGATCTCGCGCTGCAGATCTATCCGCCCGCGTCGAATCTGCTCGTCGAACGCAAGCTCTTTCCAGTGCGCGGCGTGTTGTGCGCGACGCCCGCGTATCTCAAGGAAGAGCCCGTAATCGAGACGCCGCTCGATCTGCTGCGTCATGATTTCGCCCGTTACGCGCACTATCCGTGGGGCGACAACTGGCCGCTCATGAAGGGCAACGAGTGTTATGAAATCGCGCTCAACGCCGTGCTGAAAACGAACAGCGTGCATCTGCTGCTCGAATTCGCGCGCGCGGGCGCGGGTGTCGTCTATCTGCCGACGATGGTCGCCGCGAGCGATCTGCTCGAACACCGGCTCGTGCGCGTGCTGCCCGACTACGCGGCGCCGCCGCTGTGGTTGAGCGCGGTGTATCCGACATCGCATCGATCGACGACGAAGGTGAAGGCCTTCGTCGATTTCCTGCGCGAGCGCTATCTGAGCGAGCCGCAATGGGACAAGGCGCTCGGCATTTCGCCGCCCGACGATGAAGAGCGCAACGTCGATGAAGAACTGGGCGACGTTTGAAGCGTCGCTAAAGAATGTAAAGCCAAGCTAGCAATGTGACGATCGAAAAGAGCGTGGTCATCGAGATGACCGCGCCGACGACGCTTTTCTCGACGTCGTATTCCGAGGCAAGCACGTAAGCGCTCTTTGCAGTCGGCACGGCGGCGCACACGACGGCGGCGATGGTCGCGGTGTGGCCGAGTCCGCTCGCGATGCACAGGACGTACACGACGAGCGGCACGATCGCGAGTTTGAGCACGGTCAGAAGCGCATAGAGATTCACGCGCCCGCGCAACTCGTTCAAGCTCAGATCGAGACCGATCGCGAAGAGCGCGCACGGCGTCAGCGCTTCGCCGAGTATCGTGAGAAACGATACGACCGGCGCGGGCAGCGTCAATCCGCCGATCGACCACAGCAGTCCGCAGATCGTCGCGAGAATCACGGGATTGGTCGCGATCTGGCGAACGAGCGCCGTCACGTCGATCTTGCGCGACGCATCGAGACGGCCGATTTCGATCAGCACGACAAGCACGGGAAACATGATCGCGCCGACGAAGACGGTCGCGACCGCCGCCGCGAGCACGCCGGGTTTGCCGTAGAGCGTCTTCAGGATCGGCAACGCGACGAAGCCGGTATTGGTCATCGACACGGCGGCGGCGAGCATCGCGCTCGCGGCAAGGCTCGCACCGCGTGCGATTCGCGCGACGAGCAGCACGGCCGCGAAACAGATCATCGAGCCGCCGCCGAACGCGGCGAGAAAGCGCCACTCGAGCAGCGAGTGCAGCGACTCGTCGGCGATGGTCAGGAAGACCAGCGCGGGCATCGCGACATAGTAGGCGAAGCGCATCAGCGACGGCGCCAGCGCATGCGGCATGTAGCCCGAGACGCGCGCCAGCCATCCTGTCAGGATGATGGCGAAGATCGGAAGAATCATGCCGGCAAGATGCATGGCGGGCTCCGATGTAGGTGAAGCGCCCGAGCACGATGGCCCGTTTCTGAATGCGCACCATTATCGGAGAAAAGCGGCGCGCGACTCGCCATCTTGCGCAGTCGCGCGATGGCGAACTTCAGTGGCCGCTCAAGAGCGTGCGCGCCTCGTCGCTCGAAAGAACGCCCCGTCCCTTGCGATTCGCGGCGCTCGCCGCATACACATCCTTGCGCGCATGCGTGATGCCGAGCGGCGCGAAGCCGTTGGCCGGATTGAACGCGAGCTGGCTGATGCGCGCTTCCTCGTCGATCGACGGCGGCGCATCGATTTCGAGCTCGCCGATCATGACCACGTCCGACTTCCATGCGACGGATGCATCGTTCACCGGCGTCGTTGCTTCGTCGATGAAGAATTGCAGGCCGAGCTGCCACATCACCGGACGTTGCTCCAGGCGATTGAATATGTCGGCGCGCAGATAGTTATCGCCATGACGCTCGGCATTCGTTCCGGCAGGCGTCGACGGGTGCGGGTGAAGCGAGTATTTGATGGCGGCCCGGCCGAGCTGCACGACCGATCCCCAGTAGTGTTCGGTCGCCACGCTGCCGACGTGATGCACCTTGGTTTCCTTGAAGAGGATCGCCAGAATGCGCGCGCCCTCGACGGGCCCGAGCCGCGCCATCATCATCTCGCGCAAGCCCTGCGCGATGCCGCTGACCGTTCCCTCGGCAAGCAACGCGACGATGATATCGGCCACCGCCATGAATTGCGCCGCATCGCGGGCATGCGAGCGCCCGCCTTCGTTCGTCATCAGCAGATCGGTTTCGACGCCCTCCCGCGTGAAAAACTTCAGCGCGATACCGCGAACATCGGATGACGTCTCAGCCTGCGGGCACGGCTGTCCGTTGGAGATGCGGCACGCGACGCGATACGTGGCCGGCCCCGCCGACGCGAACGGTCCGAAGCGCGCGGCCTCGGGAATGTCGTCTGCAATGCGAAGCGTGCCGAACGCACCGAGCAGTTGCTTCTGATGCTGTGCGCGGTCGATCAGCCCGTTCAGGCCCGTGTGGCTGCTGGCGGCGAGCTTCGTCTGCTGCGTGCCGATCGCCGTCACTAGCATGGCGAGCGTGGTCGCATCGTCGAGCTTGTCGGACCAGCCGGTGCCGTCGCTGATTGATTGAGTGAAGCTCATGATTCACCTCCGTTCGCGCTTCGATTGAAAGCGCGCATTTAAAGTCTAGTTGCGTTATCTCACTCGCGACCCGGCATCGCGCCGGCAGCGAGGCTGCCATCAGCGCGTGCGGCGAAGTAGCGGTAGATATCGTCGATATGATTCTCGATCAGCGGATTGCCGCGGTATGCAGGCATGCCCATTTGCGGATTGCCGTCGAGAATCGCGGCGATGAAGCGCTCGCGGCTCTGCGTGCGCGCAAAGCCGACGATCGACGGTGCGGCGAGTCCCTCGTGATCCTTGCCGTGACAACGCGCGCAGTCGGCGACACGCACCGCGCGCCAGCCATCGGCGAGCGCGGCGTCGGGACCTTGCGTCTGCGCATGCGCGGACAGCGACGCGCCGACCATGCACGCGATGAAGCACGAAAGCGAGCGTTGCGTCACGAGGACCGCTCAACGCTTGCGATCGGCCAGCCGGCCGACGTACTTCCAGCCCTGATCGCGCATCCATACGTAGGTGAAACCCGTCGGACCGTCGATGAATACGGTCATCGGACGCTCGCTGGCGGACGCTTCCTTTTGCGGTTCCGCCGACGCGGGCGTAATGCGCGCTTCCGTGGGCTTGAGACGAGCGTCGCGATCATCGAGCCGCCAGCCGTCTTCATCGGCGTAGATCAGGCGCGATGTTCCACCCGACGGCGTCTGAACGGTGAGCGTGAGCGGACCGCCGTCGACGGCGATAAGGCGTGCATCGGCATCGTCCGTGCCGTTCGCGGCGAGGCTCGTTTCGCATGTCGCGCCGAACGCCGCCAGGGTGATCGCGAGGAACATCGCGTACTTCGTCAGATGGGATCTCATTTCGGTACCTCCTTGCTGGCCGCGTCACGGCGGCTGTCCAGATGGGCTCATGCATAGAGAACGAACGTGGCCTCGACGAATGTGAAGCCAGGAAATCCGCGAGCGTCGGCAATATCAGAGCGTCGCGCATGCCGCGCGTTCTCGCCGCTTCGCCGCAGATGGGAGTCTGTCGTGTGGAGAACCCACGCGTGGCCGATGAGTGGCCGTCTTGTGATGGGCTCTACTATCGACCGAACGATCGTCGGGAAAAACCACGCATCGGGAGGGGCTGCACCCCGCCATTGGGGGACTGCGAAATGGAAGAGAACTGACTGGAGGAAGAAATGAGATCGAAGGCGTCCCCGCCGCCTTCGGCACGCCGCTACGGAAACTCTGCCTTATTGACCGCTATAGATATTGCAGCTCAGTCCCGGCGTGCAGAGCTGAGTCGTGCTGCCCGTCCAGGCATCGCGCGACGTGCTGCCCGACTTGCTCGTCGACATCGCTCCGCCGTAGCTCGAATCGCTCGTTGCGGTGCCGCTGTCTTGCGCGCTTTGCTGCGCGGCGCTGCCCTGTGCCGGCGACATCTGCATGTCTTGCGCCTGAGCGACAGTGCTCATCGCGAAGATGCCAGCGGCCGTTGCTGCCAATAAATAATTTGCTCTCATCGCCATCACCTCTCGAATCATTAATCAATTGAGGACTGCAAGCTTGCGACGAGCTTGCGGGCATACATGCACGGACCCGGTCGGGCGCGAGGACGGTGCGCCTTCCAGGCTTCTGATCGAACGTGAGGGTTGGGGCCTGTAGGCTCCGAAGAAGCGCGTGGCTTGCAGCACGCACTCCTTACCCTATACCGTGGATCGGAAAAGTAAATTCCCGATCGAAGGGCTCCTTTGCACTCGCGCGTGACGAGCTCTTTGCGAACGAGCTTGCTTTAAGCGGGTTGCGATATCGCTCGATGTCCGGAACTTTCGGGGAGCATGCATTTCGAAGCGGACTTCCAGTTTTGCTATATTGGTTTTCCCTCTCGTGAGTCTCTGGCAATGCGTGTCGGCCGACCTGTCAAACCGCTTCCCCATCCGAACTGCGATTACTGCGGCGCGCCCGCGACGTTGACGCGCGCGGGCGACGAAGCCTATCCGTATCGCGACGATCACGGCCCGCTTTGGATGTGCGCCGATTGTCAGGCGTGGATCGGCATCTTTCCGCGCAGCACGCGCAATGTCCCGCTTGGCCGTCTCGCCGATGCGCGATTGCGCGATCTGAAAGTGAAACTACATGCGGCGCTCGAACCGCTCGTGCAGGCCAAGGTCCGGCGCGACGGCTGCAATGTTTTCGAGGCGCGGTCCAAGGGAATGAAGTGGCTCGCGCAGACGATCGGCGTCGAGCCCGACAAGTGCAGCATCCACACGCTCGACGCCGATCAGTGCGAGCGCGCGATTGCGGTGGTCGAACATTTCGCACAGGAACGCGGTCAGCACCCTTCAGATTCGGCGATCGATGAACGTTAACCTGAGAAGGTCAACCATCGATGCTCGCATGTCACGCACTCTTCCCTTCCAGCGCTCGCCTCAGGCGACGCGCGCGCGGCTCAGCAAGGCGCAGCTGCTTCCCATTCCGCGCGCGGTGGCAGACGAGCTCGCGCTCGCGGCCCATATGTCGCTGACGGCCTTGCGTTCCGGCTCGCCGGATATCGCGCCCGCGCAGCACATCACCGAGGCGATGTATCTCGCCAAGTTCCTCGCGGAAGCGGGCCACGGCGACTTCTCTCACGACGAACTGCTTCGCGCGGATCAGACGATGGCCGCCGTGTTCGACGCCGGCCGCACGTCCGGTTCCTGGACGCTCGCGGCGGAGAACTTCGAGCGGCTCGCCGCGATCGTGTCGCTTTACGATCATCAGTTGCGGCGTGCGTCGATGGGTGCGCTTTCCGTCGCGAGCGATCGGCTCGAACGCTTCAAGGCGGGCGAACCTTATCAGCCGCTTCCGGCGCGCAAGTCGGCGCCGCTCTGACGCCGCCCGCGCGCCTCGTCGTCAGAAGGCGGTGCGCAAGCCGATCATCACGCTGCGGCCGCCTTCGGGCGCGATGTCGCGCACGACCGAGCTCGCGTAGCGCACTTCCTGATTCGTCAGGTTCTGGCCGCGCACGTACGCGAGCCAGTTCGTCGAGCCGAAGCGGAACTTGTACGTCAGGATGACGCCGATCGTCGTGTAGCTGCCGGTCGGCAGGTCGTTTTCGGGAACGCGATGCTGCGCCCACGCATGAACCAGCTCGGTTCTTGCGCCGTACGGTCCGTAGGCGTAGTCGAGCGCGAGCGTCGCGCGCAGCGGTGAGATGCGCGGCAACGCCTCGCCGGTATCGAGATTGCGCGCGTGCGTGTAGTCCGCGACGAATTCGACGTCGAGACGCTGCGCGCCCTTATCGAAGACGCGCCAGGTTCCGTCCAGCTCCACGCCGTAGAACTCCGCGCGCACGCCGCGGTAGACAGCTTCGTTGAGCGCGTCGTCGGTGCCGGGCGCAACGGGTTCGTCGTCGTCGTTGACGAGGCGGCCTGTATTGAACTCGGTCAGGTAGTTGCGAAAGCGGCTGTAGAAGACGCCCGCGCTCGCCTTGTTCGGGCCGCTCGCGAAACGCAACGACAGATCGGTCGATATCGCTTTTTCCTTCTGCGCGTCGGGGTTGCCGATCAGATATTGGCCTGTCGCATCGTGCGGGCCGTTCGAGTAGAGCTCGTAGTAGGTGGGCGCGCGCTCCGTGTACGCGATATTCCCGGCCACGCTCCAGGCCGCGTTCAGTTTGAACAGCGCGCCGGCGGAGATGCTGCCCGCGTTGAAATCGCGCTTTGGCGAATCGGCGAACTTTTCGTTTCCGCCGGACGTCGGGTCGATGTTCACGTGTTCGTAGCGTGCGCCGATGCTCAGCTTGAGCGCATCGGTGACGGTCCATTCTTCGAGACCAAAAAGCGCCGCATTGGTCGTTTGCGACGTGGGCACGAGCGCTTCGTCGCCGAGCGCCGAGAACGTGTTCTGGCTCAGTTGCACGCCGATCGCGCCGTCGAGCGGGCCAATTTTCTTGTGCCGCGCCTCGATACGCGCTTCGTAGCCGTGATTGCGGAAGGTCGTGCCGGTCTCGCCGTTGTCGATTTCCTTGTGCTCGTAATCGGTGTAGGCGAAGTTGAACTTCAACTGGCTGAACGGGCCCTGCAGATTACGAATCTCGGATGCCGCGGCGATGTGGTCCTGATGCATGCGCAGACGCACATCGTCCTCGGCGACCGAACCGTAGTTCGCGTCGTAACCGTTGTAGCTGATGCCCGCGTAGCCGTCCGCCCACGTGTACGACGAACCGACGGCGCCGCCGTGCCAGCGGCCGTCGCTGTTCGGAATGCTGCCGTAGGGTTGCGGGACATCGGGTCCGTCGATCGCGCGCTGACGGTCGGAATGCGCGAATCCGGGGATGCGTTCATTGCTCGTTTCGCGGTCGAAGGCATCGACGTGGAACGCGAAACGTCCGTTGCCGCCCTCGACTTGCGCCGCTCCGGCGCGGGCATCGTTGGCGCCGCCGTAGCTGGCATCGACCTGGCCCGTTACGCCTTCGATCGATTCCCGCGGAATGCGGTTGTCGATGGTGTTCACTACCCCGCCGATCGCGTTGCCGCCGTAGAGCAAGGCGGCTGGTCCGCGCACGATTTCCACGCGTTCCACGGACAAGGTCTCTTGCGGCACGGCGTGGTCGTATGACAGCGACGATGCGTCGAAAGCCGCGACGCCGTTTTGGAGCAGGCGGATTCGGTCGCCGTCCATGCCGCGGATAATCGGTCGGCCGACCATTGGGCCGTAGGTTGTCGTGGAGACGCCGGGTAGACCGTTGAGCGTTTCGCCCAGGGAATTCGCCTGTCGCAAGGTAAGTGCGTTTCCTTCTAACGAGCTCGTCGGAGATACCACAGTGTTCGAGCCTAGTGGGTTGGCGGTGACGAAGATCGGGGGGATTGGGGTGTCTTCGATCGCGTTCGATTGGGCTCGGGCGGGTGTTGTGAGAAGGAGTGCGGTCAGGACTATGAACTTTGAGCCGGGCGTGGTGGATGGGTTGCGTTTGTTTTCGTTGGTCGTCATGTAATGTTATAACGTTTCTTGTGTAAGTCAGTTAAAGACGCCTGCTTATCGTCTCTGAGGACGCAATGTGATGATATAACGTATCGTTTGGTCTTGGCGACTGAGGCTTGAAGTAGCTAAATTCGACGGTTCATTTGCCTGATCCAAGCAATACGCAATCAGTATCGTTCGTTACAGATGCCCAATTAGATGGCTGTTCAAGCAGCGACTCCTTCGTCTTCGAGCGCAGATGAACACGTCGCACAGCACAAGGAGTGTTACCCGTGAAACAAGTTCCGAAATCTGATATAACTCGTTGATTTTAAGTTGATAAATTCGCGATGAATTTTATTCTGACTGTTTCACGGTACGAGCATGGTCCGCTGGGGCGAAATCGGTCTGTGAGAGGCGACGTCGAGATGCTTTAGTGCGATGGAGCACGTGCTCTCGACCTCTCGTCGCGCTGCGCGACCGCTGCGTATATTCTTGCGCTGCCGAGCGCGGGCGACGGACTCCTTCCGCCGTCGTAGGACCGTTGAAATCCGCAGGGGTCTGCCGTTTGACGACGAGCGTTAGGGCTGTTGCGCGGATGGTAGAGAGTTGCGCCTATAAAGTGCCGGACGATTCCCCAGATTATTGGGCGACACTCCATAAGCAGCGGCAACAGTCCAAGAGTGGTCGAAGAGTTCTCCGACCACGTTTCATCATCGCCTCTGCATTCAAGTCTGCGACTGCAGAAGGTTTCTGCTCGAGCTGTTTTTATTTCCCAAACCGCTGCCTAGTGATCCCACTGTGAGCGCCGTTCTGGGCCGCTCTTAGACAGACTGACCGTCAGCGAACCGTCTGACTGGATGAGAGGTCCCTATCACGCGTTCTCTGCCCAGAATGGCTAGTTCAAGGCTCGCGCTCGGAATTCTCGTTTCGATTCATCAAGCGTGTAAATCTGCACGCGGAGGTGTTGAACGCCGGGGCATGGCGGCTGAGCTTAGGGGATGGTAGAGCGTCGTTTTCGCAGTGCGTGAGGTCCTATGGCCGCAGAAGGTTGCGTACCACTTGCTCTTACCTTAACGGGGCGGATGAAGTTAGCGCTGACCCGGACTGAGAATTGGCGTGTTCGCCCGTGCATTCTGTTGCGCCTCAGGCGTAGGGCTAGACCCCTTCCCACGGAGCGATCAAAGTGTCCGAATTCGGACACTAATGCCCCATCAAAACCAAGGCCTTCCCACTGAGCGCCAAACATCTTGTCCAACCCCGTCTCGAGTGTCCGAATTCGGACACTCGATCTGAGTGCTGCTAAGTCCAGGGTCGAAAAGACCGGTCCAAACCACCACCAACAGAGATAAAAAAACCCGCCGAAGCGGGTCTTGGATCCGATCACTCAGACTGTATGGAGAACATCTTTCCTATGTGTTCCCTCAGCTGATTTTCCTGCTCCTCCGTCATAACACCCGCCTTGAACTTAAAAGTCAGCCCCTTCACATCCTTCGTGATGCTTCCGGCCTGAACTTTTCCCGCGAATATCTTGAGAATGCTTCGGCCGCCTGCATCCGTCGCCGGCTCTCCACGACTCGCCTGGGCGCTAAGACTCGCCGCGACCTTGGTCTGCACCAGATCGCCCGAAAGAACCTGCGGCCACAACTCCCGCAACGCCTTGATACCCTGCTCGCCAGTCTTCTTTAACGCGTTGACGATATCCTGTGCCGACGATGCTCCAAGCACTGACGGATTCAAATCCAGATCTCGCTTCACAAAGTCCGGCAACGAGTCGTACGCAAGAAATCGATAAAGGTCGCTTCGAGTGATGCCCATTGCCTCCGCAAGCCGCGTTCGATTGGGAAACTCTGCTTCAGCCCGGCGAATCGCGATCGCGATTTCGTAATCAGAAAGATCATCGCGCGTGACGTTTTCCATCAGCGCGAGAGCCGCCATATCCTGATCCGTGCAATCGATCACAACCGCACGAACCGTCGTCTTGTTGATCAGCTTGTGCGCGCGCCAACGTCGCTCTCCCGCGACGAGTTGAAACGCCTCTCCGACGCGTCGAACCGTAACCGCCTGCAGCAATCCGACTTCGCCAATCGATCGCGCCAGTTCCGCGAGCTTGGCCTCGCTGAACTGACGACGCGGCTGCCATGGATTCGGCACGATGATGTCGACGGAAATTTCGGTTTCGACACCCCGCGCCTCGAGCTCCTGAATCCGAAGCTGGGCAGCGGCCAAAGCGCTCGTGATGCCCGGCATCGTCTGCGGACCGCGGTTCGTCTTATCTTTTTTGTTCTCGCCTTTGAAATCCGCTGGCTTCGGAAGGTTGGCCGTCTTGGCCATGAGCTGTTCTCGGATGTTATTACTCATGCCGGCTCCTTCCACGATTTGACGAACATATCATCCAGCCATTTGGCATATTGAATCATGGGCTGGCGCACCCGCTGAAGTGACTTCGCCGTGGAGTGCGTACTGACGACGTCAAGTGCGGTCGAGAACGAAAGCGCTCCACCGCTCATCACAGAGCTCGCCGGAATTTCGAACGGATCGAGCCAACGACCGTACGCGCTTTGGGCCCATTGACGCACGACCGGCGCCGACGATGTCTTGCCATAGTCCACCTTTGACAACAGGATGGAAATGAAGTCATAAACTTTGTCTTCTTCATATGGAAGAAAATCTTCCGCGACGTCGGAGAACAATCGCCAGAAAGCGAGCGAACTGATGAAGTCGAGATTCTCGGGAATCATCGGCATGACGAGCGCGTCAGCGGCAAGCAACGCGTTAAGGTTCATATACGACAGCGACGGCGACGTGTCGATCAAGATGTAGTCGTACTGCGAACGCAGCGGTTCCAGGCCCTCGCGCAACACCGCCCAGAATCGATAACCCTGAATCGTTTTTTGGCGAGCGGGCAGAAGGAACTCCGCTCCATATAGGAAGGTATGACCCGGGATGATGTCGAGGCCATCCCAGTACGTCGACTGCACACTTGCCCCGAGACCACCCTCGACGTTTTGATCGTAGATATAGGGCAGCACGGTGTCGTCGCCGGATATTTCCTTCTCGGCGTAGAGACCACACAACTCCGACGCCGAAGCCTGCGGATCGAGGTCAACGAGCAACACCTTGCGGCCGAGAAGGGTCAACGCTTGTGCCAGGCAAACCGTCGTCGTGGTCTTTGCCGAACCGCCCTTCAATTGTGCAGTCGTCAGAACCTTGCCGCGGAAAGCACTATCGCTGTCGCCGAGACGCGTCTGGTAAATGTCGGAAGCCATCTTCACCCACATGCGCACTTCGGGCAGAGTAAACGTTCGGCTCCGGCCGCTTCCGTTGAGTGTTCCCGGTGGCAAACCTCCTTCGCCCTTTGTCACCAGATATTGAATCTGCTGCCGCGTCAGATTGCACATCTCAGCCAGCTCGCTGATCGTGTAGAAAGGCGCGAGCTTGCGCGGCCGTGGAGCGAGAATTTGCTCCCGAAGGTTGTCCGAAAAGGGCTCGAGGTTATCGGCGAACTCCGCAACTTCGCGAAGGGTAACTTTCCGGTCTTCCATAGGTAGGGTGCCTACGTTTGCCATTCTGCGCTTTCTCCAAGTATTGACGCCGAAGCGCAGAATACACGAATACGCGTAAACAAGGTTGTGTTGCGCGGAGAATTGACTATTCGGACAGTACCAAGCCCGCATTCGATTGATTTTTCGGGCTTTTTTATGGTCTGCCGCGTACTCAATCGACCACTTTTACAACCGCACTTTTGCGTCTTGCTTCCGCAGTTTTCTCAACCCCGCATTGCCGCCGCACAAAAACCACCCCGGTGGCGGTTTTTGTGTAAGTCCCGCCCTGAAAAATACCGTCAAATATTCAATGACTTAACGAGTTTGCTGCGTCGTTGCAAGTAAACATCACGGGACCGTCTGTCATGTTTTTTGTAAACCTAGACCCACCCACCAACAAACAGAACCACCCATTTCCCTTAAAAATCAATCGCAAACTCTGCGGATAGGGACGCTTTTTGTGAAGCGTGGGACGGTTTTTGTGACGCACGATCCGCAAATTGGGCAAGTGGGGCCGGTATTTGTGGCGATCGGGGCGGAAATTGTGATCGCTACCGGCAATCGGGACGGTTTTTGTGCGGATAATCCTGAGGATCCCCGGGGTGGTTTTTGTGTTGACACCCCTCGCTCGCCTGATAGAGTGCCGGGGATCGAAGCCGAATCGGAAGCATGGAAAACCAAGACCTCACCGTCACGCCGAAACAACTGGCGCTGGACATTTACGAAGACATGTCCGCGCAAGGTTCGGCGATCTGCGAATCGACAAGGGACATTGGTTTCCTGCGCAACAACATCTTCACCCGGGTCGGCGGCTTGGGCATCGCCGCGCGCCGCGTGCTCGATGCCGCGTACTTCATCGTCGCGACCAAGGCGCCTGAAGAGCTCATCGACGACAAGGTCTATACCTTCACGGCCGACATCAACTACTTCAAGTGGCTGATGCGTTACGACAGCCGAAACCACAGCCACCTCATCGCGCAGATGCGCTCCGCGGCCCGGGCGCGCGTCGAAATCATGACGGCGCCGTCGATCGAGGAATTGACCGAAAAGGACTCGTGGGGAACCATCAGCCTGCTGGGCGATTGCTACATCGAGCGTAACGTCGTTTGCATCCTGCTTGCGGGACGCGTCATCAAGTATCTGATCAGCCCGTACAAGGCGCATTGGCTGAGCCTGCGCGCATCGACGGCTTTCTCGCTTTCGCTCGCCCGCGCGATCTACGACCGCCTCATCCCGTGCGAAGGCCACGGCGTGACGGAGTGGTTCGCGTTCGAAGACGTACTGGAATGGCCGGGCAAGGTCGGCGAGTCGCGCAAGGAAGTGAAGGAATTCAAGAAGCGCTTCCTCGAGCCCGCTATCGACCAGCTCAACGACGTCTCGGATTTCGATGTCAGCTGGGAGCCCAACGCCGAGCGTGTTCCGGCGGAAAAGCTGAAAATCCGTTTCCGCTTCACGAAGAAGCAGGGCGCGGACGCAGCGCGCGCCGGTATTCAGGATTCGATGTATCTCCTGTTGCACAACGAGTTCGCCTTCGATACGCCCGACTTCGAGCGCCTCGCCAAGCGCCGCGACGTCTGGACCGACGAGCGGCTCGAGCAGGCTATCGAATACACGCGGTTCAAGCTCAACGAGGGCAAGGTGACGGTCAGCCCGCGCGGCTATCTCTTCAAGGCGCTGGAGGGGAATTACCGCATCGGCGAAGCGGACCGGAGAATGGCGTCGATGAAGGCGAAGCAACTCGAGGACGACAAAAAGGACCGTCGCTCGCGCGATACGGCGCAGGCGCATCTTCAGGCCAGCATCCAGGTTCAGAACGACACGGCCAAGGCCAAGATGAGCGAAGAGATCCAGGCCGGCCGCGAGTACTTCGAGTCGGTCGATGCTTCCGCGCGCAAGGAGCTTTGCCACTCGTTCGTGAGCCAGTTGATTCCGCAGCGGCTCATCGAAAAGCAGGGCCTTTCACGCGAGAGCGTGAGCGCCGAAAATATTCTCACGGTCAATCGCGTGGTCGCCGACGCGTTCTGTGCCCATGTCTACGCGAAAATGAAAAAAGCGCGCGCGGGCAGCCGGATCTGATTCTCGCGAGCGCCGCGGATTCATCTGGAATCCGAAATATCCTTCAGCCTCATCTGGCAGGCCCATTCAGCGGCTTCTGACACGCCGCGAGCACCGCGCCCGCCACGAGCACGAGCGCGGAATACACGAGGCCGCGAGTGAGCCCCGCGCTATCCGACACCCGCCCGATCACCACCGGCCCGACGATCTGCCCCAACGCGAACACGATCGTGAATGCGTTGATGCCCGTCGGCCATTGATTCGCTGGCAGGTTGTGCCGCACGAACGCCGTCGTCGATGCCACCGCCGACAGAAACGTCGCACCGAACAGCGTGCCCGAAACGAATGCCGCCAGCGGATGCACGAGCATCGCAGGAATGAGCGTTGCCGCGGCGAGCAGGCCGTTCAGGATCGCCAGTGCCTGACCGCCACGCATGCGATCGAGCAGCCCGGACCACATCCGCGCCGATACCACCGTCGCCACACCCAGAAGGACGTAGAAGCCGCTCACCACCTCCGCCTTCATGCCCGCATTGCGAAGCAGGGCGACGATGAACGTCATGTAGCCGATATAGCCGATGCCGAAGCATCCATATCCGGCGAGCGCGAGCGCGAAGCGCCGACGTTGCACCGGCGCGCCGGATATGGACTCCGCACCGTGACGCGCCGATGAAAGCGGGTGTGCTGATTCGATCCGCCGCGCGGCCCAGACCGCAATGCCGGAAAACGCGGCGCAGGCCGCGGCGAGCGCGAACCACGCGAAGCGCCAGCCGTGCGCAACCGGCAAAACCGTGAGCGGAACGACTACCGACGAAATCACGATGCCCCAGCCCGTGCCGCCGTAGTAGAGGCCGATCACGAGTCCCGCGTCGCGCGGCGACATCGATGCAAGCCGTGCAGCGAGCACACCGCCGCTCACGAAGATGAGCGCGCTGCCGATGCCCGTCGCGACGCGCAGCACGAGCAGGGCGTTGGTATCGGTCGTTGCGCCGCTCGCCGCCATCAGCAAGGCCGTGAGCGCGCAACCGGCGATGAAAAGCGTCCGGGAGGCGACCCGCCTCGACAACCGGGAGAACGCGAGCGCGCCGAGCAGATAGCCGAACGCGTTCGCCGTATTCATCGCGCCGGCCTGGGCGAAGTTCCACGCGAGGTCGAGTCGCATCGGCGGAAGAAGAAGCGCGTAGGAAAAACGCGCGAGCCCGAGTGCGATGGCGCTGCCGAGCGACAACGCCACCGCGAGCAAGAGCGCGTGTTTGCGATCGGCTTCGTGGACGATCCCGCTGGGATGGGCTGGCTTGCTCTCGCGAAGGTCTCCGCTCGCATCGTCGTGCTGTATCACGCTCTTGTCGTCCTTTGGATGGCGATTCGTCTTGTCATGTCTATGGTATCGCGGACCGGTCACATTGCTTACACAAGCCGTGGCTAAGCTTCGCAGCGCTGTATCGATATGCGCGACCCCGCCGGAGAATCCCAATGTCGATCGTCCCGAGCCGCCACGCCGTGGTGGCGTGTTTTGCCGTTTGCGTCTGCGCAATCGTTTGCGGATGCGGCAGGCAGGAAACGGCCAGCGAGCCGTCCGCGACACCCGCCATGAGCGCGACGAACGCGACAGAAGCAACGAGCGAGCTTCAGGACTGGGCGAAGCAAGCCACGGCAGGCGCATCCGATCCAGCCGCGCGAGCCGCCGTCGCACGGGTTGCGTCGGAGCCGCTCGCAACACCCGTGATTCACACGGTGGACTGACCTTTCCTATTCACTTCCCCGCGAAACGAATGAAAAACAAGAACCGTCGTGATTTTCTGCGCGCGGCCGTCGAGGCCGCAGGCGCGACCGCCGCGCTGAACGTGATGCCGCTCGGCATTCGCCAGGCGCTCGCGATTCCCGCGAACAACCGTCATGGATCGATCGAGGACATCGAGCATATCGTCGTGCTGATGCAGGAGAATCGTTCGTTCGATCATTACTTCGGCACCTTGCGCGGCGTGCGCGGCTTCGGTGACAAGAGCGCGGTGACGCTGCCGGGCGGCAAGCCCGTTTTCAACCAGCCGATCGCGGCCGGCGCGGGCGAAGTGCTGCCGTTTCATCCCGGCGCGTCGAACCTCGGCCTGCAGTTCCTGCAGGATCTGCCGCACGACTGGGTGAGCGGGCAGGGCGCATTCCACGGCGGTCTGTACGATCAGTGGGTGCCGTTCAAGGGCACGACGACAATGGCGTATCTGCAACGCGACGATATCCCGTTCCACTATCAGCTCGCTGACGCCTTCACGATCTGCGACGCCTATCACTGCTCGACGAACACATCGACCGATCCGAACCGCTACTACATGTGGACCGGCTACGTCGGCAACGATGGCGCCGGCGGCGGTCCGGTCGTCGACAACGCGGAAGCGGGCTACGGCTGGTCCACGTTTCCCGAAGTGCTCGAGCGCGCGGGCATCTCGTGGAAGATCTATCAGGACATCGGCACCGGACTCGACGCGAAGCATTCGTGGGGCTGGACCGACGACGCGTACATCGGCAACTACGGCGACAACTCGCTGCTCTACTTCACGCAATATCAGAACGCGCAGCCCGGCAGTCCGCTCTACGAAAAGGCGCGTCGCGGCACGAACGCGGCCGTCGGCGACGATTACTTCGCGATTCTGAAGCGCGATGTGCAAGCGAACACGCTGCCGCAGGTCTCGTGGATCGTCGCGCCGGAAGCGTTCTCGGAACACCCGAACTGGCCCGCGAACTACGGCGCCTGGTATATCGATCAGGTCTTGCAGGTGCTGACGTCGAACCCGGAGGTATGGAGCAAGACAGCGCTCCTCATCAACTACGACGAAAACGACGGCTTCTTCGACCACCTCGTTCCGCCGTTCCCGCCGACTTCGAGCGCAAACGGCCTTTCGACCGTCGATACGACCGCCGAGATTTTTCCGGGCAGCGCGAAATACGCGAGCGGTCCGTATGGCCTTGGCGCGCGCGTGCCGATGCTCGTCGTGTCGCCGTGGTCCAAAGGCGGCTGGGTGTGCTCCGAAACCTTCGACCATACTTCCGTGATCCGCTTCATCCAGAAGCGCTTCGGCCGCGCGCATGGTCTGGCCGAGCCGAACATTTCGCCGTGGCGCCGGGCGATCTGCGGCGACCTGACGTCCGCGTTCGACTTCCGCAATCCGAACACCGCGATGCCCACGCTGCCCGGCACGAGCGGCTACGTGCCGCCCGACAAGTTGCGCCATCAGGACTACGTGCCCGTTCCGCCGACTACGCAGGCGATCCCGAAGCAGGAGCCCGGCGTGCGCGCCGCGCGCGCGTTGCCGTACGAGCTGTTCGTGCGCACACGTCCGTCGAAGGGCGCCGTGTCGTTCGATTTCGTCAACACCGGCGGCGTGGGCGCGGCGTTTCTGCTCTATCGCAACGCGAGCGCCGATGCGCCGCGCACCTACACGGTCGAGGCGCGCAAGCGTCTCGCGGACCGCGTCGCGGCGAATCCGGACGGCAGCTTCGACTTCGTCGTGCACGGCCCGAACGGATTTCTGCGGCGGATCGCGGGCACGGCGGACGCTCCGTCATCCGGCTGGTGGTCGCGCGAACAGGCCGCGCCGGAAGTCGCGGAAGGTTACGACGTCGCCAACGGCAATCTGCAACTGCGGCTCGTGAATCGCGGAACGGCCGCGTGCACCTTCAGCGTGACCAATGCGTACGATCCGTCGAAGACCATCACGCGGCGCGTGCGCGGTGGCGACACTGCGCAGGTCTACCTCGATCTGCGTGACGCCCACGGCTGGTACGACATCGAAATCAAGGTCGACACCGATCGCGCGTTCTTGCGGCGCCTCGCGGGGCACGTCGAGACCGGACGCGACAGCATGAGCGATCCGGCGCTAGGCGAATGACATCGACTGCAAGAATGGCTTGCTCAACGTAGTAGGTATCGCCGGCCGTGCGCATTCCAAACTTGCGCACGGCCGCGCGTTGGACGCATCTTCTCCCGACCACACTCCCTGACATTCCTGCCATCTCGGACGTTTTTTCCGATTCCGCCTCGTCAGGCAGCGCACATACGTGGGACATCACGCATTGCGAAGCGCAACGAAGCCTGTGAAGATCGAGCGTGCACGCCAGTTCATGCTTAAGATCGGGGCGACGGTGAAATCAAAATGGCACGCCGCTCGTCGTATCGCACCATCAAATCCAACAACGAATTGGGGTGCAACACGGAGACGGGGATGAGAGAACGAGCAACAGTGCTGCTGGTTCGTCACCAGTCAGTGCTGCTGGTCCGGGAGCGTGGCGGACCGTGGTTGCTGCCAGGCGGAGCGGTAGCATTCGACGAATTGACGATTATTGCGGCGATCCGAGCGCTGCACGAAGACACCGGGGTGCAGGCGAGTGCTGCCGCTTTTCTGTTTCAGCAGGTATCGGCGCATCATCTGCATCATGTCTTTCGCATTGCGATACCGGACGACGTGCATGTGCGGCCGAAAGCCGACGCCAGATTCCACGAATTGTTGTGGATCGACGCGCGCCAGCTTGCGAACGTCAGTGCGACGCCCGGCACCAGGGCCATCCTGACGCGTGCGATGGGCGGCGGCCGTGATTCCCCGAGGCATGCGTGGAGTCACGGTGGCGCGGAGTCGGAGGTGGCGGCTGGCTTTAGCCGACGTGGCCGCTAGCGCGGACCGGTTTCCCTTCGACTGACGATATTTCTTGTCTGCGCAAACCGCGCGGGCGCGTATTTCGCTGCGAAATGAATACTTTTTCGGCGAAGTTACGCCTATGCTACCGTTTGAAACGCTTGCGGGCGCTCGTGCGTGTATCGCCGAGCGCCCGTTGCAGCCTTGAGCAACGGAGGCATTCGCCCTTTGATTGGCGGAGGAAACCATGAAGCTCGTCAGCATGTTCGCCGGGACCGTCGGATTCGTGGCCGTGGTGGGCCTCTCATTGTTGGCGGTCGCGGACATTCTCTTGACAACATCCGACAAACCCACGGAGAAAGAACGCCTCGCGTGAGTTTGGGCCTTCTTATCGCCGAATGACCGGTTAATTGTCGGTCAAATAGGCGGCCGACTGTCGAAGAAACGTCGTATATCAGTTGAAGACATTCGAATGGCGGAATACTGTCTTTCGAAAATTGGCCGCAATAATTAATACACCGCGTATCGAAATTCGATTAATCGCGGTCGCGTCCGTCGCACGGCGCGGGGTGACGTGCACGACGCCTGCGTCCCGCGGAGCGCGCCGGGCATGGCTCCTTGCGCCGCCGGTCGTCGGAACAGACGTGCTTTCACCCATTTGTTCAGGGATTTGCGCGCACCGGATGCGTCGGAAAATCATGCTGCAGGTCGCGTGGTGGAAATCGGCCGATTAGCCATGTGATATAATCAGAAATAAATCAAAGTCATTCGGTCAAACTTTCAGCCACGGGTTTTATCTAATGCTTGATTCATCGCGGATGAGCGCGGAGGAAGCATGTCAGTAGTCGGTGTTATAGGCGCAATTGTTTTTTTCGCAATAATCGGTCTTGCATTGCTGGCCGTGTTCGAAATTATCTTTTCGCCTTCTTCCAGACATAAGGCAGATGAAACGAGCGAGCCGGGTCACAAGCGGCAGACCTGGTTTCGCAGGCGCGAAGTCGCCGTGCGCCGTGATGAGCCTTGATTCACGAAAAATTTTCCTGCTCCACCAACAAGGTAGGATCTCCGCCGCCATCGGCGAAGCAGCCTCCCGCCAAGCCGCCGATCATCACGCAACGCCGCATTTCCTGCACAGCCGTTCAAATCCCTCGCATTAATTAGCTGTCGCAACAGTGTGCGATAGCGCACCGCACGCACATTCCCCAGACTCTAGTCTTTCTTCGCCGGCATCAACATGAAATGGACTGTTCATCATTTCAAATGCCGGACCACAAAACATATAAAGACAGTTAAGCGTTTAGCTAAAGATGGAACTGCGATCGGCTGGCAAATCGCTGCTGTCTGAGGGAAAAGAAATGGCGCAACCCGCATATCCTTCCGTGCTCGAGTGGTGGACGCGCGTCGAAAAGCGGATCTACGGTGACTCCGACGAGACACCGCGGATCCCCTCTCATGCCCGTGCACCGCTCGTGGTCCTGTACGACGGCTGCGAGAACATCGAGGCGCTGTGGAAAGCGCTGCTCCAATGCCGAACTCCGCATATCCAGGTCGTATGGAAGTCGCCCGAATCGGACGAGATGCGTCTGCTGGCGGAATCGTATGTCGCGATACCGGAAAAGCTCTTCTTCCTGAAGTCGCTGCAGACGAGTCTGCGGCGCGTCGCCGTTCTCGTCGAGCGGGCGCAGAAGCGTCTGGAGGCGGCCTCGTCGCCTCGTGATCTTCCGCTCGTCAAGGCGAAGGCGCGGACGGCGCGTCTGTCGGCTTTCACGTCGGCGTGTTTCGCGTTGAGGCATCTCGGACGCAAGGTGCTGAACCAGCCGCTCAAGCTGCTGATTCAGCGCGGGCATTGGGTTCTGGCGTATCGTCGCACGGGCGCGGAGAACAGCGTCGAAGGAGACGAAAGCCGCAACTGGGTCACGCTTCCCGGCATGACGTCGCAGTTTCACGCCGATCCGTTCCTTTGGCGCGGCAAGAACGGCGACTATCACCTGTTCTTCGAGAGCCTTCCCTACGACACGAACCGCGGCACGATCAGCCATATCGCGTTCGATCCAGTCACGCAAAGGTGGCAGGAGACGCCGCGCGTCGTGCTCGACAAGAGCTATCACCTGTCGTACCCGTTTCTCTTCGAGCATGAAGGCGAGGTCTTCATGATCCCGGAGACGTGCGGCAATCGTACGATCGAAATGTACCGCGCCGCCTCGTTTCCGACCGACTGGGTGCTGCACAAGGTCATCATGCGCGACGTCGTCGCGGCCGACACGACGCTCTATCACGACGGCAAGACGTGGTGGATGTTCACGAGCATGACCGAAGACGGCGGATCGAACTGGGACGAACTGTCGATCTTCCACTCCGACAGCCCGTTCGGCGAATGGACCGCGCATCCGATGAACCCGGTCGTCTCCGACTGCCGTCTCGCGCGCATGGCCGGCAACCTGTTCAAGGATGGACAGAACCGCCTGATCCGTCCCGCGCAGAATTGCGAGCGCGAATACGGCGCCGCGCTGACGTTCCGCGAGATCACCGAACTCACGACGACGACCTACGCCGAACGGACCGTGTCGATTCGCACGCCGCCGCGCGGCCATCAGGGACTTCACACGTGGAATGCGGTCGGCGGAATCACGGTCATCGATCTGAAGACGCAGCTTCGCAAATGGAATCCGTGGCGCGGCCCGATGAGGCGCGCATGACGCAAACGGCGCCCGCGGCCAGTCGCGCGCGGGCAAGACAACCGGCGTGTGGCGCGTCGCACAGTGCGTGCCACGGGCGCCGGCTTACATTGATGACTCATCGGAGACTGGAAGCCGCATCGGGCAATATTTTGCGCGCGCGTCACACAGGTCATCCGGCGAGGCAGCCCATCGTCATAAAACACACCCGTCAACACCAGCATCTCCGCCAGCAGCGCGCGCGCCGGTTGCCTGGGGACGGGCCCATCGCAGAAAAACGGCAGCCGGGACCATGAAGCTTCTCCATGTCATCGTTGCGCTCAATGCGGACGGCGCTGAACGCATGCTTCAGCGCCTCATCGAGTCGCACATCGAAGATCCGCGGTTTCGTCACGTCGTCTGCTCGCTCACGACGACCGGCAAGGTCGGTGAAGAACTGGCCGCTCGCGGCATCGACGTGCATAGCCTCGGCATGCGTTCGCCGCTCGGCTTTCCGCGCGCGTTATGGCAGCTCGTCAAGCTGATTCGCAAGGTGCGCCCCGACATCATTCAGACGTGGATGTACCACGCCGACTTTCTCGGCGGACTCGCGGGACGGCTCGCGGCGCACAAGCGCATCGTGTGGGGCGTGCGCACCACCGACGTGAAATCGGGCGGCTCGCGCGTGACCGTGCTGTTGCGCAAGGTCTGCGCATGGCTTTCGTACTCCGTGCCGCAGGCGATCGTGTGCGCGGCCGAGGCATCGCGCCGGGCGCACGTGTCGGTCGGTTATGACGCGAGCCGCATGATGGTCGTGCCGAACGGGTTCGATGTCGCGCGCCTTTCCGCGACGCCCGAGCAACGCGCCACGATCCGCCAGCAATGCGGATTCGAGGACGGCACGGTCGTGGTCGGCATTCTCGGGCGCTTTCACCCCGTGAAGGATCATGAGAATTTCGTGCGCGCGGCGGGCATGCTCGCCGCGCGCCATCCCGACGTGCGCTTCATGATGGTCGGCCGCGATCTCGACGCGAGCAATCGCGAGCTCGCGGACTGGATCGCGAAGACGGGATTCGCGTCGCGCTTCGTGTTGCTCGGCGAGCGGCGCGACGTGCCCGCGTGTCTGTCGGCGATGGACGTGTTCTGTCTTTCGTCGCGCACGGAAGGCTTCCCGAACGTGGTCGGCGAGGCGATGGCGATGGCGCTGCCATGCGTCGTCACCGACGTCGGCGATGCGGCCATGCTCGTCGCGAACACGGGCGTGGTCGTCGCGAAGGAAAACACCGACGCGCTCGCGGCCGGACTGTCCCGCGTCGTCGACATGACGCCCGACGAGCGTATCCGTCTCGGCCAGATGGCGAAGGCGCGCATCCACGCCGAATTCACGATGATGCGCGCGCGCGAGCGTTTCGAAGATATCTACCTGCGGCTCGTCCAAGAAAAGTGAGCATCGCATAAGCGTGGCCTCTGGCCGCATCTGAAGGAGAACGAACATGTGCGGTATCGTCGGCTTTCTGGGTGGTCGCGGCTTCGGCCCGGGCGACTCGAAGACAACGGTCCGGAAGATGGCGCTTGCCATCGCCTATCGCGGACCCGACGACGCGGGCGACTGGACCGATGATCTGCGCGGCATCGCGCTCGGTCATCGCCGGCTGGCGATTCTGGATCTCTCGGCGGCGGGGCATCAGCCGATGTCGTCGGGCAGCGGCCGTTATGTGATCGTCTTCAATGGCGAGATCTATAACCATCTCGATCTGCGTGAGGAACTCGAAGACACGCAGCGTGCGCCCTTCTGGCGCGGAAGTTCGGATACCGAAACATTGATGGCCGGCTTCGATGCATGGGGCATTCAGGCGACCATCGAACGTGCTGTCGGCATGTTCGCGTTCGCCGTGTGGGACCGGCAGGAATGCCAGCTCACGCTTGCGCGCGACCGGATCGGAGAAAAGCCGCTTTATTATGGGTGGCAGGGGCAGGGCGAAGAAGCCGCGTTCGTGTTCGGTTCCGAACTCAAAGGGCTGCGCGAGCATCCCGCGTTCGAGAACAACGTCGATCGCGGCGCGCTGACGCTGCAGATTCGCCACGGCTGCGTGCCCGCGCCGTATTCCATCTTTGAAGGCATCTACAAGCTCGAACCGGGCAAGATGCTCACCGTGTCGCTCGAAAGGCGTGAGCCGCGCATCTGGGCTTACTGGTCGGGCGTCGAGGCGGCCGTGAATGGCGCCGCGCGCGGTTTTGCGGGCACTGCCGAGGACGCCGTCGAAGAGCTGGAGCACTTGCTCAGCGATGCGATCCGCCAGCAGATGCTCTCCGACGTGCCGCTCGGCGCGTTTCTCTCGGGCGGCGTGGACTCGTCGACGATCGTCGCGTTGATGCAGAAGCAGTCGTCGCGTCCGGTGAAGACGTTCACGATCGGCTTCAACGAAAGCGACTTCGACGAAGCCAAGCTCGCGAAGGCCGTCTCCGCGCATCTCGGCACCGAACATACCGAGCTGTACGTGACGGCGCGTGAAGCGCTCGATGTCATTCCGCGTCTGCCCGAACTCTACGACGAACCGTTCGCGGATTCATCGCAGATCCCGACGTTCCTCGTATCGCAACTCGCCCGGCAACACGTGACGGTGTCGCTATCCGGCGACGCCGGCGACGAGCTCTTCTGCGGCTATCAGCGCTACCGCACCGCGCCGGACATGTGGGACAAGATGACGGTGCTGCCGGCGTCGTTGCGCAAGCTGGCGGCATCGGGCATCGTCGGGATTTCGCCGAAGCGCTGGAACAGCATGGCCGGGCTGATGGAACCGATACTGCCGTCGTCCCTGCGCGGCGTGAAGGTCGGCGACAAGCTCCACAAGGGCGCGCAACTGCTGTCGTGCCAGTCGCGCGACGAGGTGTATCTGCATCTGATGTCGCAATGGAACGACCCGGCAGCGCTCGTGATCGGCGGTCATCAGCCGCCCACGCTGATGACCGGCAACGCGCCCGCCTTCACCGGCCTCGACGACGTGCAGCGCATGATGGCGCTCGACATGATCACCTATCTGCCCGACGACATTCTCACGAAGGTCGATCGCGCCGCGATGGGCGTCTCGCTCGAAACGCGCGTGCCGTTCCTCGATCATCGTGTCGTGGAGTTCGCGTGGCGCCTGCCGCAATCGATGAAGGTGCGCGACGGGCAAACCAAATGGGCGCTGCGCCAGGTGCTCTATCGTCATGTGCCGCGCGCGATGATCGAGCGGCCCAAGCAGGGCTTCGGCGTGCCGATCACGCACTGGCTGCGCGGCGAGCTGCGCGACTGGGCTGAAGCGCTGCTCGACGAATCGCGGCTGCGTCGCGAGGGCTTCTTCGATCCGGAGATGGTGCGGGCGAAATGGCAACAGCATCTGTCGGGCGAGCAGAACTGGCATCGGCAGTTGTGGAACGTGCTGATGTTCCAGCAGTGGCTCGAGCATCAGAACGCTTCGTCGATCCCGCTCTTCACGTCCCCCACGGCGGATCTCGCCGGCATGGCAGGCTGATATCGCCGGGCGGCGCTCACGCGCCGCTCATGACGATGTTTATAGCGAAAGGCCCTGGTCTAATGGACCAGGGCCTTTTTTCTTTGTGCGCGGACTCCTGCGATCGACGCGCCGTAGTCGTATCGCGTTTCACGGCGGTCGGATATGAGCGGAGAGAGTATGCCGATGCGCGACTCATAACGGCCGCCCCAAAGCGATAAAGGCACATGACGGCAAGCCCAAAGCCCAAAGCCCAAAGCCCAAAGCCCAAAGCCCAAAGCCCAAAGCCCAAAGCCCAAAGCCCAAAGCCCAAAGCCCAAAGCCCAAAGCCCAAAGCCCAAAGCCCAAAGCCCAAAGCCCAAAGCCCAACGCGAAAAGGCCCCGGTCGTATCGACCAGGGCCTTTCGTCTTTCTGCCATCTCCGGCGCGCATCGCGCCGGAATCGCGTGACTTCGATTTACTTGTGATGCGTCGTCTGCTCGGGCACGGCGGCGGGAACGACGGCCTGTCTGCTGCCCACGAGCCAGCGCGGCGTCTTGAACCGCACGATCGCGGTGTACAGCCAGACGTACGCGACGACGAACACGACCGCCGTCACCGCGAGCACCACCGGGTTGTGCCAGAAGAGCGAGGCCGGCACGATGCCGATCATGCTCAGCACCCACAGATACGGCGACGTGCGTGCGTTTCTGCGCTGGCGCTGTCGCGGATCGCTTCCTTTGCGCACGATGCGCTTGAAGATCAGCGTGTGCAGGTGGATGCCGTCAGGCGCGCCGACCGGCCTGCCGCGTACGATCCTGCGGCGGTAGATCGAGAACAGCGTTTCGAAGAGCGGATAGATCGCGACGACCATCGCATACCACGCGCAGACGGTCGGGTGCCGGGCGACCAGCAGCACGAGCAGCTCCGCGATCGTGAAGCCGATGAAGTACGCGCCACCGTCACCGAGGAAAATCGACGCAGCCGGATAGTTCCAGATCGCGAAGCCGCCGATCGCGCCGATCATCGTGAGCGCAGTGCTCATCACGAGCAGATCGCCGACTTCATGCGCGACATAACCGATCGAGCCGAAGATCAGAATCGACACGACCGCAGCGAGTCCGTTGAAACCATCGATGATATTGACAGCGTTGGTGAGCCCCGCGACCGCCAGCACCGTCAGGCCGATCGCGATGGGCGCGACGGAAAGAATCGGATCGACGAGCGGCAGATCCACACGGCCGACCACGCCGTTGAGCAGGAACGCGCCGAGGAGCGCCGCCAGCATCGCACTCAGAAGCCGCGCACGGACGCTGACGCGCTTCGTCAAATCCTCGATTACGCCACTTCCGAATGCCGGCGCCGCACAGAGCAGCAGCAGCAGGGATTCGTCGCGAGGATTTCCCCCGAAAATCGCGGCGATGGGAAAGGTCACGCAAGCCGCGACCATCAATGCGATGCCGCCGATCCTGGGGACCGGATGAGAATGATTCTTCTGAACCCCGTTCAAATCATGATCCAGGGAGAGCGCCCCGTAGCGCCCCGCGAATCGAACTATAAGTAGCGTCATGCAGAAAGAACTGATGAAGCCAAGCGCAAGGTTTAACATTTTTTTCACTCACGAAGAGGGCGCATCTCTTTTCGAATATCAAAACCCGAAAGCGTATGGTAGGTACAACCCCTGTCATTGTCCACGCATTTATGGCGCTTTAATGTGTGAAACCGAGCCTACCGGGATTATATTGGGACTTCCCCCGATTATTCATACAAACGCGATTTTAATATCCCATAAAAACACGATTTTCATATAAAGGACTTAAAATCCGTTTTAAAAGAATCGCGCGTAGTCGGTGCGCAAGCCCACCTTCGCACGCAGATTTTTGGGGGGTCGGTACGTTTTGCCACGGAGGGAGCGCGTGGGGCTGTCTCTATGCCTAGCATAGGCCGGAAGGAGCCTCACCGGTAGGCGAAAAAATGTCCGGAAATCGAACCCCGGCTAAACCGGCTTTCTTCATAAAATTAGCAGTTCGATTAAAAGCAATTATATGTGCGGTGCCGCGCATACAACAAGACCCGTTGTGATAATTTTCGATTTGCTCAAATGGCCCGCATACTCAATAAATTCTTAAAAGTGGGTTATAGAACACTCGGCCGCGTTGAAAGGTTCGATAAACAACAAAAATCGTCTTTGGGAATTTCTCTTTTTTTGAGTCGTGTGTTTCAATACGACTGCAATGCCGGGGCGGGATATTAACGGCCCTGAATGCCGGCCTGAATTCAAGAATAAGGAAATGGTGTTTGCGCCCTTTTGGGTGCGCTGCAAGTGTTTCGATCCGCATCCGGTGCGCATACCGCGCGCCGGTCCCATAAGAGCCTGTAACGAGACGTTCCATGAAAGTTAAAAATCAGGCGTCAGCCGTAACGGCCGAGACCGACAAAGAGATCGAGCTCACGTCGATTCTCGAAACGCTGGGCCGTCACTGGAAGATGATCGCGACGACCGTGGCGGTCGTCTTCAGCATCGGGGTGGTGTACGCGTATTTCTCCGCGCCGATTTATCAGGCAGGCATGCTCGTCCGGGTCGACGACTCGAGCAGCGCGCCGCCGACCGACTCACGCGACATGGTGAGGACCGCGGCCTCGATGTTCGACCAGCGGGCGACGGCCGAAGGCGAGATCCAGGTCATCGGCTCGAAGTTCGTGCTCGGTCCCGTCGTCGATGCGCTCAAGCTGTATATCCAGGCCGCGCCGCATCGCTTCCCGCTGATTGGCGGGATGATCGCGCGCACCACCGACGAAACGTCCACGCCGGGTCTGTTCGGTCGCGGCGGTTACGCGTGGGGCGCCGAATCGATCGACGTGTCCGCGTTCGACGTGCCGAAGAAGTTCGAAGGCCAGGAATACACGCTGCGCTATCTCGGCAACGGCCAGTATCAGGTTCGCGGCCCGGGCATCGAAACGGGCGTCGGCGGCCAGACCGGCACCGTGCAGCGCTTCGATACGGAAGCAGGTCCGATCTCGCTGCTCGTCGGTTTCATTCATGGCGAAAAGGGCGTCGAATTCGATCTCACCCGTAATTCACGCGTGTCCGCCATCAATCGCCTGCAGAACTCGCTGACGATCGCCGAGCAAGGCAACAAGTCGGGCGTGATCAGCACGTCGCTGGAAGGCAAGGACCCGGTGCTCGTCGCGGCGACCATCAACGAACTCTCGCAGATGTACATCCGGCAGAACGCCGATCGTCGCGGGATCAACGCCGAGAAGTCGCTCGAATATCTCGAGCAGCAGCTTCCCGACGCCAAACGTCAGATGGAATCGGCCGAGGACAACTACAACGCGTATCGCAACAGCCGGACGATGTTCAATCCGGACGAAGAAGGCCGCATCGTCATGCAGCAGGCTTCGCAGGCGGACGCGCAGTTGCTCGACCTGAAGCGCCGCCGTTCCGACCTGGCCGTTCACTTCTCGCCGTCGCATCCGAGCGTGGTGGTGATCGATCAGCAGATCGCGGCGACCGAGAAGTACATCAACGACCTCGCGGCGCGCGTCAAGGCGATGCCGGCGGCCGAGCAGGGCGCGCTGCGCCTGCAACGCGACGTGCGTGTGAGCACCGATGTCTATTCGGCGTTGCGCAACAACATCGAAACGATGCGCCTCATCCGGGCTGGCCGCGTGCCGACCGTAGAACTGCTCGACCGCGCCGAAGTGCCCGAGCGTCCCGTCAAGCCGGTCAAGGCGCTGGTGCTCGTGATCGCGGCAGGTATCGGACTGTTCATCGGCATCGTGCTGGCTTTCGCTCGCGACTTCCTGTTCAAGGGCGTGCTCGATCCGAAGGAACTGGAATCGAAGACGGGTCTTTCGGTATTCGCGACCATTCCGGACAGCGAGCGCCAGAAGGAACTCGCGAAGCGTATCGCCGACAAGCGGCCGGAACAGCTCGCGCTCGCCTCGCGTTATCCGACCGACCCGGCCGTGGAAGGCCTGCGCATGATGCGCTCGTCCCTGCACTATGCGCTGATGGATGCGCCGAACAACGTCGTGATGCTGGCGGGTCCGCTGCCGGGTATCGGCAAGTCGTTCGTGTCGGCGAATCTGGCGACGCTCCTGGCCGCCGGCGGCAAGCGCGTGCTGCTCGTCGATTGCGACCTGCGCCGCGGCCACCTGAACCAGTACTTCGGCCTGCCGCGCGGCAAGGGGCTCGTGGATATCGTCAACGGCTCCAGCACGCTCGAAGAAACCGTGCATCGCTCGGTGCTGAACAACCTCGACTTCGTGCAGAGCGGCTTCTATCCGCCGGACCCGGCCGAACTGCTTCTGTCGGACGCGTTCACGGAATCGGTGAGCCGCGCATCGGAGAACTACGACATCGTGCTGCTCGACGCACCGGCCATCCTGGCGGTGTCGGACACGGCGATCATGGCGCCCGTCGCGGGTTCGATCTTCCTGGTTGCGCGTTATGGGGATACGCGCTCCGGGGAAATCTCGGAGTCCGTGAAGCGGCTTGAACAGTCGGGCGCAAGCGTGACCGGCGTGCTGCTCAACGGCTTCAAGGTGCATTACGGCAACTACGCCCAGGCGCGTCAGTACGGCGGCTACGCCTACGCTGCCTACAAGGCCGACAACGAAGGCTAGAGCCTGACTCATCCGGCATACACTCGTGCTGGACCCCGAATCAAAAAGTAGTACTAAATAAACGTCCTGAGTCGTATAACGAGGAGAAGTGAATATGTTCTCGCCGCAAGAGTTGAAACTCGGCATCGTGGGCCTGGGTTATGTCGGCCTGCCGCTAGCCGTCGAATTTGGCAAGCGTCATCCTGTCGTGGGCTTCGATATCAACCGCGCGCGCATCAACGCGCTGAAGGAAGGCCGCGATGTGACGCTCGAAGTCGACGATGCCGAGCTGGCCTCCGCGACGTTGATGCAGTACAGCGCCGAAGTCGAAGATCTGCGCAACTGCACGGTCTTCATCGCCACCGTGCCGACGCCGATCGATCACTACAAGCGTCCGGACCTCTCGCCGCTGATCGGTGCGTCGACGACCATCGGCAGCGTGCTGAAGAAGGGCGATGTCGTCATCTATGAATCGACGGTTTATCCCGGCGCGACCGAGGAAGAATGCGTGCCCGTGCTCGAGAAGATGTCGGGCCTGAAGTTCAACGAGGACTTCTTCGTGGGCTACAGCCCGGAGCGGATCAATCCGGGCGACAAATCGCACCGTCTGCCGGACATCAAGAAGGTCACGTCCGGCTCGACGCCCGAAGTGGCCGATTTCGTCGACGAGCTGTATCGCGGGATCATCACCGCGGGCACGCACAAGGCGAGCAGCATCCGTGTCGCTGAAGCGGCCAAGGTGATCGAGAACACGCAGCGCGACGTCAATATCGCGCTCATCAACGAACTCTCGATCATCTTCAACAAGATGAATATCGATACCGAATCGGTGCTGCTCGCGGCCGGCACGAAGTGGAACTTCATCCCGTTCCGCCCGGGCCTTGTCGGCGGCCACTGCATCGGCGTGGACCCGTATTACCTGACGCACAAGGCGCAGGCGATCGGCTATCACCCGGAGATCATTCTTGCCGGGCGCCGTCTGAACGACAGCATGGGCAACTACGTCGTCTCGCAACTCGTGAAGACGATGACCAAGCGCGAAATCGCCATCTCGGGCGCGCGCGTGCTCATCATGGGCCTCACCTTCAAGGAGAACTGCCCGGACCTGCGCAACACGCGCGTGGTCGACATCATCGCCGACCTCAAGGAATACGGCGTCCAGGTCGACGTGTACGACCCGTGGGTGTCGAAGGAAGAGGCGCATCACGAGTACGGCATCGATCCGATCGACCAGCCGGCGAAGGGCGTCTACGACGCGATCGTGCTCGCCGTGGCGCACCGCCAGTTCGCCGATGAAGGCGCGGATGGCATCCACGCCTACGGCAAGGCGAAGCACGTGCTGTGCGACCTCAAGTACATCCTGCCGCCCGAGGCGAGCGACATGCGTCTCTGAAGCTCGGTGGCATCGGGTCAGCCGATGCAGGCCGTCGCACAACATCGCCGCGGTTCGGCTCCCGAAAATTCGGGGGTTGCCCGCGGCGATGTCAACCGGACCTTCGGAGTTCGCAATGAAGATGCCCAAGGTAGTTCTGTACGCCAACACCGATTGGTATCTATTTAACTTTCGCCTTTCGTTCGCTCGCAAACTGCGCGATGCGGGTTTCGAAGTCATTCTGTTATCACCGGACGGCGAATACGGCCCGAAGCTGCGCGATCTCGGTTTTCGCTGGCACGCGGTGCCGATGAACCGTCGCAGCCTGAATCCGCTTCGCGAACTGGCGCTCGTGCTGTGGCTCGCGCGCTTCTTCCGGCGCGAAAAGCCGCAGCTCGTGCACGGCTTCACGATCAAGAGCGCGGTGTACGGCTCGTTCGCGAGCAAGCTCGCCGGCGTCCCCGCGCGCGTGAACGCGGTCGCGGGCATGGGCTACGTCTTCACGAGCCGCGACCTCAAGGCGCGTATCCTGAAGCCGGTCGTACGCCAGGTGATGCGCACGGCGCTGAACGGCCGCGACAGCATTCTCGTCCTGCAGAATCCGGACGACATCAAGCTGTTCGAAGCCGCGCGCATCGTCGAGTCGAAGGGGATCCGCCTCATCAAGGGATCGGGCGTCGATCTGACGCGCTTCAAGGTGCGCGAAGAGTCGCCCGAGGACGCGGTCAAGCCGCTGCGCATCCTGCTCGCGGCGCGGCTCGTGTGGGACAAGGGCATCGAGGAATATGTGGAGGCGGCGCGCATGCTGCGGCGCGAGAATCGCACCGTGCGCTTCCTCCTCGCGGGCTCGCCCGATGACGGCAATCCGGCGTCGGTGAGCACGGCGATGGTGCAGGGCTGGGTGAAGGAAGGGCTCGTCGAATGGCTCGGTCATGTGAGCGACATGCCGAAGCTCTTCGCCGAAGTGGATGTGATGGTGCTGCCGAGCTATCGCGAAGGCTTGCCGAAAGCGTTGATCGAGGCCGCTGGCTGCGCGCTGCCGCTGATCACGACGGATGCGCCGGGCTGCCGCGAAGTGGTCAGCGAGTCGGGCGTGGATGGCTTGCAGGTCCCGGTGCGCAATGCCAGCGCGCTCGCTGACGCGATCCGCCAGCTCGACGACGACCGCGCGCTCGCGAGAAAGCTGGGCCTCGCCGCGCGGGAAAAGGCACTGAAGAATTTCGACGAACGCATCGTCATCGAGAAGACGCTGGCCGTGTATCGCGAGCTGGTGCCCTCGATCGCGATAGAAGGCGAGCGCCGCGAACACGCCGCGCCCGTCGGTAATCTTGGAGACTTTCATGTCTGATCGTTACGAATCGATCCGCCAGCAACTGACGCGCACCCCGCGCAAGTGGCTGATCACCGGCGTCGCCGGGTTCATCGGCTCGAACCTGCTCGAAGCGCTTCTGAAGCTCGATCAGGAAGTGGTCGGGCTCGACAACTTCGCGACGGGCCATCAGCGCAATCTCGACGAAGTGCGCTCGCTCGTGACGCCCGCGCAATGGGACCGTTTCAGCTTCATCGAAGGCGACATCCGCAATCTCGACGATTGCCGCGCCGCGGTGAAGGGCGCCGCCCACGTGCTGCACGAAGCGGCGCTCGGCTCGGTACCGCGCTCGGTGAACGACCCGATCACGACGCACGAAGTGAACATCAGCGGTTTTCTGAACATGCTCGTCGCCGCGCGCGACGCGAAGGTGGAGAGCTTCACCTACGCGGCGTCGAGCTCGACCTACGGCGATCATCCGGGCCTGCCGAAAGTCGAGGATCGCATCGGCCAGCCGCTTTCGCCCTACGCGGTGACGAAGTACGCGAACGAACTGTACGCATCGGTATTCGCGCGCACGTATGGCCTGAACGCCATCGGCTTGCGTTACTTCAACGTGTTCGGCAAGCGCCAGGACCCGGACGGCGCCTATGCGGCCGTGATTCCGAAGTGGACCGCCGCGCTCATCGACGACGAGCAGGTGACCATCAACGGCGACGGCGAAACGAGCCGCGATTTCTGCTTCATCGACAACGTCGTGCAGATGAACATCCTCGCGGCGCTGTCGGACGCCGAGGCGCGCAACCAGGTCTATAACGTCGCGGTCGGCGATCGCACGACGCTCAATCAGCTCTATGACGGTCTGAAGCGCGTGCTCGCCGAGAACGGCGTGCTGAACGACGGCAGCCCGGTGTACGCGCCGTTTCGCGCCGGCGACGTGCGCCATTCGCAGGCCAACGTCGACAAGGCCGCGCAGTTGCTCGGCTACGCGAACGCCATTGCGCTCGCCGACGGTCTCGCGATCGCGATGCCCTGGTACATCCGCTTCCTTTCCGGGCGGCGGCTCGAGCCGGCCGAAGCCGAAATGGCGACGAGGACCGCATGAAGATCGTCGTTTTCATCTACTCGATGCACGGCGGCGGCGCGGAGCGCGTCACCGCCAATCTCGCGAACGAGTGGGCGGCGCTCGGCTGGGAAGTGACCGTCGTCACGCTGACAGCCGGTGAAGGCGACGTCTATCCGTTCCATCCGGGCGTGAAGCGCATCGAGCTGGGGCTTGCGGGCGGCGTCGAAGGCGGCGGCGTGCTGCGCACGGCGCTGTCGAACCTGAAGCGCGTGCTCGCCTTCCGCAAGGTGCTGCGCGAGACGAAGCCGACGGTCGCGCTCGGCGTCATGGCGACCGCCAACGTGCTCGCCGTCCTCGCGGGCATCGGCTTGCCGTACAAGATCATCGCGAGCGAGCACACGCATCCGCCGAGAGCGCCGCTCACGCCGTTCTGGGAACGTCTGCGGCTTCTCACGTATCGCTTCGCGGACAAGGTCGTCGCGCTCACCGACGAAACCCGCGAATGGATCGAAACGCATTGCCGCTGCACCGACGTGAAAGTGATTCCGCCGCCGTTCACGCTGCCGATCGCGAAAACGAATCCGATGATCGAGCCGCGCAGCGTCGTCGGCGACGAGCGGCGTGTGTTGCTCGCAGTCGGCCGGCTGTCGCCGGAAAAGGGCTTCGACAGTCTCATCGACGCGTTCAGGAAAATTGCCGGCTCGCTGCCGCAATGGGACCTCGTGATCGTCGGCGAAGGCCTTGCGCGCGCGAGCCTCGAACGGCGCGTCGAGGAGGCGAAGCTGCACGGCCGCGTGTTTCTGCCGGGCCGCGCGGGCAACGTCGCGGACTGGTACGAACGCGCGGATCTCTACGTGCTGAGCTCGCACTTCGAAGGCTTCTCGATGACGCTCGTCGAAGCGATGGCGAGCGGCTGCGCGGCCGTGAGCTACGACTGCGATTCCGGGCCGCGCGTGATCGTCACGCACGGCACGAACGGCCTGCTCGTGAATCCCGTCGGTGATTCCAATGCGCTCGCGAAGTCGCTCGAAACGCTGATGCGGGATGACGCCGAGCGTCATCGCATGGCGCTGTGCGCGACCTCGGTCAACGACACCTTCGCGCTGCCGAAGACCATCGCGCTGTGGCAGGAGGTGTTCGAAGAGTCCGGCGTGAAGGTTCCGCTGCGCGCGGACCTGCGCGTGCCCGTTGTCGAACGATGAGGAGCCGACGATGAAAATCATGCTCGTCGTCAGTTCGATGGGAAGCGGCGGCGCCGAGCGCGTCGCGGCTTCGCTCGTCAATGCGTGGGCGCAGCGCGGCGACACCGTGACGCTCGTGATCACGTACAGCGGCCGCGGCGCGTGCTTCTATCCGCTCGCCGAAAACGTGCGCTGCATCTTTCTCGCGGATCGCGTGAAGGCCGGCGCGCGCATGCTGCAATATCCCGCGCGCTTTCGGGCGTTGCGCGGGCTGATCCGCGAGAGTGCGCCGGATGTCGTCGTGTCGTTTCTCTCGAACGTGAACATCACGACGATTCTCGCCACGCGCGGGCTGGGCGTTCCGGTGATCGCGTGCGAGCACATCGATCCTTCCGCCGATGGCCGCTCGCAGCTCATGAGTCAGATGTGCCGCTTCGTCTATCCGAGCGCCGATCTGCTCACGCTGCTCACGGACAACATGGAGGCATCGTTCAGAAAAATGGTGCCGCGCGTGAAGCGCATCGAAGTGGTGCCCAATCCGCTGCCGGACGAGTTGTTGCTGCTGCAGCCCGAAACCGTCGAAAAGAGCGCGCGCAAGCGGCTCGTCGCGGTTGGGCGTCTGAACACGCAGAAGCAGTTCGATTTGCTGATCGACGTGTTCGCGACGCTCGCGCCCGAGTTTCCCGACTGGGACCTGTGGATCTGGGGCGAAGGCCCGGAACGCGCGGTGCTCGAAGCGCAGGTCGCGCAGTTGCAGATGGGCGAACGCGTGCTGATGCCGGGCAAGACCACGAGTCCCTGGGAAGAAATGGCGCGCTCGGATACGTTCGTGCTGTCGTCGCGTTATGAAGGTCTGCCGATGGCGATGCTCGAAGGCATGGCGCTCGGACTTGCGACCGTCGCGTTCGACTGCAAGAGCGGTCCGCGCGAGCTCACACGCGACGGTCAGGACGGCGTGCTCGTGCCGCCCGGCGACAAGGCCGCGCTGATCGATGCGCTGCGGCGCGTGATGTCGGACGAAGCGCTGCGCGTCGAACTCGGACGCAAGGCGGCGGCTTCGGTGCGGCAACGCTACTCGTCGCCGGCGATCCTGCGCCAGTGGGACGCCATCTTCGCGCAACTCGGCGCGCGCTCGCGTGGCGACGAAAGCAAGAGCACGGCTTATCGACGCACGATCACGGGAGAGAAAGCGTAATGGTCGACCGGCGACGCGTGATCCATTCGCTGCTGATGGGCGCCGTGGCCGGCGGGTCGGGCGCGCTCGGCCTGAACGCGCGCGCGGCCGAGCGGCGCGACGTCGTCACCGACAAGTCGTTCGGCGTGAAGGGCGACGGCAAGACCAATGATCGCGTGGCGCTGCAAATGGCCATCGACCGGTCCGTCGATCAGACGCTGTTGATCACGGGCCGGTGCCGCATCGACGAGAAGGGGCTCGATCTGCGTCGCAACAGTCACGTGCGTTTCGCGCCGGGCGCGTCGATCAAGCTGTTGCCGCACGACACGTCGTTCTATTCGATCTTCCGCATCTGGGACGTGAACAACGTGCTCGTCGAGAACGCGGTGCTCGACGGCAGCAAGGAGCTGAACGCCGCCAAGCCGGAGCTGCGCGAGAACGGCCACGGCATGGGCTTTTCGATCGCAGGCAGCACCGAGGTGACGCTCATCTCGCCGAAGACGGTCGGATGCTGGGGCGACGGCATCTATATCGCGAACAGCTACAACGTCGGATACAAGTACAGCAGCGGCATTCGCGTGGTGAATCATCATGCGGACCGCTGCCGCAGACAGGGCGTGTCGATCATCAGCGGACGCAATATCGTGTTCGAAAATCCGCTGTGGGAGAACATCGGCGGCACGCAGCCGGAAGCGGGGCTGGACGCGGAGCCGAACAGCAACGCGGATATTCTCGAGAACATCCGCATCGTCAATCCGACGACGCGCAAGTGCCGGTACGGCATCATCGTCTGGCTGGAGGAGATCGTCGGGCCGATGCCCAAGCATATCGATATCGGCATCACGAATCATCGCGACGAAGGCGCGAGCGATGCGGCGTTCGCGGTGTCGGCGCTCAAGCTGAACGGGCGCAAGGTATCCGGGCAGATCGCCAGCCATTCGCCGACATGGGTCAGCCCGCGGCTTTCCACCGTCGAGAGCATCGATTACGACAAGGCGGGACCGAAGATCGTCGTCACCAACCTGAGGCTCGTGCCATGACAGCCCGCGCCCAAGGACAATAACTAAAGCGGAACAAGGCCAATACGATGCAATCAACGACAATGGACAACACCGCGCAGCAAGTTGCACCCGCGAAGCGGATACGCGGATTCGCGTACTTCATGACGCCCTCCGGATGGGCGTTCCTGGTGCTGGCGACCGCCGCGATTTCGATCGTCGCGTTCCGCGAGCGCAGCGTCGGGCTGATCTTCGACCAGGAAGCGTACATCCAGTATTTCCGCTCGACGGACTGGCACTGGCTCGTGCAGTTCTATCAGAACCGCGAGTCGGACATGGGCTTTCTCATCAGCCTGATCACCGAGGAGCTCGGCTGGCGCTCGTGGGTCATTCTGCTCAACGCGTTCGGCGTGACGCCCGAAGGCGGCATTCGCACGACGGTGGTGCTGCTCAATCTGATCGTGATGTATTCGCTGCTGCAGACGCGGCGGCCGCTGATCGGCCTGCTCTTGTGGCTCGTCATTCCGTACGCGCTCGCGACCGTCGGACTGTTCCAGATCCGCCAGGGCTTCGGGCTCGCGATCGCGATGCTGTTCGCCTGCCGCTTCAACCGCCCGACGCTCGGCATGGGTCTCGCGAGCTTCGTGCATACGACCTTCGCGGTGCCGACCGCGCTGCTCCTTGCCGCGGGGTTCGGCGGCGAGAAGAAGCGCTCGCTCATCGTGGTCAGCGTGACGGCTATCGTGCTGGCGTCGGCGGCGAAGTTCCTGTTCGCGACCTACGGCGGACGCCGCATCGACGAATACACCGGCTATCAGGAAAACTTCACGATCAAGCTGCTGGCGCTGCTGTTCTTCTACACGATGGCGTCGATCATGGTGCTGTACTCGTCGTGGCGTTCGCCTGAAACGAAGCGCGAGATCAACTACACGCGTCTGTCGATCATGCATTTCGGCCTGTTCGTTTATCTCGTCGTCGCGTTCTTCGTGTTTCCGTTCGCGAAGGGCCGCGTCTGGTATTGCGTGCCCTTGCTCCTGCCGTTCCTCGCGCCGGAGATCAAGTTCAAGAACGCGGCCGTTCTCGTCATCACCTTCGGCGTGTTCGTGGCTGTCGCCGCCGACGCAACGAAGAGTTATTTCGAAGGCGTCTATCACTACTTCCTGATGCCCTGACGACGATGTCCTACTTCCTGATTTCACTCGATTTCGAATTGATGTGGGGCGTGCGCGACCATCGCACGATCGCTACATACGGAAAGAACATCCTCGGCGTGCGCGAGGCGATTCCGGCCATGCTCGCGATGTTCACGAAGTATCGCGTGAAGGCGACATGGGCGACCGTCGGCATGCTGCTCTTCGATAACAAGAAGGACCTGCTCGCGAATCTGCCCGATGTCCGGCCGACTTATACCGACGCGAAACTGAGCCCTTACACGAACGGTTATCTCGATTCGATCGGCGCGGACGAAAAGAGCGATCCATACCATTACGGTCTGTCGCTCGCGCGGCAGATCGTCGATACCGAAGGTAGCGAGCTCGCGAGTCACACGTTCTGTCATTACTACTGTCTCGAAGCGGGGCAGGACAAGGCGCAATTCGCCGCCGACATGCACGCGTCCGTCGCGGCGATCCGGCGTCTCGCCGATCCGCCCGCGAGCATCGTGTTTCCGCGCAATCAGGTGAACAACGCGTATCTATCGGTCTGCGCGCAGGAGGGGCTGATCGCGTACCGGGGCACCGAGCGCAACTGGATGTATCGCGAAACATCGCGCGCCGACGAAGCCGCGCTGCGCCGCGCCGCGCGTCTCGCCGATGCCTATATCAATCTCTCAGGCGATCACGCCTTCGATCCGCACCCTTCGCGCGGGCTCGTCGATGTGCGCTCCAGCCGCTTCCTGCGTCCATATGCGCGCAACAAGCGGGCGCTCGAATGGCTGCGCATCCATCGGATCAAGCAGTCGATGACTTCGGCGGCGCGCACGGGACGCTCGTTTCACTTGTGGTGGCATCCGCATAACTTCGGCGCGAATCTCGCTGAAAACCTCGCGGTGCTCGAAGCGGTGCTCAAGCATCATGCGCATCTGAGAGACACCTACGGTGTGCAGCCCGCGACCATGGCAGAAGTCGCGCGGGCGACGCAATCGGAAGAGAGCAGGCTTGCGGAGATGGAGTTCGGGCTGTTCGTTTGACGAAGTACGAAAGACGGTAACAAGACACTAGAAAATCACCGCGGACCGCGGGTGCGCTGCATTGGCGATGGCCATTGCAGTGCGTCGGCGCGTGCGCGGGATAAGAACAAAGGGGGAAGTGCGATGAATTTCCGTAACGACATAAACGGCTTGCGCGCGTTCGCGGTTCTCGCGGTCGTCCTTTTTCACTTCGATGTGCCCGGCTTCAAGGGCGGCTTTCTCGGCGTCGACGTGTTCTTTGTGATTTCCGGCTACCTGATGACGAGCATCATCTTCAGGCGCATGGAGAAGGGCAGGTTCTCGGTGCTCGAGTTCTATGCCGATCGCGCGCGGCGCATTATTCCGGCGCTCGCGTTTCTCTGCTTCGCACTCGGCGTGCTCGGCTGGCTCGTGTTCCTGCCTTCCGAGTTTCGCGCTTACGGCAAGGCGGCGGGATCGAGCCTCGGGTTCTTTTCCAATATCGTTTATTGGCGTGAGGCGGGTTACTTCGATGTCCGCTCGCATCTGAAATGGCTGTTGCACACGTGGTCGCTTTCCGTCGAATGGCAGTTCTATCTGCTGTATCCGCTCGGCATTCTGCTCGTGCGCAAGCTGTTCGGGCAACGCGGGACGGTGATCGCGCTGATCGGCGCCGCGCTCGCGTCGCTTGCGGTGTGCGTCTATCTCTCCGATCCGACTAAATGGCCGACGGCCGCGTTCTTCCTGCTGCCGACGCGCGCATGGGAGATGCTCGCGGGCGGTCTCGTGTACCTGTTCCCGGTGACGCCGCGCAGGTTCGTTCGCCGGACGATCGAATTCGCCGGTCTCGCGATGATCGTGTACGGCGCGCTCACCTTCAACGAAAGCAACGCGTGGCCCGGCTATCTCGCGCTCGTGCCGGTTCTCGGCACGGCGCTCGTGCTTCTTGCGGCGCGCAAGCATTCGATTTTCACGTGCAATCCGCTTGCGCAGTTCATCGGCAAGATTTCGTATTCGGTCTATCTCTGGCACTGGCCGTTCGTGGTCGCGCTCACGTACTTCGACAAGGACGGCTCGCTGCCCTGGCGCGTGGGCGCCATCGCGGGCGGCTTCGTGATGGGATATATCTCGTATGCGCTCGTCGAATCGAAGACGAGAAAGCCGTCGCGAGGCGAGGCGCGCGCGTTCCCGAGGTTCATCACGCTGCGTCCGATTCTCGCGTTCACGCTGCTGCTCGCGGCCGGCGGCGGCAGCATCTATGCGAGCCAGGGCGTGCCGAATCGCTTCGACCGTTCCGTGTTCATCGCCGATAGCGAGACCTACGACACGAATCCGCACCGGACGAAGTGTCACATGATGATCGATCCATGCGATGTCGCGAACAAGCAGAAGGATAGCCGCGTGGTGGTCCTCGGCGACAGTCACGCGGAGGCCATCGCCGAAGCGGTCGTCGATGCGGTGCCCAACGGCAAGCCGGAGGATGTCCTGCTCATCACGATCGAAGGCTGTCCGACGATCTACGGCATCCGTCGCGGCAACGGCGACTGCTTCGATCAGGACCGCAAGTACATCGACATCCTGAGCCGCGACGAGACCGCGAAGACGCCCGTGATCATCGCCAATCACTGGTCGCAGTATTGGTCGGGCCCGACGATGGATGAGTTTGCGTTCGTCAATCCCGAGCAGCCCGCGCAGACGCCCGCGCCGTTTTCCACCGAGCTGTATCGCGAGCACTTGCTGTCGACGGTCTGCCGCATCTCGAAGATCCGGCCGGTCTATCTGGTGGAGCCGATTCCCGAGTTCGACTTCAATGTTCCGCTGATGCTCGCGCGCGAGAAGATGAAGGACCCGCACGCGCCCGATCTGTCGATCACGCTGTCCGATTACGCCCAGCGCAACGGCGGCTTGCTGCAGGCGATGCGTCAGGCGCACGACCAATGCGGCATCCATCTGCTCGACCCGCGCCCGTTCCTGTGCCCGGACGGCAAATGCATGGGCTCGCACGACGGCCGGCCGCTCTATTCCGACTATCACCACATGAGCGAATACGGCAATCGCTTCCTCGTGCCGATGTTCCGGCGGGTCTTCGAGCAGGGCTGAGAGACAGCAGGATGATGCAAGCGCGCGGCCTCCCTCGGGAGGCCGTTTTTCATTGGGGCGTAGCGGTATCGGGTGTCGGACCGTTACCGGTGAAAGGCGGCGCGAAGCGCGTCCAGAAGATGTAGCACGCGAGCACGGAGATTGCGCCGATGCCGGTTGCGAGCAGCACGCCCTGAGCGCCGTAGAGACGCACGAGAATGACGTTGCCGATGATCTTGGTCGCGAAGCCGATCAGCGAAATGACGGAGATGGCCCGATAGCGCGTTTCGCTCGCGAACAACTGCACGAGCACGCACATGCCGAAGTAGAACGGCACCTGCAGCAGCCCGTAGCGAAAGAGCGTGGTGACCGCGATCGTGTCTTCGGGCGTGAAGGCGCCCTTCTGGAACAGCAGCTTGACCACATACGGCGCGAGCGCGTAAGCGAAGAGTCCGCCGACGAGACCGAGCATCGTCATGATGCCCGACCACTTCAACGCGGTGCTGCGCGCGCGCGCATGATCGCCGCGATGAAGAATCTCCGCGAGGATCGGCAAGGTCGCCCGCGTGATCGCGAGCGCGCCCATGCTGAGCACGAGCGAGAGCAGCCGGTTCGCGTAGCCGAGCGTCGCGATGGCGCCGTCGCCTTGCTGCGCCATGAAATATTGATCGATGGGAAGCCAGAGACTCGCCACGACCGAGCCGATCGTGAGCATGCCCATCGAGCGGATCGTCGACGGCCATTGCTTCGCGCGTGCCGAGACGCGTGGCAGCACGGGCATCGCGTCGGCGCGTTTGGCGAGCACGCGCAGCCACGCGGCCTGCACCACGAAGCCGAGCGACGTGCCCAGCACGAGCGGCGTGATCGACGTGTTGTTGCGCGCGGCGAGCACGAAGACGAGGAGGCCGATGGCCGGCACGCATTCCAGCAACGTATTGATGTGCTTGCCCGAAGCCTGCAGGCGCGAGGAAGAAATGCAGATCGTGAAGGTCAAGAGGCCGACCGGCGTCATGCTGATGATCATCGCCCGGCACATGTCGCGCGTCGATTCCGCGAGACTGCCCGCGATGACATCCGCGAGATAAGGCCAGAACAGCCAGAGCAGGAGAGAGGACGAGAGGCCGATGACGAGCCCGATGCCTTCGAGCTCGCCGAGAAAGCCGTCTCGTTGTGACTTGTCTTCCTTCAGCGAGACGAGCGCGGGAACGAGCAGCACCGCGAGCACGTTCGTGAGCATCGAAGGCAGCCAGGTTACGAGCGTGAGCGCGAACTGATAGGCGTCGACGGTGCCGCTGATCCCGTAGCGATACGCGATCGCCATTTCCTTCGATGCGCCGATGCATTTCCCGGCGATCACGAATATCAGCAGGACGACCGCGCTTCTCGCGATTCGCTTGTGATCCTGATGCACGCCGCCGAGACGTCGTCTTACCGATTGCACAGCTGCGCTCAGCACGTGTACTCCTCCTGCGTTGGAGCCTTTCGTCGCGTGGCCGGACGTCGGGTCGAAATCGCCATGCGATCGGATGCGCGAAGGCCAGCGGCATTCGCGTGAGAGTGACGAGCATGCACGAAAACGGGCGCCTCGACTGTTCGCCAAGGCACCCGGCAACGCCGATGGCGGCGCGTGCTGTCTTCAGGGAAAACGCGTGGAAGAGGTATTTCTTACGATGAGTGTTCCGCCCAGGGTCGCATGATGTAGCGCGCCGCGCGGTGAAGCGATGCATCGTCCGTCAGAATCCGCGCCGGGCAACCGGCCACGGTCACGTTCGGCGGAATGTCGCGGGTCACGACGCTGCCCGCGCCGATCGTGACGTTATCGCCGATGGTCACGTCCTCGACGATGCACACGTTCGGCCCGATATACACGTTATTGCCGATCGTCGCCGCCTTGCCGTGGTTCGATCCGATCGTCACGCCCTGCGAGATGTTGCAGTTCGCGCCGATGACCGCGGTCGGATTTACCACGAGCGAGCCGACGTGGCTGATGTAGAAGCCCGGCCCGATCTTCGTGCGCGGGCTGATCACGAAGCCGAACCTGCGCTGCTTCAGGCGGATGACATGGTTGAGCACGAGCCGCACCGGCCGGGACGAGGCGGCGCTCGCCAGCCGCAGCCAGAACATGTAGTTGAACCCTTCGTTCAACACTAGTTGCTCGAGGAGGAGCATGAAGCTGTACTCGCCGCTGTAGCGGTAGAGATCGCTTTTGATCAGATCGAAGGTCTTCATTGCAGCGTGTCTTTTTGGTTGCGTGGACGCTTGGGGCGGTTTCGACCCGACCTTAAGACTAGGGATTGCGGCCATCGAGTTCAGTGCGCAATGAAACACTGGACTGTTTCGCAACGGAAAGGATTTCCGATTTCATCTATTTTGTCTGCTGAATAGCGCGATGTTATTTAATCAGATTATTAGAGATCCGCCGCAAGCCCAGCCGACATGGGAAAACGAGAAGAAGCAGGGTAACTTGGTATAAACCCGATAGGGGTATTCACCGTAGGGTCTTTCGTTTTTTAATCGAAAAAAAGTTTGCAACCCGCGCTTACAAAAATCTGATTCCTCAGTTGAAAAGTAGAAAAAGCCACTTTCATTTTGTAATTTTTGCGTATGCGGGGTGGTGAAGACGGTAAATCGAAGCCGCTAAATGAGAATTGTCCGCGGCATGAGCGGTAAATGAAGCGAAATAATCAGCCTATTGATGATCGTTTCGGCATACGAAAGGCGCTCCGTCAGGCCTTGTATGGCCTCCCGCGAGGACCTGACACGGGGTCTTTGCGTGAACGTTCGTGTACTTAAAATCGAATGTTCATATGAATATTAATCGTCTTATCGAATGTGGATTAAAGTGGTGTTATTCATATACGGTATTAACATTAAAACCGGCGTAGTTTATTTCACTCCTGGAAGAATGAAAGAGAAAATACGCCGCGATAAAGCGCCGAAAAAATAAAAGGAATAGTTACAAGCGTACATTCTGTTACAAGTAACGGGTAGGAATACTCTGTAGCAATCTGTAGTATTAATAAAAGACGGTAATTACTGCCGTCAGACTTCAGTGCTTCGACGGGCCGTACCCGGATCGTTCGAGCATGGGCTGGTCAGGTTTTCCGGAATATCTGGTTCCTCAATCCCGAAGTCGAAACTGTTTTTCGCCGAGATGCCTTTCGGAGTCGCCGTGTGCGGCTGTCGAGCGCTGGGCGGCGCAATCGTTTGCGCCTGCTCTATTCGCGTCGGTCATCTCATTGCCCATAAAGAAACGTTGCGTGCGACCGATGTTGCAGGAACCGGTTCGCCCGTAGATAACGTACGACCTATTGGAAAGACAATGCTTCCGAACCTCACTCAGGCAGACAACCAGGCAGACAACACCCGTATCGCAACCCGTCGCAAGCTGTTGACCTCGCTCATCGCGGGCAGCGGCGCGTTCGTGCTCGCCGCATGCGGCGGTGGCAGCGACGGCGGCGCGGCTGATTCTGTTGCCGATCGCTGGAGAAGAAGGAACAACAACGGTGGCGCCTCGACGGCGACGCCCGCGAGCTCGGCCTCTTCCGCGGCGCCCGCCAGCGCGGCGGCTCCCGCCAGCCCTGCCGCTCCGGCAAGCTCGACGTCCGCCGCGGCCGATAACACCGCCGGCACCATCGCCGCTTCGTCGTTCGGCGTGAAGGCCGATGGCAAGACCAACGACCGCGCCGCGCTGCAAGCCGCCATCGACGGTTCGGTCGGCCAGATCCTGCTGATCTCCGGCCAGGTCCGCATCGACACGACGGGTCTCACGCTGCGCACGAACAGCCACATCCGTTTCGCGTCGGGCGCTTCCATCAAGCTGCTTGCGCACAACGCCGACATCTATCAGATGATGCGTATCGTCGACGTGAGCAACGTCATCGTCGAAAACGCGTACCTCGACGGCAGCAAGGAACTGAACTCGGCGTCGGGCGGCGAGCATGGCATGGGCTTCACGATCATGGGCGCGACGAACGTGCATCTGGTCGCGCCGACCACGATCAACACGTGGGGCGACGGCATCTACATCAACGATAGCCAGACCAAGAAGAACACGCCGACGTACAACCTGACGGTCGACAACCACAAGGCCGACGGCTGCCGTCGCCAGGGCGTGTCGATCATCTCGGGCGACACGATCACGTTCAACAGCCCGGTGTGGCAGAACATCAACGGCACGGCGCCGGCGTGCGGTCTCGATTTCGAACCGAACGACAACTCGGCCGTGTTCAAGAGCATCACGATCAACAGCCCGACGACGGCGAACTGCAAGGGCGGCGGCATCAACGTGTGGTTAGGCTCGCTGCCGGGTCCGATCAGCAAGACGGTCACGATCGCGATCAACAACCACGTCGACACGACGAGCCCGGGCGGTTCGTTCGCGGTTCAGGGTCTGTCGCTCGATGGCTACATCGTGAACGGCCAGATCAGCAGCACGAATCCGAAGTGGAAGTACCCGCTGATCGTCGAGCAGTGGGACAACGCGGGTCCGCGCATCAACGTGCAGAACCCGACGATCGTCAAGTCGTAATCGACGGCGAAAGAACAACGCCATGCGAAAGGAGCATCTTTCGCATGGCGTTTTTGCGTTTTCGCGCCGCCTACTTGAACCAGCCCAGATTCACGGAATTGGCGATGGCCTGCATCCCGGCCTGATTCGGATGCAGGTTGTCGCCGCTGTCGTACGCGCCGAGCATGACGGGCGGATTGGAAGGATCGCCGATCGCGGCGGCCTGATCGAGCACGGCGTCGCAGCCGCTGTCGGCGCTGGCGACGAACGCGTTGACCGCTGCGCGCGTCGCTTCGATGTCCGGCGTCCACGACGACACGCCCTCGAACGGCGTGAGCGTCGAGCAGATCACGCCGACGCCCGCCGCGTGCGCGCTCTGCGCGAGCTCGCTGAACGCGCTGTTCAGACGGGCCGCTGTCGGCGGCGCGCCACCGATCAGATTGTTGACCGCGTCGTCGGAAATGATCACCCACTTCACGTTGTACTGGTCGAGCACGTCGCGCTGGAAGCGCGTAAGACCGGCCTCGCCCGAACCGTTCGTGAAGAAGTCGTTGCCGGAAATGCCCTGATTGAGCACGCCGACCGTCATGCCGGCTTGCTGCAGGCGCGCGGCGAGCAGGTTCGACCAGCGGCCGTTGGTGTTCGGCTGCGACGCGACGCCTTCTGTGATCGATGCGCCGAACGCGACGACGGCGCCCGTCGCACTGGCGTTTTGCACGACGACGTCGGTGAGGTAGTAATAAGACTGCTCGCCGAGTGCGTTGACGACGCCGCCCGTGAAGTTCGGGTCGGCGCTGACGTCGCCGGGTGCGATGTACACGTCCTGAAGCGCGTCCACGTGACCGGTCGTTCCGCTCGGCGTCTGCTGCGGCAGATAGGCGCTGACGACGATATCCGTGAGCGCCGGCACCTGAAACGCGACCGGATCGCTCATCATCACGCGGCCCGGCGGGATCGTGACGAAGGGCTGCCCGTCGAAGGTGACGGCCTTGTCGGTGCCGGGCACGGTGCGCTGGCCGCTCGCCCGTAGCGCGACACGCACATCGCCGATCACGAGCGGATCGCTGCCATACAGATTCGAGAACTGCACGCCGACGGCGGTCCCGCCGATGCTCGTGTGCACGATCTGCCGGATCGTCTGATTATTGAAGCCGCCGTCGCGCGTGGCCATCGGCGCGGTGCTCCACGTGCCGGTCCACGGCAGGGTCGCGCTGATGCTCTGGGCAAAACTGGACGACGAAAGCGGCAGGGCGAGCGCGGTGGCCACGAGGGCTCGCTTGACGCGGGGAAATTGCTTGTTCAACTCGTTCTCCGAAACCAGCCGGACATAGAAAGGACGTATCGCGTGACATGGGGACGTCCGTGGAGCGGGAAACCCTGGAAGGCCAGGTTTCCGTTCCTGTTTGGCTGGCGCGTGTGGCCACAGCGCGCCATTGTGGCGGCGAAATCTTCGGTGGACTTGTTTCGCCTTGATGCATCGAAGCACCATTTCCGCGCATGCTCTGTGCGCGACCGCGCATAAGGGCGGAAGGGCGATTTTGAAACGATTGCGCCGCAACTAACCGGCTTCGGTCGACGCCCGCCGGGCGTTATTGCTGCGCGCCGGACGCGGTCTCGGGCGCCGATGCCGCCGCCGTGTCGCTCGCGCTTTCGTTCAGCGATGGCAGGATCGGCGGCATCGTCGTGAACACCGGCGGTTGCGGCGTCTCTTCGGTCACTTCGGCCACCGGCTCCGAAGGCGCGCGCTTCGTGCGCGCCGGAGGCTGCGCCGCCGTCTGCGCGGTCTTCGGCTTGCCCGGCTTCGGCGCTTTCGAGAACGTTTCGTCGAACCAGGTCCGCACGCGGGTGGTCATCGTCTGCCATAGGCCCGGCGTTTCCTGCGTGTCGAAGCGCGCGCGTGCGTCGATCAGATGCGAACGCAACGAGCGCTGCACGAAATCGCCGACGATCGGCAGTGCGCTGTGCGCGCCTTGTCCCCAGTAGTCGCTGCGCAGCGTGATGCGGCTGTCGTTGAAGCCGACCCACGCGCCCGCGACGAGTTGCGGATGCATCAGGATGAACCAGCCGTCCGCGTTGTCCTGCGTCGTGCCGGTCTTGCCCGCGACGTCCGCGCGAATGCCGAAGCGCGTGCGGATCGCCGTGCCGGTGCCGCGGTTGATCACGTCGCGCATCACATCGACGAGCTTGCGCGTCGCATCAACGGACAGCGCGCGTTCGGGCGCGCTCTCGAACTGCGCGAGCACGTCGCCGTCCTTGTTCTCGATGCGCGAGACGAGCAGCGGCTCTATATAACTACCGTCATTGGCGATGGTGCCGTATGCCGACACCATCTCCTTCAACGTGACCGGGCTCGTGCCGAGCGCGAGCGACGGCACCACATCGAGATGACTGTCGCGCACGCCCATGTCGCGTGCGAGCCGCGCGACGCGTCCGGGCCCGACCTGTTCCATCAGTTGCGCGGTGATGCGGTTCTTCGAATAGGCGATGCCGTCGCGCAGACTCACGGGGCGGCCGGAGGGCGGCGAATCGTCGGTCGGACGCCAGGTTTCGGCGCCGCGCACCGGAATCTCCACGGCCTGATCGATGAACGTGTCGGTCGGCTTCGCGCCCCGCTCGAACGCCGCGCCGTAGACGAAGGGCTTGAACGTCGAGCCAGGCTGGCGGCGCGCCTGCGCGACGTGATCGAACGGGTCCTGCGTGAAATCGCGGCTGCCGACCCACGCCTTGATCTGGCCGTTGCGCGGATCGAGCGCGAGGAACGCGGCCTGCACGCGCGTCTTGTTTTCGCACAGCGCCTGCATGAACGCGCCGTCCGAGCCGAATTTTTTGAGGGCATCGGCATCGTTCGCGCCGCTCGTGCGCAGCGCGCGATACTGATCCGTCTCGCGGATGAACGCGTGCGCGAGATCCGCGTTCGTGTTCGCGCAACCGCCTTGTCCTCGCCCTGCGCCCCACGCCGCATTCGCGATCGATTGCAACTGATTGCCCTGTAGCGCGAGCGCGTTCGTCGCCATCGTCTGCAGACGCGAATCGATGGTCGTGCGCACGACGAGGCCATCCGAATAGATGTTGTAGTCGTTGTCGTCGGCCCAGCCGATCAGCCACTTGCGCAACTGCTGCGCGAAGTGCGGCGCGCGGCCGGGTTCTTCCGTCTGCCGCTCGAAGTCGATGCGCAGCGGACGCTTCTTGAGCGCGTCGAGCTTCGCCGCTTGCAAGTGGCCGAACTTCACCATCTGCCCGAGCACGATGTTGCGCCGGTCGAGCGCGCGCTCGGGATTGATCACCGGGTTGTAATAGCTGTTGCCCTTCAACATGCCGATGAGCGTCGCGCTCTCGAGCACGTCGAGCTGGCCCGCGGATTTGTCGAAGTAAGTGCGCGCGGCCATTTCGATGCCGTACGCGTTGTAGAGGAACGGCACCGTGTTCAGATAGGTTTCGAGAATCTCGTCCTTCGAATAGAGCGCTTCGATCTTGAACGCGGTGATCGCTTCCTTCAGCTTGCGCGTGAGCGTCTGCGAGCGGCCGATTTCCTCGGGATACAGATTGCGCGCGAGCTGCTGCGTGAGCGTCGAGCCGCCCTGGCGGTCGCCCGAGAACGTATGCAGCGCCGCGCCCGCGGTGCGCCTGAAATCGATCCCGTGATGCTGATAGAAACGCCGGTCTTCCGTCGCGATGAGCGCGTCGATCACTTGCGGCGAGATTTCCTTGAGGCTCACCCATTCGCGATGCGTCGGCTTGAACTCCGCGAGCAGCTTGCCATCGGCGGAATAGATCTGCGCGGGCTGGTCGACCTTTGCCTTACGGATATCGCGGATACCGGGCGTGAACGGAATCAGCACCAGCACGTAGAGCAGGAAGAGGGCAGGCAGCAGAAGCAGCGTGCGCGGCCGCAGATGCGGACGCAGCCGCGACGCGAGGCGAGCCAGAATCGCCTTGGCCAGGGCTTTGAAATCAGACGCGGTCACAAAGAAACGGGATGCCCGGACATGGAAAACCCTGAATCGTAGCGTAATTTTTCAGCAGGTCTTTCGCAAATTTGTCATCGGGGTGACGGCGTGCGGGCGCCTCGCGATGCGTCACGGCTACGCTGGCGTGATCGCTCGCGGGAAAACCCTGATTCTCTCAGCGCAAACATTTCCCTATTGTCCTGTTCTACAGAAAACATGTAGCCTTTTTGTTCGAGAAGGATCGGGCCGGTCTGCGGTCCTCTCGGGAAAAACACAAATTACTAAGGGTGTTATGAAAGTTTCGACCTCTTCGCGGCGGGAGATCACGTCTCTCCAACGAAGCTTCTGGATGCTCGATGCCGAGCCGCAGTTGGACGTGGCCGCGCCGCTGTCCACATCCGAGGACGCCGATGTCGTCGTTGTGGGCGGTGGGTTCGTCGGGCTCTGGACGGCGCTGACCATTCGCGAGCTGAGTCCGGCGGCAAAGGTCGTCGTGCTCGAGCGTGACGTTTGCGGCGGCGGCGCGTCCGGGCGTAACGGCGGTTTCGTGATGTCGTGGTGGCCGAAAATCGCGTCGCTGCTGGCGTTCATGGATGTCGAGCAGGCGCTGTTTTTGGCCCGTGCGTCAGAGCGTGCGATCGAGGAACTCGGAGATTTTTGCGAGCAGCACGCTATCGATGCGCATTTCCGGCGCGCCGGCTGGCTGTGGACGTCGACCTCGCAAGCGCAGGGCGACTCGTGGACCGCGACGGTCGAGGCCTGCGCAAAACTGGGCGTGCGTCCCTTCGAACAGGTCGCTTCAGAGGAAGTCGCTCGCAGAACGGGCTCCGGTATTCATCGGGCCGGCGTATTCGAGCGCAGCAATGGCACCGTACAGCCAGCGGCGCTGGTTCGAGGCATGCGCAGGCTCGCATTGAAACGCGGCATCCGCATTTATGAGAACACGCCCGTTCTGGAAATCAGCCGCGATTGTCCGTCCGTCGTGCGCACCGACAAAGCTCAGGTGCGCGCGAACGCCGTTGTACTGGCAACGAATGCATGGGCGACGGCCATTCCCGAGATCGCACGCTTGATCGTGCCGGTTAACAGTTCCATCGTCGTGACCGAGCCGATCCCGGAACAACTGCGTTCGATCGGCTGGACGGGAGGCGAGGCGATCACCGATTCGCAACTGATGGTGAACTACTACCGGACGACTCGTGACGGGCGCATTGCCTTCGGCAAGGGAACCGGGGCGCTCTCCAGAGGCGGGATTATCGACGAAACGTTCAGCCACCACGCCGAGAGTTGTTCGATGACGGAGCAGGACTTCCGGCGTACCTACCCGATGCTTGCCGGGGTGCGCGTCACGCACAGGTGGTCCGGACCGATCGATCGAACCTACGACAGCTTGCCGGTGTTCGGCACGCTCTCCGGCACGCAGCATATTCACTATGGCGTCGGCTGGAGCGGTAATGGCGTCGGACCCAGCCGGATTGGCGGAAGGATTCTCGCCAGTCTTGCGCTTGAGCGAAAAGACGAATGGAGCGGCTGCGCGCTCGTCGGGCGCCGGGCGCGGACGTTCCCGCCGGAGCCGATCAAATACATCGGCGGGTCGCTGGTACGCGGCGCGGTGCGCAGAAAGGAATGCCGGGAAGCGGCGGGCGCGGTGCCAAGGACGTTCGACGTCGCGCTGGCAAAGCTTGCCCCGTCCGGATTGGAAGATAAATCATAAGGATGTCGAAATATATGAAGCCCGTTGTTTACCGATATAAAGACAGCACGCGCTTTTCACCTTGGGTGGACGTTGCCGCGCCCATTGGCGACCCAGTGTCCCGAACGAGAACCGCGCACGATGGGCGTTCAGAGGAGGAGGGGGTTGCATTCGGCGTTTGGGAGTGCAGCCGTGGAGTGTGGCGTCGGCAAGTCACGAAGCGCGAGTTCAGCCATATTCTTGCCGGCCATTGCTTCTTCACGCCGGACGACCAGGCGCCAATCGAGTTGCGCGCGGGGGACAGTGTCTATTTTCCTGCGAACTGCAATGGAATCTGGGATATCCGCGACGACATCCGAAAATCCTATTTGATCATCGACTGATTTCAAAGGCGATCGGCAACGCATCGGTTTGAAACGCAGTTATTTAGAAGTACAAAAGGAGACACCATGTCTAACTCCCATGACGGAACGCTCAAGGGCGGCCTTCAGTCACGTCATATGACCATGATTTCCATCGCGGGAGTCATTGGCGCCGCTCTGTTCATAGGGTCGGGCAAACAAATCGCGCTCGCGGGACCATCGGTCATTCTCGCTTACGTGGCAGGCGGCATTCTCGTCTTTCTCGTCATGCGGATGTTGGGTGAGATGGCGATCGCCCAGCCCGATACCGGTTCGTTCTCGACCTACGCGGACCGCGCCATCGGCCGTTGGGCGGGGTTCACGATCGGCTGGCTGTACTGGTATTTCTGGGCGATGTTAATGGGCTGGGAAGCCTACGTCGCTGGCCAGATTCTGCATGCCTGGTTCGCTTCGATACCCGACTGGGCTTTCGCGCTGATGCTCACCCTCGCGTTTATCGGCACGAATCTCATGAACGTGAAGAACTATGGCGAGTTCGAATTCTGGTTCGGCATGATCAAGGTGACGGCGATCATTTTGTTTCTGGTGATCGGCAGTCTCGCCGTCGTGCATCTCTGGCCTTTCGGACATGCGCGCGGCTTCTCCCATCTGAGCGATTCGGGTTTCATGCCGAACGGACCCAAATCGGTCATCACCGCATTGCTCGGCGTGATGTTCGCCATGATCGGGGCCGAGGTCGTGACGGTGGCGGCGAGCGAGTCCGTCAATCCCGGGAAAGAGATCTTCAAGGCGATTCGCTCGGTTGTGTGGCGCATCATCCTGTTCTATGTCGGATCGATCTTTCTGGTTGTCTGCCTCGTGCCATACAACGATCCTGCGCTGGTGGATCCTACGCGCGGAAGCTACACCGTCGCACTGGATGCGCTCGGTATTCCCCATGCCCGGTTGATCGTCAACTGCGTGGTGCTGACTTCGGTTTGCAGTTGCTTCAATTCGTCGCTCTATACGGCGTCGCGCATGCTCTTTTCGCTCGCCGGCCGTGGCGATGCACACCGGATCATGGCCAGGACCGCGAACGGGACCGGTACGCCTTATGTGGCCGTCGTGATATCGAGCGTTTTTGCCTTCACCGCGGTTTATATGATGGCAAGTTCCAAGATGGATCTTTACGACGTCCTGATGCAGACCACAGGCTGTGTCGCGTTGCTGGTCTATCTGACGATAGCCTGTTGCCAGTTGCGTATGCGTCGGCAACTGGAGGCGCAAGGTGTCGAACTGAAGTTGAAGATGTGGTTGTTTCCGTGGCTGACGTGGGCTGTTATCGCCTTCGTGATTGGCGCGCTGGTCACCATGACAGTGGAAGGAACCTACCGCGCAGAGGTGCTGTCCACGTCGTGTCTCGCGGCCGTCATCGTGATCATGGGACTGATCGCGCAGCGTTACGGAATTGGCAAGGGCAAAGCGCACACCACTAAAAACTCTTGGGTGTGTTGACCCAGATAAGCACCGTTGGCTCGTCACCCGTTGCCTTCCAGCTATGCGGATGCTGGCTCGGAAAAGCGATGCTATCGCCAGGCCCGAGGACGTGTTGCACATCGTCCACTGCGATATGAAATGCACCGGATAGAACGTGGATAAACTCTTCGCCTTCGTGGGAGTAGAAACCGCTGCTTTCCGCGCCAGGCTGAAGCACCCACTTCTGGCAGTCGAGCAAGCTGAGCGATTCGGCTAGTTGAAGGATGCGGATGTTCTTGCCGAAGCCCGCAATACTGCGCTCTTTCCCGCTTCGGACGACCTCGCGGTGAGGCTCGCTGCGTGACGGTTGAGACAGATCCGTTACCGTCGTCCCGTAGCACAGCGCCAGCGCCTGCATGCTCGCGACGGTGGCGCCTTGCGAAGTGCGTTCGAAGGTCGAGATAAAAGAAATGGCGAGCCCGGTCGATTCTGCCGCTTCGCGCAAAGACAACCCGGCTTTTCGTCTGGCCAGCCGGAAGCGGCTGCCCAGTCCGTTTTGTCCGCTTTCGTTGAGCCCTTCCGTTTCGGGCTCGCGCTCAAGGGACTCAGGCGCATTGTCGAGGTCTTTTTCCGCAAGCGCCTTGCGGATCGCGGACATGTTCAGTCCTTCGACTTTCCGCATGTGCTGTATAGCCCGAATCTTTTCGATATCGGCCTGATCGAAAACACGCTGCCCGACTGCCGAGCGTTTCGGCGATACCAGTCCGTGCTGTTCCCATAACCGAAGCGTGGATACGTTGGTTCCTGTCAGGCGGGCTACGTCGGTAATACGGTGTAGTGTCACTTATGAACCTCGGCTTTCGCAGCGTGCCCTCAGACAGAGATCATGATGTGGCTGCATTTTACAGAGTCCTTTTGCATCGAGCGGTCGCCCTATGTTCGGGTGATGTCCTGCGTGCGCGCGCCGGCCGAGTCGCCGATCGGAAACGCGGTCGTCGAAAGAACCTCGCGCAGCACGACGAACGTGCGGATCTGGCGCACGCCGGGAAGATAAAGCAGCTTCTCGGCATGGAGCCGGTTGAAGCTTTCGCTGTCGCGCGTGCGGATCAGCATGAAGAAATCGAACTCGCCCGTCACGACATGGCACTCCATGCAGCCGGGCACTTTCTGCGCGGCCTTTTCGAAATCCGCGAAGGAATCCGGCGTCGAGCGGTCGAGGATCACGCCGATCAGCACGAGCATGCCCGCGTCGAGCGCTTTCGGATCGAGCAGCGCGACGGTCGCGCGGATCAGTCCCGTTTCGCGCAGCCGCTCGACGCGCCGCAGACACGCGGGCGGGCTGAGATTGACCTTCTCCGCGAGCGCGACGTTCGAGATCGACGCGTCGCGCTGCAACTGACGCAAAATCGCGCGATCGACGCGATCGGTCTGCACGCCCGCCGGATGCGGGTTCGGCGCGGATGAGGTTTTTTTCATTGCTTGTCTTCGGTGTCGGACGAAATAAAAATTTGCATCGGCATCAGTATCACCAGAAACGTTAGGCCGAGAACATTTTTTTCGCAACCCGGCTGATCGCGACAATCTCTACGATGGTGTTCCACCCTCACGAGGACGCCGATCATGAACCTGCAACGTTTCCCCCGTTATCCGCTGACCTTCGGACCGACGCCCATCCAGCCGCTCAAGCGCCTGTCCGCGCATCTCGGCGGCAAGGTCGAGTTGTATGCGAAGCGTGAGGACTGCAACAGCGGCCTCGCGTTCGGCGGCAACAAGACGCGCAAGCTCGAATACCTGATTCCCGAAGCGATCGCCGAAGGCTGCGACACGCTCGTGTCGATCGGCGGCGTGCAGTCGAACCAGACGCGCCAGGTCGCGGCGGTCGCGGCGCACCTCGGCATGAAATGCGTGCTCGTGCAGGAGAACTGGGTCAATTACTCCGATGCCGTCTATGACCGCGTCGGCAATATCCAGATGTCGCGGATGATGGGCGCGGACGTGCGGCTCGTCGCGGATGGCTTCGATATCGGCATCCGCAAAAGCTGGCAGGACGCGATGGACAGCGTGCGCGCGGCGGGCGGCAAGCCGTTTCCGGTGCCGGCGGGTTGCTCGGAGCATCCGTTGGGCGGTCTCGGCTTCGTCGGTTTCGCGGAGGAAGTGCGCGCGCAGGAAGCGGAACTGGGCTTCAGCTTCGATTACATCGTCGTGTGCTCGGTGACGGGCAGCACGCAGGCAGGCATGGTCGTAGGCTTCGCGGCGGACGGGCGCGCGCGGCGCGTGATCGGTATCGATGCATCGGCGAAACCGCAGCAGACGCACGATCAGATTCTGCGTATCGCGAAGCACACGGCGGAACTCGTCGATCTCGGCCAGGACATCACGCGCGAGGACGTGATTCTCGACACGCGCTTCGGCGGCCCCGAATACGGCCTGCCGAACGAAGGCACGCTGGAGGCGATTCGTCTGTGCGCGCGGCTCGAAGGCGTGCTGACCGATCCCGTCTACGAAGGCAAATCGATGGACGGCATGATCCAGATGGTGCGCAACGGCGAATTCCCCGAAGGCTCGAAGGTGCTGTACGCGCATCTCGGCGGCGTGCCCGCGCTCAATGCGTACAGTTATCTGTTCCGCAACGGCTGAGCGCTAAAACGCCTCGCGGAATGCGTAAAACAACGCGGCGACGCGTTCCGACGTATCGGCTTCGAAGACCGCCATGCGTGAGCCGAGCATGTGCGTGAGGATCGGCGGCGCGGGATCGTCCACGCGCAGGATCGCGAGAATCTGCGCGCGGATGTCGCCGTCATTCGCGATGGCCGCGGCGTCGCGCCCGAGCAGCGCCGCGCCCGCAATATCCGGATCGTGGCCGTGGCGCTCGACGAGATCGAAGGCGTCGGAATAGAGCCGGTCGAGATTGCCGGCCTGCGCGTAATGCGCCATCAGAAAGAGCAGATCGATCGCGTCCTTGCGATCCGCCGCGTGCCGGTCCTGCCACGCGACGATCTTGAGCATCGCCTGCGCGGGCAGCGATGCGACCGGCACGACGAGATCACGGTCGATGCGCACGGCGATCGCCGTATCGAGCGCCTGCCTGAAACCCGCGACGTTCATCCGCACCGACCCGTCCGGCGGCCACGCGATTTCGCCGTGCTCGTCCTGCACGCCGCCGAACGGCACGATATCGAGCCACGTGCGCTCGCCGGTCTGCGGCGCGCTGTAATTCAGGCGATGCGCCGAGCCCTTAGGCGCGGTGAAATTGCCCGACGCGAGCAGCGCGCGCCGCAACGCGTCGTGACCGGTCCAGCCTTGAATCGAAATGCCGATGTCGATGTCGGCGGTTGCGCGCGTCGCCTCGATATCGTGGACGTGCGTGAGCAGGATGTCGCGCGCGCTCGCGCCGCCGACGAACCACGCGATGCCGGTCGCCTCCGATGCGGCGACGACTTCGCGCAGCATGGTCGACATGACGCCGACGAGCGGGCGATGCGGCAGCAATTCAAGCGGCGAGGTAGCGTTCACGCAGCATCCTGGCGGTTTCGAGATTGCGCGGGTCGCCGCTCGCGACGAGATCGGCGTACACGATCAGCGGCGCGACGACGTTCGGCGGCAATCCGTCGATGGGCGCGAGCGCGACGGGCGCGCGCAGGAATTCGACGTTGCCGGCGGGATCGGGCCGCAAGCGCGCCTGCATGATCCACTCGCGCGGCACGGCGGCTTCGGCGCAATAGGCGGTGACCGTCGCCGGTTTCAGATACTCCGTGAGTATCGCTGCGGCCGGCTCGCCGCCGAACTGGCACTGACCGGGCAGGTCGGGCGCATCCCGCCACCAGTCGTTCGACTCCGCGCGATATCGCCCGATGACGAGCGATTCGCGCAATTGCCGCGGATACAGCGTGACCCATTCGTCGATGAGCCGTTCCTTGTCGGCGAATTGCAGGCCACGGCCATCGGGCCGTTCGAATACATCGCGATGATCGATGAGCGCGCGCACGGCGTTCTGCACCGTGCCGTGACTGACGCCCGCGTTCTGCGCGATGTCGCGATAGCCGCGCTCCAGCAGCGAAGGCGTGATGAGCAGCGCCAGCGTGACGCGCAGTGTCGATTTGGTCCAGGTTCTGGAACGATGCGCCTTGCCTTTCGCTGCGCGCGGACGGCCCGAAACGATCACGACGCTATTGCCTTCGATGAGGCTCGCGTTGCCGGCGAGATCGAGCGCATCGATGCCCAGTTCGCGGCACGCGCGGATCATGTCCGGCGACAGGTACAGGGTGACGAGTGTGGGATTCGCGCCGCCGTCGCGCGTGGCCGATGCGCCGAACGCCGACAGCGCGCTGAAGCGGTCGATGTTTTCCCGCACGACGACGGGACGCTTGACGCGCGCGCCGCCGATGCGGAATTCGATGGCGGCGTCGTATTCGCCGCGCGCGGGCGGTTTGACGCGGCGCGCGGCGAGGCCGGTCGCGTCGCTGAAGGCGGCGGCGGCGGCTTCGACGAGTTGCTCGGCGTTCGGCGGCATGAGTGCGGCTCGTTGTCCAGTTTTATGGAGTGTACACGAAACGTGGACATCGATAAAAATTGGACAATCGATGCGAATTCGCTCAGAGATAACTGCAGATGTAGTCGAGCGTTTCGACCACGTCGATATCGAAGCGGCTCTTGCCCGGCACCGAGAACGATTCGCCCGCGCCATACGTCTTCCACTCGTCGCTGCCGTCGAGGCGGATGCGGCATTGGCCGGCCTGCACTTCCATGAGCTCGGGCGCGTCGGTGCCGAAGTTGAGCGTGCCGGGGAGGATCACGCCGAGCGTCTTTCTGGTGCCGTCGGCGAAGAGCACGGTGTGCGACACGCACTTGCCGTCGAAGTAGACGTTGGCGCGTTTGATGACGGAAACCTGATCGAATTGCGTTGCGGCGGTCATGGCGGTGGTCCTTCGGTTGTCGGGAATGGTTGGTCCGCCATCATACAAAAAAGGGCGATGCGGTTTCCAGCGCATCGCCGGTTGCGAACGAAGCGTCGTCGGATCAGCGGTTCACGAGACGCCTGGGCATGAACAACACCAGCAAGCCACCGATCGCGAGACAGGCCGCGAGCGTGTACACGCCGAGATCCGTCGAATGCGTCTTGTCGATGATCCAGCCGATCACGTAGGGACTGATGAAGCCCGCGAGATTGCCGAACGAGTTCACGACCGCCACGCCGGTCGCCGCGGCCGCGCCGGCGAGCATCGCCGTCGGCAGGCACCAGAACTGGCACAGCGTGGTCATGACGCCCATCGTCGCGATGGTGAGGCCGATCATCGCGAGCGTGACGTTGCCGCTGCCCGCCATGACCGCGACGATCCAGCCCAGCGTGCCGATGAGACCCGGCACCGCGACGTGCCAGCGCCGCTCGCGCCGCGCATCCGAGCTGCGCCCGACGACGATCATCGAAATCGCGGCGGCGGCATACGGCAGCGTCGTCAGGAAGCCGATCGTCAGCGGGTCTTTCACGCCCGATCCCTTGATGAGCGTCGGCAGCCAGAAGCCCACGCCGTACAGGCCCATGATGAAGAACAGATAGATCACGGACAGCGCCCAGACCATCGGATTCGTAAAGCCGTCCTTGAACGAATGCGATTCGACGCCCTGCGCATCGGCTGCGACGTTGGCGGCGAGAATCTTCTTCTCGTCGTCGGTGAGCCACTTCGCCTGCTCGATGCCCTTGTCGAGCGTGAAGATGATGGCGAAGCCCAGCACGAGCGACGGAATCGCTTCGAGCAGGAAGAGCCATTGCCAGCCCGCGAGTCCGTGCGTACCGCTCATCGCGTGAAGAATCCAGCCCGACAGCGGACCGCCGATGACGCCCGAAATCGGAATGCCCGTCATGAAGAGTGCGATGATCCTGCCGCGTCGCGCCGACGGATACCAGTACGTCAGATACAGGATCACGCCCGGAAACAGGCCCGCTTCGGCGAGACCGAGCAGGAAGCGCAGCACATAGAACGTCGTGGGCGTCTGCACGAACATCATCGCGGCGGAGATGATGGCCCAGGTGATCATCACGCGTGCGATCCAGAGCCGCGCGCCGACCTTGTGCAGGATGATGTTGCTCGGCACTTCGAAGATGAAGTAGCCGATGAAGAAGATGCCCGCGCCCAGACCGTAGACGGTTTCGCTGAAGCCGAGATCCTTCAGCATCTGCAGTTTGGCGAAGCCGACGTTCACGCGGTCCAGATAAGCCGCGACGTAACAGAGGAACAACAGCGGGATGAGGCGCCACGTCACTTTCGCGTAGAGCGCGGACACCGAAGTGTCCACGCGCTCGAACTCGGGCGACGCCGGGAACGCTTGTCTCGACGTAGTCATGGGGATGTCTCCGAATCTTGTAAGGGAATCTCCTCGCCTTTCTCCGAAGGCGAGGTATTGCGGCAAAAACGATCGATCAGTCGAACATATCGGGCTGCGTCGCAACCAGATCATTCCAGATGGTCTGAAAGTGCAGCCAGCCGATGTAGTCGCTCCCCACGTGCTCGCGGCTGTAACGCGCGCGGTCTTCGGGCACGAGCTTCGGCGTGATGCCGGTCGCTTCGACCATCAGTTGCTGCTGGCAGCAGCGCTCGAGCGCGATGAACCAGAACGCCGCCGAATCGATGCTATGACGGCTCGCGGTCAGCAGCCCGTGGTTCTGGTGAATCGCGGCCTTCACGCCCTTGAACGCATTCGCGACCTTGTTGCCGCCCTTCACTTCGACCGCGACCTTGCCCGCTTCGTCGCCGATCACGACGTGGTCCTCGAAGAACGCGCAGGCGTCCTGCGACATCGGGATGAGCGGCTTGCCGAGCGCCGCGAACGCGGTGCCGTAGACGGTATGCGCGTGGCACATCGCGACGATGTCCTGATGCTGCTCATGCACGGCGGCGTGCAGCACGAAGCCCGCGCGATTGAGCGCGTAGTTGCCCTCGACCACGTTGCCCTGATGATCGGCGCAGATCAGGTTCGAGACTTTCACTTGCGCGAAGTGAACGGCCATCGGGTTGGTCCAGTAAAGCGACGGATTTTCCGGATCGCGCACGGTGAGATGACCCGCGAAACCGTAATCGAAGCCGTGCAACGCGAACGCGCGGCACGCAGCGACGAGGCGCTCCTTCAGATATTTGCGATGTTCGGCGTGGCTCGAAAACGTCGGCACCTCGGGGAAGATCAGGCCTTCCTGTTCCGGCTGATAAATCGACACGCGGCCTTTGAGGTCGATTGCCGAATCGCTCTTTGCGGGAGTCTCCATGACGTCGCTCATCTTTTTCGCTCCATGCGGATCAAAGTGGGTATGCCACGCATGGTGCCGCGAGCGATGCTTGCGCACAAACGAAGGTTGTTCAAGGAAACATGAGCCACATTCATGCTTGGGCTTTTTGAAGCCTCTGCGGAGTTGCCAATGCCCTTAGGTATAAGCAATGCAACGTTTTTCGCGTCGCCGCAAATCCGCCCCCGATCACGCGAGCCCCGGGACCAATACTTGGGCGAATCCCGCAGAGGCCCGCCACATAAGGCTCGGCGCCAACGCAACGTAAGGCCTTCAAAAGCTGCGCACAAAGCCGTTAACCACGTTTGCAACATTTTGCGAGCGGAGCGCGTTTCCACCGCGACAAGGCTTTGAGGCGTGCAATCAGCAGCGTTTTGAGGACAGCCGCTTCACCTGAAGCCCGGTGCGACAAGGTATTAGCCAGACGAAAACGTTTGGCGTCAGTTGAGCTTCCTGTGCGATCCGTATGAAGGACGCCTTTCACGATTGAATCAATTTTGTTCGTACTTGAGCGCACGTTGCCGCGCGCTACGTGCGGACTCGCGCAAACCCCAGTTGGTATAAGGATTGGCGTGCGCTGGCACACCTCTCGCTAATGTATGACCACGCACGAAGGTCACCGCGATCCTTCAACAACAGATAAGAGCGGTGAATTCGTGCTACGGGGCTGGTCGCAACAGGGTTCGATGTACGCCGACAGATGCATACACGAATCCTGTTGCGAGCCAGAAGAAATCAAAAGCGCGAAGCGCACACGCACGAGACTAATAAAATGTTGACTCTTCAATCAGACCTGCACGGCAATCATCTGTTGGGCGCGCTTCCGGCACAGGAATGGCAAGCCATCGCGCCTCATCTCGAACTCGTTCAATTGCGCACGGAACAGTTGCTGTGCGATTCGGGCCAGCGCATTCACCACGTGTATTTCCCGACCACGGCGATCATCTCGCTTCTGCATACGATGGAAGACGGCGGCTCCGTCGAAGTCGCGGCGGTCGGACGCGAAGGGATGTCGGGTGTTCCGGTGCTGACGGGCGGCGACACCATGCCGACGCGCGTACAAGTGCAATGCGCGGGCTTCGCATATCGCATGAGCGCTGGGGCGTTGCGTGAGCACTTCGGCCGCTCGGACTTCCTGCGTCGCGTGATGTTGCTGTACATGCAAGCCCTGCTCACGCAAGTGGCGCAGACGGCGGCGTGCAATCGTCATCACTCGCTGTCGAAGCAACTGTGCCGCTGGCTGCTGATCCAGACGGATCGCACGCCGTCGGATCAATTGCGTGTTACGCAGCAGATGATCGCCGATATGTTGGGCGTGCGCCGTGAAGGCGTGACTGAGGCAGCTGGCAAGCTGCATGATGCAGGGCTTATTCATCACAGCCGTGGTTGCATCAAGATTCTGGATCGTGCGGGGCTCGAGGAGCGTGCTTGCGAGTGTTATGGCATCGTCAAGCGGGAGTTTGATCGGATGTTGCCGCGGCGGGCTGAAGCGGTGGTTTAAGGATGTCTCTTTCGCCGCGGGTCCCGTATTCGTGTCGGTCTATTAGCGCTGCCCCTGTGCGGGGCGGCAGTCACTTTCTTTGCTGCTGCAAAGAAAGTAACCAAAGAAAGCAGCTCGTTTAAGCCCGCGGTCACACGCAGTTTGGCCATGCTTGCCAGCCGCCCGTGGCACTCGCCTAAGTGTCACCCTCAAAGGCCCAATCGGGCTTGGCTCGCGCACGGTCTGACAAGCTAGAAGGCTTAGGGCGCTGGTTCAGCACGAAATAGCTTCGGCACAGCGCTACGCGCTGCCGTTGGGTATGCAAGGGAAACCGAAGTAGAAGCGCGCACGAACCCGATTGACCCATCGGCCGCGAAGCGGGCTGGAGCTATTTGGTGCTGAACCAGCGCGCTTAAACATTTGGTGCGGCAGACCGTGCGCGGTCCAAGCTGTTATCTGCTTGTGGGGGCACTCGCTACTGCCGGGCCATTAGGCCAATCGCCTGTGCCGCGGCCGGTGTGAAGTGCTTAGGCTGGGGATAGCTGTTTCTTTGGTTACTTTCTTTGCAGCAGCAAAGAAAGTGACTGCCGCCCCGCACAGGGGCAGAGCTAATAGACCAATAACAAACCGGGATCCGGCGGCAAAAAAGCCCATCAAACAACCCCACGACTGGCCGCAGCCGCCCTCCCTCGCAACCAATTGATGCTAGCAAAAAGCACCACAGCAAACACGATCAACATCGTCGCGACCGCGAGAATCGACGGATCGATCGAATCGCGGATACCGCTCCACATCTGCCGCGGCACGGTCCGCTGATCCGGCCCGCCGATAAACAGAATCACGATCACTTCATCGAACGAAGTCGCGAAAGCGAACACACTGCCCGTGGCGACCGCTGGCGTAATGAGCGGCAAAGTCACGCGCCGAAACGCAGTCCAAGGCTTCGCACCGAGCCCGGAAGCCGCGCGCAACAGACTCTGATCGAACGACAACAACGAAGCCGTCACGGTAATCACGACAAACGGCGTACCCAGCGCCGCGTGCGCGAAAATCACGCCGGGATACGAATTCACGAGCCCGAGCGGCGCGAAGATCAGATAGAAGCCCGCCGCGACGACGACGATCGGCACGATCATCGGCGAGATGATGATCGGCATGATCACCGAGCGCAGCGGAAACTGCGTACGCGAAAGACCGAGCGCCGCGAGCGTGCCCAGACACGTGGCGATCAACGTCGATGCCGCGCCGATGCCGATGCTGTTCAATAACGAGCGTTGCCAGTCCGAACTAGTCAAAGCCTGCTCATACCAGCGCAGCGAAAAGCCCTGCAACGGATACGAAAAATACGATCCCGAGTTGAACGAAAGCGGGATGATCGCGAGAATCGGCGCGACGAGAAAGAACAGCACGATCGCGGTATGCACGCGCACCCAGCGCGATGCGATGCGTTCCGTCAGTACCTTGTTGCGTTGCTCTGTCATGGAAGAAAGACTCCTCAACCGAAGCGCAACCGGTCGATGCCGACGATGCGGTTGAACAGAAAATAGAAGATCGCCGTGAAGATCACGAGATACGCGGAAAGCGCGCCCGCGAGTCCCCAGTTGAGCTGCGTGTTCGTTTGCAGCGCGATGAGCTGACTGATCATTTCATCGCCAGCGCCGCCGAGCAGCGCGGGCGTGATGTAGTAACCGAGCGCGAGCACGAAGACAAGGAAGCAGCCCGCGCCGACGCCCGGCAGCGTTTGCGGAATATAGACGCGCACGAACGCGGTGAACGGATGCGCGCCGAGCGATTGCGCCGCGCGCACGTACACGGGCGATACGCCTTTCATCACCGAATAGATCGCGAGAATCATGTACGGCAGAAGCACATGCGTCATGCCGATCAACACGCCCGTGCGATTGAAGATGAGCGGCACCGGATGCGTCGCGAGGCCGAGACCCGCCAACAGACCGTTGATGACGCCGCCCGGTTGCAGCAGCACATACCACGCCGTCGTGCGCACGAGCAGCGACGTCCAGAACGGCACGATCACGAAGAGCATCAGGCGGTTGCTGCTTTGCGCCGGAAGATTGGCGAGCAGCCACGCGACCGGATAGCCGAGCACGAGGCACAGGAGCGTGACGGACGCGCTGATGGATATCGTGCGAAGAAACGCCTGCCGATACACCGACGAGTTATCCGGCACGAAGGCGAGGTTGCCTTGCGGCGTCACTTGCGCATCGACGGCGGCGAGCAGATAGTCGGGCGTCGGCGATGTGGCCGCACGCTTCAAAAGACGCCATATTTCAGGGGAATTCCAGCGTTCGTCCATCTCGATCAACGCCGGCTTCCACGCGGGCGGCGTGTCGTCGCGGACGCTGCGCGCGGTGCGCATCAACAGGCTGCGAAATTCGGGCTGCGCGAAGTTGAGCCTGCGCGCAACGGTGCCGAGCTGTCCGCTCTGCTGCGCATCCTTGAGCCCGGCGGCGAGCAGTGCGAACACATGTTCATCGGGCACGCCGCGCCCGTCCCACGCATCGAGCGCGCGAGCGAGCGCGGGCATGCTGCCCGGCACTTCCCTGTTCTCGACACTGCGCGCGAGCAAGAGCGCGATCGGTGCGATGAACGTCGACAGCAGAAAAACGATCAGCGGCAATGCAAGCAACAACGCCTGCACCGATGCGCGACGGCGCGCTCTTTGAAACGAGGCGCGGCCGTCGGCTCTCGTCGGAGAACCGGAGGCGGGCGCGTGGATCGATGCAGGCATGAGGTCCCTCTGGTCCTTGAACGGCGTTACTGCGTCAGCCACACCTGAAAGCGCTTGTTGATCTGGTCGGCGTTATCGGCCCAAAAGTTCGCGTTGATCTGCACGGCGCGCTTGAAGTTATCCGGCGCGGTCGGCATGTCGGCGAGACGCTGCTTGTCGACGAGCGCAACCGCATCCTTGCGCGGCGGCGCATAAGCGATGTACTTCGACAGATCAGCCGATGCTTTCGGCTGCGCTTGCGACACGATGAACTTCGCGGCCGTATCGGCGTGCTTCGCGCCCGTCGGAATCGCCCACCATTCGAAGTCGTAGACCTGCGCGTCCCAGACCGCCTTGAACGGCTTGTTGTCCTTCTTCGCGGCATCGTCGATGCGACCGTTATAGGCTTGCACCATCACGACCGCGCCATCGGCGAGCAGTTGCGGCGCCTGCGCGCCCGACTCCCACCACACGATGTTCTTCTTGATCGTGTCGAGCTTCTTGAAGGCGCGATCGACGCCCGCGGGCGTGCCGAGCACCTTGTACACGTCTTTCGGATCGACGCCATCGGCGATCAACGCCCATTCCATCGACACCTTCGGCGACTTGCGCAAGCCGCGCTTGCCAGGGTATTTCTGCAGGTCGAAGAAGTCGTTGACGGTGCTCGGCGCGGTCTTCAGCTTGCTCGCGTCGTAGGCATAGACGGTGGACCACACCATGCTCGCGACCGCGCAATCGCTGATCGAGCCGGGGATGAAATCGCTCGTCTTGCCGATCGACTTCTTGTCGAACTTCTGCAGCAGGCCTTCATCGCATGCGGTGATCGCGTCGTTGGTTTCGAGATCGATCAGATCCCACGTCGTGTTCTTCGCCTGCTCCATCGCGGAGAGCTTGGCCAGGCCGCCGTCGTACGATTCGGTCGAAAAGTTCACGCCCGTAGCCTGTGTGAACGGTTCGAACCAGGCCTTCTTCGCAGCGGCTTCGTACGCGCCGCCGAAAGTCACGACGGAAAGCGTCTCCGCCGCGTGTGTCGGGATGGTTGCAAACGCAAATACTGCGAGTGCGGCGCATTGTGCTTTGATGTGAGTGCGCATGTCAGTTGGCTCCTGCGGGTGCGGTCGAGATGAGGGAAGGTGACGGCGGTGTGGTTGGGGCAATCGCGGGGGCGCTCTTTGGCGCCATCATCGCGAGAATCTTGCAGTCGTCGTGACGCCATGCAATTTCGATCGTGCTGCCGGCTGCGGGCAACGCATGACGCTGAGTGTTGGGCACTTTCACGACGAGAGAATCGCGCGAGCCCAGCTTCAGATGCACGCGATGATGATCGCCGCAATACACGAGTTCCTCGACGCAGGCGCGCACGACGTTGCTGTGCTCGTCGGGCTGCACGCCTTCCGCGCCCGGAATATGCGCGCGCTCGGGACGCAGCGCGAGCATCGCTTCGTCGCCGGCGCGCAGGCCGTGTTCGCAGCGTCCGCGAATGACGCTGCCGTCCGACAGCGCGAGCGTCGCCCATTCGTCGTTCACACTCGTGACCCGCCCCGTGAGCCCGTTGTTCTCGCCGACGAAGTTCGCGACGAATGCGTTCTGCGCGTTCTCGTAAAGCTCGCTCGGCGTGGCGGCCTGCTGGATGCGGCCATCGGAAAAGACGGCGACGCGGTCGGACATCGTCAGCGCTTCGGCCTGATCGTGCGTCACGTAGACGATCGTCAGCGAGAGTTCGCGATGCAGCCGCATGATTTCGTATTGCATCGTTTCGCGCAGGCGTTTATCCAGCGCGCCGAGCGGCTCGTCCATCAGCACGACGCTCGGCTCGAACACGAGTGCGCGCGCAAGCGCGACGCGCTGTTGCTGGCCGCCGGAAAGCTGCGAGGGACGCCGGTTCGCGAGATGCGGCAACTCGATCATCTCCAGCGCGCGTTTGACGCGCGTCTTCTGCTCCGCGCGGCTCACGTGCCGCACGGAAAGCGGAAACGCGACGTTCTCCGCAATCGTCAGATGCGGAAAGAGCGCGTAGTTCTGAAACACCATGCCGATGTCGCGCTGATGCGGCGGCTTGTCGTCGAGACGCCGGCCATCGAGGCGAATCTCGCCTTGCGTCGGCGTTTCGAAGCCCGCGAGCATCATGAGCGTGGTCGTCTTGCCCGATCCCGACGGTCCGAGCAGCGAAAGAAACTCTCCCTTGCGCACGTCGAGGTTCAGGTCCTCCACGACATAGTGCGCGCCGTCGTACGATTTGCTCACGCCCGAGAAGGAGATGAAGGAAGGGTCTGACATCGTGATCGCGTCCTGTCTTTCAGTGCTGTGCGAGCTTCGACGCGATATAGCGCGCGAAGTCGTAATTGGGCCGTTCGAGATGACTCAGGTTGCCGGGCTTTGCGAGCGGCGCATGTACGCCGCGAAACACTGCCTGCACGCCGCGCCTGTCTTCCGCGTTCACTTCGTCGAGCAGCTTCTTCAATGTCGTCATGTGCGCGTTCGCTTCCGGATCGGCGATGAATTCAGGCGCAAGCCCGCCGCCGAAGCGGATATGCACCTGCCCGACGCCGCGCGGTTGCAGCACGAGATACCAGAAGTAGCCGGGCGTGAGCGTCACGAGATGCGTCGGATAGATCGCGAGCAGCGCGGTCGTCTTGCGCCAGTGACCCGATAAGCGCGTGTTGTCCGGATGCGCATTGCCGATCGGTAAGCTCGCTTCTTTCGTGATCCAGTGATAGTTGAACGCGGGATAGCCTGGCGGACATTCCATTTCTTCGAGCCTGGAATGCGGCCCTACGGTTGCGCGATGCAGCATCGGCAAGTGATAGCTTTCCATGAAATTTTCCGCGAGGATTTTCCAGTTCGTGTCCCACACGTGCTCTTCATAGAAAGTTTCGATGTAGTCCGTCATGCCGTAAGCACCGACGAGTTCGCTCAATTCGGCCAGTTGCTTTTGAACGGGCGGCGCGTTTTCATCGAGCGTCACATAGATCCAGCCTTGCCATTCTTCGCAGCGAATAGCGGGCAATGTATAGCTTTCCTTGCAGAAGCCTTCTTGCCTGTCCATGAGCGGCGCGCCCTTCAATTCGCCGTCGAGCCCATAGCTCCATGCGTGATACGGACACACGATACGGCGCTTGTTGCCGCGCCCTTCGAGCAGCACCGACATGCGATGCAGGCACACGTTCGACATCGCCTTGAGTTGCATCTGCTCGTCGCGCAACACGGCGATCGGTTGTTCGCCGATCTGCGCCGTCAAATAGTCGCCGGGCTCTTTCAACGCGCTGGCGCGGCCGACACACTGCCATTCGTGCGCGAAGATTTCACTCTCTTCGAGCGACAGAAACTCAGGCGATGTATAGACACCGGGCGGCATGGCGCGCGCATCGCTGAATGGTCGTTCGCAATTCGACCGCAACTGGTCGATGAGCGTTTGCACCGCGATCGTCCTTGTCATGAGGCTCTCCATGTGCCTTCCCGTGGAAGCGCGCCAACGCGAGGTTTGAAGGCGTTGCGCTCGGCATGGACATCAATCTATCAAGCCAAATTGCCAGCCAAAATATTGTTTTCGGATACAAAACAAAGCTTTTGCCTATGCAGCGCGGATAACTTCTCCATTCGATGCGCGCATCATGTATCGATATGCAGCCGCCGGATATAAGTCTCGCAAAAGGACGAGAAGCGATGCACGACCTGCCTCGGGCGCATCGTGCGCGATTGCGCGATGCCCAGCGTGGTCGCGTTGACGTTGTCCTTGAAGCGCTTAATCACGAAGTCTTCGCCGTCCACCGTGCGATTCGATTTGAGCGGAAAATTGAGGATGCTGTAGCCGAGACCGTTCGCCACCATGCCGCGCACGACCTCCGGCTGCGATGAACGAAAGGCGGGCACAGGGCGGCTGCCGACCGCATCGAAGAGCGCGGCGAAATACTCGCGGCTATGCGGCAGATCCAGCATCACGTATGGCTCCGGCAGCAAGTCGGCGAGCGATACCTTGCGCGCCCGGGCCAGGCGATGCGTCTTCGGCAGGATCGCATATGGCGGCAAGGAAATCAGCGGCGTGAAGGCGATGTCTTCGGTCAGGTCCAGGCTATAGGTCAGCGCGATATCGAGCGAACCGTCATGCAGGCCGCGCAGCAAACCATCCTGATGTGCTTCGACCGTGCGAAACGAAATGCCCGCATGCCCGGCCGTGAAGTGGCTGATGAGACCCGGCATCAACGGCGGCGCGAGCGAAACGAGGCAGCCGAGCGCGATGGAGCCGGTCATGCCGCCATCCATTTCCTTCGCGGCCATTTGCAGTTCTTCCGCGATCTTCAGCAGATTGCGCGCTTGGCCGAGCAGATCGCGGCCCGCCTGCGTAAGCGACAGGCCGCTTGCGTGACGTCGGATGAATAGTTGCACGCCGAACGATTCTTCGAGATCGGCGAGCGCGGTCGATATCGACGGCTGCGAGATATGCAGTCGTTTCGCCGCCGCGGTGAACGACAACGCTTCCGCCGTGACGACGAAATAGCGCAACTGCCGCAGCGAGTAGCGCAGGGGATGGATTTCCATCGACGATGCTCCAGAGATCATGCTTCGATGTGCCGCATTGTGAAGCGCTCAAAATTCACTGCATAGCCAAATCCGATGCTATGCATTTTTTAAATATATTTTTCAGATTTGGACGGGGCGCGTAGATTTTCACCAAGACATCACGGATACAACGGCCTTTCGGAAGGACATAGCCATGACAGTGGAAAGGAAATCAATCGACACGCTCGTGGTCGGCGCAGGACAAGCGGGCGTCGCGATGAGCGAACATCTGAGCAAGCTCGGCGTGCCGCATCTCGTGCTGGAACGCGATCGCATCGCGGAGCGCTGGCGCACGGGCCGATGGGATTCGCTCGTCGCCAATGGTCCCGCATGGCACGATCGTTTCCCTAATCTTGAATTCGCGAATTTCGATCCCAACGCGTTCGCATCGAAAGAGCAGGTCGCGGAATACTTTGTCGACTATGCGAAGAAGTTCGATGCGCCCATTCGCACGGGCGTCGAAGTGAAAAAGGTCGTGCGCAATGCAGGGCGGCCGGGCTTTACCGTCGATACCTCTGAAGGAACGATCGAAGCGAATCGCGTCGTCGTGGCGACAGGGCCGTTTCAGCGCCCCGTGATTCCGCCGATCGCGCCGACGAGTGCAGCGCTCACGCAGATCCATTCCGCCGACTATCGCAATCCGCAGCAATTGCCCGAAGGCGGCGTGCTGGTCGTGGGCGCGGGATCGTCGGGCGTTCAGATCGCCGATGAACTGCAGCGCGCGGGCCGCCGCGTGTATCTGTCGGTCGGCGCGCACGATCGTCCGCCGCGCGGCTATCGCGGACGCGACTTCTGCTGGTGGCTCGGCGTGCTCGGCGAGTGGGACGCGGAAGTGATGAAGCCCGGCCGCGAGCACGTGACGATCGCGGTGAGCGGCGCGCGCGGCGGTCATACGGTGGACTTCAGGCGTCTCGCGCATCAGGGCATCACGCTCGTCGGCCTGACGAAATCATTCGACGATACCCGCGTCACGTTCGAAGCCGATCTCGCTGACAACATCCGCCGTGGCGACGAGAACTATCTGTCGCTGCTCGATGCCGCCGACGCCTATGCACGACGCAACGGACTCGATCTTCCCGAAGAGCCCGAAGCCCGCAACATTCCCTCCGATCCGGAATGCATGACGCATCCGCTCTTCGAACTCGATCTTGCGAAAGAGGGCGTGACGTCCATCATCTGGGCGACAGGTTATGCCGTCGATTTCACCTGGCTGCAAGTCGATGCATTCGACGACAAAGGCAAGCCGAAACATCAGCGCGGCGTCGCGAAAGAGCCGGGCATCTATTTCCTCGGCTTGCCGTGGCTGTCGCGCCGTGGCTCCGCGTTCATCTGGGGCGTGTGGCACGACGCGAAACATATCGCCGATCACATCGTCACGCAGCGCAAATACCTCGCGTATTACGACGCGCCGCAACGTCACGAAGACGAGACGCGTGTCGAAAGCGTCGAGGCCGCACCGGGCGAATCGCGCGTGCACAAGGTCAGCGAGATGGGCGTCAACTGATTTCAAACAATCCCGTATCAAGGTGCATTCGATGAGCCAACCCACGCATACCCGTATCCGCATGTTCAACACCAAGGATACGTATCCGAATCAGACGCTCGATAACGATCTTTGCCAGGCCGTGCGCGCGGGCAATACCGTTTATGTGCGCGGTCAGATCGGCACGGATTTCGACGGCAATCTGATCGGTCTCGGCGACCCGCGCGCGCAGGCCGAACAGGCGATGAAAAACGTCAAGCAATTGCTCGAAGAGGCGGGCAGCGATCTCTCGCACATCGTCAAGACGACGACCTATCTCACCGATGTGCGTTATCGCGAGCCGGTGTATCGCGAAGTCGGCAAGTGGCTGAAAGGCGTGTTTCCGATTTCGACGGGCCTCACCGTCGTGGCGCTCGGTCAGCCCGAATGGCTGATGGAGATCGACGTGATCGCCGTCATTCCCGATGGATGGACGCCTCAGGTCTGAGCGACGTAAAAGGAGGGCACATGACTTTTTCTATCGTCGGACGATGTGAAGAGACAGGGCAGCTCGGCATCGCGATCAGTTCATCGAGCATCGCGGTGGGCGCGCGTTGTCCGTGGGTGCGCGCGGGCGTCGGTGCGGTCGCGACGCAGAACATCACACTGCCCGCGCTCGGTTCGCAGATTCTCGACCACATGGAAAGCGCGAAGCTCGATCCCTCGGCGGCGCTGGATCGCGCGCTGGCCGCGAACGAATGGAGCGAGTATCGGCAAGTGACCGTGGTCGATGCGCAGGGCCGCACCGCGTTCTTCAGCGGCAAGCAGGCGCTCGGCACGTTTCACGCGGTCGCGGGCAGGCAATGCGTCGCGGCGGGCAACATGCTCGCGGGCGTTCACGTGATCGAAGCGATGATTCCCGCGTTCGAGAACGCATCCGGCCATCTCGCGGACCGGCTTCTCGCCGCGATGCATGCGGCGATCGCAGCGGGCGGAGAAGCGGGCCCCGTGCATTCGGCGGCGCTGAAGATCGCGGGCGAGCAAAGCTGGCCGCTCGTCGATCTGCGCGTGGACTGGGCGGATGAAGATCCCATCGGCAAGCTCGATGGTCTCTGGCAGGCATACAAGCCGCAGATGCAGGACTACGTGACCCGTGCATTGAATCCGACCGCCGCGCCGAGCTACGGAGTGCCGGGCGATGAATGAGATGACGAGCCGCGATCTGCTCGAACGGCTGATCGGCTTCGCGACCGTCAGCCGCGATTCGAATCTTGAGTTGATCGAATTTATTCGTGACTACCTCGCGCAGCATGACGTCGAGAGCGAGCTGTTCTACAACGCGGAGCGCACCAAGGCGAATCTGTTCGCGACGATCGGACCGCGCGATCGCGGCGGCATCGTGCTGTCGGGACATACGGATGTCGTGCCGGTCGATGGCCAGCCGTGGACCGTCGATGCATTCCGCCTCACCGAGAAGGACGGTCGCCTGTATGGCCGCGGCGCAGCGGATATGAAGGGCTTTCTCGCGTCGGTGCTGGCCGCGGTGCCCATGCTGCTGAAGCGCGAACTCAGGTTGCCGGTGCATCTCGCCTTTTCCTACGACGAGGAAGTCGGATGCCTCGGCGTGCGGCCGATGCTCGCGCAACTGGCGCAACGCGCGCACAAGCCCGTGCTGTGTCTGATCGGCGAGCCGACGTCGTTGAAACCGGTGCTCGGGCACAAGGGCAAGCTCGCGATGCGCTGTCAGGTGAAGGGCGCGCCGTGTCATTCCGCATACGCTCCGTATGGCGTCAATGCCATTCAATACGCGGCACGCCTCATCAATCGTCTGGAAGAGATCGGCGAGAAGCTCGCGCAACCCGAGCATCACGACGCGCGTTTCGATCCTCCGTATTCCACCGTGCAGACCGGAACGATCAAGGGCGGCCGCGCGCTCAATATCGTGCCGGCGGAATGCGAATTCGACTTCGAAGTGCGCGCGCTGCCGGGCTTCGACGCCAGCACGGTTGCCGACGATTTGCAGACATACGCGCGAGCCGAACTGCTGCCGAAGATGCGCACCGTGAAGTCCGACACCGACATCACCCTCGAAGCGCTGTCCGCCTATCCCGGACTCGCGACGCCGCCCGACAGCGAAGCCGCGCGTCTGCTCGCGCTGCTCAGCGGTTCATCGGATTTCGGCACGGTGGCGTTCGGCACGGAAGGCGGACTCTTCGATCATGCCGGCATTCCGACGGTCGTATGCGGTCCCGGCAGCATGGATCAGGGACACAAGCCCGACGAGTTCGTGACCGTCGAACAACTCCGCGATTGCGACGCGATGCTGATACGGCTCGCGGACCATCTCTCGACCATAGCCTGATTACTCAAGCGCCTGAAGCGACCCCGACGCCCTGAGCGTCAGGGCATCGCTTTGCCGCGCGCATTAAGGAGACGACTTTGACTAACGCGCAACGCAATGCTGCTCCGCTGATCGAGAAGCACACCATCGGCTACGTGCCGCCCGAGGATCGTCACGGCAAGGTGCGCGATCTCTTCACGCTATGGTTCGGCGGAAACATCGCGCCCCTGCCGATCGTGACCGGCGCGCTCGGCGTGCAGATCTTTCATCTGAACCTGTTGTGGGGCATCGTCGCGATCATTGTCGGTCAGGCGGTCGGCGGCGTGCTGATGGCGCTGCATTCGGCGCAGGGGCCGCAGATGGGCATCCCGCAGATGATCCAGAGCCGCGCGCAGTTCGGCTCGTGGGGCGCGCTGCTCGTGACCGTCATAGCAGGTGTGATGTACGTGGGTTTCTTCGCGTCGAATATCGTGCTGGCGGGAAAATCGCTGCATGGGATCGAGTCGTCGGTGTCGGTGCCTGTCGGCATCGTGATCGGCGCGGTGGGATCGGGATTGATCGGCATCATCGGATACAAGTTCATTCATATCCTGAACCGCATCGGGACATGGGTGCTCGGCATCGGTATTTGCGTCGGATTCGGCTACATCCTCACGCATATCTCGACGAACGATTTCCTCACGCGCGGCGGCTTCGACTTCGCCGGCTGGCTCGCGACCGTTTCCCTCTCGGCGCTGTGGCAGATCGCGTTCGCGCCCTACGTCTCCGATTATTCGCGCTACCTCCCGGCGAACGTGCGCGTCGCATCGACGTTCTGGGCGACGTATCTCGGCTGCACGATCGGCTCGACGCTCGCGTTCGTGTTCGGCGCGGTCGCGGTGCTGGCGGTGCCGCCCGGCGCCGATGCGATGGACGCCGTGAAGCTCGCCACCGGACCGCTCGGCCTGCCGATGCTCGTGTTGTTCCTGTTGAGCGTGATCAGTCACAACGCGCTGAATCTCTACGGCGCGGTGCTCGCGTCGATCACGTCGCTGCAAACCTTCGCGTATCGCTGGATTCCGACGGCGAAGGCGCGCGCGGTGTTGTCGGTCGTGATTCTGGTCGCGTGCTGCTACTTCGCGATTGGCGCATCGACGAACTTCGTCGCGAATCTCGTCGATCTCGTGCTCGCGCTGCTCGTCGTGCTGGTGCCGTGGACCGCGATCAATCTCATCGACTTCTATGTGATCCACAAAGGCAAGTACGATATCCAGTCGATCTTTCAGGTGGACGGCGGCATCTATGGACGCTTCAATCCGCAGGCGCTGATTGCTTACGCGATCGGCATCGCCGTGCAGATTCCGTTCATGAATACGCCGATGTACGCGGGCCCGGTGCCGAAGTATCTTGACGGCGCGGATCTGTCATGGGTCGTCGGATTGCTGCTGACGTCGCCGGTTTATTACTGGCTTGCGTCGCGCGATACGGTTTATCGGCGTCGGCAGAACGGCGCGCAGGTGGCATCCGGTGCGTCGCGGTAACAAATGAAGCCATGCCGGGCGGGACTTTTTCCCGCCTGACAAAAGTGTTGTACGTCCGCCTGCGTTTACGCGTCATGTGCATATGCACATAATCGCGTCACCTGCTGCGAAAACCCTTCGCGGCGCATCGAGGCGGTGACGATAAGGCTTGTCGGCATGCATCGCCCCTCCTCGCTCAAGTATCCAGGAGGTTTGTATGTCGAACGATATTTCTCTCGAAACGCCGTCGCGCCGTCACTTCATCGGCATTGCGGCGGCGACGCTCGCCGCGGGCGCATTGAGTAGCCTCGCCTTCGCCGAACCGGCTCCGGGCAGCGCGGAAATCGTGCAGGTGAAGGGCGGCGACAAGACCGCCATTCGCCCGCTTCGCGTGCATGTTCCGGATGCGCAAATCGCCGATCTGAAGCGGCGCGTCAAGTCCACGCGCTGGCCCGAGCGCGAAACCGTCACCGATGCATCGCAAGGCGTGCAACTCGCGACGATGCAAAAGCTCGCGCGCCACTGGGCGACGGATTACGACTGGCGCAAGGTCGAAGCGCGGCTGAACGCGGTGCCGAATTTCGTCACCGAGATCGACGGTCTCGACATCCACTTCATCCACGTTCGCTCGAAACATGCGAACGCGTTGCCGGTTATCGTCACGCATGGCTGGCCCGGATCGATCATCGAGCAACTGAAGATCATCGATCCGCTGACCAATCCGACGGCACACGGCGGCCAGGCATCCGACGCGTTCGATGTGGTGATCCCGTCGCTGCCCGGCTACGGTTTCTCCGGCAAGCCGGCGACGACCGGCTGGGACCCGCAGCGCATCGCACGCGCGTGGATCGCGTTGATGAAGCGTCTCGGCTATACGCGCTATGTCGCGCAGGGCGGCGACTGGGGCAATGCGGTGACCGAGCAGATGGCGCTCATCGCGCCGCCGGAACTCGTCGGCATTCATACCAACATGCCGGCCACGGTTCCCGACGATATCGCGCATGCGCTCAAGTTCGGCGATCCGGCGCCCGCGGGTCTTTCGGCGGACGAGGCCCATGCATTCGAGCAACTCGACTTCTTCTACAAGCACGGCCTCGGTTACGCGCAGGAAATGGCGAATCGGCCGCAGACGCTGTACGCCATCGAGGATTCGCCGATCGGCCTCGCCGCATGGATGATCGATCACGACGCGGCGAGCCAGGCGCTTATTGCACGCGTGTTCGATGGGCAGACCGAAGGACTCTCGCGCGACGACATCATCGATAACATCTCGCTCTACTGGTTCACGAACACGGGAATTTCCTCGGCGCGGCTCTACTGGGAGAACAAGCTCAATTTCTTCGCGCCGAAGCACATCGCGATTCCGGTCGCGGTGAGCGTGTTCCCGGACGAGATCTATGCCGCGCCGAAAAGCTGGATCGAGAAGGCCTATCCGAAGCTGATTCACTACAACCGTCTGCCGAAAGGCGGGCACTTCGCGGCGTGGGAACAGCCACAGGCATTCTCGGACGAGGTTCGAGCGAGCTTCCGTTCGCTGCGTTCGGCGTAAGGCAATGCGCGATGCCTTCGCGGCATCGCGTGCGTTCGTTGGTCTGGCCGCGCGGCGCATGCATCGGCGCGAGACCTGTCACAATCGCAATCTCCGACGTTCCTCGACGATGCGGTCGGGATTGCGATTTTGCCGGGCCGTGTCATCCGATTGCGGCGTGCCAGCCGCGCCGCGCGTGTTTCTCCCATGACAAGGAGCAAGCGATGCCAACGATGCAGGCAGTGCAGGTAGCGAAAGCGAACGGTCCGCTGGAAGTCGTCGAGCGCGACGTGCCGGAGCCGCCCGACGGACACGTGTTGATCAAGGTGCAGGCCTGCGGGATCTGCCACAGCGATTCCCTCACCGTCGAGGGTCTGTGGCCCGGCCTTCAGTTTCCGCGCGTGCCGGGCCATGAGATCGCGGGCGTGATCGAGAAGCTCGGCGCGGGCGTCGAAGGATGGGAGAAGGGGCAGCGCATCGGCGTGGGCTGGCACGGCGGGCATTGCGGACATTGCGAGCATTGCCGTCACGGCGACTTCGTGCTTTGCCAGCGCGCGCTGGTGCCGGGCATCAGCTACGACGGCGGCTACGCGGACTACATGGTCGCGCCGCAGGAAGCGCTCGCGCGCATGCCCGACGATCTCTCCGATGTCGATGCCGCGCCGCTCCTCTGCGCGGGCATCACCACCTTCAATGCGCTGCGCAACAGCGGGGCGCGCGCGGGCGATGTCGTCGCGATTCTCGGCATCGGCGGGCTCGGTCATCTGGGCGTGCAGTTCGCGCGCAAGATGGGCTTCGTGACGGCGGCGATCGCGCGAGGCAAGGACAAGGAGCCGCTCGCGAAGCAGCTCGGCGCGCATCACTACATCGACAGCGAATCGCAGAACGTAGCCGACGCGCTCAAGGCGCTCGGCGGCGCGCGCGTCATTCTGGCGACGGCCACGAGCGGCAAGGCGATGAACGCGGCCATCGGCGGTCTGGGGCTCAACGGCAAGCTGATCATGGTCGGGATATCGGAGGAGCCGGTCGAGGTGCCGATCACCCAGTTCATCATGGGCCGCAACTCGGTGCAGGGCTGGCCGTCCGGCACGGCGGCGGATTCGCAGGAAACGCTCGCGTTCAGCGCGCTGTCGGGCGTGAAGCCGATGATCGAAAAATTTCCGCTCTCTCGCGCGGCCGAAGCGTACGCGCGGATGATGAGCGGCAAGGCGCGGTTCAGGGTGGTGTTGACGCCGGGGAAGTGAAGCGCATCACCGTAAAACAACCCGACGACCGTTTCGAATCGCAACGTTAAGAATCTTTCCACTACGCCGGTCCACGGCATCCGCAAAACCCGCAAAGCCCCGCCAGCCGGGGCTTTGACGCATATGGCCCGCGCCTTGCATTGATTGCGCTCCAGACAACCCGGAGCCGCACATGATCGAACGAGGCCGAGCCGCCACGCTTACCCACACGGTCACATCCGCCGATCTCGCATCGGCCCACGCGCAAGGCGCGGGCGAGCGCTATCCCGACGTGCTGTCCACGCCCGCGCTGCTGTCGCTGATCGAGCGCGCATGCGCCGAAACGCTGCGCGATGCCGTCGGCGATGGGCAACTGTCTGTCGGCGTGACGACGCATCTCAATCATCTCGCGCCGACGCCGCTGGGCGCCGAAGTCTCCGCGACCGCGACTTTCCGCGACCTCGAAGGCGCGCTGTACTGGTTCGACATCGTCGCTTCCGATGCCGGCGGCCCGGTCGGCACGGCGAGCCACGCGCGCGCCATCGTCGAGCGATCCGCGATCGAAGCGCGCGCCGCGAAACGCCGCACCGAATGACGCATCCACATGACGAGAGAAAAACACATGGCTGATCATTCCCCGACGCACGGCGTCTACTTCGACGAAGCGTTCGAAACGCTTCCGCCCGCCGACGTGCGCCGTCATCAGGACGCGCTCTGGGCGTCGCACTGGCCGTATCTGCGCGCGATGTCGGCGTTCTACCGGACGCGGCTCGCGCACTGGATCGGCCGCGACGACGTCACGCTCGACACGCTTCAGGAGATGCCCTTCACCGAGAAGGACGAACTGCGCGTGAGCCAGGAAAGCGCGTCGCCCTACGGCGATTACGCCGCCTGCGCGGAAGGCGGCATCGCGCGGCTGCATCGCACGTCGGGCACGACCGGCCGGCCGCTGATTCTCGCGAACAGCGCGCGCGATGCCGCGGATATCGCCCGCGTCGGCGCGCGCTCGATGTGGGCCGCGGGCCTGCGCCCGGACGATCGCGTCGTCCATTGCCTCAACTACTGCATGTGGACCGGCGGCTTCACCGATCACACGATTCTCGAAGCCACCGGCGCGACGGTCGTGCCGTTCGGCGTCGGCAATACGCGGCTTTTGATCGATTCGATCCTCAATCTCGGCATCAACGCGATCTCCTGCACGCCGTCCTATCCCGCGCTGATCGAACAGGTGTTGCGCGAGACCGGCGGCCCCGCGCCGCGCGACCTCGGGCTGAAGCTCGGCCTGTTCGGCGGCGAAGCGGGCCTCGACAATCCCGAGCTGCGCGCGGCGATGGAAGAGAAGTGGGGCTTCAAGGTGCGCAACGCGAACTTCGGTCTCTCGGAAGTGCTGAGCATTCTCGGCGGACAGACCGGCTGGACCAACGATCTGCTCTATCACGCGAGCGATGTCGTGTTCGCCGAGATCATCGATCCGCAGACGCTTGCCCGTTTGCCGATCGAAGCGGGCACGACGGGCGAACTCGTCTGCACGCACGTGCGCAAGCAATGTCAGCCGCTCGTGCGCTATCGCACCCGCGATGTCGTCACGGTGACCGCCACCGATCCCGGCCCGGACGGCCGCAGCGCGTGGCGTTTCCGCGTGACGGGCCGCACCGACGACATGTTCAACGTGCGCGGCGTGAACGTGTTTCCGGGCGCGGTGCGGCTCGCGGTCGAGTCGCTGCCGCAATGGGCGTCGGGCATGTTCCGCATCGTGCTGAAAGGGCCGGGCCCGTATGACCGCATCGCGATGACGGTCGAGGCCGCGAACGGCTTGCCCGTGCAACGCTGGGACGATGCCGCGACGCGCATCGAAGCGGCCGTGCGCGAACGCATCGGCGCGAGTGCAAGCGTCACCATGGTCCCGTTCGAACATTTTCCGCGCACCGAAGGCAAGACACGCTGGATCGACAAGGAGCCCGCATGAGCTACGTGAAGACACGCATGGATGGACCCGTTTGCATCGTGACGCTCGATCGTCCCGAGCGCATGAACGCGATCGGCGGGCCGCTGCTCGACGACCTGCACGACGCACTGCAACGCGCGAACGATGACGCCGCCTGCCGCGTGATCGTGCTGACGGGCGAAGGCCGCGCGTTCTGCGCGGGCGACGACCTGAAGGAATTCGGCGAGCAGAGCGCGAGCGACGAAAGCATCCGCAGCCACATCGAACGGATTCAGCGCATCACGCGCGATCTGATGTTCAACGCGAAACCGGTCGTCGGCGCGGTGCATGGCTTCGCCGTCGGCGGCGGTTTCGAATGGATGCTCAATTGCGACATGGTCGTAGCGTCCGACGATCTCGTCGCGTTCTTTCCGGAGATGGAGTGGGGGCAGTTCGTCACCGGCGGCGTCACGCATCTGCTGCCGCAGGCGATCGGTCATCAACGCGCGATGGAGCTGTGGCTGCTCGGCGAACGGCAAAGCGCGCAGTCGTTGCTGTCGATGGGCCTCGTCAATCGTGTCGTGCCGCGCGGCGCGATGCTCGACACGGCGATGGCGCTCGCGGCGCGCATCGCGGGAAAATCGCACACGTCGATCGCGCGCCTCAAGCGGCTCGTCACCGCGGAACTGTCGGACACGCTTTCGCGCAGTCTCGAACTCGAATTCGCGGCGACCATCGACGCCTTCGCGGACCCCGACGCCGCCGAGCGCGTGAAGGCCTTCGCGACGCGCAAGGAGAATGCACGATGAACCCGAAAGCCCTGACTTTCGATTACTTCGGCACGCTCGTCGATGTCGATCGCGGCGGCACGCTCGGCATGGCGGAAGTGCTGCGGCGGCTGTCCGTCGAAACCGGTGACGCGCCGTTCGACATCTATCTCGACTGGGACATCCGCAATGTGCGGCTCTATCGCGGCCAGGCGTACGCGCGTTATCGCGATGTCGCGCAGCAGGCGCTCGCGGCCGTGCTCGATGCGCGCTGGCCCGGTGCGCGCCGCGGCCACACGATGGATGCGCTGACCGACGTGTTCCTCACGCATCTTGTCGAGGCATCGCCCGCGCACGAGGACGCGGCGCCGTTTCTCGACTGGGCCGCGTCGCGCTATCCGCTCATGCCGATCACCAACATGGACAGCGACCTGTGGCGACGCACGCAACTCACGCGCTACTTCGAGCACGTGACGACGGCGGAGATGGCGCAGGCGTACAAGCCGTCGCAGGCGATCTTCTCGCTCGCGCTCGACCGCCTCGCGCTGCCCGCGCAGGACGTGCTGCATTGCTCGCTCGCGAGCTGGGCCGATATCGATGGCGCGAAGCCGCTCGGCATGGCGGTCGCATGGATCAATCGCGGCGGCGATACGCTCGGCACGTGGCAGCCGCGCCCGGATTTCGAGTTCGACACGTTGTCGCCGGTACGGGACGTTCTGGATAGTCTGTCATTCACAGCGACTGGGGAAACGATATGAAACCGATGAAGATGACGATGGCGTGCGTCGCGTCCGCTGCGATGCTATGCAACGTTGCACAGGCGCAGCAGGTGGTCAAGATCGGCGTGGCGGGGCCGCTCACGGGCAGCGCGGCGCAAAGCGGCAAGGACGACGAGCGCGGCGTGCGCCTCGCCATCGACGAGCTGAACGCGAAAGGCTTCACGATCGCCGGCAAGCCCGTGAAATTCGAGCTGATCTCGATGGACGATCAGGGCGATCCGAAAGTCGGCGTGAACGTCGCGCAGAAGCTCGTCGACGATGGCGTGTCGGCGGTGATCGGCCATTACAACTCGGGCGTGAGCATTCCGGCGGCGCGCATCTACAACGATGCGCACGTCGTGATGATGACGGGCGCATCGTCGAATCCGGATCTCACGCATCTCGGCTATCCCTACGTGTTTCGCCTCGCCACCAACGACAACGTGATGGGCGGGCGCATGGCGGTCTATGCATCGAAAGTGCTGGGCGCGCAGCGCGCCGCCGTGATCGATGACCGGACCGCATACGGCACGGGCGTCGCCGATGTGTTCATCAAGACCGCGCAGAAGGAGGGCTTGCAGATCGTCGCGCGCGAATACAGCACCGACAAGTCGACCGACTTCAAGGCGATCCTCACGCAGATCAAGTCGCGCAATCCGCAGGTCGTGTTCTACGGCGGCTACTACGCGCAGGCCGCGACGCTCGCGCGGCAGATGGGCGAACTCGGCGTGAACGCGACGCTCGTCGGCGGCGACGGCATCTGTTCGCCCGAGTTCGACAAGCTCTCGGCGGGCGTCGCGGACAAGCGCATGTTCTGCGCGCAAGGCGGTGCGCCGCTCGACACGCTGCCCGACGGCAAGACCTTCCGCGCGAAGTTCAAGAGCGCGTTCAGCGCCGATGTCGATACTTACGCGCCCGCGTTCTATGCAGCGACGCTCGTGGTCGCCGACGCGATGCAGAAGGCGGGATCGGCGAAACCTGAGGTGTTCGTGAAGACCTTGCGCGATCAGTCGTTCGCGAGCATCCTCGGCCCCGTGAAGTTCGATGCGAACGGCGACTGGATCGATGCGCCGGTCACGGTGTACCGGCTGAACGGCGGCGCGCTGACCGCGATCGCGCAGAAGGACTGATGCGCCACGCGACGCCGGGCGGCGGCATTTTGTCCTGATATATTCGAACCCGTTGCCCGACCGTTCGCAGGGAGACATGGCCACCGTCGCGCTCGATCCCGACATCGCCACGCTGGAGAGTGCGCTCGCGTCTCCCCGTTGGCGTGAAGCCCGCCGTCTCGCGGCGCGTGAAGCGAAAGCATGCATCTGCACGCTGGATCGCGGCGGCCATGTGCTCGAAGGCGCGGCGCATATCGCCGATGCCACACTCGATGCGTTCTTCGCGCAGTGTCCGTCCGACCGGCTGGCAGCGCTCGCGGAAGCGGCGACGGCGACATCGGATGGACGCTGCGTGACGCTGTCGCTGCAAGGCGCGGCCGCATCGGTGGCGCAGGCGTTCGCGCTGCGCGTTGATGCGCACGGGCGGCGTGTCTTTCTCGTCGCGCTGCGTTCGCCTTCATCCGACGATCCCACGCCCGCGCCGTGGATCGCATTGCTCGGCGCGACGCTCGACGTCCTTTTGCACAGCGCCTTCGATCTCGCCGCCTACGACACGCTCGTCGAAGAACAGCGCGCGATCATCGATCATATCGGCGATGGTCTGATGGTCATCGGACGGGGCCAGGTGCTGAGGCACGTCAATTCGGTCGCGGGCCGCATCCTCGGCATCGATCCGAAGACGAGCATCGGCAAGACGCTCAACGAGGTGATCGACTTCGAGCCGATCGTCGGACCGATTTATCGCACGGGCGTGGGCTATGTCGATCGCGAGCTGATCATCGATTCGCCGGCGCGGCATCTGCATCTGCTCGACACCGCCATTCCGATCAAGAACCGTTGCGGCGAAGTGGTGTCGGTCGTCAACACGTTTCGCGAGATGCGGCGCGTGCGCAAGATGGCGGGGCGCTACGCGGGCAATCACGCGCGCTTCACGTTCGGCAGCGTGATCGGATCGAGCGCGGGTCTGAAGCGCGCCGTCGATGCCGCGAAGAAGGCGGCGCGCGGCGCATCGAACGTGTTGTTGTCGGGCGAGAGCGGCGTCGGCAAGGAAGTCTTCGCGCAGGCGATCCACAACGCGAGCGCGCGCGCCGCGCAGCCGTTCATCGCGATCAACTGCGCGGCGTTACCCCATGCGCTGATCGAAAGCGAGCTGTTCGGCCATGCGCCCGGCAGCTTCACCGGCGCGGCGCGCGATGGCCGTCCCGGCAAGTTCGAATCCGCCGATGGCGGCACGGTGTTTCTCGACGAGATATCGGAGCTGCCCATCGACGTGCAGGCGAAGCTGCTGCGCGTGCTGCAGGAGCGCGAAGTCACGCGCATCGGCGATACGCGCGGCATTCCCGTCGATGTGCGCATCATCTGCGCGAGCAATCGCGATCTCGCGTCGATGGTGCTCGCGAAGACCTTCCGCGAAGACTTGTACTACCGCTGCAATGTGATCGAAATCACGATCCCGCCGCTTCGCGAGCGTCGCGAGGATATCCGAGCGATGGCGGCATTTTTTCTCGATCGATACTGCACGCGCATGCACAAGCCGACGCCCGAGATCGCGGAAGCGGCGTTGCTGCAACTCGAAGCCCACGACTGGCCGGGCAATGTGCGCGAGATCGAGAATCTCGTCGAGAAGATCGTCAATTTCAACGAGGGCGAGCGTATCGCGGATGTGTCGTCGTTGCTTGGCGGTGCGTCTGTCGCGCAGACGGGCGGCGCGTCGGCGGCGCATCTTGGCGCGCCGGTCTCGCTGAAGGAAGCGGAGCGCATCGCGATACAGGCCGCGCTCGAAGCGTGCGGCTTCAATGTGACGAACTGCGCGAAGCTGTTGCAGGTGTCGAAGCCCGCGCTGTACGCGAAGATGAAGCGGCATGGGATTCGTATTGAGAGGTCGATACGGCAGGCGATTCAGGACCCGGACTTCTTCTGATCGCGTTTCGAGATGAACACGCCATCCAGACGAAGCTGTGCCATGCGGCTATCGCTCGATACGCCGAGTGCAAGCGCTGCGCCGATCGCATGCCAGGTTATGGCTTCTGCCCACGAAAGATAGAGCGTACCGCGATTAGGTTCGTAGAAGATTTCAGGCACGCCCAATGTTTCAGCGTGCCTGTTCTCATCGAATGAAGCGTGCAGATGCGGTATGCCTGGTGCCGCTTCGATGAACGGGAATGCGCAATCGATCCATTGCGCGGGCATGGTGAAAATGTCCCAATCCTTGATTCGCTTTTGCGAGTCGAGCACCAAGGAGAACGTCCCGCCCGTCAAGACGTAGTTTCGCGCGACGATATTTAAATCGCGATTCAATCTGTCGCTCAATGTGTCTGGTTCGGCTTTCGCACCATGCGCGACGGAATAGTCAACTTCGCAAGATAGGGTCGATCCTTCGTCGTCCCAATGCGTAGTGACGCAGGGAAGGTCCGCGTGCGCCACGTCGATAACAATCGAGGGCTTCATTGCTTGATGGACTCATAGACGAAATGCAATATCGTCTGGTCTTTTTCTCGGACAAGGATCTCGAGCATATAACTTCTCCCGTTGCGTAGAATAGGATATGTGTACATGTACAAACCCTCTCCAGCTCTGGGGTCCGGGGCACGCTTTCCGTATCTTATAGCAAGACGAAGGATGTGGACCGGTACGTATCGGTCCGGATTCTGCATATGCATCAGGGGCCTGGCAGCAAATCTTAATTCTCGCTGCATCAATGCGTGATATCGCGAACGCAGACCGAAAAGTGTGGTTTGAGTGATAGAGACGCCTACGCCTCTTATTCCGGAACTCGTGAAGCTTCGAAGTCCCGCTCGCCAAAAACTACCGACGATCAACAATAGATCGAACGGATCGATTAACGGGCTTTCCAAAGGCTTCTCGCTCAACGTCACCGCTCCGTCGATTGAATAGAGCCGCGATATGCCAGAGAGTTCTTCTTGGTAGCCGATGATGCAATTGAGGTCCCCGTCGTAGATGGGCCTTGCATTCATCGACAGGCCGGGCGGACGTGCATCGAATAAGCCTGCCGTCTTCGGTGTTTGGCGCGGGTCCCATGAGAATGAGGGTTCATCCGCGGGCGTGGTATCTATTTGCCGCTTTATCGACATATCAACGATCCGTTCAGTAGAAGGGACAACCCGGCGCGCCGCATTTCGCCGCACCGGGTCATGCTCGTGGATATGTTGTGAACTGAAAATACGATAGGTCTTAAAGCGGATCGCCAGCGAGGCTTAAGTTTGAGGAAGGGGCACACTTCGGACGTGTCTTCGTTGGACGTCACGCCGCCTAAGTCGAGACGCCTAGTCTTCTTCCCTCGTCAGCAGCGACCAAACGGCGAGAAACGGCACGGAACCCGATCGCATCGCATGCGGATTGTTGCGAACGTTGTGAATGCCCCCGCCGATACCCGGATTCATCCATTCGCCACCGTCCTGCCGGAATTCACCGGGCGTGAAAAGCACATAGGCTTCCTCGGGCGGATGGCTGTGGTCGGGATAGCGCGTGTGCGGCAACATCAGCGAGAAGCCCAGTTGCACGTCATAGCGGCTTTCCGCGCCACCGGGCCCGCAGATCATGCCGTGCACGTGCGCGTCGATGTAATCGTCGCTGCCATTCACGCCCGATGAGCGGCGCGACCATCCGAGATCGGGTTCGAGCGATTTGATCGCGCGGGCGGCGGCGCCAAAGGCGGTGTCGTCGTCGATGAAAGGCGCAAGCGTGGCGTCGAGCCACTCGCACGCGGGATAGCGCGTGTGGTGCCGCACGCCGTCGTCGGATGGCGTCTGCAGCCGCTCGAACACGCGCGCGGCGACGTGGCGTCCGCCTTCCGGCAGTGTCTCCGACTGGAACAGCTTCTCCGCAATGGCGATGAAAGCCGTCACGTTATCCGGACGACGATTCATAAGAGGATCCCTCGTAACCAAGTGCTTCGATTCTCCGTCACAACCAGTCCGTTTCAAAGCTGCATGTCGTGAGCGGCACACAGCCGTGCTGCGTGAGCACGACTTGCTGTTCCAGCTTGACGTCCTGAGTGCCGCCTTCCGCGCCGATGTAACTCTCCACGCAGAGCGTCATTCCGGTTTCGAAACGGCCGTCATAACCTGCGCTGTCCCAGTCCACCCGATGCGCGATCGACGGATATTCATCGACCATGCCGATGCCATGCGCCACGCAGCTATACCGGTTCTTCAGATACAACTCGGGAATCTTCCACGCTTTCTCGCTGAATTCGCGAAACGTCATGCCGGGACGCAAGAGATCCATGTTGAAGTGGACTTGCGACCAGGCGAGTTCGTACAACCTGCGCTGCTCGTCCGATGGCCGCGCGTCGCCCACGATCCACGTGCGCGAAACATCCGAGCAGTAGCCGTGCGGACCGACCATGTCGGTGTCGAACGCGAGCAGCTCGCCGTTTTGCAGCACGCGCGACGAGCATTCGTGCATCCACGGGTTGGTGCGATCGCCGGAAGCGAGCAGCCGCGTCTCGATCCACTCGCCGCCGTGACGGATGTTCTCGAAGTGAAGATGCGCCCATAGCTCCTGCTCGGTCATGCCGGGCCGCAGCTCGCGACGCATGCGCTCGATACCCTTCTCGCAGGCACGCAGCGATTCGCCGATCAGCACGAGCTCGCCCGCCGACTTGATCGCGCGGGCGTCTTCCATCATCGCTTGTCCGTCCAGCAACGTGAGGCCGCCTTTGACGAGAAGCGCAGTGCCGATGGGATCGAGCCGATCGACCGCGAGCCGGCATTCGCCGCGCGCGTGGGCGCGGAACACGTCGATGATTTCGTTCGCCCAGCGTTCGGCGCGGCTTTCGGCTTCGTGGCCCGCGTTGAAGTAGATCCAGCTCACCGCGCCGCGCAGTTCGACGCTCAGGTCCAGCGCGTCCCACACGTGTTCGCAACTATGGAACTCCCACGCGACGATACGGCCATCGGCGAACACCATGATGTAGCGCGACGGATTGCGCGCCGTCCATATCTGCATGTTCGACGTGTCCGTCGCGTAGCGGATGTTGACGGGGTCGTACAGCAGGATCGCGGGGCATCGATGCTGCTTCAACTGCTCCAGCACGCGCGCGAGACGGTATGTCCGCACGTCGCGCAGGGTTTGCGCCTTGTCTTCGGATTCGATCACGCTGCCTGTCTCCTCACAGTTCCAGCACGAGGTCCGAAGTCGGACGGCTGCAGCACAACAGACGGAAGCCCTTCTGGACTTCCCTGTCGCGGATGCCGCCGTTGTGTTTCATGTCGACGGTGCCTTCCAGCACGCGGGTCTTGCACGTACCGCACACGCCCTGACTGCACGACGACGCGACGGCGATGCCCGCCTTCTTCGCCGCCGACAGCACCGTCTGCGACGCGTTCATCGTGAACGACTTCGACGAGCGCGAGAGCCTGACCGTGAACGTGTCCGTCGCGGCGGGCGCGGCTTCAGGCTCCGCCGCGACACCCGCGCCGATATCGAAGCTTTCCTGGTGATAGCGCGCCGGGTTGTGGCCGCCTTCCCGAAGCAGCGCGCGCACCGCGTTCATATATCCGGCCGGGCCGCAGGTGAAGACTTCGCGTTCCAGATAGTCCGGCGCCCACTGCGACAGCAACTGAAGACTGAGGCGGCCTGTCGGACCATTCCAGTCCGCTTCGTCGCCGATGCCTTCGCACACGAAAAACACGCGCAGTCGTGGCGAAAGCTTCGCGAGCCGCGCGAGTTCATCGCGGAACACGATATCGGCGGGCGTGCGCGCGCTATGGATGAAGACGATGTCGCGGTCCAGACCGAGATCGATGCTCGCACGCGTCATCGACATCAGCGGCGTGACGCCGGAGCCCGCGGACAGGTAGAGGGATTTCGTCGCGGGCGCGGCCGTCGGCGTGAAGGCGCCGGAAGGACCGTACGCGCGTAAGGTGCTGCCGGGCTTCATGTTGTCGTGCAGCCAGTTCGACACGGTCCCGCCCGGAACGCGCTTGACCGTGATGGACAGCAGAAACGGACGCGTCGGCGCGGATGAAATCGTGTAGCAACGCTCGACCGGTCGTCCCCGCACGTTCGCCGATATCGTCATGAACTGACCCGGCTCGAACCGCACGGGCAATCCGTCTTCCGTGCGGAATTCGAAGCTTCTGACGTCGTGCGTTTCATCGATGACGCGGCAGCATATCAGCGTCTGCTGCTCGCCGCTCGGCCAGAGCCGGCCGCCGTGTTCCCAGGTGATGGCATCGGCGAGGCGGTCGGTGAGGTCGAGAGCAGGGGCGAAGTTTCTGTCTACGGAGTTCATGGCGCTCAAAGTGCGTTTGCAATGAGCGCAGTATTGGAGCGCGCAAAAACACCGTCAACGCGCTTTATTTTCCGTTTTCCATTACTTCAAATTATGCGTAGTTCCGGGACGCTGGCTGGTCCGTTCAGCCGTCCACGGGTTGCGCGGGCGTCTCCAGATTGAGCTGATAGAACGCCGCATCCAGCCAGCGGCCGAACTTGAATCCAGCTTCCCTGACGGTTCCGGAATGCGTGAAGCCCAGGCGCGTATGGAGGCGGATACTCCCTTCATTCGACGCGTCCACGCAACCGACGAGCACGTGCACCTGAGCTTGCCTCGCGCGATGGATCAGTTCGCGCAACAGCCGCTCGCCGAGCCCGAGTCCACGGCAATCGCGATGCACGTAGACGCTGTGCTCCACCGTGTATTTGAACGCGGGAAACGCGCGGAACGTGCCCCAACTCGCGAAGCCCATCAGCTTGCCCGATGCATCGAATGCGCCCACGACGGGGAAGCCGCCCGCGCGTTTCGCCGCGAACCACGTCGTCATGGCCTCGACGGGGCGCGGCTTGTAGTCGTACAGCGCGGTCGAATTGACGATGGCTTCGTTCAGGATCTCGAGAATGGCGAGCGCGTGCTCGGCTTCGTTGCAGTCGATCAGGCGCACGTCGTCGTGCGGGGCGGTGGTGTTCATTCGGTATCCGTTCAGGCTGAGGATGAATCAGGTCGCGGGCGCGTCGCCGATGGCGAGGATGTAGCGCGCTGCTTTCGAAGCGGGGTTGCTGAAGATCAGCGGCCGGTCCAGCCGCATCGCGAGGCAGTCGCCTTGCTGGAGCGCGTGAAGCTCGTCGCCGATCACGATGTCGATGCGTCCGCTCATCACCCAGACTTGCTGATGCATCGTCGATTCGCGTCCGCTCCGTTCGTAGGCGACGCGCGCGCCAGGTGGGAAATCCACTTCGACGAGTTGGAATGGGGACGGCCAGCCGGGTGGAGAAAGGTTTCGGCGCGTGTAGCCGGATTCGGGATCGCGCCATTTCAGTTGCTGGCGGCGGCGGGCGAGTGGTTCCGCTGGCGTGCCTTCCTGTTCGCCGCCGAAGAAGCTGGCGAGGGATACGCCGAGGCCGGAGGCGAGCTTGTCGAGTACCACCGCCGTCGGGCTGGCGGCGCCGCGTTCGATCATCGAAATCATCGAGCGGCTTACGCGGCAGCGGGCCGCGAGTGCGTCGAGGGTGTAGGCGCGGGCGGCGCGCAGCTCGCGGATGCGATCGGCGATGCGTTGGTTGATGTCGCTGCTGGCGGTGGTTTCTTCAGGCGTCGTGTCTAGCATAGTGGATGTAGTGTCCAGTAAACTAGATGTCGTTGTCAAGGTTCGTTGTTGCCGGATCCCGGTTTCTTAGTGGTCTATTAGCACTGCCCCTGTGCGGGGCGGCAGTCACTTTCTTTGCAGCAGCAAAGAAAGTGACCCCCGCCCCGGGGAGGGGCAGTGCTAATAGACCACCGCGAAAACGGGATCCGGCAAAAGCCTGCAGCGAGCCACAAGCTCCCGCCAAGACCCCGACCCCCAACCTCACCCGTACACAGGAAACCGCTTCGTCAACTCAGCGACCTGCGCGCGCACGCGTTCGAGATTACCCGCATCTTCCGGGCTTTCCAGCACATCGGCGATGAGATTCCCAACGATCTCCGCTTCCTTCGTACCAAATCCACGCGTGGTCATCGCCGGCGAGCCGAGTCGCACGCCGCTCGTGACGAACGGCTTTTCCGGATCGTTCGGAATGGCGTTCTTATTGACCGTGATATGCGCGGCGCCGAGCGCAGCTTCAGCAGCCTTCCCAGTGATCTTCTTGGCGCGCAAATCGACGAGCATCACGTGGCTCTCGGTGCGACCCGACACGATGCGCAGACCGCGCTTCACGAGCGTCTCGGCCAGCACCCGCGCATTATCGACGACGCGTTGCTGATACTCCTTGAACTCCGGCGACAGCGCTTCCTTGAACGCGACGGCCTTCGCGGCAATCACGTGCATCAGCGGCCCGCCCTGAATGCCCGGGAAAATCGCAGAATTGATCTGCTTCTCATACTCGGCCTTCATCAGGATCACACCACCGCGCGGTCCGCGCAGGCTCTTGTGCGTGGTCGTGGTAACGAAGTCCGCGTGCGGCACCGGATTCGGATACACACCCGCCGCGATCAGGCCGGCATAGTGCGCCATATCGACCATCAGATACGCGCCGACGTTCTTCGCGATCTTCGACAGACGCTCGAAGTCGATCTTCAACGCAAACGCCGACGCCCCCGCGACGATCAGCTTCGGCTTGTGCTCGTTCGCGAGCTGCTCGGCCGCTTCGTAATCGATGTCCTCGGCTTCGTTCAGTCCGTAGCTCACCACGTTGAACCACTTGCCCGACATATTGACCGGCGAGCCGTGCGTGAGGTGGCCGCCGTGCGCGAGACTCAGGCCCATGATCGTGTCGCCGGGTTTGAGCATCGCGAAGAACACGCCCTGATTGGCTTGCGAGCCGGAGTTCGGCTGCACGTTCGCCGCTTCGGCGCCGAAGAGCTGCTTCACGCGATCGATCGCGAGCTGCTCGACCACATCGACATATTCGCAGCCGCCGTAATAGCGCTTGCCCGGATAACCCTCGGCGTATTTGTTCGTGAGTTGCGAGCCCTGTGCGGCCATCACAGCCGGGCTCGTGTAGTTTTCCGACGCGATCAGTTCGATGTGATCTTCCTGGCGACGGTTTTCATCGTTAATGGCGGCCCAGAGTTCCGGATCGACGTTTTCAACGGTGCTGGCTGCGCGACTGAACATGATGGTTACCCATGTGAGAAGAGAACGGGTTGCTGCGGGAACTCCGACTGTCCCGTATTCCATCGAAAGCCGGCGCATCCGGATAGAAGAATTCCGACATTACGCTGGAATGCGGGCACCCGTTTGGTGCGCCCGTGCGTCGGGCACATCGCGGATGCGCTTCGTATCTGTGCACGAATCCGCGCCATATACGCGGAAGCCACGTACTTTCAGTTCTGGCACGCTTATCGCATAACGAGCTTCAGGAGTGGCAGTCACAATCTGGCAATGGATGACTAGGGTTCCGGTCCGCATCGATGTCGATGCGCGATGCTGGTCCGAGAGTTGTCGACCTCGAACGAGGTTACACGGCGGGACAAAAGCCCGGGAGAGAACGCGATGCGTCGCGCCGCTCCTGCCGTCGATAACCGTTCAATGCGAGGTCAACCTCATGCGCGTCCGTTTTCTCGCCGCTGCCGCCGTCGCTCTCTCCGTCTGTTTCTCCACGCCCTCATTCGCTCAGGCCCGCAAGGACTTCAAGGTCTGCTGGACCATCTACGCCGGCTGGATGCCGTGGGGCTACGCGAAGACTCAGGGCATCATGTCCAAGTGGGCGAAGAAGTACGGCATCAATGTCGATGTCGTGCAGCTCAACGACTACATCGAATCGATCAATCAATACACCGCCGGCAAGTTCGACGGCTGCGCGATGACCAACATGGACGCGCTGACCATCCCGGCGACGGGCGGCGTGGACAGCACCGCGCTGATCGTCAGCGATTACTCCAATGGCAACGACGGCGTGCTCATCAAGGGTGCGGGCAAGAAGGTCGCCGATCTCAAAGGCCAGCCGGTCAATCTCGTCGAGCTTTCGGTGTCGCACTATCTGCTCGCGCGCGCGCTCGAATCGGCAGGGATGAGCGAGCGCGACATCAAGACCGTCAACACGTCCGATGCCGATATCTCCGGCGCATTCGCAACCGCCGACGTGCACAACGCGGTCACATGGAACCCGATGCTCGCCGATCTCAAGGCGAAGCCCAACGTCACCGAAGTGTTCGATTCGAGCCGTATTCCCGGCGAGATCATGGACATGATGGTCGTCAACACGAAGACGCTGCACGACAACCCCGCGCTCGGCAAGGCGCTCACGGGCGCATGGTTCGAGATCATGCAGACGATGCACGGAACGTCGCCGGATAGCGAAGCCGCGCTTACATCGATGGCCAAGGCATCGGGCACCGATCTCGCCGGCTACAAGTCGCAGCTCTCGACCACCGCGCTGTTCTACACGCCGCAACAGGCGCTCGACTTCGCGACGAGCCCGAACATGCCGAAGATCATGACGCGCGTCGCGCAGTTCTCGTTCGATCACGGTCTGCTCGGCAAGGGCGCGCCGAACGCGGGCGCGGTCGGCATGGCGTTCGAGAACAACGTGGTCGTCGGCAGCAAGAGCAATCTGAAGCTGCGTTTCGATCCGACCTACGTGCGCATGGCCGCGCAAGGCAAGCTGTGAGCGGCGCGGCGTTCTGAAGAGGAGAGGCCCATGCGGCTCATCAACCGACACCCCGGCCGCACCGGCAGTCTGATGCTGTTGCTGCTGCCGTTCATCGTGCTCGTCGCGGTGTACTTCACCGGCTCGTCGCTTCGCCTGCAAGCGAACCCCGACGACAAGCTGTTGCCGTCCGCGACGCAGATGAAGGCCGCGCTCAACGAGTACGCGTTCACGGAGGACAAGCGCACGGGCGAGCATCTGATGCTGAGCGACACGGTATCGAGCATGAAGCGGCTCGGCATCGGGCTCGTCGCGAGTGCGGCCATCGCGCTCGTGTTCGGCATCGTGACGGGCAGCATTCCGCTTGTTGGCGCGACGCTTTCGCCGTTCATCACGGTGATATCGATGATCCCGCCGCTCGCCGTCCTGCCGATTTTGTTCATCGTGTTCGGCCTCGATGAGCTGTCGAAGGTCGTGCTGATCGTGATCGGCATCACGCCGATGATGATCCGCGATCTGCAACAGCGCACGCGCGATATTCCCGAGGAGTTGTGGATCAAGGCGCAGACGCTCGGCGCATCGAGCTGGACGTTGATCTTGCGCGTGATCGTGCCGCAACTACTGCCGCGCCTGTTGATCGCGCTGCGGCTCGCGCTGTGTTCCGCGTGGCTCTTCCTGATCGCGGCGGAAGCGATTGCATCGACGGATGGCCTCGGCTATCGCATCTTCCTCGTGCGCCGCTATCTCGCGATGGACGTGATCCTGCCGTATGTCGCGTGGATCACGCTGCTCGCATGGCTCATCGACGAAGCGCTGCGCCGTCTCACGCAATGGGCGTTCCCCTGGTATCAGGAAGGTCGCGGAGGCCGCGCATGATCGAGATCCGCAACCTGTGGAAGCAATACGACGATCAGGTCGTGCTGGAGCGGCTCAATCTGCGCATCGCGGAAGGTGAGTTCTGCTCGATGGTCGGTGCGTCGGGCTGCGGCAAGTCGACGTTTCTGCGCATGCTGCTAGGCCAGGAACGTCCGACGCGCGGCGAGATTCTGCTCGATGGCGAGCCCTTGCCGAGCGAGCCGGACCCGCATCGCGGCGTCGTGTATCAACGCTATTCGGTGTTCCCGCATCTGACCGTGTTGCGCAACGTGATGCTCGGGCTCGAACTGCCGCATGCGCGTTTCACGGGACGTCTGTTCGGCGCGCGCCGCCGTCTCGCACGCGACGAAGCCGTCGCGATGCTCGCGCGCGTCGGTCTTGCCGATTCGCTCGACAAATATCCGCATCAACTCTCGGGCGGCATGCAGCAACGCCTCGCGCTTGCGCAGGCGCTCGTGATGAAGCCGCGCGTGCTGCTGCTCGACGAACCCTTCGGCGCGCTCGATCCGGGCATCCGCCGCGACATGCACGAACTGCTGACGGGCCTCTGGCGCGAAGCGAAGCTGACCGTCTTCATGGTCACGCACGACCTGAAGGAAGGCTTCACGCTCGGCAGTCGCGTGCTGGTGTTCGACAAGGTGCGCATCGACCCGCAGGCGCCGCAGGCATACGGCGCGCGCATCACTTACGACATTCCGCTCGAACGCAACGGCGTGCGCGAAGCGCATCCGGCGATGGAAGTTCCGCCGCTGCTCGCCGTGCCCGCATGATCGAAAGGACATAACACATGAACGAAATCCTGCTCGAAGAAACGATTCCCGGTGGCGGCCACGCGTCGCTGATCGTGAAGCGCGGCCAGTTGCTGCGCATCACCGATGTGCGCGGCGGCGCGAACGTCGCGATGCTGCTTTTCAATGCCGCCGAAAAGAGCGAGCGTCTGAATCTTCCCGATACGCTCAAATGCCAGCACACCGCGAAGCTGACCAAAGGGCATTGCCTCTATTCGGACATGGGGCGCGTGCTCGCCGCGATTGTCGCGGATACGTGCGGATGGCACGACAGCCTGGCCGGCGTATCGAATGCGGCGGAAGTGTTCGAGAAATACGGCGAAGGCCGCTATCAGGAACTGCGCAACGCGTTCTATCGCAACGGCACGGATAACCTGCTCGTCGAACTGGGCAAATGGGGCCTCGGCATCGCGGACTTGTTGATGACGCTGAATCTTTTCAGCCGCGTCGACGTGACCGATGCGGGCGCGTTGCACTTCGTGCAGGGCAATTCGCAGGCGGGCGACTATATCGAACTGTATGCGCCGATGAACACGCTCGTCGTGCTGACGGCGATCCAGCATCCGCTCGACCCGAATCCCGAATACGCGCCGAAGCCCGTGAAGCTTGCGCTGAGCAATGCGGATGCACAAGTCGCGGAAATCTGCCGCGCATCGTGCGATGAAAACGCGCGCGGCTTCATCAACACCGAACGATTCTTTCTCTGAGCGAGAGACGCGCATGACGACATCCAATCTCACGGCCAGCACGCTCGATCCAGTCAACGCGATCTTTCGCGAGACCCTGCCCGCGGGCGAGCCGTGGCTCAAGGAACTGAAGGCGGGGCAGACGCTGCGCATCCGCGACGTCGAAGGCAATCAGGCGATCGACACGCTCTTCTACAGCGCCGCCGATCCGCGCGAGCGCTACGACGCGCAACGCACATTACGCCGTCAGCAAAGCCTCTATCTGACGACGGGAACCGTGCTCTATTCGAATCTCGGCAATCCGATGCTGACGATCATCGCGGACACATGCGGCCGGCACGACACGCTCGGCGGCGCGTGCGCGCAGGAAAGCAACACGGTGCGCTATGCGCTGGAGAAGCGCTACATGCACAGTTGCAGAGATAACTATCTGCGGGCCTGCGCGCACGATGGCAGGCTCTCGAAGCGCGACATCGCCGCGAACATCAACTTCTTCATGAACGTGCCGGTGACGGCCGAAGGCGGCCTCACGTTCGAGGATGGCATTTCGGGCGCGGGCAAGTACGTCGAGTTGCGCGCCGAGATGGACGTGATCGTGCTGATCTCGAACTGTCCGCAACTGAACAACCCGTGCAACGCGTATAACCCGACGCCGGCGGAGCTGACGATATGGAACTGAGCACCTTGCGTCGCTGGCTCTACACGGTGATGAAAGCGCGCGCGCAGCGTCTGCTTCAGTTCGAAGGCCGCGCCAGGCACTGATGAACGCCAACCTGCCGGGGACGACCCCGGCATGCATGCTCACGTGGCGGGACGGCCCGCCCACGCATTGAACATCCACTCATGTTCGACAAAGTCCTCATCGCGAATCGCGGCGCGATCGCGTGCCGCATTTTGCGCACGCTGCGCGAGCTGAATGTAACTGGTGTCGCCGTCTATAGCGAAGCGGATCGCGCGAGCCGTCATGTCAGTCTTGCCGATACCGCACATAGTCTCGGCGATGGCGCCGCGAGCATCACCTATCTCGACATCGCGAAGATTCTCGCTATCGCGCGCGAAGAAGGCGTGCAGGCGATCCATCCGGGCTACGGCTTTCTGTCGGAGAACGCGTCGTTTGCAGAAGCGTGCGAAGCTGCCGGTGTCGCGTTCATCGGACCGACGCCCGCGCAGTTGCGCGCCTTCGGCCTCAAGCACACCGCGCGCGCGATCGCCGCTGAAGAAGGCGTTCCGATGCTCGAAGGCACCGGCCTCCTCGACGATATCGACGCCGCGCTCGAAGCGGCGCAACGCATCGGTTATCCGGTGATGCTGAAGAGCACGGCGGGCGGCGGCGGCATCGGCATGCGCGTGTGCCGTAGCGCCGACGAGCTCGCCGCGCAATTCGATATCGTCAAGCGACTGGGTCAGAACAATTTCAGCGATGCGGGCGTGTTCCTGGAGAAGTACATCGAACGCGCGCGGCATCTCGAAGTGCAAGTGTTCGGCGACGGCAAGGGCGACGCCATCGCGCTCGGCGTGCGCGACTGCTCGGTGCAGCGGCGCAACCAGAAAGTGCTCGAAGAAACGCCCGCGCCGAATCTCCCCGAAGGCATGGCAGCCGCGCTCTGCGACGCCGCGATCCGGCTTGCGCGTGCAGTGTCGTATCGATCGGCGGGCACGGTCGAATTCGTCTACGACAGCGAGGCGGCGCGCTTCTATTTCCTCGAAGTGAACACGCGCCTGCAGGTGGAGCATGGCGTGACGGAGCAGGTGTGGGGCGTCGATCTGGTGCGCTGGATGATCGAGCTTGCAGCGGGCACGTTGCCCTCGCTCGACACGCTCGCTCGCGATCTCGAACCGCGCGGCCATGCGATCCAGGCGCGTCTCTATGCCGAAGATCCGGGCCGCGATTTCAAGCCCTGTCCGGGGCTGCTCACCGATGTGTTGTTTCCATCATCCGATGGCAGCGCGCTTCGCATCGACACATGGATCGAAGCGGGTTGCGAGGTGCCGCCGTGGTTCGATCCGATGCTCGCGAAGCTGATCGCATGGCAACCTACGCGCGATGCCGCGCGTCACGCGCTCGATGCCGCGCTCGACGCGACGCGCATCTACGGCGTCGAAACGAATCGCGGCTATCTGCGGCAGATTCTCGCGGATACGCCGTTCGCAAGCGGCCATCCGTGGACGCGTTGTCTCGAAGGCTTGCGCTATCGCGCATCGACATTCGAAGTGCTGAGCGGCGGCACGCAAACGACCGTACAGGACTATCCGGGAAGGCCGGGTTATTGGGCGGTGGGCGTGCCGCCTTCCGGTCCGATGGACGATCGCGCGCTGTGCCTCGGTAATCGCCTGCTCGCCAACGACGACGATGCCGCCGCGCTCGAAATCACGATGAGCGGTCCGACGCTGCGCTTCAACACGGATGCGATCGTGGCGGTGACGGGCGCAACTTTGCCCGTCATGCTCGACGACACCGCGCAGCCGATGAACACGACATTTCTCGTCACGGCCGGCTCGACGCTCGCGCTCGGCACGATCCGCGGCGCGGGCGCGCGTGCGTATCTGTGCGTGCGCGGCGGGCTCGATGTCGCGCGCTATCTCGGCAGCCGCAGCACGTTCACGCTCGGCCAGTTCGGCGGGCATGGCGGGCGTGCATTGCGTGCGGGCGACGTGCTGCATGTTCATGGGCTCACGAACCGCGAAGCAGGCGCGACGTTGTCCGATTCACTCGTGCATCGTCTCGACGATGTGCGCGTGCTGCGCGTGATCTACGGTCCGCACGGCGCGCCGGAGTACTTCACGGCGTCCTATATCGACCGCTTCCTCGACACCGACTGGGAAGTCCATTTCAATTCGAGCCGCACAGGTGTGCGTCTCATCGGTCCGAAGCCCGAATGGGCGCGTGCCGATGGCGGCGAAGCGGGGCTGCATCCGTCGAACATTCACGACAATCCGTATGCCGTCGGCGCGATCGATTTCACCGGCGACATGCCCGTGATTCTCGGCCCCGATGGCCCGAGCCTCGGTGGTTTCGTCTGTCCGGTCACGGTGATCGAGGCGGACCTGTGGCAGATCGGCCAGTTGAAGGCGGGCGACAAGGTGCGCTTCGTTCCCGTGGATATCGCGACCGCACGCACGGACCCTGTGCCGCAAGCGACATTGCAATCGCCGATCGTGCTCGACATCGGTGAAGACGATGAACGGCTCGTCGCGCGCCTATCCGGCGACACGCATCTGCTGCTCGAACTCGGGCCGCCCGAGCTCGATCTCGTGCTGCGCTTTCGCGGCCATGCGTTGATGCAATCGCTCGAAGCATCGCGGTTGCCGGGCGTCGTCGATCTGACGCCGGGTATCCGCTCGCTGCAAGTTCACTATCAGCCGGAACGATTGCCGCTCGACACGCTGCTGGAACACGTCGCGTCGGCATGGCGCAGCGTGCTGCTGCAAAAGGACCTGCGCGTGCCGTCGCGCGTCGTGCATCTGCCGCTGTCGTGGGACGATCCCGCGTGCCAGCTCGCCATCGACAAGTACATGACCACCGTGCGCAAGGACGCGCCGTGGTGCCCGAGCAACCTGGAGTTCATCCGCCGCATCAACGGGCTGGATTCGATCGATGACGTGAAGCGCGTCGTCTTCGATGCGCGCTATCTCGTGATGGGCCTGGGCGATGTCTATCTCGGCGCGCCGGTCGCGACGCCGCTCGATCCGCGTCACCGGCTCGTGACGACGAAATACAACCCGGCGCGCACGTGGACGGCGGAAAACTCGGTCGGCATCGGCGGCGCGTATCTGTGCGTGTACGGCATGGAAGGGCCGGGCGGGTATCAGTTCGTCGGACGCACGTTGCAGATGTGGAACCGCTATCGCGAAGTCGCGGATTTCGCGGGACGTCCGTATCTGTTGCGCTTCTTCGATCAGATCCGCTTCTACGAAGTCTCCAGCGACGAACTGCTGCGCATACGCGAGACGTTTCCGCTCGGACGCTATCCGTTGAAGATCGAGGAGACAGAGCTGTCTCTCGCCGACTATCAGGCCTTTCTCGATCGCGAAGCAGACGGCATCGCGCAGTTTCGCGCGCATCAGCAAGCGGCGTTTCAGGCGGAGCGGCAACGCTGGCACGAAGCGGGCAGCGACGAAACGGCGCTCGATGCACCCGTCGCCGTCGACGCGGAGATCGCGCCGCTCGCCGATGGCCAGATCGCCGTCGATAGCGAGATCGCGGGCAATCTGTGGCAGGTGCGCGTCGAGGCCGGCGCGAGCGTCGAAGCGGGCGACGTGCTCGTCGTCATCGAATCGATGAAGATGGAGATATCGGTGATCGCGCCGTGCGCGGGCATCATCGGCGAGATTCATGTCGCGCCGGGTTCGTCCGTTCGCGCGGGGCAGCGCGTCGCCGTGATCGAACAGCGCGCTTGACGCTTGAGGCACTTCATATCAAAGGAAACATCGCACATGGATTCATTCGACCTGCGTCTTCCCGCACTGCGCGCCGCATATCGCGAAGGCCGCACGACGCCGCGCGCGCTGATCGGCGCGTTGCGCGCGCGTGCGGCTCAGTTGAACCCCGACTATCGGCTCTTCATTCATCTGCTGAACGATGACGAAATCGAGCCGTATCTCGCGGCGCTCGATGCACGCGATATCGATTCGCTGCCGCTCTACGGCGTGCCGTTCGCGATCAAGGACAACATCGATCTCGCGCTCGTGCCGACGACGGCCGCGTGCCCCGCGTTCGCGTACACGCCGGAGCAGTCGGCGACGCTCGTCGCGCAGCTGATCGCGCTCGGCGCGGTGCCCATCGGCAAGACCAATCTCGACCAGTTCGCGACCGGCCTGAACGGCACGCGCTCGCCCTACGGCAAGTGCCGCAACAGCGTGCTGGCGGACTATCCGTCGGGCGGATCGAGCGCGGGGTCGTCGCTGGCTGTCGCGCTGGGCGTCGCGAGCTTCGCGCTCGGCACCGATACCGCCGGATCGGGCCGCGTGCCCGCCGCGCTGAACAATCTCGTCGGCACGAAGGGGACGAAGGGCCTGCTGTCGACGGCGGGCGTCGTGCCCGCGTGTCGCACGCTCGACTGCGTGACGTATTTCACCGCGACCGCGAGCGAGGCGAGCACGCTGCTCGCGCTCACGGCCGCCCACGATCCCGCCGATGCGTACAGCCGCGCGAATCCGCAATGGAACGATGCGGCGGCGTTCGGCAAGGTCGCGCGCTTTCGCTTCGGCGTGCCGCGTCAGATTGAATTCGCGGGTTGCGATGAAAGTCCCGCGCTCTTCGCCAACGCGCGCGCGGCGCTCGAAGCGCTCGGCGGCGAGGCGATCGACATCGACTTCGCGCCTTTCCTCGAAGCCGCGCGCCTGCTCTACGAAGGGCCGTGGGTCGCGGAGCGCTATAGCGTCGCCGGCGCGCTGATGGAGTCGCAGCCGGATGCCGTGCTGCCCGTGATTCGCGACGTGCTCGCGAAGGCGCCGGGCGCCACCGCCGTCGATGCGTTTCGCGCGCAATACAAGCTTCAGGCACTGAAGCAGCGTTGCGACGCCGTGCTCGCGGATCTCGATTGCGTGCTGACGCCATCGATTCCGCGCGCGGTCACGCTCGCCGAACTGGAGCGCGATCCGATCGGTGCGAACTCGCTGCTCGGGCATTACACGAACTTCATGAATCTGCTCGATTACGCCGCCATCGCGACGCCCGCGGGTTTCATGCGCAATGGCCTGCCGTGGGGCGTGACGCTTTTTGGCCGCGCCTTCACCGATCAATATCTGCTGAGTGTCGCCGATGCATTGCATCGCAAGCTCGACGTGCCGCTCGTCGGCGGCGCGCGCCAGGACACCGATGCGCCCGCACAGGCCGCGCGTGACGACACGATGAAGCTCGTCGTGTGCGGCGCGCATCTCGCGGGCTTGCCGCTGAACGGGCAACTGACCGCACGCGGCGCGCGCCTCGTCGAAGCGACGTCGAGCGCGCCGCGTTACCGTCTGTACGCGCTCGCGGGCGGTGCGGTTCAGCGGCCCGGCATGACACGCGACGAAGCGAACGGCGCGGCGATCGCGGTCGAAGTGTGGACGTTGCCGAGCGCGGAGGTCGGCTCCTTCCTCGCGGGCATTCCCGCGCCGCTCGCGCTCGGCAAGGTCGAACTCGCGGACGGCCGCTGGGAAACCGGCTTCGTGTGCGAGGCGCATGCGCTCGAAGGCGCCGTCGACATCACGCGATACGGCGGCTGGCGCGCCTGGCTCGAGCGCGCCGTGTGAGCGATCATCGGCCGAGCACGGCGGCGAGCGTGTGCCGCTTCGTGCCGAACGATGCGAGCACGGCCAGCCCGAGCGCCGAGAGCAGCACGCCGAGATGCATCGCGCCGGTCGCGCCCGCGTGATCGACCGCGATGCCGCCCGCGAGCGAGCCCGCCGCGATCGCGGTCTGCACCGCGCTGACGAAGAGCGCTGATGCCGCTTCCGGCTGCTTCGGCGCTGTCAGTTGCATCCACACGCTCAGGCACAGCGGAATCGCGCCATACGCGATGCCCCACGCGAGCACGCCCGCCACGACCGCGCCCGCAACGTGCGCGAAGGCCGGCAGCGCGAGCAGCGAAGCGATGACGAGCGCGGTCGTCGCGGCGAGCGCGAGACGCGGATGCGACTTCACGAACGCCGACGCGACGAAGTTCGACAGGAAACCGACGATGCCGAAACCGAGCAGCAGCGCGGTGACCCAGGCCGCGCCGAGCACGGCGTCGACTTCGAGAAACGGCGCGATATACGTGTAGGCGCAAAAGTGCGCGCCGAACAGCAACGCAACGAGCAGCAGGCTGCGCAACACGGTCGTGCGCGCGAGCATGCGGCCGAAATCGCCGATGCGTGCGGCGGCGCGCGGCGGCAGGTCGGGCAGCAGCATCGCCTGAAGGAGCAGCGCGGCGAGCGCGAGCGCGGCCGTCGCGAAGAACGACACGCGCCACGAAAACAACCCCGCGATAAACGTCCCGAGCGGCACGCCGATGACCGTCGCGAGCGTGATGCCCATGAAGATGGTCGCGCTCGCGCGGGCGCTGTCTTCTTCCGCGACGATCTGTCCCGAGACGCCGAGCGCGACGGTCCAGAATCCGCCGAGACTGATGCCGAGCAGGGCGCGGCCGGCGAGCATCGTCGTGAAGTCGGTCGCGAACGCCGAGACGACGTTCGATGCGACGAGCGCGATCGACAGCAGAAGCAGGATCAGCCGCCGGTTCAGGCGTCCCGCGACGAGCAGCAGAACGGGCGCCGAGATCGCGGCGATGATGCCCGGCGTCGTGGTCATCAGGCCAGCCGTGCCGGGCGTGACGCCGAGGTCCGAAGCGATCGCCGGCAGCACGCCGACGGGCATGTATTCGGTCGTCACGAAAGCGAACGAGCCGAGCGCGATGGAAAGCACCGCGAGCCAGCGCCGGCTGGCGCTGGACGAAGACGTAGTCATGTTGGGAACTCCGGCGATATCACGCGGCGATGGCTTGCTCGTCGAGGAACGGATAGTCGGTGTAGCCCACATCCGTGCCGCCGAAGAAGGTCGCGCGATCGTAGGGATTGAGCGGCAGGTGCTTGCGCAGGCGCTCCGGCAGATCGGGATTGGCGATGAAGTGGCGGCCGAACGCGACCAGATCGGCGTCGCCGGACTGGAGGATCGATTCGGCGCTGACGCCGTCGAAGCCGCCCGCCACGATGATCGGGCCACGGAAATGCGCGCGCAGCGACTTCGCCGCGAGCGGCGTCTGATCGCGCGTCTCATCCTCGACATTGCCCGCGATGCGCGGCTCGATCAGATGCAGATACGCGATGCCGAGCTTGTCGAGCTCCGTCGCGACGTAGGCGAAGAGCGCCTGCGGATCGCTGTCGGACATATCGCCCCACGAGCCGCTCGGCCCGAGTCGCACCGCGACCTTGTCCGCGCCCCAGACGCCGATCACGGCGCGCGCCGTATCGAGCAGCAGGCGCGCGCGATTTTCGATCGTGCCGCCGTATGCGTCGGTGCGACGGTTGCTGCCGTCCTGAAGGAACTGGTCGAAGAGATAGCCGTTGGCCGCATGCAGTTCGACGCCATCGAAGCCCGCTGCGACGCCGCGTGCCGCCGCCGCGCGAAAACTTTCGACGATGCCCGCGATCTCCGAAGTTTCGAGCGCGCGATTCGGCGTGTTCGGCACCCAGCCGGCCTCGGTGTACGCGACGCCGCCGTGCGGCACTTCCGACGGCCCGACCGGGCGGCCGCCATCGGGCTGCAACTGCGCGTTCGACTGACGCCCTGCGTGATAAAGCTGAAGAAAGATGCGGCCGCCCTTTGCGTGCACGGCATCGGTGACGGCTTTCCATCCGGCGATCTGGCTGTCGTCGTACAGGCCGGGCGCGCCGAGATAGCCGTTGCCTTCCGGCGCGGCGATGGTCGCTTCGCCAATCAGGAGCGCGCCGGGCGAAGTGCGCTGTGCGTAGTATTCGGCCATCAGCGGGCCGGGACGCGCGCCCGATTCGGCACGCATGCGGGTGAGCGGGGCGAGGACGACGCGATGGCCGAATTCATACGAGCCGACTTTGACGTGCGAAAACAGTCTGGACATTTCGTTTCTCCACAATTCCGGGTAGCTGTTGCGTGACGCCGACGACCGGCGACGCTTGACCCGGACTGTAGACGCGGCGCGCCCCGAGAAAAACCGCCCGCGAGTTCAGGCACCCCGGACACGTGTGTCCGCAATCGCGCCTCGCCCAGCCGTGGCGGCGAAGCGGCGATTGTTTGGGTGAGCAGAACAGTCATGTCGCTGTTGCGGCATTTATCCGCCCGACTGCCGTTCCGATAATCCACGCCACCTTTCGGACATTGGAAACATCATGGAAACAACACACATCGCTCCGTTGCGCGTAGGCGTGATCGGCGTCGGCAACTGGGCGCGGCATGGGCATCTGCGGGTGCTCGATCTGCTGCCGCAATACACGCTGCAGGCCGTGTACAGCCATCGGCGCGAGGCTGCGGAAGAGGCGGCGCGCGAATACCGGATAGGGCGCGTGGCGGCATCGATCGATGAACTCGTCGAAAGCGACGATATCGATCTCGTAGTCGTGCTCAACACGGCGCCGCAGCATGCGGACACGGTGAAGCGCGTGATTGCCGCCGGCAAGGACGTCTACTGCGAATGGCCGCTGACGACCACGCTCGCGCAATCGCAGGAACTGCTCGCGCTGGCCGAAGCGCGCGGCGTGCGGCATGTCGTCGGCTTGCAGCGGCGGCTCGCGTCGCACAATCGTTACGTGCGCGATCTGATCGGGCAAGGCTATGTCGGCGAACTGCGCTCCGTGCGCATGCATGTGAGCGTGAATTACTTCCAGGCGATGCGCTCGCGCACGCTCGAATGGACCGTGCCGCCGGAGAACTTTTCGTCGATCGTGTCGATTTACGGCGGCCATTTTCTCGACATGCTGCTCCACGCGACGGATTGGCCCGTGTCGATCGCGGCGCTCACGCCGAATCAGTTTCCGCTCGTCACGATCAAGGAGAGCGGCGAGTCGATGCAAACGAGCGCGCCCGATCAACTCGTGCTCGCGGGCATGCTGAACGGCAACGCGGTGTTGTCGGTGCATATCGAGGGCGGCAAGCGCAACGGGTCGGGCGTGCAGATCGACATCACCGGAACGGAAGGCGACCTGCGCATCACGAATACGTCCGCGTTCGGCGATGTCGGCGACGATTACCGCATCGTCGGCGCGCATGGCGACAAGGCGCCGCTCGTGCCGCTCGATGTGCCGGAGCGTTATCATCGGTTGCCGGAATCGGGCCTGCCTTCCGCCGTGCTGGAACTGGCCGAGCTGTACTGGGCCTTTGCGCACGACGTGGCGAACGGCACGCATGACGCCCCCACTTTCGCCGATGCCGTGCGGATGCACGAACTGATCGATCGCGCGCAGGCATCGTATGCGTCGCGTCGATTCATGGGGATCGGATCGTCAGAATGACGGAGAGCCTTGCGATGAACGAGACGCCGACCGCAAGCGCGACCAGCGCGGCCGCCGCGCGCGCGCCCGGCGCGCTGGACCACATGAGCGGCATGGTCGTCTTCACGCGCGCGGCGGAAACGCTGAGCTTCGCGGAAGCGGGGCGGCAACTCGGGCTTTCGGCATCGGCGATCGGCAAGGCTGTCGCGCGGCTGGAAACGCGCGTCGGCGTGCGGCTCTTTCATCGCAGCACGCGCAGCGTGCGTCTCACGCCCGAGGGCGAACTATTTCTCGCGCGTTGCCAGCGCATTCTCGGCGAGATCGAAGAGGCCGAGTCCGAACTGGCGATATCGCGCGCGAAGCCGATGGGCCGCCTGCGCGTGAGCATTCCGCTCGTCGGCACGCTGCTGATGCCGGTGCTGTCGGCGTTCATGCACGCGTATCCCGAAGTGCAGCTCGATATCGATTTCAGCGACCGTCTCGTCGATGTCATCGACGATGGTTTCGATGTCGTGCTGCGCACAGGCGACGCAATCGATTCGCAACTCACGATGCGCACGCTCGGGCACTACACGCATCTGATCGTCGGCTCGCCGGATTATCTCGAAGCGCGCGGCGTGCCCGCGACGCCCGAGATGCTCGGCGCGCACGCGTGCCTTCAGCATCGCTTCTCGCGCACGGGACGTCTCAGGCGCTGGACCTTCGTGCGCGATGGCGCGCCCTTCGACGTGGAACTTCCGTCGACAGCAATCGCGAGCGCGGTCGAGCCGCTTATCGCGCTGGCGGAGCAGGGCCTGGGTCTTACGAGCGTGCCCGACTATGCCGTGCGCGCGCAACTCGCCGATGGCTCGCTCGTCGCCGTCCTGCGCGATTTCACGGCGGACCGCATCCCCTTTCGCGCGCTCTGGCCGTCAGGCCGCATGACGCCGCCGAAGGTGCGCGTGTTCGTCGACTTCCTGCATCAACACTTGTTTCCGGATTCGGCGTGACTGATCTGCGTGAGCGCGAACGCATGGCGCAATTCGAAGCCGAGCCGTTCATACAGGGCGATGGCGCTCTCGTTGTGACTGAACACGTGGAGGAACGGCGTTTCGCCGCGTAGCCCGATTTCCCTGCGCAGGATGTTCATCAGCCGGCCGGCGAGACCGCGTCCGCGACAGCGTTCGTCGACACAAACCGCGCTGATCTCGACATGACCTTCGATGGCCATGCGTTCGCCCGCCATCGCGATGAGTTCTCCCTGCTCGCGAATCCCGATGTAGTGACCCATCTCACGCGTGCGCTTGCCGAACGGACCCGGTTTGGTGCGTTGTACGAGCGCGAGCATGTCGTCGACATCGGCGGGGCCGAGGTCGATCACGTCGCTGTCGTCGAGGCTTTGCGTGAAGCGCTGTGTCGCGACCATCTGATGAATCGTGCCGACGCGCTTCGCCTGCAAGGTATCGATTGCCGCGACCGTATCCGCCGACAGAATGGCGACCTGCTCGCCGGGCTGCAACAGCGCGTGCAGCGCGCGCCACGCGTCCGGCGTTTCCGACGCGACCGCCGCGAAAGGCGCGACGTCCGGATGAAAACGCCGCGCGAGCGTGTCGCCCAGGCCGAGATGCGTCTGTCTCGTCGTCAGCGCGGTCCAGATCGGGCGGTCGAGTGCTGTTTGCGTCGGAAGGCTCATGTCTGCTCCGTGTAATGAATCGGATAACCGTCACTCTAGACAGATCGGTGCGTCACGGCTATTGTCGGAAATGACACTTTTAGAATCATTTACGCCATGCGCACGACAGTTCTCGCCCTCGACGGCGTATTCGATACGGCGCTGTCCGCCGTGCTCGACGCCTTCACCACCGCGAACGAGCTGGCGGACATGCTGGAGCCGGGCGTCGGCCCGCGCTTCGAGATCGAGCTGATCGGCATGCGGCGCGACGTGCGCACCGCGCTCGGCATGCGCGTGCCGGTCAAATCCGCGAGCGCAATGGCGCGCCCCGACTGGCTGATCGTGCCCGCGCCCGCCACCAAGATGCCCGCCCAATTGCTGCCGGCGCTCGCCCGCCGCGACGTGAAAGATGCCATGCAGTTGCTCGCGGAAAATCACGCGGACGGCGTGAAGATCGCGGCGGCGTGTATCGGCACGTTCGTGCTGGCGGAATCCGGCTTGCTCGACGGTCACGAGGCCACCACGAGCTGGTGGCTCGCGCCGTTGTTCCGACAGCGCTATCCCGACGTGCGCCTCGACAGCGGGCGCATGGTCGTGCCATCGGGCGAATTCGCGACGGCGGGCGCCGCGATGGGCCATCTCGATCTCGCGCTCTGGCTGATGAATCAGGCGAGTCCCGCGCTGGCCGCTACGGTGGCGCGTTACCTGATCGTGGACGCGCGTCCGTCGCAGGCGCCTTACATGATTCCGGATCATCTGGCGCGCGCGGACCCGCTGGTCGAGCGCTTCGAGCGCTGGGCGCGCGGGCGGCTCGCGCAGGGCTTTTCGCTCGACGCCGCCGCCCACGCGCTCGCGACGAGCACGCGCACCTTGCAGCGGCGCATCGAGGCGGTGCTCGGCAAGTCGCCGCTGTCGTATTTCCAGGATCTTCGCGTGGAGCGGGCGGTGCATCTGCTGCGTTCGAGCCGGCTCGATATCGAGGCCATCGCCGCCGAGGTCGGCTATGTCGACGGCGCGACGTTGCGCACGCTGTTGCGGCGGCGGCTCGGGCGCGGGGTGAAGCAGATACGGGCGGGTGGCGCTGACGAGACCTGAGGCGCTCAGAACTTTTCCACCCACGGCCGCAGCTCGATTTCCCAGGCCCACGCGCTGCGTTGCTGGCGCAGCACATCGATATAGGTCTGCGCGATGGCGTCGGGGTCGAGCGTGCTGTCCGGCGCGTCGGGCGGATCGGCGCGTTGATCGGAGCGCACGCCGCCATCGATGACGAAGTGCGCGACGTGAATCCCCTTCGGCGCCAGTTCCCGCGCGGCGCTCTGCGCGAGGCCGCGCAGAGCGAACTTGCCCATCGCGAACGGCGCGGACAGCGCGAATCCCTTGACGCCCGCGGTCGCGCCCGTCAGCAGGATCGCGCCTTTGGCCGCCGGGATCATGCGCCGCGCCGCCTGCTGCACCGCGTGGAACGCGCCGAACGCCGAGACGGCGACAGCCTGTTCGACCGCCGCGGCGTCGAGTTCCGCGATGGGCCCGCGAACGCGCCCGCTCGCGTTGTAGATCACGATTTCCGGCGCGCCGATGCGCGCATCGGTTTCGGCGAAGAGCGCGGCCGTCTGGTCGGCATCGGATGCATCGACGAGCAGCGCGATTGCGCCGGTTTCATCGACGAGCGCCGACAGCTTGTCGACGTTGCGCGCCGCGATGACGACGGGAATATTCTCGGCGCGCAGACGCCGGGTGAGAGAACCGCTGATGCCGCTTCCGGCACCGATGATGAGGGCGCTGCGGTAAGGAAGAGTACTCATGGCTTCACGCTCGGAAGGATGACGAAGCCGATGATAACCGTGCGCTGAAATCGGCGCGCGACCGGGGGAGGCCGCATGACAGGGCGCAACGTGCCCCCTAGTCGCTACCACGCATTGCCAATTGCCTGAAATTCTGCGAACGTCGCTCGCTGTATCCGTTCCGATATAACGTGTCCGATATTTCAGGGAGCTGACCGATGGGATTTTCACGTGACGTAAAGCGTCTGGCCGCGCTGCTGTGTTCGCTGGCATTGCTGCCGATTGCGGCGACCTCGTGTGGTGGCGGCGACGACAACGGCACGTCGTCGCAGACGGTTTTGTCGGTGTCGGGCGACGTGACGGCATCGACGAATTTCACGCTTGCACAGGTCCAGGCGCTGCCGGCCAGCGTGCAGACGGTTTCGTTCGGCAGTGGCACCGGTCAGCAAACCCACGTCTATACCGGCGCGAGTCTGTGGACCTTGCTGAACCAGGTCGGCATCGTGACCAACCCGGCCGTGCACAACGACGTGCTCGCGAAATACGTGGTGGCGACCGGCAGCGACAACTACCGCGCTTTGTTCGCGATGGGCGAGTTGAGCCCGGACTTCGGCAATCGCGGCAATCAGGTGGTCTACGCCGAGACGGTGAACGGCGTCAGCGCCGCGCTCACATCGACGGATGGTCCGCTGCGTGTGACCGCGCCGGGCGACGTCAAGGGCGGACGCTACGTTTCCAATCTGGTGAAGCTGCAAGTCGGCACGGCGGTCTCTCAGGTCACGGCGAGCGGCGGCGGAGCCACCACGCAATTCCAGTTGAGCGGAGCGGTGGCGCATCCGGCAACCTTAGACATGGCCGCGCTGCAGGCGCTGCCTGCCGTCACGCGGACCATCGGCGCGAATACCTATACGGGTGTGAGTTTGTGGAACCTGATCGACGCGGCGGGCGTTCAGACCAGTGCGACGGCCAAGAACGACCTGCTGGGCTTCTATGTCATCGCGACTGGCAGCGATGGTTATCGCGTGGTGATTTCGCTTGCGGAGTTATCGCCGGATTTCGGCAATCAGCCGGATATCGTCGCCTATGCGATGAACGGGGCGGCGTTGCCCGGAACCGGCTTTGCCCGGCTCGTGATTCCGACTGACAGCAAGGCGGGGCGCTACGTGTCGAATCTGGTGGCGCTGGAAGTGGTCTCTGCGCCGAGGTGATTTGCGCGGGAGGTGTCTTTCAGGCCATTTGCTTGCCGATGATCTCTTCGCGCCGGCACCGAAGCGTGAAGAGAGGAGAAGGAAGCACGTTTGTTCCTTCTCCTGTCGACGGTGCTGCTTCAGACCTTCACGCCGTGCAGAAGGCTGCCGATCGAGTCCAGCGACTTCGTGATGTTCTTCAGATCGACGTTGGTGTATTGCGACGCGTCGACCTGCGTCACCGGCGCCACGTTGATCTGCGGGCTGGCGAAGGCGAAGCCGCTGATGGAGTTGGCGTTGATGCCGTTGTTCTGGAAGATGCTCGCGCCGCCAACGATGGCGCCCATTTCAGCGCGGCCGAGTTCTTTGCTGACTGCGAGGTTGTCGATCTTCAACATGATGGTTCTCCGAATGAGTGTGTGGTTTGGGATGAGACGAGTTATCAGACCGCGACGCCGCCGAGCAGGCTGCCGACCGAGGAAAGCGACTTGGTGATGTTCTTCACGTCGACGTCGGTATGTTGCGAGGCATCGACTTGCGTCACGGGAGCGACGTTGGTTTGCGGGCTGGCGAAGGCGAAGCCGCTGATCGAGTTGGCGTTGATGCCGTTGTTCTGGAAGATGCTTGCGCCGCCGACGATGGCGACCATTTCAGCACGGCCGAGTTCTTTGCTGACTGCGAGGTTTTCGATCTTCAACATGATGGTTCTCCTGGACTGGGTGGGTTGGTTGAGCATTAATCGTTGCGCTCGCAGCTACATATGCGAGGGCTGTGCCAGGCAGAGTTGGAAGCTCGATCGCATCTCGCTAATGCGTTGATTTTTAATAGAAAAATAATTTGATCTTCGCTTTATGAGGCGACTTCGCGCCGAAGACGCCGGATCAGATGTTGGTCGAAGAAAAACATAAGGACATGATCTGTCGGTGTTAGGCGAACAGGCACGGAGGAAAGGCAAAACCGCGGCGCGTAGAGGGACCCGATGAAAGCGTGAATTCGCTTTCTTAAGAATCGACGGAGCGGGATGATAATTCGGAATCCGAATTATTTGCAATGCGATGCGGACACTCGAGTAGAGCGTCGCAGTGGGGAAGAAACGAGAAAAAGGGAGAAGGAAATCGTTCCTTCTCCCTTGGATGAAGCGGTCCGTCTTACACCTTCACGCCTTCGAGCAGGCTGCCGACCGACGACAGCGACTTCGTGACGTTGGTCAGATCGACGTTCGTGTGCGTCGAAGCATCCACCTGCGTCACCGGCGCGACGTTGGTCTGCGGGCTGGCGAAAGCGAAGCCGCTGATGGAGTTGGCGTTGATGCCGTTGTTCTGGAAGATGCTCGCGCCGCCAACGATAGCGCCCATTTCGGCACGGTCGAGTTCTTTGCTGACTGCGAGGTTGTCGAGTTTCAACATGATGGTTCTCCGGATGAGTGTGTGGTTTGGGATGAGACGAGTTATCAGACCGCGACGCCGCCGAGCAGGCTGCCGACCGACGAGAGCGACTTGGTGATGTTCTTCACGTCGACGTCGGTGTGTTGCGAGGCATCGACTTGCGTCACGGGAGCGACGTTGGTTTGCGGGCTGGCGAAAGCGAAGCCGCTGATGGAGTTGGCGTTGATGCCGTTGTTCTGGAAGATGCTTGCACCGCCGACGATGGCGCCCATTTCAGCGCGGCCGAGTTCTTTGCTGACTGCGAGGTTGTCGATCTTCAACATGATGGTTCTCCGAATGAGTGTGTGGTTTGGGATGCGAGAGTTATCAGACCGCGACGCCGCCGAGCAGGCTGCCGATCGAGGAAAGCGACTTGGTGATGTTCTTCACGTCGACGTCGGTGTGTTGCGAGGCATCGACTTGCGTCACGGGAGCGACGTTGGTTTGCGGGCTGGCGAAGGCGAAGCCGCTGATCGAGTTGGCGTTGATGCCGTTGTTTTGGAAGATGCTTGCACCGCCGACGATGGCGCCCATTTCAGCACGGCCGAGTTCTTTGCTGACTGCGAGGTTTTCGATCTTCAACATGATGGTTCTCCTGGACTGGGTGGGTTGGTTGAGCATTAATCGTTGCGCTCGCAGCTACATATGCGAGGGCTGTGCCAGGCGGAGTTGGAAGGTCGGCCACATCGCGATAATCCGTTGATTTTTAATAGAAAAATAATTTCTGATCCGATTTGCGAGGTGATTTAGACTCGACGGTTCGGGACTAGCTGTCTGTCGCAGAAAAACAGTTAGGCACGGTCAGTCGGTGTGTAGCGAACAGGCGCTATAAAGCCGAACCGCGATGCATAGAGCGACCGGATGAGCGCGCAAGCTGCGAGAGATGTTTTCGTCGGAATCGACAGCGCGGGATAATAATTCGGAACCCGAATTATTTATAACGTGATGCGGACACTCGCGTAGAGCGTCGCAGGGGAGCAGAAACGAGAAAAGGGAGAAGGAAATCGTTCCTTCTCCCTTGAATGAAGCTGTCTGTCTTACACCTTCACGCCTTCGAGCAGGCTGCCGACCGACGACAGCGACTTCGTGACGTTGGTCAGATCGACGTTCGTGTGCGTCGAAGCATCCACTTGCGTCACCGGGGCGACATTGGTTTGCGGGCTGGCGAACGCGAAGCCGCTCACCGAGTTGTAGTTGACGCCGTTGTTCTGGAAGATGCTCGCGCCGCCGACGATGGCGCCCATTTCAGCGCGGCCGAGTTCTTTGCTAACTGCGAGGTTGTCGATCTTCAGCATGATGTGTCTCCTGGGACTGTGTGGTTGGATGAGAGCACCAATCGTTGCGCTCGCATCTCTATATGCGAGGGCCGTGCCAGCGAGATATGGAAGATCTGTTCGGTTAATCCAACTCGTTGAAGATGAAGGCAAATAAATGCTCGATGAGCAATGCGCGAGCGATTGGCGAAGTGTCGGCATGATCGAATCGTCGGATAGCGGAAGACACACGGCCGGAACGTGTCGGCGGGGGACTGACAACTCGATCGACGGATACAGAATCGATTCGGTCATGTTCCGGCGCAAGTAGACGCAGAAACGCAGCACCCTGTGCGCGCGCACGAGCTTCCAGGCGATTGCCCGTGAGACGAGAATTTGGAGCGAGGACGGCCGCGTGAATCCGCGCGTTGCGCGCGAGGGCCTGTAAATCGATAACGAAGCGGAAATGCGAAGAGAGGGAGAAGGAAACGTCGTGGTTCCTTCTCCCTTCGAGGGTCGATGCTTACACCTTCACGCCGCCGAGCAGGCTGCCGACCGCGTCGAGCGACTTCGTGACGTTGGTCAGATCGACGTTCGTGTGCGTCGAAGCATCCACTTGCGTCACCGGAGCGACGTTGGTTTGCGGGCTGGCGAAAGCGAAGCCGCTCACCGAGTTGTAGTTGACGCCGTTGTTCTGGAAGATGCTTGCGCCGCCCACGATAGCGCCCATTTCAGCGCGGCCGAGTTCTTTGCTCACTGCGAGGTTGTCGATCTTCAACATGATGTCTCTCCTGATAACTTGAATGAATGATTGAGTGGCTTTAGACCTTCACGCCGCCGAGCAGGCTGCCGACCGCGTCGAGCGACTTCGTGACGTTGGTCAGATCGACGTTCGTGTGCGTCGATGCATCGACTTGCGTCACGGGAGCGACGTTGGTCTGCGGGCTGGCGAAGGCGAAGCCGCTGATCGAGTTGGCGTTGATGCCGTTGTTCTGGAAGATGCTTGCGCCGCCGACGATAGCGCCCATTTCGGCACGGTCGAGTTCTTTGCTGACTGCGAGGTTGTCGAGTTTCAACATGATGGTTCTCCGAATGAGTGTGTGGTTTGGGATGAGAGAGTTATCAGACCGCGACGCCGCCGAGCAGGCTGCCGATTGAGGAAAGCGACTTGGTGATGTTCTTCACGTCGACGTCGGTGTGTTGCGAGGCATCGACTTGCGTCACGGGAGCGACGTTGGTTTGCGGGCTGGCGAAAGCGAAGCCGCTGATGGAGTTGGCGTTGATGCCGTTGTTCTGGAAGATGCTTGCGCCGCCGACGATAGCGCCCATTTCAGCGCGGCCGAGTTCTTTGCTGACTGCGAGGTTGTCGATCTTCAACATGATGGTTCTCCTGGACTGGGTGGGTTGGTTGAGCATTAATCGTTGCGCTCGCAGCTACATATGCGAGGGCTGTGCCAGGAGGGGCTAGAAGATCTGTTCGGTTAATCTAACCGGCTGATAAAGCGAGGGAAATTTCGACACCGACGCAACTTTGCATCGATTCGACACCGGAGATTCGGTGTGAACGTGTCGGCGGCCTAAAGACAGATCGGGGATATATGTTGGTGTCGGACGAACATCGTCACGAACCGAGGCGTCTTGTCTTCGATACGGAACCGCGCCCGGCGAAAGCGGGCCACGTTCCGTATCGAAGACGACGTAGGGATCAACTCAAAGTTGCTGAGATACGCCGAGCGGCGCAATGGCTTCCATGACCGGCGCGCTGGCCGGCTGCAGATCGCGAATGAAGGTCTCGGACAATGCAATCACGCTGGCCAGCGCGCGCGTGTCATAGAGCGCGTGATCGACATCCCTGCAAACAGCGGCCTTCACTCTCGTTGTTCGCGAGAGCTTTTTCCCGTGCCTGCCGAAATGGGCGTTGAGTTGGTCGAGCCCTTCGTCACCCGCGCCGTACACGAGCAGCGTGCGCACGCCCTTGCGTTCGAGCGCGTGAACGACGCTGTGCGGATCGGTCAGCGAGTGATTGCCGCCGGTATGCGCCTCTTTCTTGCGGGTCACACCGAGCATCTGCGACTGCAGCCGCGCCGCGGCATTCGAGGCGAACGCCTTGACGATCGGCTTGAGCCTGCGTTGACCGCTCAGCACGAGCCACCATTTCTTCGGCTTCAGAATGGCCGGCCCGAGACGCGCCATCGTGTTGCGCCGCTGGTTCCTGAGTTCTTGCAGCGTCAGCCGCTCGGGGATGTAGAAGCGCTGCAGATTCACGGCGATCACAGCCGCGATGGCAGGCTCGACGAGCGAAGCGCGCAACGCGCTATACGCGCCCGAGCAGATTCCGAACGCGACGACGTTATCGTAGCCCTTGCGCTTGAGCCATGCGCCCGCCGTCGCGACATCTTCGATCGTGCTTTCCGCATGGATCGACGCGGTCGTGTCCAGCGTTCCATCCGGCGAGCGCGCGGGGCTATCGCCGATGCCGCGTGCGTCGAAGCGCAACGATGCAATGCCGCGTTGCGCCATTTCCCGCGCGATGCGCACGGACAAACGGCTGTCGCCTTGATGCACGCTCCCTGCCGTATTGGTGATGACGATCACGGGTCCACCCGCGAGCCTGTCGCGCGGCTCGCACAAGATGCCGAAGAGTCCGGCCGCGCCGAAGATCACCGGGCGCTCGATGGCTTCCGGCGTTTCGATGATCGCATCGTCGCTCATGCTCGGCCGCGACGCCTTTCTCATGCGGTCCGGCATGGCATCGCCGAGTTCGTCTTCGGCCATGCTTCGCGCTATCCATTGCGCGGTCCGCTTGAGCGTCTTTTCCGGCAAGGTAGACGATGCTGTCTCCTGCATGAATTCGAAGTAGTCGTCGAAGCTTTCCGCTTGCACTTCGACGCCTCGATCGCGCAATGCAGTGCATAGCGACTGGCTTGCGCCGGGCCGTAGATCGGCCACGAACACGCGCTTGGGCATCGCGCGATGCCGGTTTATGGACTTGCCGAGATCGAGCGCGCCAAGGCGGCTGCGGAACGCTTCGCTATAGACCTGCCCGAGCACATGAAAGGGCGAATCGATCTGTCCGGCTCGCACGTCCATGGGAAGATTCTCGACCCACGTCTTTCGCAAAGCCGTCAATTCGCGCAGATAGTGACGCCCGTTTATCACGGGTGCGAGCAGCGCGAGCGAATCCACCAGCGGATGTTGCGAAGCCAGCGCCGCCAATGTCCCGCCAAGACGCAAACCGCATAACGTGATCTTGGTCACGCCGGCGTCGTGCCGCAAACGTTCGATCGCCGCGCCGATATCCGCGACAAAGTCGTCGAGCCGATCGCTTTCGTGATCGATGCCGACTGAATCGCCCGTTGCGAGATAGTCGAAACGCAGGACCGGAACATCACGCCGGGAAAGCTCCTCGGCGAGATAGCGCATGGCCTTGTGTCCCCAAGCCTCTTCGTGCCCGAAGGGATTGCACAGCACGACGCCGTGGCTTCCCTGACCGACATGAAGCCACCCGAAACGGCCTCCGAAAACGATCGGCGTCATGCGTCGCCTCCGCTTTCGAAATTACCGACGCACGCATGCATCTTTCGGTAAAACGCGACGCTGGCAACGTCACGCATCCCTGGACCGCTTAACTCTTTAGTAAGGTCGCGCATTTTCTTGAGTTTCTCATTGCACGTTTTGCAAGGATTTAACATCCTTTCCATTCTTCAGTTCGGTGCGGTGGGCAACAAATTGATGATTTGGGTAAACCTTTAGTGGGCACAGCGCGTTCGGCCGCCAGGTGCCGTTCTCGATGGCCCGAACGGGAGGATGGACACTTCAATCGCTTTCGATCGAAACCTTAGTACGCCTATATTAGATTCGAATAACACGCATGAAGCGGTTCACGAGAACGCGTTCGGTAAAAGCGCCCGCATTGACTATTCGGTGTCATCGTCTAGATTTTTCGTCGTAGCCGCGTCACCAATCCAACTCGTTTTTAACAAGGACAGGATCATGTGCAATCAACTGAAGCCGGGACGTCCTCATTCGATCTACTGCATTCTGCCGCCGCATATGCTGGAGAACATTGCAAAACATGGTGATGCGAAACAGCGCGAGATTGCCATCGACACCTTGTCGAAGGACCACACGATGCGGCATTTCCGTGCGGTACAGGCGGCGCTCGCACCGCGCCGCGCCGCGCCGATGCCCACGGCAGCGGCACCATCGGCAAACAGGACCATCTACACGGCGAACCATACGGAGACGCTGCCAGGCACGGTTGTTCGCGCCGAAGGCGGCAAGCCCGTGAAAGACGAGGCCGTCGACGAGGCCTACGACGGGCTCGGCGCGACCTTCGAGTTTTATCTCGAAGTGTTCCATCGCAATTCGATCGACGATGCCGGCTTACCGCTCATCGGCACGGTTCATTTCGGAACTGACTACGACAATGCGTTCTGGAATTCACAGCAGATGGTCTTCGGCGATGGCGACGGTGAACTCTTTAACCGCTTTACGATTGCGCTGGATGTCATCGGTCATGAGTTGACGCATGGCGTGACGGAGCACACGGCCAGCCTTAACTACATGACGCAGGCGGGTGCGTTGAACGAGTCGGTGTCGGATGTATTCGGTTCGCTTATCAAGCAATATGCGCTCAAACAGACGGCCGACAAGGCAGACTGGCTCATCGGAGCAGGATTGCTCGCCAAGGGCGTAAAAGGCGTCGCGCTGCGCTCGATGAAAGATCCCGGCACTGCCTACGACGATCCGCGCCTCGGCAAGGATCCGCAACCGGATAACATGAGCCACTACGTTCGCACGACGCAGGACAACGGCGGCGTGCATATCAATTCGGGCATTCCAAACAAGGCGTTCTGTGTGGCTGCGCTCGAAATCGGCGGACATGCGTGGGAGAAGGCGGGACGAATCTGGTATGAGACCCTGACCGACTCGCATCTCAAGCCGACGGCGACCTTCAAGACGTTCGCTAAGCTGACGCTGTCGACCGCGAGCAGGCTTTATGGCGCGAGCAGCGCGGAGTCGGCGGCGGTGAAGAAAGGATGGACCGAAGTCGGTGTATTGTGACGTGTGCACGGGTCCGTCTGCTTGCGGGACTCTATATCTGCGCAATGCTGCTCTGCATGGGCTGCGCCTTGCATCAATCGTCACGGGAGCCTTCGATGCATGCGGAACTGACGACCGATGGCGGATTCGCAGCGATTCCGGGACTTGCACGGCCGGTCGTTCTGGACGAACACGATCTGTCGCCGGAAGACAGCGCCGAGTTCGCTCGCCTCGTCGCCGCCGCGCGTGACGAGGCAAGCGCGCCCGGTCCGCGCGCCGCGAAGCCGGTGCCGGACGGCCGCACGTATCGAATCAACATCGAGGGCGGCGATGCACTGCGGCTCCAGGCAGCGGATCCATCCATTCCTCCCGCCTTCGCTGCCTTGATGAATTTCGTGAAGGGGCATGGTCACCGCTGAAGAGCAGTCGTTCGCTAACGCAGCGCGACGCGATGTGCAATGCATCGGAGAGCTCGCTGCTTTATATTGCGCGACGCGTATTCGATCAAAAGCGACATGCCATAATGAACGTTCGTTCGAATTTTTCGCAGTGCGTCACGACACGCATGATTGTTTGGTTGCGGATCAAGAAATTGTGCCGAAATCGTCGTGAATCACGGGCCAAAACGACAAGACGACCTACGTCGAGCTTCCTAACATAGCGCCACTCGAATCACTGGTATTCAAGTGGGCTTAGAAGCTTGCACCTGAATATTCATTCGATCGCGCGAACGACACGACGTAAATCAGCGGTGAATCATCGCCCAAAAATGTTCGCGCCTGGTGCCTTCCAGCGCTCAGAAGGCAACCTTGCTCCTGGCTTCTTGAGCGCGATCCGAGCATCGTTTTCAAGGCATGAGCATCCGTATGAATCCGCGAGACTTTGCAGATGTCCTTCCTTTCTCCAACTGTGTGCGCGCGGCAGGCACCGACGATTTCGGCGATAGCCTGATCAACGCGCTGGCCGGAATCGTCGAGATCGAGCATTGCGTGATCGTCAACGTCAAGCCGCGTCACGCGGAGATATCGGCGCTTGCCAGCCGGCGCTCCCGTGGTGTCGCCACGCGCCTGACCGAAGCTTATGTAGGCGGCCGCTATCGTGAGGATCCACTGGTGCGTGAGTTCGCTTGCGCCGAAGCGATGGCCGCGACACATCCGGTCATTCCCGCGGTGCGTTCGATGATGTTGAATCGCGAATCGAATGCCGAATACTACGAGCGGTTCTTTATCGAACCCGGCATCGCGGACAAGCTCTCGGTGATCGCGCCCGGACCCGGTTACACGGCGTTTCTCAGCGTCTACCGGTCTACGGCGATGGGATGTTTCACCGACCGCGACAAAGCCTGCATTGCTGCCTTCGCGGATTTTCTCGCCGCGCTCGCCACCACACACGCGAGACTGAGCGCGACGCCGAACGTGCCGCGCGAAGTCTCGATCAAATGGCACACGGCGCTGTCGGAGCGCGAGCGATCCGTCGCGAAACTTCTGGGGCAGGGCGAGACAGCGAAAACCGTGGGCGCGATGCTCGCGCTTTCTCCGGCGAGCGTCATTACCTACAAGCAGCGAGCGCTGGCGAAGCTCGGCATCGGCACGCAGCGCGAACTCGTTGCACTGACTGCCTTGCTCGGCTAGCGGGCGAATGATTGTTGTCCTGTTTCGTGAGGACAGACATGCGATCGCCTGGACTCTAAACTGCACTTGCTCGACTGATCATCGTTGACCGGAATCAGTCGGAATGAACCGCCGGAACACCATCCATATCGATTCGGAATCCGTAATAAAAGTCAGTGACGGTGTGCCTGCATTTTTCAACGAACTGCGACGAACAATTTCCACAAGAAGGGACATCATGCGCGTGTTACTGGTTGAAGACGATCTGCAAATGGGGCAGGCCCTGTTCCGGGCTTTGAAGGACGATGGCTACCGGGTCGACTGGGTCCGCGAGGCGCGAGCGGGCCGTCTTGCCATCGACGCAGCCTATTACGCGGTGGTCTTGCTCGACCTCGGCCTGTTGTGCGGCGGCGGTCTCGAGTTGCTGAGGGCATCGCGGGAATCGGGCAACAAGGTGCCGATGCTGACATTCACCGCGTGCAACGACCCGGAAACGCGCGTGCGCAGTTTGGATGTCGGCGCGGACGATTGCGTGCTCAAACCCTTCGATGTGCGCGAGGTGCTCGCACGAATTCGCGCGGTTCTGCGTCGTCAGGCGGGTTATGCAACGTCGTGCATCGGCGATGAAGAACTGAGCCTCGATCTCGACCGCCGCACGCTATGGCGCGAGGGCGTCGCGTCGCCCTTGTCCGCGCGGGAATTCGCGTTGATGCATGCGCTTCTCGAACGGCCCGAAGCGATTCTTTCCCGCGCGCAACTCGAAGAACGCATCTATGGCTGGGGCAACGAAGTGGAAAGCAATGCGCTCGACGTGCTGATCCACTCGATGCGCAAGCGCTTCGGGCGAGCACTGATTCGCAATGTGCGCGGTATCGGCTGGACGCTGCTGGGCTCTGGCCATGTACGCGCAGCACAGCCCGCTTGAATAATTCTCGGCTAACTCTGCATTACTAAGATGTGCTTGCAGTTTGAAGAAACCCCAATCATCCATACAAGGAATGTCTTATGAAGCCTGCCAAAATTCTGCTTGCCCTGATCTGTGTTTGCGCCGCCGGTGCCGCGAGCGCGAAGGAAATAAAAGTCGCCCCCGCGAAAATGACGTGTGCGGATTTCGTGCAGGTCGATGAAGCGTATCAACCCGCGCTCGTCTACTGGGTAGCCGGTGTCGACAAGCTCGGCGTGAAGGAAACGGAGACCACAGTGATCGATACGGCTCAGCCGGTGGGCGCGACCGTCGCCGAAGCGTGCAAGCTGGATCCCAAGACGAAGTTCATGTCGAAGGTCCGTTCGATGGTCAAGGCAAATCAGATCGCGCTCTTCGATCATCACTGAGAACGCGCGCGCGCTTTTGTCATACAAGGAACACCTTTTCCGTTTGCGATTGCCCGAGACGCGGTATGATCAATAAACATTACAGAATGTAATGTGATCGCTGAACGAATTTCTTGCGAATTTGTCTGCACATAGACGACACATCAGGCGATGCAAAGCACTGGTGAACACGCAAGGCACAGCAGCTTCTCGCTTGGTTCATGACCGATCATCAGCAACCGTAAAGGAGCCTTCATGACAACGCCCGTTTTCGAGTCCGTGCGTCTGGATGACGTATTGCTCGAACCAGATCCGATCGACCCGGCATGGATCCTCGAAGGAAGTCCAGTCGCGCGCAGCGGCAGGTGGTCTCAAAGTCTCGACACCACGACAACTTCGTGGGTCTGGGACTGCACCGCCGGCCGCTTCAACTGGTACTTCGAAGAAGACGAGACGATCTATGTGATCGAAGGCGAAGTCATCATCACCGCTGAAGGCCAGGAACCGCGTACATTGCGCGCGGGACACGCAGCGTTGTTCTACGCGGGTACGCGCTCCGAGTGGCACGTTCCCAGGTATGTGCGCAAGCATGCGATCCTGCGTCCGCATATCACGAAGCCGGTATTGCTCGCTCTCAAGGTGAGCCGCAAGCTCCAGGGCAAACCGGACGGCTATCTTCCGCGCACGACGGTCTGAATCGCGATTCGTCACGAGCGTGGCGGAATGCGGCGCCACGTCATCGCCACGGCGAGGAAGAACACGACGTAGGCGAGCGTGAACACCCAGACCGGCAAATCGAAATACAGGCAGGCGCCGACCCAGCGCTGCACGAAGCCTTGCGCGCCCGTCTCCCCGGCGCGCAACTGATCTTCCAGAACGGTGAGCGGGCAGGGAAGTCCGACAACGGCGAGCGTTGAGACGATACCGATAGCCGCGATGTGCGCCCTTCGAAACGCGCGGTTTCGAACCCACTTGCAATTCGTCGCAGCGCCCACCCAGATAGCGATCAATCCGCCGACGATGAAAAGCACGATCAGCGCGTGCAGCACGAGAATCGCGTTGGCAAGCCAGATCATTTTCAAGTTGCGCTTCGTTTCCCGCTATGAGTGGTAGCGTTTGAGACTCTGATCTTATCCCATGCGAATAGCCTTCTATAAAATGGAGCGATAGTGAGTCACGCGATAAGTAATGCCTCTGATGCCATCCACGACCAATTTCGCTAGAACGACAAGGCAAGCGCATCCTGGCATGCACGACATGCGTGTCATGCGAATCGGCTTTCTACTTCTGGAAAACTTCTCGCTGATTGCGCTCGGCACGGCTGTCGATCCGTTGCGCATTGCCAATATGCTCGTCGAGCGCGTGGTCTACGAGTACACGCTGATCGGCGCGAACGGTGACGTCGTGCGTTCGAGCGACGGCATCCGCGTGATCCCCGATGTCTCGATGCCGGAGGCGGGCGACTTCGACGCGGTGTTCGTCGTCGGACCGAATCCGATTCCACGCAAGGGCGTGGGCGCGATCATGGACTGGCTACGCCTGCAGGCGCGTCGCGGCAGCGCGCTCGGGGGTCTCGATACGGGCAGCTATTTTCTCGCGCGCGCGGGCCTGCTCAATGGATATCGCTGCACTATTCACTGGGAGGACCAGGACACGCTGCTGGAGCAGTTTCCGAAGCTCACCGTGTCGAATCGGCTCTATGAGGTGGATCGTGATCGATACACGTGCAGCGGCGGCGTCGCGCCGCTCGATCTGATGGTGCATTTGCTCGCGCTGCCACCGGGCAGTCCCGCGCTCGCGGCGCGCGTGCTCGAATTGCTCGTCGCAGAGAGGCGCGGTCATGAAGAACGGCAGGTGACGTCACTCAGGCAATACATCGGCGATGCACACGCGAAACTCGACGAAGCATTGCAGGTCATGGAAAGCAATATCGAGGAGACGCTCAGCATCGCGGAAATCGCGGCATTCGTGAAGGTCTCCCAACGTCAACTCGAGCGATGGTTCCAGGAGCGCTTCGACAAGACACCGGCACAGGGTTACCTCGAAATACGCCTTCTGCGCGCGCGTCAATTGCTTTATAGAACCGCGCGCACGCTCGAAGAAGTTTGCGCGCGCACCGGCTTCACGTCGCTCACTCATTTCTCTACGCGCTACAAGGCTCAGTTCGGCATCTCGCCGATAGCCGATCGCCGACGGTATCAAAAGTCCCTCTAAAAGCGGCGTGCGCACGCGCCGTTCGTGGTTAACCCTCGATGTCGAAAATTAGAATTTTGACGTCGAATCGGGAAATATTCGAAACCACGACGCTCCTACCATTCACTCACACCGACGGACTTTTCACCCAGGAGCTGAGTGCATGAAAATGGAGAACCTCATCCGCATCGAGAACGGCGATAAAGCGAAGCACACGTTCTCCGACGCCGAATACGCGAATCGCTACGGCAGGCTGCGCGAACTGATGGCCCGCGAACACATCGACGCTGTCCTGTTCACGTCGTATCACAACATCAACTACTACGCTGACTTCCTGTATTGCTCGTTCGGGCGCAAATACGGTCTTGTCGTGACGCCGAAGAAGGCCGTGTCGATTTCAGCGAACATCGACGGTGGCCAGCCGTGGCGCCGCACCGTGGGCGACTACAACGTCGTCTATACCGACTGGCAACGCGATAACTTTTTCCGCGCCGTGCAAGGAGAAATCGAAAACAAGGGACGCGTGGGTGTCGAATTCGATCAGGTTCCGGTAGAGATGTTATCGAAGCTCAAGGCCGCGCTGCCATCGGTCGAATTCGTCGATATCGGCGTGCAGACGATGCGCATGCGCATGATCAAGTCGGCGGAAGAAATCGATGTCATCAAGCATGGTGCGAATGTGTGCGATGCCGGCGGCGCGGCGCTCGCACAGGCCGTTCGCGAAGGCGTGCCCGAGCACGAAGTGGCGCTCGCATCGACGCAGGCAATGGTGCGCGAGATCGCCTGCCGCTTTCCCGATTCGGAACTCATGGATACCTGGACGTGGTTTCAATCCGGTATCAACACCGACGGCGCGCACAATCCCGTCACCACGCGCAAGGTCGAAAAAGGCGACATTCTCAGCCTCAATTGCTTTTCGATGATCGCGGGATACTACACGGCGCTCGAACGCACGATGTTCTTCGATCACTGCTCCGACGCTCACCTGCGCCTGTGGAAGATCAACGTCGAGGTCCATGAGGCGGGGCTCGAACTCATCAAGCCGGGCGCGCGATGCTGCGATATCGCAAACGAGCTCAACAAGATTTACGCCGAATACGGCGTGCTGCAATACCGCACGTTCGGATACGGTCACTCGTTTGGCGTGCTTTCGCATTACTACGGGCGCGAAGCGGGGCTCGAACTGCGCGAGGACATCGACACTGTGCTCGAACCGAACATGGTCGTCTCGATGGAGCCCATGATCATGCTGCCGCAAGGCCTGCCCGGTGCGGGCGGTTATCGCGAACACGACATCCTCGTCGTCGGCGAGAAGGGCGCGACCAACATCACGGGCTTTCCTTACGGACCCGAGCACAACATCATCGCTGCCTGAGCGGGCACTGCACGAACCGGCGACGGTGTCGTCGCCGGAGCGCACGAAGCAATCGCATCATCACGTCCGGAGACATTCGATGAACACGGAAAGAGCGGTAACCGCGCAGGTTGCGTTGCCCGGGGTGTTGGACAAGGAAAGCACGCAAGTCGATCCGAAGCTATTGAAGCGTGCCGCCTGCGCGAGCTTCATCGGCAATTTCGTCGAGTGGTTCGACTATGCATCTTATGGCTATCTGGCGACGATCATCGCCGTCGTGTTCTTCCCGAAGACCGACGGCGCGACGGGTTTGCTCGCCGCCTACGGCGTGTTCGCGATCTCGTTCATCGTGCGGCCGATCGGCGGCATCGTGTGGGGCCACGTCGGCGACAGGATAGGCAGGCGCACTTCATTGTCCTTGTCGATTCTCATCATGTCGTGTTCGACTTTCGTGATCGCGCTGTTGCCGACCTATGCGCAGGTCGGCATGCTCGCGCCGGTCCTGCTGCTTCTGGTGCGCGTGGTGCAGGGCTTCTCTGCTTCGGGTGAATATGCGGGCGCGGCCGCATTCCTCGCCGAGTACGCGCCGGACAAGCGGCGCGGCTTCTATACGAGCATTGTTCCAGCGAGCACGGCTGCGGGTCTTTTGTTCGGTTCGATTCTCGTCGCGCTCATGCATGCCGCCCTCACGAGCGAACAATTGCACTCTTTCGGCTGGCGTCTGCCGTTTCTGCTGGCCGCGCCATTTGGCCTGATCGGGCGGTATATCCGCGTCAAGCTGGAAGACACGCCGCGCTTCAAGGCTATGGAACGGAATCATCATGGCGCGCAGACGCCGATAGCAGAATTGCTGTCGAAACATCGTGGACGGATGCTGATTGCCTTTGGCGTGACCTGTCTCAATGCAGTGGCGTTTTATCTTGTGCTGAGCTATATGCCGACGTATCTCTCTACAGAAATGGGGATGAGCGAGACGGCCTCGTTCATGGCGGCGACCATTTCTCTTGCGACGTATATCGGCCTGATCTTCGTGATGGGCGCGATATCCGATCGCGTGGGACGCAAGTCGATGCTTATCGGCGCATCGATTCTGTTCGCCGTATTGACGGTGCCGCTTTTCAAGGGCTTGGCGGGCGCGAGCTTCGCGATGATTGTCGCGATCCAGATTGCGTTCGGCGCGCTGCTCACGATGAACGACGGCACGCTGCCGTGCTTTTTGTCGGAGATCTTCCCGACTCGCGTGCGCTATAGCGGCTTCGCATTTTGCTTCAATGCGGCGAATGCGCTCTTCGGCGGCACAGCTCCGCTCGTCGCGACATGGCTCATCGGCGTCACGGGCAACCGGCTTGCTCCGGCGTGGTATCTCGTGGCGGCAGCGGGTGTCGCGCTCGTTGCGATGCTCGCAAGCCGCGAGACTTCGAATGCGCCGCTGGCGGATGAATGACGGCCGCAAGAAGTGTATGCGATAGTCCGGGTACTACCAGTTCCTGGCCGAAATGAAAGACTTCAACTGCGCGGCGACGATGCCGTATCCGGCATCGTTGAGATGGACTGTATCCGAGCGCAAGGAAGTCGGCGGGATATTGTTCATATGGTCCATGACATCCTGAGGAAGGTTCGGATCGTACGAATTGACCAGAACAGTCTCGATGTCGACGAAATTGTCGGGATATGCCGCTTCCAACTCGGCATTGATCTGGTCGATGTGTTGCGCGCCAAGGGCGCCGGCATACTCGTAGCTGAACTCGCCTTTTATGACCGACAGTACGGCAAAATGCGCGCTGGAAGGCTTGAGCCACTGCACGATAGCTTTGACATCGGCGACGACGGTGGCAACGTCGTCGTAGTTGTTTCGACCGACCCATATGATGGCAGTCCATGCGTCGTAGCCTTCCGAATCGGCGAGGAACGCGGAAGCGGGAGAACACGAGACTGCCTGGCCGGGTGCGTCACGAGTGAATGTGTAGATCTCGCTCGTGGAAGGTGGACCACCGACGGCCGTACGTTGCAGCACCCCGTGAACCGAACAGAGGCTTCCGGACTTGCTGCGCGCGGTGTCGTCGGCGGGTGTCGATAACAGATCGATAGACAAGCTCAAGACACTGACCGCAGTGGTGCTCGCCGGGACAGCGTTTCCGTCCAGCGTCACTGCCGACGATAGCGCACCGATCCGTGACGCTATTTGTGTCGATGTCTGACCTCCAATGCCGAGATTCGCATAGGGCTTGTCATTCAACATTCCAGAAAGCACAGCAGGATATCCACCATTACTCGATCCGACTCCCTCCGTCAGGCTATCGCCGATAGCAACCAGATTTGGTGAAGACGTCGTGGGCGCCTTCACGGCCTGTGCAACGTCTGATGAAGAAGATCCGCCGCCGCAAGCGTTCAGCAAAAGACCGGCGGCGATCGCTGCCATGATTGACTGCGCACGGTTCATCGTCTTTCCCTGGTTTGTCGGTGTTACTTCAATTGGTGCATGTGTTGCCGCTGGCGAATTCAGGGCAGCCGCTGCGCACCATCGTGTTATTTTGAAAAACGTTGTATTTCGGCGCTCCCACGTTGTCGATCAGAATGTCTTTGAGATGCAGATACTTGCTATAAACACTTCCGGTATACGGGACGGCCTCCAACCCGCGCATAAAGGGCCCGTCGGGATCACGGACCGCAGCTGCCTGCCAGGTGAGACCCCGGTCATCTATCTCGATTGCCGGATTGCTGTCGATGAATACATTGTCGGAAACTACGTTGTCTCTGCCACCGCCCACAAAGACTGCGTGGGTAACGCGAACGAACTCGTTCGCCAAGACATACGTTCCGCTGATTTGATCGTCGAGATAGACGCCCCGCACATCCCGGGAAGGTGTTCCGATGTCATGGAGATGGTTATCGCGTATAACATTGCCGCGCTGAGTCCAGTCTTGGCCCATGTAGACTGCACCGGCGTCGCTCGAGTCCTGAACCACGTTGTATATTTCATTGGATGCGAGCGTATGGTCGTTGCCCTCTAGTTTGACGGCCATATGCGGTGCATCGTGAATGCGGTTTCCGGTCGCTATGTTTCCAACGCCCGACAATTGAATTCCGGGGCGATACGTAAAATTCCAAAGGCTGTAGTTGTAGATGTCGTTACCGGAGACGGTTGATTCGCCTGGTGCGAGACTCGTCCGATCTCCCGCTGTTATGTACACCCCGCCGTCGCCCACATCGTGGATGCTGCAATTCTTAACCTGGATCCGGTTTCCTGAGGCGTCGATGGCGCGTCCACCGATGTTGTGAATCGTCGAGTTGATCACGCGGATGTTATCCGAGTTCGTGATCAAGATCGCCGGGCCACGAGACAATTCGAAATCAAGGCCGTTCAGTTCAACGTCGCTTGCGCCGTCCAGTGTCATCAATGATTCGGCATTCGATATCTCAGTGCCCGACATATCGTTGGAGGGCGGCCAGAAAAGAATACGCCGGCCCTTGACATCCAGGACCCAATCACCCGGAGCCGTCAGTTGGGAAGGAACATTTTCCAGGAAAAATCGTCCGCCGATCTGGACTGGAAGAGACGGAGCCGCGCCGAGCACGATACGGCTCCCGCTGCTGTTTGCCGCAACCACCGGCAGTGTCTCCATGGCCCAATCATAGGAAAGGTAGCCTGCCGCAAAGAGGGTTATCTCACTCGTGAATCGACCGGGAGGTGTGGGCGTGACATAGACCGTGTCAGGCTCACCGGCATTCGCGGAAGTGATGGTGGCATAGTCAGTCCGCGGCCAGCGCGCCAGGCGCATTCGCGTGCCCTTGAAGTAGAGGTCCGTGTTCGTCACGGTGGCTGGATTGTTCCAGCCATGCGCCTCCAGATCGTGAAGTCCGGAAGGGCTTGCCGAGAAATCGAAGACACGAATAGTTGACCTTGCAGCAGCCGGAACTTCCGTTACCTCGCCCGACTTCAGAGAGCGTGATTGAGTGATCTCTTTGCCACCGTTGATTCGTACCGCACCAGCATTGATGGCATAGATTCGCAACGGAGGAAGCGGCGGTCCCGAGGCGTTCTGCGAGATCCGGATGGGCGCTGCAATCCGATATACGCCGTCCATGACCGCAATGGACACAGTCGATGGCGCTTTGGAGTTGTAATACTGACTTGCTCTTTTTATCGCTTCTCCGATATCCGCGAGCGGGCCGCTTGAAGTACCAAGTGCGGTGCTTAGGCCAGAAGACTTATTGTTCCCGTGCTCCGCGACATACAACGTCGTACCGTAGCCGTGTCTTACACTCAACAGAAAAAGTGCAAGAATCAGCCATCTCACGCATGACCGGAATGTCGGTTTCATGGTGTGGCAGCGACATCTTTGATCGGCTTCGCGGGCCGGGACGGTAAGGCTCTGAGATAAGGAAGGCGATCCACAGGCTCATCCTCTAACGACAAGCTGCGCCGTCCGCTATTTGCGTCGAAGCGCGCCTTGAAGAGTATCAGGGATAAGGAAATCAGGGTCGCCTTATCGTAAGTAAAGATACTGCCATTGAATTGCATCGAAAGAACGAGAAAGACAATCTCGGGAAAGCTGCAGCGCAGAAAGAGGATCGCCAATAAGGCAATGCCTCCGCATATCCCGTATAGGAGAAACATGTTGATGAGCCCATTGTCACTTGCACCGGCGCTCAAATCCGTTGCGGCTAAAACCTCATTCGATACCAGTTTCGCCAGGGATTCGGACGGGACGCCGAGCACGTAACCTTTTTCCAGAACCTGACTCACCGCCTGGAAGGGGTAGGTGAATCGTGCGAGGAACGACATGTCCGTTCCCCGCATGATGTCGGAGACTCGGTCGCTCATCACGACGCCGGCGCCAGTCGCGAAGAAAAGAGCGGCGAGTATGATCCCCGCCGTCTTCGCGGGGGACGGTCTGGTCGCGAAGAGAAGCATGATGACGATGGAGATGATTCCGCTCGTCGTCTGAGCAAGCAAGACAGTCGCCATCGCGGCAGCGATGAAGGCCATCTTCCCGCCGCCGTGGCGTCCCTTGAGAACATTCTGGCTCACGAAAACGAGGCATAGCACGATAAACCCGAGGTACGAAGGCTCCGAATACGTAGCGGATGGCCGTATCACGGTAAGGATGCCGTGCGCTTGCTCGAATTGAAGCCAGCAGGCCGCGATCGTCCAGCACCCGCCCGGCGTGCTTGGCGGAGCAAAAAAAGCGTAGGGGACAAAGAATAGTTCGCTTCGACTGTATTTGAGATCGATGGCCTGCAGCGCACTCATAACCAGCAGCGCGATCATGAGTATCCAGATTGCTCTTGCGATTCTCGCCTGGCTCTCGAAGCTGAAGTTCAACGTTACTGTCTTGAGGACGACGAGAACAAAGAAGCAGGCCGCTTCGCGGAGAGACCGATACAACGCATCGACAGCGAAATCGTCCGGTGAAAAAAGATGTGGAATGACGACGAGCACGACACCGAGAAGCCCCACGCCGAGCCAAAGAGGCGTCAGCCTTTTGATCGTGTAGATGCAGGCGAGGGCGAAGCAAGCGCTTCCTATCGACAGGTGAACGGTGTAGCCGAACTGGATCGAAATCACGCACGCCATTCCCGCTGCGACCACGATCCAGCTTGCTTCCGCCGGTAGGGTAGTCGGCAGTGGCGTCACATCATCGAAATGTGTGCTCGAAGTACGCATAGGTCGGCAATGTCACTCAGTGAGCGCGAGCTAAATCGAGAAGTGGACTGTCAGACGTCGCGTTGTGGAAATGTACGCCGTTACGAAAGAGCGGATGAAGGTCAGACGGAAATCGCCAACACCTTGTCGGGACCTACCCAATCCATCTGCCAAAGTTCGCGCTCCTTTAAAAGCACGTAAAAATCTCTTCATAAAGTATGAATTAAAGGAAGCTCGATAACATTGATATGACGTGATTCATGCATCATGTCTATACGAACGTCCGTAACCATTCATCCGTATGATCGATGTTGAATTTTTTTCATATGGAAAGCTATTTTTGTCGAAGTCTCGACGTAATTTTTTCTTGCCTGTAACCTGCTCTCGTGAGCTCGTCGAATCGCACGTTTCGATGAAGCCCGGTAGTCGATCTGCTCATTTAGTACGAAGAACACTAACGCAACGACCAAGGGGCTCCGTCATGTCAACCTCATCCCACGTGTTCGACGCGATAGCTTGCAATAACAATCGCACTCGTTCCGTAAAGGATTCTGCGGCGGTCAAGCATGTCGGCATTGTCATATACGACGGGTTCTCTTTGCTTGCCGCCGGTACGCTTGCCGAGGCGCTTCACGTGGCAAACGAGTTGCAATTCGAAGGTCAGAGCCGGTCATTGACCTATCGCGTCAACCTCTTATCGGTTCGTGGTGGCACGGTTTCGTGCTCTTCTTCGATGTCGGTCTGGACAGAACAGTTGGCAGGCAGGGAATTCGATAACCTCGATAACCTCTTCGTCACCGGCGGAAGCGGTGTCGCACGCGCGTCTGCCGATGACGGCCTCATCGATCTATTGCGACGGGTCAGTGCAAAGAGTGTCACCATCACCGCGATCGGCAACGCCCAGATGCTCTTGTCGGCCGCCGGTTTGGGGAAGCGCGACTGGCCATCGATCAAGCCGGGCATACATCCCGAATCACCGCCGAGCGTTCCGGAGCATGAGCGCGACCAGGCGCTGATGACCTCGCTCGCGTTACTCAGAAGGGATCTGGGTGCTGAACTGGCTGTGCGCGTAGCGGACCGCCTCGGCTCTGCCGGGGAAATATCTTTAGCGGGTTCGTTCGAGGAGATGTGTGACCAGACGCTTGCGGAAAAAGCGCGCGCATCGGCGCGTTGGCTTGCGCAGAACTGCTCGAAGCCGATATCCGTCGTCGATGCCGCGCGAATGTTCTCGATGAGCGAGCGAAACTTCCTGCGCTTGTTCAAGCGCGAGATAGGGCTCACGCCTTCGAAGTACCTGCTGCGCGCACGGCTCGAACTCACCTGCAAATTGCTGGAGAGTAGCGATCTTCCGGTCGACAAGATCGCTCGTCGAACAGGGCTCAGCAATGGAGAAAGGCTTTCGAAGCTGTTCCGCAAGGAATTCTCGATGTCTCCGACGGAATTCCGTGGGCGGTCGCGGAAACGGCTTTGATGTTGTCTGCAGATAACCGATGCTATGCTTCGCGCAGGATATGCATCGGCCATCGACAATCAATCGAAACGCTTGCGAATGAAGCGGCACGGGTTACCGCCGTACACACCCTCGGGCGCAAGTGAACGATGTACGACGGACATCGGCGTGACCACCGCTGAACGGCCGATCGTCACGCCCATTTGCACAACGCAGTTTGCCGTGATCCACACACCGTCTTCGATGACGATCGGCGCAACGCGCAGGTTCATCGTCGTGCCCATGGCATGCGATCCGGTCGTGAGGAACGTGCTCTGCGAAATGCAAACGTGCGAGCCGATACGAATAGGCGCCTGATTGTAGATCCACGTATCGAAGCCGAACCAGCAATGATCGCCGACCACGAGATTCCAGGGCGCTTTCACGCGAACGGGATGCAGGAAGCGGCAGCCCACGCCGATCCTGGCGCCAAATAGCCGTAACAGCGCAACGCGCAGGCCGGAGAAAGGAACGAGCTTGTTATTGATGATGCTCGCTTCGACGATGAACCAGAGCGCCTCGACGAGCGGCGAGCGCATCTTCACGAAGTTGCCCTTTCCGGCACGGCTAAGGTCGATCACGCCGCCCATTGGATAGTCATCGTTCGCTTCCTCCAAAGGAACCTCCGGGGCTGACGTTTGTTCGTAGCCGAGTTCTGATGCCATTTGGATTCCCCTTGCTGCAGTCATTGCACAAGACACGGGTTCTCAGACTTTGCGGGTTCTGTTGGCCTGGAGCGAGTACCCGTCTTCATTATGAGGAGTCGGCGGGCAAGGCTCCCAACACATACGTCGAGCCTGGAAAGCCTCCAGCGCGCGCTGAAGCACTGAAAGGCGCCGGTCATCCGTGAGCGAAGCTATCCGTTGCCTTCCCCGTTCGACGAGAGTCTGCCGCAGGCCGGGATCGATCATGAGCTTTCGAAGCGAGTCGGCCATACTGTCCGGATTGCAGAGATCGATAAGAAGACCCGCGTCACCGACCTGATCGCGCAAATCCTTTAGATCCGAATACAGCACCGGAACCCCTAGTTGAAATGCTTCGTACGGCGGCAGGTTCGTGGGTCCGAAATACGTGGGCATCACCAACGCGGTCGCCTGTCGGTAGAGGCAGGGCAGCTCGTGATCGGGCACGTATCCGGCGAAGCGGACTCGATCGGTCAGCCTGAGCTCGGCCGCGACGGAGCGTACGTAAGCAAGATTTCCGAAGTCCCGCCCCGAGAAAACAGCACCCATCTTGATGCCGAAACGATCTTCCAGACTGCGTAATCCCCTTAGCAAATAGACATGGTTCTTATGCGGCCAGAATTGCGCGGGATAGTAGATGTAGTCGCAATTCAGGCCATATTTGGCCTTGATATCGACGAAGCGATCCGGATGATCGAGTTCGTGGTCGGGTAGCTGGGTTGCAACGGCGGGAGAGAACGGGATCACATGCACTCTATCTGTATCGACGCCGTATCGTCGGACCACGTTGTCGTGACCCGCGTCCGAGTCCACGATGATGCCGGTCGCCTTCTTCAACGCCTGTTGATAGATCTGCTCGCGACGCTCGAACTCGCCACCTGACCGCACCTCGGGGAAGTCGACTTCGTCCCTGTGCGACAGATCCCAGACAGTAAAGAGATAACTGAACTGCGTGGTAACCAGTGCCAGGAAAGACGGACATGTGAAATAGACCAAGTCCGTGCCGATGTCTCGCAGAGCTCTATCCAGCCAATTAAAGTGATTCTTCTGCTTAAGCAATGGGGATGGATTCAACTGACGCCACATCACATGAAAGCGCGCGAGCAACCGCTGCAAACGCCCACTGGGAAGGTAAATAGCGTCGATACCAATACCATGTAATTCTTCGATCGTCGACTGACGTGTCGTGACTAGCGTCACGGTGCAGAGTTCGGGCGGCAGACGTTTGGTCAGAAGCGCGGCGTTGATCGCCTGTTGAAATCCTCCACCCATCGAATTGTCCTGCTCGAAGATAACAACCAATCGGATGGGGCGGACATGAAATTTCCTGGGTGGCAGATCTGCGGCGTCTGGGTGTTCGAGATAATCGGCGTGTGCAAGGGTAATGCGGGGAACTGCCAGATCACCATCGTATAGCGCATTCGATGCAGCTCTCTTGGACAGCATATCTTCAATCCCTCGGAATAGGATGCGTGCGGCGCAGTAGGGCGCTCGTTGATCGGATCGCTGATTCATGCACTCTCAACGGTAGCCGGTCGTGTATGGGCGGACCGTGTTCTGACTGATCTCAACAAGACGTTGGCTGACCGATTGAGGCAGTCGTGCGCGCTCCGACCATGATCCGCGCGCGAGGACAGCGGCCAAAAGCTTGATGATTTCCGCCAATGGCGTTTTTCAGGCGGACCAGCCACTACGATGGCTATCCGGAGCGAACGCGGTTCTTGGTGGCCTCGGCAAGCGGATGCGACAGCATGACAGTCCATTCTTCTTATGGTGGCTCGCGCAGATCACGAATCATCGGAGGACGTCTTTGAAAACGCTTCACATCATTCCGTCCCTGGAAGCGCGCTATGGCGGCCCAGCCGAGGCCCTCAAGAGGCTCGCGACAGAACTGCGCCTTAGCGGACACACGGTCGACATCGTTTGTCTCGACTCTTCGGCGCATGCCGACAAGACGGACGATGGCGCATTCGATCGCGTGGTCCGCCTTGGGCACTATGCTGGCAAATACGCCTTGAGTCTGCGTCTGATTCGATGGCTCAAACAACACGGCAGGCAATACGATGGGATTGTCGTAGACGGAATCTGGCAATTTCATAGTGCCGCGGCGGTGTTTTCGCTGCGTCCTGGAAACATCCCCTATTTCGTCATGCCGCATGGCATGCTCGATCCGTGGTTCAACGTCGGTAAGCCGCTCAAGTACGCAAAGAAGCTGATCTATTGGCTGTTCGTGGAACGGCACGTGGTCAATGGCGCAAAAGGCGTTCTATTCACGACGGAAAGCGAGCGCGAACTGGCACGCAAGGCCTTTCCGTTGTACAGAGCCAGGGAAACGACGATGACGATCGGCACCGCGCCACCACCTTCGATCGGGATGACAGAGATCGAAAGATGGCGTTCTCCCGGCGAATCGGGAAACAAGAAACTCATTCTTTTTCTCGGGCGGATTCATGAAAAGAAGGGTTGCGACTTGCTGATCCGATCGTTTCACGAAATAAAGGACGCCGCCGCCGATTATCGGCTCGTCATCGCAGGGCCGGACAACGACGGACTCGCAGTGAAACTGCGTCGCGAAGCGGAGCAACTCGGACTTTCCGGGCGCATCACCTGGCTCGACATGGTGAAGGGAACCGATAAATGGTCCCTGTTGCAAGCGGCGGACGTCATGATCCTGCCATCGCATCAGGAGAACTTCGGCGTGGTAGTGGTCGAAGCACTCGCATGCGGAGTGCCGGTGCTTTTGACCGATAAGGTCGGAATCTGGCAGGAGGTCGTCGGCGATGGCGCCGGACTCGCGGACGAAGACACGCAGCAGGGCATCACCCGCCTCCTTATGCAATGGACGCGTTTGCCGGAAGACACCAAGACTGCGATGAGAGTCGCGGCGAAGCAATGCTTCGAAGATCGCTTCCACGTTTCCCGCGTCGCCCAAAACTATATCGCTTTGATGAGCGGCCGGATTGCGTGAACTTTGGCGTGCTTGCGCGCCCGTCCGAAGTTGTCGATGCCGATGTTCCGTTTAACCGTCGCTGTTCTTTCCCTGGGTTATCGTCGAGCGGAAGAGAAGCGTCATAGATGAGACGACCTCATGGCGCTTTCAGATCGTTCTTTCGCGCGCGCACCGGCTTCCATCCTACGGTTATGTTTCCGTCGTTTGCCTTTTGGTGTCGGCGCTTCCGAAGGGCGCGACAGGGAGCGCTATGTCCGCGCCGCGCGCTCGGTCGGCTGCAACGCGGTAAGTGCGGCGCTGGGCTTTGCGGTGGTGGTGCTGTCGGTATCCTTTACGCTCCCCTATCTCGGACAAGAGCGCTTCGGCATCTGGATGACGATATCGAGTCTCGCGGTCATGCTGCAGGTTCTGGATCTGGGCGTCGCGAACGGACTTGTCAATCTCGTTGCCGATGCCAAAGCGGCCGACGATGACGACGCCGTGCAGACGATCGTAACGCGCGGGGTATTACTGCTCACCATAATCGGTCTGGGGGCTGGAGGTGTATTGACCGGCGCCGTGATGTTGATCGACTTTCAGCGGGTGCTCAAGATCGGGTCGGCGGAGGTCGCGCGGGAAGCTGTATTGTCCACGCTTACCTTCATCACGCTGTTTTGCGTGAACATTCCGCTGGGTGGCGTGAGAAAGGTGTTCTTCGGTCTGCAGCGGGCGTGGGAGCCTCATACGGTTGCGGCGATCGGATATTTTTGCTCGTTGCCGCTGCTCTATCTCTGTGCGCGCTCGCATGCGCCCATGCCATATCTCGTCCTGTGCACGTACGGCGTGCAAGTCGCGAGCGCCTTGATCCTTCTGGTGCGCCTTTATCGCGAGCGGATATTTTCACTCTGCCGCCGCATCTGGGCCGGTCCTGGCTGGCGCGACAGCACGGCGCTGATGAAGACGGGGAGCATATTCTTCATCCTCCAGATCGGAATGATATGCGGCAGCGCCTGCGACCCGTTGATCGTATCGAACGTTCTCGGTGTCAAGGAAGTGGCGAGACTCGCGGTCGCCCAACGGCTATTCCAGGCGATTGCCGTGACGATCGGGATGCTGTCGGTCCCGCTGTGGGGTCTCTATGCGGACGCGCGATCACGAGGCGAAAAGGTATTCATCAGAAATACGCTGAAGCTGTCCATGTGCGTGACCACGGGAACTGCGTTGCTGATGAGCATGACGATCCTCGCGTTGTCGTCATGGCTTATGAAGGTCTGGACCGGCGATCAACTCGATGTGCCGTTTGAACTCCGGTGCGCCGTGGCCGTGTCCGCCGTGGTCGAAGCAACGGGCAATTCCTTCGCGATCTTTCTCAACGGCGTGAATGAACTGCGACCGCAGTTGCTTACCGTATTGGTCTTTTGCCTGATCTCCATTCCGCTCAAGATATACCTGCTCAAGAAGTTCGGCACGGTCGATTGGGCGATCTGGGCAACCATCATTGCCAGCGTAGTGGCAGACTATGTCGTGTACATCGGGCTATTCAGAAGGCGCATTCTTGCGCACGTTGTGTGAGTCGAAATGCCGGATTGCCGCGTACACGCGGCACCGACTCAAGTAATGACGCGATCCGGGATTCCGCGCTTCTTCCGGAGGTCGATCACCACTCGGCTCTCGAACGCAGTGAGGATCTTTTCTCGCGAAAGATGGGTCGTCGCATAACCTCGCCCGAGCGCGCCGAGGCGTTCTCGCAATGCAGGATCGTCGGCGAGGCGGGCAATCGCCTGCGACATTGCGGCCGCGGAGCCGGGCTCGGTTACGATGCCCACCGCATGAACGATGTTCCATAACTCCGTATGTTCGGCGGCAGTTGCGACAACCGGCCGTTCGCTCGAGAGCATCGCGCCAAGCTTGGAGGGCATCACGAGATCGGCCGCGTCGGCACGTTGAGGGAGAACGTGGATATCCGCAAGGCCCATCAATTCATTGAAACGCTTGTTCGATTGCAAGCCGATAAGCTTGATATTCGGAAGCCCCGCCGCTTGCGCCTTCAGATGCTCTCGCGCCGGACCATTGCCGCATATGACGAAGACGATGTCACGCCGATGCAGCAGCAATTGCGCGGCGTCAGGAAGCAGTTCGAGGCCTTGCTTGGCGCCCAGATTCCCGGCATACAGCACCACGATCGCGCCTTCGTCGATCCCGAGCCGGCCACGGTAAGCACTCGTTCGCCCCAATGGCCGAATATTCGCGGTGTCGACCCAGTTTGGCACGAGACACAGCTTGTCATCGGCTACGCCTTTCGAGGCGGCGCGTTGCGTCATCGCCGCCGAAGGGGTTGAAACGCCGTCCACGCGCGTAAGAAGCGCTCGCTCGACCTTCAGGCAGAGCCTTTGCAAGCCGTCACCTTTGAGCATGCCGAGGTTGAATGCCGCATCAATCTCATAGTCCTGAATGTGAAGCCAGCAAAGCGCGCCGCTTGCGCGCGCGGTCAGCAATGCGAGCGGGCTCGCGAACAAGGGCGGCTCGACGAACCACACGAGATCGGGACGCCAGCGTATCTGAGCAAGCGCCCGGGGTATGGCGGCAATGGCGAAACTCATCAGGTGAATCAGGCGTTTTATTCCGGAGGGCCGCCGGGGACACCAGAACGGCACGCGCATTACCGACACGTCGTTGAGCGCTTCTGTCGAGTACCTGCGTGCGCTATACCCTTCCTGTACCCGCCAGCCTGGATAGTATGGTGACGCCGTGATCACGCGTACTGTATGGCCCCGTTTTGCGAACCATTCTGCAAGCTCTGACGAATACTTCCCGATGCCAGAGACCTCGGGGGCATAGTTCAGCGAAATCATCAGGATTTTCATTCGGGTACCTAATTAGAATTTGGAATTGAATGAACATTCTTCAATGGGTTTCGCGCGGCGAATATGTGAAGCCTGATATCAGTTATCCGTCGGATGGTACAAGACGCTTGTTCGCGCCAGCCGACAAAGCCTTGCCGAAGCACGCCACCCATCCATACGACGGTCCGGTTATTACCGGCACTATTGCCGTTGCCGACAACATCTTGGCGATTTCAGTCGGCAAGCGAAACGTGCGGCGGAGATATATGTAGAGTTCTCATCGTGGCGGAGACGGGGAACCTCGTGGACCTATCGTCCCATGATTCCGTGCTGCTTCGTTTCTTCGTTGACGAGAACCAGGGTAACTGTCCGGACGAACGCACAATCCACGCGTCGTTCTTCACACAATCGCGTCTCCCGGGCGTGCCTTGCTTTCGGGACGCAACGAACCCGATCGGCATAAATATGGTCTCGATGAAGCAGAGCACGCGGGGAGATTCGATGCACGGGGACAACGTGTCGATATCGGATTACTTCCGGGTCGTCTTCGACAGCCGGCGTCTCGTATGCGCGGTCGCGCTCGGCACTTTCGCGCTGGGAGCGTTCTACGGAGCGTTGAATCAGCCGATGTATCGAGCGGATGCGCTCGTGCAAATCGGCACGCAGACGTCGAGTTCCTCGGACACCGAAGCGCTGGGTCGGCTTTCCGCAATATTCGATTCAAAGGTGAAGGCGGACGCTGATACCGAGATGGAGCTGATTCGTTCGCGGCTCGTGGTAGGCGAGACGGTGCGCCAATTGCACCTCGAAGTTGCTGCGCATCCGCGCTATTTTCCGCTTATCGGTCGCTGGATCGCGAGGCTAGGCGGTGGAGGATGGAGTGGCTCGGAACTGCCTTTCGGTTTGCGGCGTTTCGCATGGGGTGACGAGGCAATCGAAGTCTCGGCGTTCGACGTGTCGCGCTCGGCAATCGGCCAGCAGTTTCTCGTCAAGGCTGGAAAGGACAAGTCGTTCGAACTGATCGCGCCGGATGGAATCGTTCTCGGACAGGGAACGGTGGGAAAGCAATTGACGACGCCTTATGGCAATGGAGAAGTCCGCGTGCTCGTCGCCGACCTCGACGCGCCCGCCGGATGTGAATTCACCCTGACGGCGAACTCGGCACAGGCGGCTATTCTTGCACTCCAGAATGCCTTGTCGATATCGGAACGCAAGGCTCAGTCGGGCATGATCGGCATTGCGCTCGAGGGCGCAGATCCATTGCGCGTGGCCGATATCGTCAATACGGTCGCTCAGGAATACCTCGCGCAGGACCTCGCGAGAAGGTCTTCAGAAGCCGAGCATTCGCTTCTTTTCCTGGAGAGTCAGTTACCGAAACTCCGGGAGGAACTCCAGCACGCGGAAGAGCAATACAACGCTTTTCGAAACAGCAAAGGAACGATCGATCTCAGCACCGAAAGCCGGCTGTTGCTGCAACAAGTGGTCGATCTCGATACGGCTATGCGCTCACTCACGCAGCAGCGCGACGATGTCGCCCAGCACTATCAGCCGGGCTATCCGACGCTCACGGGGATCAATGCCAAGATTTCCCGCTTGCAACAGGACCGCGAAGCTCTGAGCAGGCGCGTCGCGACCTTGCCGGACACCGAGCAGACGGCGCTTCGTCTCATGCGCGACGTGCGTGTCGACACCGAGCTATATACGAGTCTCCTGAATAGCGCGCAACAGCTTCGCGTCATCAAGGCGGGTAACGTCGGCAATGTGCGTATCGTCGATCGCGCCATGACGCCGGAAAAGGCGGTAAAACCAAATTGGCGCGTGCTTCTGTCGCTGTCCGCGGGGCTGGGCATCGTCCTCGGAATCGCTGCGGCTTTCCTGCGCAGAGCGATGATCGGCGGCGTGGAGCGGAGTGTCGAGATCGAGCGGGCCCTTGGCATTCCTGTCTGCGCGGTCGTGCCGCATAGCGAGCGGCAGGTGAGATTGCAGGACGACATACGCCGCAGACATCCCGGCGTTCACGTGCTGGCGGCGCGCTCACCATGCGACGTCGCGGTGGAAGGCGTGCGAAGTCTCCGTACGGCGTTGCAGTCGATCAGCGCGACGCCGCGCAACAACGTGATCATGATTACGAGCTCGACGCCCGGCGCCGGCAAGTCGTTTCTATCGGCCAATCTTGCGGCTGTTCAGGCGGCCGGCGGAAAGCGAGTCCTTCTTATCGACGCCGACATGCGCATGGGCAACATGCACGCGTCTTTCGCGCCGTCTGCCGGTCCTGGATTGCGCGAGCTGCTGAACGGAGACGCATTCGACGATGTGGTGCGGCGCGACGTCATGGACGGCGTCGATCTGATCTCGCGCGGCGGCGACTCGCTCAATCCCGCGGACATTCTCATGAGCGGACGCTTAAGCGAATTGATCCACGCGGTATCCATGCGTTACGACTGCGTCGTCATCGATACGCCGCCCGTGCTGGCTGTCACCGACGCCACGCTGATCGGACGCCAGGCAGGGACAACCCTCTTCGTGGTGCGGCACGGGAGACATTCCGTCGCCGAAGTTCACGAGGCGTTGAGCCGTTTGCAAAAGGGCGGCGTCAGCGTGAGCGGCGTGCTTTTCACCGATGTTCCCGCCGACAGATCCACATACGGCTCGGGATACGGTGCCTCGTACGGATATGGCAGCGGACGAGGCGAGACCAGCATCAAGACCGCCTGAATGAATTTTGAACGTGGCGTACGCACATGAGGAGAAGAAACGATGCCGAACAAGGTCGCGCTGGTTACCGGGATCACCGGTCAGGACGGTTCCTATCTCGCACAATTCCTGCTGGACAAGGGCTATGAGGTGCATGGCGTAAAACGCCGTTCATCGCTCTTCAACACCGACCGGATCGACCATCTGTATGAGGACGATCATGTGGCGCAGCGCCGCTTCCATTTGCACCACGGCGATCTGACCGATTCGACCAGCATTCTGCGCATCATTCAACGTGTTCAGCCGGACGAGATCTACAATCTGGCCGCGCAGAGCCACGTCGCCGTGTCCTTCGAGGAGCCCGAATACACAGCCAACGCGGATGGACTGGGCGCACTTCGGATACTGGAAGCAATTCGCATATTGGGTTTGGAGAAGCGCACGCGTTTCTATCAGGCGTCGACATCGGAGTTATACGGGTTAGTCAGGGAAGTGCCTCAGCGGGAGTCCACGCCGTTTTATCCGCGAAGCCCTTATGCCGTGGCAAAGTTATATGCGTACTGGATCACGGTGAACTATCGCGAGGCTTATGGCATTTACGCGTGCAACGGGATTCTGTTCAATCACGAGTCGCCGGTTCGTGGAGAGACCTTCGTGACGCGCAAGATCACGCGAGCCATTGCCCGCATCGCGATCGGATCGCAGGACTGTCTGTATCTCGGTAATCTCGGCGCGTTGCGCGACTGGGGACATGCACGCGACTACGTTCAGATGCAGTGGCTCATGCTTCAGCAACCGGAGCCGGAGGACTTCGTAATCGCATCGGGCGTGCAGTACAGCGTGAGGGAATTCGTTCAGAAGGCGGCGTCGGAACTCGGCGTCAAGCTGCGCTTCGAGGGAAGCGGTGTCGATGAAGTCGGCATCGTCGAAGCCGTCACCAGCAAGGAATGCCGCGTTCCGCCGGGCACGGTTATCGTTCGGGTCGATCCTCGCTATTTCAGGCCAACAGAAGTTGAAACGTTGCTGGGAGACCCGTCGAAAGCCCATGCAAAACTGGGATGGTCGCCGACAGTGACGTTCGATGCGCTCGTGAAGGAGATGGTGCTCTCCGACTATCAGATAGCGAAACGCGACGCGCTGATCACGCTCGCCGGATACCGGGCGCTGGAGCATCACGAGTGAGGAAGGGCTTAGCCCGAGTCGGGCGCCTCGCGTGAACTTTGGCGAGCGCCTGCCATCGGGCGACGTAGCCCGGAATCACCTATTCGAACACGTGCTGCGGAGTGGACATGCTGGTGTTTATCGCGCCCTATAGCGCAGCCAATCGCGAGTCGAACAGAGACCTCGGGGCCGCTCGCAAACTGGAGTTCTTTCTCACTCTGGCCACACAACTGACGCGCGATGTCGTGTTGGTGAATACTGCGCACGAAGAAGAAGCGTATTTGCCCAGAGAAGTTCGCGATGCGCGCGTCGGCGACGCGCATATCCGTGAGATTACGCTGCGCCGATATCCCGCAAGACCGGTCGGGAAGATGTTGAATCTATTCGAAGTGGCGGCCGTGAGTCGTGAAATCTTGAAGTTTGGAAATCCGGATGTCGTATGGATCTATAACCCGTACGCATTCGAATCGATGCTGGCTCGCGTGCTGACGAGACGCTCAGGAGCGCGTCTCGTTCTCGAGTTCGAAGACTGGCTCTTCTCGCGACGACGCTGGCATCCCAAGCCCATGCTCGACTTCATTGCATGGCGTTTCCTTCTGCCGGCCCCGACGCTATGCCTCGCGGTGAATGAATATCTATCGATACGTGAGCATCGACGTAGCGGCTGCCCCGTCGTGTTGTGTCCGGGCGTGGTGTCCGACGGCCTGCTCGAAACATGCGGGCGGCGACTGCCGTTCTCGCGCGCGAAGGGTGAGCGGACCGTCATCGGATATTTTGGCGGGTTGAGTGCCGAGAAAGGCGCCGATGTCGTTCTCGATCTGATCCGTTTATCGAACGGGCGCTTCACCTTCCATGTGTGCGGATCGGGTCCGCTTGCATCGGAGTTCGCGGCGCTTTCGGCCGAGAATCATTCGGTGCACTTTCACGGCCGTGTCGATGAAACGACTTTGCTCTCACTGATTTCGGACTGTGATGTGCTGGTCAATCTGCACGCTTCGATCGAAAAGATGAGCAATGGCGTCTTTCCGTTCAAGGTTATCGAGTATGTCGCGTCTGGAAGACTGGTCATATCCACCGACCTTCCGGCTATCAGCGTGAAGGAGATTCACGAAGCCATATGCTTTGCGAAGCCGGAAGCGGCGTCGATCGTCGATGCGCTCGGAAGCGCCGAGGAGATCTATCTGCGCAAGCGAACGAAGATCGAGCAGGCAATAGCCGCGACTTCGGGCCTGCTGACACAAGGCGCCTTCAGACGCACGCTGTCTTCGATCCTGGCCGAACGCGCAACGCGGTAGGCGCTATCGGTGCATCGTCGATTGCCGAAAGTCATCGCCCGATCATCTTCCTTAGCGTGGGCTTGAGAGCCTGGGGAATGCTCGCGAACGCCGTGCGCGCCATCCGGTACAACATGTACTTTCCCATGACGGACATCATGGTCCCGTCGAGCGGAAGCGAATTGAGCGACGTATTGGGAAAGACCTCATAGTTCGAGGGACGACCGAAACCGAGGAATGTCGAGATTCGATCATCGAGTCTCGAAATGAATTCGGTATTGACGATGATGGGCTCGGATTTATTGATTTCACTGTCAACCTGAAAGAAGACGCTCTTCCTGACGAAGTTTCTGTCCACTACCGGTCTCGCCCGGTGAATGCCATATGTGTTGTAAATGACGAGCGATCCACGCGGCATCTTGAAGGATTTGACGGAGGACGAAAAGTTATCGGCAATGAACTCGTCCGTATAGTCGCTGTACGCTTTTTCTCCGGACCACAAATGCGAGCCTTCGACATACTGAAACTCGCCGTCTTCGACATCCGAAACATAGAAGATAAAGATGATGCCGGGGATATGGGCGAACTCCCGGTCGGTCTTGTTGTCGGTATGCCACTGCATATGGTGGCCGCCATAGGTTTCGTAGTATCGCAACGCCTTGAGGCGAAACTGATCGCCGAGATATCCTTCGCACACCCCGAAGACGAACGGTGAGGTCGAGAACTCGTAGAAAGTCCTGGAAATCGCGAGCAGGTTCGTCAGATAGTATTGCCGTTCCGAGAACACGCCGCTGACCTTATTGACGTTCAATTTATGCTTCGTTTCGGTCGCATCGCGTTCTATGGTCTCTATGGCCTCGGGCGATAGCGCCGAAGGAAACGCGAAGTATCCTTTCTGATTCAGCTCGTCGACCACGTGCCCGACATCGACGGAGAGGAACTCGGGGGTAAAGAGCGCTTGTTCTGTCTCACGGGCGGACAGGTCGGCATGAGCCGGCGCATTGTGCGCGGCGTCCTGGATTTGCCCGTCGTCGAAGGTCGAATCTGCGTTCAGCGGCAAGCTTGCCATGGGGTTCTCCGAATCGTTGTGAGTGGCGCGTGCGGGCTAGGCGTTGGCGTATCCGTTTCTCTGCACGTTCGCGGTAAAGTCGGCGTACGTCGCCGCAATGCCGTCCCTCAGCGTTATCGTGGGCGACCAGCCCAGTGCGACCAGCTTCGACACGTCGAGCAGTTTTCTCGGCGTTCCATCCGGCTTCGACAAGTCGAACTTCAGCGATCCGGAAAAGCCGACGACATCGCAAATCAGGCGCGCGAGGTCCGCAATCGCGATGTCTCTGCCATACCCGATATTGAACACACCCTCGGCGTGCGCGCTGTCCAGCAGGGCGAGCACGGCGGAGGCGAGATCGTCGACGTGCAGGAATTCCCGTCTGGGCGATCCGGAGCCCCACACGGAGAGCGAGTCCATCTCGTTGAGCTTCGCCTCATGTGTCTTGCGTATGAGCGCTGCCAGAACATGCCCGTTCTGCAGATCGTAGTTATCGTTCGGGCCATAGAGATTCGTGGGCATAACCGATATGTAGCGCATTCCGTGCTGCCGGCTATAGGCTTCACAGAGCTTGAGCCCGGCGATTTTGGCGATGGCGTAGGCCTCATTGGTCTGCTCGAAGCCGCTCGTGAGCAGATAGTCTTCGCGGATAGGCTGTGGGCAGTACTTCGGATAGATGCAGGACGAACCGAAGAAGACCAGCTCGGGCGTGCCATGCGCAAATGCTGCATGGATAACATTGGTTTCAATGACGAGATTCTCGTAGAGAAACGAGGCGGGCTGGGACGAGTTCGCATGTATTCCGCCCACCTTGGCCGCGGCGAGGAGCACGACGTCGATGTTCTCCCTGGCGAAGAATTCCGTCACGGCACGCTGATCCAGCAAGTCCAGTTGCTGTCGTGATCGCGTGATCACATCGCGATACCCGCGACTGGCGAGACACCGTAGAAGGGCTGAGCCGACCATGCCTTGATGTCCGGCGACATAGATCCGAGAACCTTTGTTCATGTTGATGCTCAATCGTCCATTGAGGTGCGTTGATCGGAACGTGATTTCCCGCAGACACTGGATTCCGAGAGGCTTGACGTGCGAGCTTGACGTGCGATTGTCAGGTTAGCCATGCATATAAACAAGGTTTGGGTTGTGGCGGACGGTGCCAAGATATTGTCGCTAGCTGCGCTTTCTCTCGGTCGACAACATGGCCGATAAGAGCATGCGCGAACGATCGCGTATCGCGAGATCCGCTTCGGCCAACGTCATGGTTAATTCGGCCATTCAGGTCCGCTCATCCGTGTGCCGGTCCTAAGCTTCGTGGGCGTGCGGAGGCCGTTCACGGGCTCGTGATTTGCCTCGAGCGGGCTTCCGGAACGTTTGCAGTGCCGGAAGGATGCGGCAGGCTCTCGTCGGGGATAAACATGGAATCTTTATCGGCAGAAGGAAACACTGCGGTCGTTCAGAATCCGAATCTCGAAGTCATCTCGGTTGCGGGCGTCACGCTGGCCATCATCGTCCGCGACTCGTACTCGAAAGAAGGGGTCAACTTTCTGACGCCAAGAGAGTTTCCTCAGCAGCTCGCCTACATGGAACATCCAGCAGGAAAATTGATCGACGCGCATGTGCATACATGTGTTCCGCGTCGGATCGAGTGGACGCAAGAAGTCCTCTTTATGAAGCGTGGCCGTATGCTGGTCAGGCTCTATACCGCGGATCGGGAACCCGTGACGAGCCGCGTGTTGCTGCCCGGCGATGTCATCCTGCTGGCGGCGGGCGGACACGGCTTCGAAGTACTCGATGACGCATCTTTCATCGAAGTGAAGCAAGGACCGTATATTGGTGAGCAGGAGAAAGTGCGCTTCAAGGAACTCGAAACCGAAAGAGGACCCCGATGATTCCCGTCAATGAACCCCTGCTCGATGGAAATGAAAAGATCTACCTGAACCAGTGCATCGAGACTGGCTGGATATCGTCGGATGGCGCATTCGTCGAGCGCTTCGAACAGGCAATGGCGCAATATGTGGGCCGCAAGCATGCGATCGCAGTGGCAAACGGAAGCGCGGCGCTGGACGTCGCCGCTGCGGCGCTCGGGCTTGGTCCCGACGACGAAGTAATCATCCCGACACATACGATCATTTCCTGCGCATCCGCGATCGTTCGTACGGGCGCGAAGTTGCGACTGGTCGATTCGCGCGCGGATACATGGAACATGGACGTCGCGAAGATCGAAGAGGCCATCACGAGCCGCACGCGTGCGATCATGCCCGTGCACACTTTCGGTTTGCCCGTGGACATGACGCCTGTGCTGGATCTCGCGCGGAAGCACGGTCTCACGGTCATCGAAGATGCGGCGCAGGCCATTGGTCAGACCTACGAAGGGCGGCAGTGCGGTAGCTTCGGTGAGATTTCCTGCTTTAGCTTCTATGCGAACAAGCATATCGCGACGGGCGAAGGCGGCATGATTCTCTGCGACGACGACGCGCTGGCCGCGCGGGCACGAAGCCTGCGAAATCTGTGCTTCAAGCCCGAAAGGCGTTTCGTGCATGAAGAGCTCGGCTGGAATTATCGAATGAGTAACCTTCAGGCGGCGGTAGGGCTTGCGCAGTTCGAAAAGCTCGATGCGCACATCGCGAGAAAGCGGGAGCTGGGGCGTCGCTATGAATCGCTTTTGCGCGGTGTCCGGGGAATCGAACTTGCACCGGTGGCGTGCGCATATGCCGATAACATCTATTGGGTATTCGGTCTGGTGCTGGATGAAAGTGTGCCCATCGACGCGGACGAAGCGCGCGCCATGTTGGCCGAAGCAGGCGTGAGCGCGAGGCCTTTTTTCTGGCCCATGCACGAGCAACCGGTCTTCCTCAAACAGGGTCTCTTCGAGGGAGAGCGTTATCCGGTCGCCGAACGCATGAGCCGGCGCGGATTCTATCTGCCGAGCGGCCTTGCGCTTACCGAAGCGCAGCAGGATCAGTCGGTGGCCGCGGTTCGAAATATGCTGGCTACATTTCTTTAGGCGAGACAGTCGGGCGCAGCGTTCCCCTCAAAGGTTCATCGTGACCACTCACGGAGTGCAGCCATGGAAAGCGCAACGAGTTCTGAAGGCGTGGTGACAATGGCGCGCGAGCAGACGCCGGGCATCCGTTCCTGCCGTCGCATCGTCCCGGTCATACTTGCGGGCGGATCGGGCACACGTCTGTGGCCGATGTCGCGCGAGCAGTTTCCGAAGCAGCTGATCGGCGTGGTCGGACGGGACTCGCTGCTGCAGGCGACCGTCATAAGAATGGACGGGTTCGCGGGCGATTTCGACGTCGATGCGCAACCGATCATCGTATGCGGCGAAGAGCATCGCTTCACCACGGAAGAGCAGGTGCGGCTCTGCGGTGTGGATGCGAAGATCATCGTCGAACCCGCACGCCGCGATACGGCGCCCGCGCTTACGCTCGCGGCGCTTGCAGCCATCGATCGCGGCGAGGACGCGATTCTCGTGGCGATGCCGTCGGATCATTCCATTTCGGACATCCCTGCGTTGCATGGCGCAATCGCCATCGCCGCGGACCATGCGGAACGCGGCATGATCGTGACCTTGGGCATTCCGCCGACACGGCCCGATACCGGCTTCGGTTATATACGCCTGGGTGAACCGCTCGATAACGGTGCGCATCTTATCGACCGCTTCGTCGAAAAGCCGGCGGCCGAACTCGCCGCGCAATACGTGGCCGCGCAAAGTTATTGGTGGAACAGTGGTATCTTCGTCGTTCGGGCGAGCGTGTGGCTCGATGCGCTTCATCACCTCAACGGCGAGATGCACGCGACATGCATCGCCGCGCTCAAGGACGGCAAGGTCGACGGCCGCTTCATTCGTCCGTGTCCGGATCAGTTCGGGCGCGTTCCTTCCGACTCGATCGATTACGCGGTGATGGAGCATATCGGCGAAGCCATCTCACCTTGCAAGGGCGTGGTCGTGCCGCTGACGGCGGGCTGGTCGGATCTCGGCTCGTGGGACGCGGTGTGGGAAGCGATGGAGAAGGACGGACTCGGTAACGTTTCGAGCGGACGTGTGGTCTTCGAAGGCGCGACTTCGAGCTATGCGCGATCCGAGGGTGGCCGTCTGGTCGCGTGCGTCGGGACCGCCAACGTCGTCGTAATCGATACCGATGATGCCGTGCTCGTCGCCGACCGATCGCATGCGCAGGATATCAAGCGCCTCGTCGCGCGCATCCGCGAGCAGCATGCGCCCGAGGCGGAAATGCACCGCAAGGTGCGTCGTCCCTGGGGCTTTTACGATTCGATTGAACGCGGCGAGCGTTTTCAGGTCAAGCATATCGTGGTGGCGCCGGGCGCTCGGCTGTCGCTGCAGATGCATCATCATCGTGCAGAGCATTGGGTCGTCGTGCGCGGCACGGCGCTCGTCACGCGAGGCGATGACCAGTTTCTGCTCTCGGAAAACGAATCGACGTATATTCCGCTTGGCGTGCGGCATCGTCTGGAAAACCCGGGCAAGGTGCAGCTCGAAATCATCGAAGTTCAATCGGGCTCTTATCTCGGCGAAGACGACATCGTGCGTCTGGACGATTGCTACGGCCGCATCTGATCTTATCGACAGCGCTCTCGAAACCGAGGTATGACATGCGCGATTTTCAGGGATTGCTGGCGCGGCTTTTCGATGTCGTCATGGTGGTGGGCGGCGCCACCGTAGCATCGCGAATCCGGTTCGACAGTATTGCCGAGCCGGGCTACTACATGCCTTTCGTCGCCTTTGCAGCGGCGTTTTCGCTCGTGCTGTTCCCGGGTTTCGGCGTGTACGAGTCGTGGCGCGGGCGCAGCAAGCTCGTGCTGGCGAGTCATGTTTCGCTCGCGTGGCTCGTCGTGCAGGCATGCGTACTCGTTCTGATGTTCTCGTTGCATCGAATCGACGATGTCTCCCGGCTCTGGTTTGCATACTGGACCGCGATGTCGGGTGCGCTGATGATCATGGGACGTCTTGCCACGCATGCGGTGCTTGCGCGCATGCGTCATGCTGGGATGAACTTTCATCGGGTGGCTGTCGTCGGCTGTGGGCGGCATTGCGAATCGATCATGAGAAGAATCGAGCGCGCGAGTCATTCGGGATTTCGCACGATCGCCGTATTCAACGCTTCCGCCGAATTGCCGATAACTTCGAGCGTGCCCGTATTCGATGATTTCGATGCATTCGTCAGGCATGTCCGCGAGGAGCGGGTGGACGAAGTGTGGCTTGCGCTGCCGCTATCGCAAGATCGAACCATCCTGCGCTTCGTAAATGAATTCCGCGACGATCTCGTCAATGTGCGGTTCATTCCCGACGTGCGCAGTCTCGCGCTCTTCGAAAGCGGCGTGACGGACTTGCTGGGTGTGGCCGCGATCAATCTCATGGCTTCTCCGATTTCACAGAGAGCTTTGCTGCAGAAAGACGTTTTCGATCGGCTATTCGCGCTCGCGGCGCTTATCGCAATTGCACCGCTTTTGATCGTCATCGCCATTGCGGTCAAGGTGAGTTCGCCAGGACCCGTATTTTTCAGGCAGCGCCGCAAGGGCGCGGATGGACGGGAGTTCACCATCTACAAGTTCCGCTCGATGCGCCTGCATGCCGAGAAGGCCGGCGTCCTCCGGCAAGCTACGCGTAACGATCCACGAGTGACGCGCGTCGGCGCGTTTCTGCGTCGCACGAGCCTCGACGAACTGCCGCAATTCTTCAATGTATTGCGCGGGGACATGTCCGTTGTGGGACCGCGTCCGCATGCGCTCGAACATGACGATCTGTATCAGAAAGTCGTGCAAGGTTATATCCATCGATATCGGATCAAGCCGGGAATCACCGGCTGGGCGCAGGTCAATGGCTTTCGTGGGGAGACGGACCGGATAGAGAAAATGGAAGCGCGCGTGGCGCATGATTTGTACTATCTGGGGAACTGGTCTTTCTCACTGGATATGCGCATCATCGCCGCGACGGTGTTCAAGGGGCTGCGCAGCATCAACGCTTATTGATCCGGCCGCATTGCGCGGGCAGGCGTGCGACACGCGCGCATCATCTTTTTCTCGCGACGAACGTCGCTGACAGATCCGCGGCGCCGAGTTCGCCGCCCATCCATCTCACGCTATCGAGTATCTCGAAGCCACTGAGATCCAGCATGAGCTCGACTTCGGGCCTGAACATATAGCGCATGACGTGAGTCTCGAGAACTGTCTCGACGCTTTGCGTTTTCCAATCCGTCATGAGGATCGTGTATTTGACGGCTACCGTATTATCGTGCGGACGCATCATCGGCTCGGCGATTCGTATCAGCCCGGTATCTTCGCTGCATGCGCGCTTGATGCGCACTTTTGGCGGATCGGCAAGCACCGCCGGGCCGTACCAGCAATCGAACAGGAACAGCCCGGAGCGCGGCAGATGCGTCGCCGCCGTGTGGCACATGGCCATGAAGTCGGCGTTGGTCGTCTGATAGCTCGCGACATGAAACAGCGAGACTACGGCGTCATAGAGCTCGTCAGTTCGGACGGTGCGTGCATCACCTTGCTGGAACTTCAGCCGCCTGGCGACCGAGCCCGGCAGTGTGATGCGCCTTGCATCCGCGCGGGCGAGCATGTCCGCACTGGTGTCGATGCCGGCCACGCTGAATCCTGTGGTTGCCAGTTCCGCCGCATGGCGGCCGGTTCGACAACCGAGGTCCATCAGATTGCCGCCGACTATTCCATATCGTCCTAGAAGGTTGGCTACGAACTCGGCTTCTGCCTTGTAGTTTTTCTCATGATAGAAAAGATCATAGTATTGCGAGTAGCGCTGACTGAAGCTCATGAGAGGCGGCTCCGAAACGAAAACAAGTCCTCGAGATGTACTCATTCACGACAGAGGGTAGCCACCGCGCGGTTCACGGCTGTACGCGTGACGGAATTCGGCAAGGTGTTGGCCGGGTGGCCGATAGCTTTTGGAAAGCGCCGTTTTCGACGTGGACAAACCAATACATCGAACTGCAATTCGAATGAGATAACTTTCATTCGGACTGAATCTTTCGATCCCGGGAAATATAAAAAGAAAACGTTTGCGCTTGCCCTCGTTGCGTCATTCGAAGGACATGCGTTTCGTAAGCTTCCAAATAGATTGGTAGTCCGAATGCTATCGCTGATTTCGCGAAGAAACGTGGGCGAAGTCGAAGGCCGTGGGCGCTTGTCGGATCGATGCGGCATTCTCGGCCAAGATCATGCTCTTGCCCGCCACGGCGGAAAGGATGTACCGAATAGAAGACTAACCTGCCGGAATCATACGCAAACTACCCCATATATCTGCAACCGAAACATAGGGAGCTAACGCCATGTCTCACGTTACGGCCTTCGGCGATGCAGAGATCAGCAGTCTTTATCACTCATCTGAAGAGAGAGTGACAAAGCTCATAGGAATTTTGCTTTACGACGGATTCTCTCTTCTCGGTGCAGGAACGCTCGCCGAGGCACTTCATATCGCCAACGAAACGCAGTCGTCCGGCCTCAGCAATGGCGTGACCTATAGCGTCCGTCTGGTCTCCGCGCGCGGTGGCGCGGTTGCCTGTTCGTCGTCGGTATGCGTATGGACGGAACGATTGGGCGGCCAGCGGTTCCAGGGCTTCGATGCGCTGTATGTCGCGGGCGGAACCGGCGTGACGCGTGCGGCCGCGGATGAAAGCCTCATCGATTCATTGAGGATCGCGTGTTCTCAAAGCGGCGTGGTCAGTTCGCTCGGCAATGGCGACGTGATGCTTGCGGCCGCGGGTATTTCACGGCGCGACTGGGCATCGGTAGGCCGTGGCGTATGGCATACCGGGACGTCGAAGAGTGCGGCCTCGACAGAACGCAACGACGCGCTGATCAATTCGCTCGCGCTCGTGAAGCGCGATCTCGGCTACGACATCGCGACCGCGGTGGCTGACCGTCTCTCTTCGTCGAACGATCAGCATCTGCCGATCATGCTGAGCACGATCGGCACGACCACGTTGGCCGAAAAGGCGCAGGAATCCGCACGCTGGCTCGAACGCAATTGCGGACGTCCCATCTCGGTCGGCGATGCGGCTCGCACCGTCGCGATGAGTGAGCGCAACTTCCTGCGTCTGTTCAAACGTGAGATGGGGCTCACGCCGTCGCAATATCTTCTGCGTGCGCGCCTCGATCTGAGTTGTGAACTGCTTGTCAAAAGCGATTTGCCGATCGACAAGATCGCGCGCAGAACGGGATTGACCAATGGGGAAAGATTTTCGAAGGTATTCAGAAAGCAGTTTCTGATGTCGCCGACGGAATACCGGTCGAAGCGGAAAAACGGCGATGCGTTGTGATTGCCATTGGCATCGAAGAAGATGAACATCGGCTCGAAACCGAACGCGGTTTCGAGCCAGCGGAACGCGGCCTTCGCGTCCCGATACGTTTCCCGCGATAGCAGAAGCGCTCAGGCGGCCAACACTTCGTTGACCGCCGCTTGCGCATTCTCCACTGCCGCCGCGTGCTCGCGAATCAGCCGATACACGGTCTCGCCCGGCACGGTCTCAGATTCGAGCAACTGATCGGCGATCGCACGCAACACCGGCTCGTTCGCCTGCAGTAGCGCGAAGCATTCGTCGCTCAGATCGTGCAGCAACGCGTTCGCGTGTCCGATCGAATTCTTCAGTTGCAAGCCCGCATACTGCTGCGGCAGGGCGGCGAGACTAAAGAGATTGCCGTCCTCGTTGAAGCCGAATTTCGACACCATGTCGAGGCTGATGCGCGAAGCTTCCTGAAGATCCGACGCCGCGCCGCTCGATGCTTCGTCGAACATCAGCAGTTCCGCATTGCGCCCGCCGAGCAGCACCTGAATCTCGTTGCGCAGTTCGGTCTCGCGATACAGATGCTTGTCCTGCATCTTCGTGATGAGCGCTACGCCCAACGCGCCGCCGCGCGGCAGGATCGTCACTTCTTCGAGCACGCCCGTGTCGAGCAGCGCCGCGACGAGTCCGTGACCCGCTTCATGCACCGCGATGCGCGTGCGTTCGTCGTCGGACAGGGCGCGCTCCGCGCCGTTGACATCGCCGATACGCGCGATCTTGATCGCTTCGAGGAAATGCTTCGCGGACACTTCACGTTCGCCCGCCTTGCGCGCGACGAGGCCCGCCTGATTGACGATCATCGACAGCGTGGCCGGCGACAGACCCGTAGTGAGACGCGCGAGCTGATCGAAGTCGATGTCTTCGTTTTTCTTCTTCAGATTGGCCGCATAGAAACGCAGGATCTCGGCGCGATCGTCGAGACTCGGCAGACGCACTTGCACCGTGCGGTCGAAACGGCCAGGGCGCCGCATTGCTTCGTCGAGATTGTCCGGATGATTCGTAGCAGCGACGATGATCACGCCTTCGTTCGATGCGAAGCCGTCCATCTCCGCGAGCAGTTGATTGATGATGCGGTTGCTCTCCGCTTCGACGGGGCCGCCGCCGGTATCGGTGCGCTTGCCGAGGCCATCGGCCTCATCGATGAAGATCACGGTCGGCGCATTCTTGCGCGCGAGCTCGAACAGATGCTTCACCTTCTGGATGCCGACGCCGTAATACTTCGCGCTGAAATAGCTGCCCGTGATCGCGATGAAGTTCGCGCCGCATTCGCCCGCTAGCGCCTGCGCGAGGCGCGTCTTGCCGACGCCTGGGCCGCCCGTCATCAGAATGCCGCACGGTGCGCGCACGCCCATGCCGGTAAATTGTGCGGGCTCGGTCAACCATGCGCGCACATCCGTGAGCGCGGCTTTCGCTTCGCCCGCGCCGATGACGTCGTCGAAACGCAGCGTCGGCGACTCGCCGAGCAACTGCGCGCCGCCCCGCATCTCGCGACGCATGAACCAGAGAATGCCGCCGAGCATCAAGAGCGGCAGCAGAAGGCTCAGGATGTCGCGCGAACGATCGAACATTTCGCTCCAGCGCGCCACGCCCGTTCGCACGTCGGCGTCGGGCAGCCAGACGAGTTGATAAGGCGAGCTCGCGCCAGGCTTCATATCGCCGAGCAGCAGCGCATTGGAGAACGCGCCGTTATGGTCGGCGACGTAGTACTTCTCGCCCTTCATCGTGGACACGAGAATCGCATCCGGACTGACGCCGATCGTCGCGACATTTTTGTCGCGGATATCGGTCAGCATTTCCGATGCGTCCTTTTCCCGATGCGTCCACGCCGATGCGTCATGGCGCATCTGACTGGCGACACCTGCGAGCGCCGTGGACTGCGATTGCGCAGCGCGCAACTCATGGCGCCAATGCAGGAAGCCCACGCCCGCCACGAGCGTGGCTGCGATCACACCATACGCGATATATCGGCCAACACGTGACCGCAGCGAATTCCTTGCCGGTTTCATCAATTCTTTCCCAGTGGGACCGCGAGGGCGGCGCCCGTCAATCCATCGTCGGAAGAAATGGCATCCGAACGTGTCTCTGTTCGTGCTCCGGTGGTGGGATGCCCGCGCGATGTCTTGATCCTCAAGATGGCGAAGCGATCGACCTTGAACCGCAGATCGTCAACCATGCGAGCATGGCCCTTTTATCGGGAGGTGCTCCGCTGGAATGGTGCCCAAAATGCATGACCATTCGATAACGCGGAACAGCGCGCGAACGAGCGTCAAACACGTCGTTTCAGCTTTCACGTCCTTTTTTTAATTAACGGCAGGTGACGAGTCTTCTTGACGACCGTGTAAAAAGTGGATGCTCCGTGCTCGCGGCGTGATGCAGGTTTGATGGTGTATGCAGGACGGAGCAAGGATATCACGGGAAAAAGCTATGCTCCATCCGGTAAGGAATACTGCTTGCTTAAGCTAGTCCACTGTCCGCGACATGGGGCGCGCGGCGGATCTGAACCGGAGGGACATAACATCATGTTGTATTACGCGTTGGTCTTTTTCATTATCGCGATCATCGCCGCCGCCCTCGGGTTCGGCGGCATCGCGGCGGGCGCTGCGAGCATCGCGAAGATTCTATTCTTCATATTCCTCGTCATCTTCCTCGTGACGCTGGTGATGGGCCTCATGCGACGTTGACGGCCATCTCGTACGAGCGTCGTGTCGAGGCTGGTCGGCACGACGCTTTTTCTTCGCGAATCAATCTGCGATCCCGTCGCTCGCTTCTACGATCAACTTGAGCGACGCGTCCGGATCGTTCATCTCGCCGATTGCAAGCAAGGCAAAGCGCGCGAGAAAAAGCGATGCCTTCGTTTCGCCGAGTTGCGTCATCGTTTTGCACAGGCGCGTGTAGACGGCGTCGAGTTCTGCATCGTTCATGATCTTCTCCCTCGTTCAATCGGTTGATGCGGACAGCGCGCGTGCGATCGCCGCTTCGATATCGGGCGGTTGCGCATCGCGCCAGCGGCCGAGCACGTGGCCATCGGGCCGCAGCAAATACACGGTGCCGGACTGCGCGTCGTAACGCTCGAAGATGCGGCCCGTGTGATCCCATGCATGCACGCCTTGCGTTCGCGGATGAAGATGCGCGCTCAACGGCACTGCCCTGAACGGCAATCCGCTCGCGCGCAACGCGTGCGCGAGCGTCGCGAATGCGGCGGGCAAAGCGCCATCATCGGTAAAGCACAGCGCGGTGAAGCTCGGGCCGGCGAGATCGGTCAGATGCGCTTCGCGTCCATGCCCGGCCTCCACGATCGTCACCGGATACTCCGCCAGCACCGCGCCGGGAACGGGCCCCGATGCGAACACATCGCGATCGGCGACGTTCAGTGGCGAGGCCGCATACGTGATCGCGGAGGTCTGCCGCGGATTGATCAGCGAGCGCACTTCGGGATGCCTGGCCGCGAGACTCAGCACCGCCGTGCGCATCAGATCGAATGCGAACGAAGGCGGCGCCATGAACTCCGTGCTCTTCGTGCCGTAGCTCAGATTCTCGTGCGTGGCGGCGACGCGCTCGTCCGAATAGCTGTCGAGCAGCGTATCGGACGCGAGTCCCTTCACGACGAGCGCGAGCTTCCACGCGATGTTGTCGGCGTCGTCGATACCCGAGTTCGCGCCGCGCACGCCGAAGATCGGCACGAGATGCGCAGCGTCGCCCGCGAACATCACGCGCTGATGGCGATAGCGTTCCAGCGTCAGCGCATTGGCCTTGTAGATCGTGATCCAGATCGGCGACCATGCGCCCGTTTCACCCATCATGTCGAGCAGGCTTTGCACGCGCGGGATGACGTTATCGGGCTTCACGGCTTCGTCGGCATCTTCGCCATCGCGCAGTTGATAGTCGATGCGCCACACGTTGTCGGGCTGTTTGTGCACGAGCACGGTCGAGCCCGGATTCGACGATGGATCGAAGTACGCGAGCCGCTCCGTCGGCCGCTCGCTTTCGAGTTCGATATCGACGATCACATAACGGCCTTCATAACTCGTGCCCTTGAGTTGAAGACCGAGCGCTTCGCGTATCGTGCTGCGACCGCCGTCGCTCGCGACGACCCAGCCGGTTTCCAGCGCGTAATCGCCATCGGGTGTCGTGAGTTGCAGCGTCGCGCCATCGTCGCGCGCGTCGATCGATTTCACGCGTGTCTGCCAGCGAATATCGATGAACTCGACGCGCTTCTCGGCGGCGTCGAGCAGAAACTGTTCGATGTGATATTGCGCGAGATTGACCATCGGCGGCAGCTTCTGGTTTTCGTCCTGCGGCATCTTGAAATGCAGCACTTCCGTGTCGCGATAGAAGCTTCGGCCACCCGTCCACGGCAGGCCTGTTTTCAGAAAACCGTCGAGCGCACCCAGGCGTTCGATGATCTCCAGGCTGCGCCGCGAAATGCAGATTGCGCGGCTGCCGTGACACACGGAATCGTCCGCTTCGATCAGCACCGAGCGCACGCCATGATTCGCGAGGCCGAGCGCAATCGCGAGCCCGACCGGGCCGCCGCCGACGATCGTCACGTCATGACGTTTCACATCGATGCCTTTTTCCAGCGCCGGAACGCGCGCCGCGTACTTTTTCGCCGTGAACGGATACGGCTTGAATGGCTTGTTCATCCAGTGCTCCTTGCGTGATGCCTTAGACGGCTTGCGCTTTGTTTTGCGTGATCGGCAACATCATCACGACGAGCGCGCCGAGCGCCAGCAATACCGCCGAATAGATCAGCCCCGACGTGAAGCTGTGCGTCGCGTCCTTCAGCCAGCCGACGATCAGCGGATTGAGCGCCGAACTGATGTTGCCGGTCGCATTGATGACCGCGATGCCGATGGCGCGCGCTTTAAAGCTCAACGCGTGATCGGGCGTGGTCCAGAAGATCGACATCGCTGTATACGAGCCCGCCGACGCGAGGCACACGCCGAGCATGCGCAGCGCGGGGTTCGTCGAACATGCGGTGCAGAGCCAGCCCGCGGCGGAGAAGAGCATTGGCAGCATGAGGTGCCATTTGCGCTCCTGCTTGCGATCCGAACGGCGGCCCCACACGATCATCGCGACGATCGTGCAGATCTGCGGAATGGCCGCGAGCAGACCGATCGTGCGATTGCTCGCATCGGCGCTGAAGCTCTTGACGATGAGCGGCGTCCATACGGCGACCATCGCGAGCGTGTTCACGAGACAGAAGTATGCGATCGCGAACTTCACCACGGTCGGCGAAAGCAGTTCCGCGACGATGCCCGCGCCTCGTGCATCCTGCGTTGGCGTGGTCGCGTCGCCGGAATGTTCGGATGCGAGCGTGGCGGCGAGCGCGCGCTTTTCGTCGGCATCGAGCCAGCGCGCGGTGGCGGGACTGTCATCGAGATAGCGATACACGACGAGGCCGAGCAGCGCCGACGGCAAGCCTTCGAGCAGGAAGAGCCATTGCCAGCCCTTCAGGCCGAGCGTGCCGTCGAGCCCGAGAATGAAGCCGGAAAGCGCCGAGCCGACCGCCGCGGTCACGGGCATCGCGATCATGAACAGCGCATTGGCGCGCGCACGGTATGCGCCGGGAAACCAGTATGTGAGGTAGAGCAGGATGCCGGGCAGAAAGCCCGCCTCCGTCACGCCGACCAGCACGCGCAATACATAGAGCGACGTGGGGCTCGTCGCGAACATCGTGGCCGTCGAAGCGAGGCCCCAAGCGATCATGATCGTGCCGATCCAGCGGCGCGCGCCGATGCGCGCGAGCACGATATTGCTCGGAATGCCGAACGCGATGTAGGCGACATAGAAGAGCGTCGTCGCGAGCCCGAATTGCGTGCTCGTGAGGCCGAGGTCCTTCATCATCGTCAGGCCCGCGAAGCCGATGTTGATGCGGTCCAGAAACGAAAAGAAGAACAGCACGAAGAGGAACCACAGCAGATGCCGCGAGACTTTCGCGATCACCGGTTGTTCGTGCGTGCGGGGTATGGGCGTCGCGTTCAATGCGCCGCTTGCGCGGGTGGATTCCATGCTGTCGTCTCCGGTCGTGTCGCTCTGTCGGACATCTGATGCGTCGGAGTATGAAGCGCGGGATCGGGCCGCCTGTCCTCAATTTGGGTACAGCGCGAGGCCGTCAGCGGATCGGGGAAAACACGGATACGTTCGAACAATTGTCAGACCTTGCCCGGCCCGATGCACAGCGCGAACAGTTGCCGCTGGCTCGAAATGCCGAGCCTGCGGTATGCGCGCTTCTGATACGTGACGACGCTCGTCGCCTTGATGCCCATCGCATCGCCGATTTCCTGCGCGGTGCGGCCTTCGAGCACACCGGTCAGCACGTCGAGTTCGCGCTTGGAAAGTTCGGGGCACAGGCCGCGCACGCGCGCGAGCATGAGATGCGAGATCGGCATGTCGCGCTGCCCACAGATCGCGTAATGATGCTTCGCCGCGTGCGCGATGAGCGGCGCCATCGCTTCGATCAACGCGATCTCGCGCGGATGGTAATTGCCGAAGCGCGTGTCGCGATACAGGTTCACGGAGAGCCACAGATCCGCGCCCGGCTGCACGAGCAGCGACACGCGGTCCGACACGTTCGGCTGGTGATAGCACGCCGCGCGATACGCCTCGTTGGCGATATCCTCGCTCGTCTGCCGATGCAGCACGAGCATGGAGCCGGGCTTCTCGTTGCGCGCCGACGAAACGATCTTCTGATTGCCGTCGAGCGCGTAGAAATGGCGCGCGTAAGTGTCGGCGACATCTCGCAGGAAACGTCCGCCGCGATGATCCGCCACCGACACCGTGCGCGGCCGGTTGCCGAATTCATACGCGAAGATCGTGCATTGCGAAATCGCGGCGACGTCGCCGAGCAGCTTCAGCACTTCGGCGGCGAGCGCGTTGGAATCCTCGCTGCCGATCGACGACACGAGCTCCGTCGCGCGGCTGAGATCCATCTGCCCGTTCGAGGAGACGCGGTCGAGTCGCCAGGAGCGCATGATGGGCTAGACGAGATACGTGTGGGTCCCGCTATTCTAAGCCCGCGCTCTCATCCGCTAACGCGCGATGGCCGAGCGCAGCGCCGCATCGCGGCGCACGATCCAGTTGAAGAGCGGCGTGGCCATCAGCGTGCTGAGCACGGCCATCAGCACGAGGATCGAAAACAGTCCGGGCAGGATCACGCCCGCCGCAAGTCCGATGTTGATGATGATCAGCTCCATCAGCCCGCGCGCGTTCATCAGCGCGCCGATGGCCATCGCGTCGCCGGAAGGCTCGCCGTTCGCGCGCGCGGCCGCCCAGCATGCGATGCCCTTGCCGCCGAACGACGCCAGCAGAATCGCCACGGCCGCGAGCATGATGGCCGGGTCCATCAGCATGTCGAGCCGCGTGTTGAGGCCCGAGTAGGTGAAGAACATCGGCAGCAGAAACACGACGACGAAGGGCTGCAGCATGTCGCGCAACTTTTCCGTCAGCGGGCCGCGCGGCAGCGCGACGCCGAGCAGAAAGCCGCCAAAGACTGCATGAATGCCGATGGCGTCCATTGCGAATGCGCAGAGCGAGAACAGCGCCAGCACGGTGGCGAGCACGCTCGTGGGCAACGGCGCGTGCGGATTCAATCCGGCCGCGAGCCGGCGCAGCAACTTGCCGCCGGCGAAGATCATGAAGAGCGCGAAAGCCGCGCCGCCGCCGATCGCTGCATACGCGCCCATCCACGAGCCGCCGAAGCTCGCGAGCACGATCGCGAGGATGCACCACGCGGCGGCGTCGTCGAATGCGCCTGCCGTCAGCGCGAGCGTGCCGAGCGACGTGCCGGTCAGCCCGCGCTCGTGGATGATGCGCGCGAGCATCGGAAACGCGGTGATCGCGATCGCCGCGCCGAGAAAGAGCGACGCCTCGTAGAGCCGCACCTTTTCCGCGAAAAGACCGGGGATCGTGTGCAGCCACGGCGTCAGCGCGAACGCGAGCGCGAACGGCGCGACGATGCCCGCGATCGACACGCTCATCGCGCTTTTAGCGCGGGCGCGGAAGTGGTCCGCGCGAAACTCCGTGCCGACGAGAAACATGTAGAGCCCGACGCCGAGCTGCGCGGCGACGTAGAGCGTGCCCATGGTCGCCTTGGGAAAGAGCGCCTGCTGCCAGTGCGGCAGCAGCATCCCGAAGAGCGAAGGGCCGAGCAGCACGCCCGCGATCATCTCGCCGACGACTTGTGGCTGACCGACGCGCTGCGCGAGCCTGCCGACGAGCTGGCTCGCGAGCACGATCACCGCGGCCTGGGCGAAAAAATAGACGGACAACTGGGAAGACGGCATCTTTTGAGCAGCGAATAACGGACGACCGGAGTCTGAGGGCGAGGGCGGCGATCTGTCAACGTGCTGACGGGGGCTTGCCATGCGCATTTCGTACCGGTATTGTGCAAGCGTTCGACAAAGCGTCACGGAAGAGTTCGTCCTCGCGACGACGCCGACGGAGCAACCGCCCCGGAAACTCTCAGGCAAAAGGACCGTGCGCGCTGGAACATCTGGAGAGCGGCGCCTTTGCGCGCCCACCGAAGGGGAGCCCAGGCTGCCGGCGTGAACGTCGGGTGGCACGCGGGCGAAACTCTCAGGTACATGGACAGATGGGGCATCGGTGCCGGCTGCGGCATGTGGCCAAGGCCGGCGATGCTCAATCAATCTGGATCATGTCATGTCACGAATCGCCATCATCGGCGCCGGGATCACCGGCGTCACGACCGCTTACGCCCTTGCGCAGCGTGGTTTTCACGTCACCGTCATCGAGCGTCATCGCTATGCGGCGATGGAAACGTCCTTCGCCAATGGCGGGCAACTGTCGGCGAGCAACGCCGAAGTGTGGAACAGCCGCGCCACCGTGCTGAAAGGCCTGAAGTGGATGTTCACGCGCGACGCGCCTCTCCTCATGAATCCGCGGCCCGGCTGGCACAAGTACAGCTGGATGGGCGAGTTCCTGCGGCAGATTCCGAACTATCGTGCGAATACGGCCGAAACCGTGCGCCTTGCGATCGCGGCGCGCGAGCATCTGTTTCGCATCGCGCGCGACGAGAAAATCGACGTCGATCTCGAACGGCGCGGCATCCTGCATTTCTACGCGAGCCGCAAGGAGTTCGACGCCGCATCGAAGGTCAACGAGATCCTGACCGGCGCGGGCCTCGACCGTCACGCGGTCACGCCGGAAGAGATCGCATCGATCGAGCCGACCTTGCGCGGTGCGTTTCATGGCGGCTTCTTCACGCCGTCCGATTCCACCGGCGACATCCACAAGTTCACGCGCGGACTCGCCGATGCATGCGCGCGGCGCGGCGTCGAGTTCCGCTACGACACGTCGGTGACATCGATCGACGAACAGGCGGGGCGGCTCGCGCTCAACGTCGAGCACGCGGGCGAGACGCAGGCGCTCCAGTTCGACGGCATCGTGATCTGCGCGGGCGTCGGCAGCCGGGCGTTCGCATCGATGGCGGGCGATCATCTCAACGTCTATCCGGTCAAGGGCTATTCGATCACCGTCTGCCTCGACGACGCGCGCAGCCGTGATCACGCGCCGTGGGTCAGCCTGCTCGACGACCGCGCGAAAATCGTCACGAGCCGGCTCGGCGCGGACCGTTTCCGCGTGGCGGGCACGGCGGAACTGAACGGCTTCAATCGCGATATCCGCGCGGATCGCATCGCGCCGCTCGTCGAATGGACGCGGCGTCATTTCCCCGATGTATCGACCGCGCGCGTGATTCCGTGGAGCGGCCTGCGCCCGATGTTGCCGAGCATGCTGCCGAAGGTCGGGCAGGGCAAGCGTCCGGGCGTGTTCTACAACACCGGGCACGGGCATCTCGGCTGGACGTTGTCGGCCGCGACGGCTGAGATCGTTGCGGAAACGGTGTCGCAGCGCCTACCTTCGAAGCGCGTGCACGTCGGCGCATCGTCGCAGGTGAGGGTGAATACGCCGGCGTGATATCGTCGGCGCACTGTTCACTGTCCGAAGGAGCGCGCAATGGCCGAACTCGTCAATTGCCTGTGGTTCGACGGTAATGCCCGTGAAGCGGCGGAGTTTTACGCCGCCACCTTTCCCGATAGCCGCGTCGGCGCGGGCCATGCGTCCGCGAAGCCGGGCGTGGGGCAGGGGCCGGAACTGACCGTCGAGTTCACCGTGCTCGGCCAGCGCTTCCTCGGACTGAACGGCGGCCCGAACTTCAAGCCGAACGAAGCGGTGAGCTTCATGGTGCATACCGGCAGCGCGGAAGAGACCGATCGCTACTGGAACGCGATCGTCGGCAATGGCGGCGAGGAAAGTCGGTGCGGCTGGTGCAAGGATCGCTGGGGTTTTTCATGGCAGATCACGCCGAAACGGATGCTCGAGATTTTCAGCGGCCCGGATCGCGAAGCCGCGAGACGCGCGATGGACGCGATGATGACGATGAGGAAGATCGACATCGCCGCGATCGAGCGCGCGGCGGCGGGCGGCTAAAGGCTCAACGATCGAATTCCTTCGTCTGATCGGCTTCCTCGAACATCTTGCCGAAGCCCGTCGGCACGAGCACGACGGAGCGATCGGCGGGATCGTAGTGATCGGCGAGTGCGAAGGCTTCGGAGATGATCGTCTGCACGTCCTGACGCAGCATCGTCACGTCGAAGGACAGATGCGCGGCGAACGGGTCCCAGTCGAAGCAGCCGACGACCGCCGATTTCCACGCATCGGGTGATAACGTCGATGTGAACTGCACGAGACCTTCGAAGGCGGTGATCGAGTTCATCAGCAAGCCCGATGGCAGCCGCCCGAGCTTCTCGTGGCGGACCGCGAGCGCGCGTCTCGCGGACGCGGCGTTGTAGCCGCAGCATTCCACGGTATCGGACGCGGGCGCGATGCGCCGTGCTTCGAACGCATCGCGAAAGCCCGCGATGCGCGTCTCGGTCGCGTATTCGCCTGCCACGCCGCCGAGCAGAATCAGTTCGTCCGGAGATTCGCCGCGCGCGATGAGCTTGTCGATCAGCACATCGGTGATCGCGCGCGCGCCGCTGCGATTGTCCGACACGACCGACGGCGCGCCGTCGCCGGGCAGATCGACGTTGATCGACGGCACGCCAGCCGCCGAGCACAGCGCGTTGAGCGGCGCCGGATTGCGCACGCCGGCGATGAACAGCAATTCGACCCGCTGTGACAGCAGCGTCTCGGTGACGCTCACTTCGACAGCCGGATCGCGCTGCGTGCCGACGACGATCGGACACAGGCCGCGGCTGCGCGCCTGATCCTCGAAAGTCTGCGCGAGGCCCGCGAAAAAGCGGTTGCGGTAGTGCGGCAGCACCATGCCCGCGAGCCCCGATCGCGACAGCCGCAGCCCGCGCGCCTTCATGTTGACGTTGTAGCCGAGCGTGCGCGCGCTCTCCAGAATCCGGTTCGCCGTCTCCTCCTTGATGCGATAACGCGTCCAGGTGCCGTTCAGCACCATGCTCACTGTGGCCGTCGACGATCCCGTCGCCTTCGCGATGTCGTAGATCGTCGACTTCTTTCCGGGGGTATTGCTGACCATCGGGCTTCGCTCCAACCGCGTGTGTTTTCCCAGACGGTAGCCTGTCCGAAAGACGGAACCGAACTAGGGTTTGTCCGAGTCGACCCTGTTGCTGAATAGATTCAGCATACGCCGAACCGGGTTGCTGAATGGATTTAGCGTCATTCGTCCAGACACCGGCGCATCTGGAATTCCGATCACTCAACTGGGCGTCTCCTCGATGTGTGCGGATGTCCTCCGGAGGAGACATGTCCAAGAATATGATTCGCTCGTTGTGTGCAGGCGTGGCCGCATTCGCGTTGGCAATCGGCATGGCCTCGGCGTCGCCCGACAAGCCGGTCATCGGTGTCGTTGTGAAGATCGGCGGCATTCCGTGGTTCAACGCGATGGACGCCGGCATCAAGAAGCGCGCCGAGCAACTCGGCGTGAAGGCGTTCATGGTGGGCCCGACGAGCGCCGATCCGGCGCTGCAGGTGCGTGCGATCGAAGATCTCATCGCGCAGAAGGTCGATGTGATCGGCGTCGTGCCCAACGATGCCGAAGTGCTCGAACCCGTGTTGCAGCGCGCCCGCGCGGCGGGCATCAAGGTCATCACGCACGAATCGCCCAAGCAGAAGAACGCCGACTGGGACTTCGAGCTCGCGTCGGTCAAGGGCTTCGGCGAGGCATACGCGAAGCGTCTGGGCGAAGCGCTCGGCGGCAAGGGCGAATACGCGGTGTTCGTCGGCTCGCTGACGGTGCCGTTGCATAACGCATGGGCCGATGCGGCCATCGCGTACATCAAGGCCAACTATCCGGGCATGACGCTCGTCGGCGACCGGTACGGCGTCGCGGAAGATGTCGATGCATCGCGCAAGACCGCGCTCGATCTGATGCGCGCGCATCCGAATCTGAGGGCGATTCTCGCGTTCGGCAGCCAGGGGCCGATCGGCGCCGCGCGCGCGGTCCAGGAAAAGCAGATGAAGGGCAAGGTGCTCGTGCTCGGTCCGTTCTCGCCGGGGCAGGGCCGCCGTCTCGTTCACGACGGCGTGCTGACCGGCGGCTACATGTGGAATCCGGCGCAGGCCGGCGAAGTCTTCGTGACGCTCGGCACGATGGTCGCGAAAGGTCAGCCGATCAAGGACGGCACGAACATTCCGGGTCTCGGCGTCGTGCATCCCGATGGCCACAACCTGATCGTCGATCAGCTGGTCGATCTCAACGAGAAGACCGTCGACGAACTCGCGAAGTCGGGCCTCTGAGCGTTGCATGATGCGCGAAGCCGCCGCCGCCGAACCTGACCGCACGCCTTTGCTTGCGCTCGACAACATTTCCAAGGTGTTCGGCGGCGTGAAGGCGCTGAAGGCCGTGAAGTTCGACGTCATGCCCGGCGAAGTGTTGTGTCTCGCGGGCGAGAACGGCTGCGGCAAGAGCACCATCATCAAGATCATCAACGGCGTGTATCAGCCGGAGCCGGGCGCGGTGATGCTGATGGACGGCGAGTCGATCGAAGGTCTCGATCCGGCGCGGGCGCGCGAGCTCGGCATTCAGGTCATCTGGCAGGATCTCGCGCTCTTTCCGGAGATGACCGTCGCGGAGAATATCGCGTTCGAGCAGAACCTCGGAGGCCGTCCGCGCTTCGTCAATTACGGGAAGATGAAAGAGGCGGCGCGCAGGATTCTCGCGCGGCTCGGCGTCGGCATCGATCTGAACCGGTCGGTGCGTTCGCTGTCGATCGCGCAGCGCCAGATCGTCGCCATCGCGCGGGCGCTCGTGCGCGATGCGCGCCTCGTGTTCATGGATGAGCCGACGGCATCCCTGAGCCACGCCGAGACCGAGGCGCTGCTCGCGATCGTGCGCCGCCTGTCGGCGGACGGCATCGCGGTGGTGTTCGTGAGTCACCGGCTCGCGGAAGTGCTCGAAGTCTGCACGCGCGTGACCGTGCTGCGCGATGGTCAGTACGTCGGCACGTTCCCGACCGAAGGGATGACGCAGACGCGTCTCACGGAACTGATGACGGGCCGCACCTTCGATTACGAAGTGCGCAAGACGGACCTTTCCGCGGCGCCAGTCGTGCTGGACGTGCGGGCATTGTCGCGTGGCCGCGAATACGCCGATATCTCCTTCGAAATCCGCCGAGGCGAAATTCTCGGCATGACGGGACGACTGGGCGCGGGACGCACGGAGCTTGCATTGTCGTTGTTCGGCATGACGCGGCCGCGCGCCGGATCGATGCATATCGAAGGCAGAGAGATCGCGCTGCGCTCGAATCGCGATGCGATCCGCAAAGGCATCGCGTATGTGTCCGAGGACCGACTTTCGCTCGGACTGGTGCAGCCGCAATCGATCAGCGACAACACGGTCGCCGCGGTGCTCGACCATCTTCTGGACGCGACGCATCTTATTTCTTCGCGCAAGCGCAACGACCTGATCGCGGACTGGATCGCGCAACTCGCGGTGAAGACCGGCGAGCCGGACGATGCGGTCTCGACGCTATCGGGCGGCAACCAGCAACGCATCGTGCTCGCCAAATGGCTGGCGACGAACCCGAAGCTGCTGATCCTGGATTCACCGACTGTCGGCGTGGACGTGGGCGCGCGCGCGGGCATCTTCGCGATCATCCACAAGCTGGCGGCGCTCGGCATGGCGATCCTGCTCATCTCCGACGAAATTCCCGAGGTCTACTTCAACTCGGATCGCATTTTGCACATGCGCGACGGCCGCATCGTCGGGGAATACGTGCCGGGCGCGACGACCATGGAACACATCGAGCGAGACGTCCATGCCTGATCTGCGCAAATTCGGGATCGGTTCGATAGAGGCGCTGCTGATCCTCGTGATCGCCGTGATGATGATCGGGCTGAGCCTCACGACATCGACGTTCCTCACGCTGTCGAACCTGTTCGATCTGCTCAACCAGAGCTCGGTCAACATCATCTTCGCGGTGGGATTGCTGGTCGTGCTGATCGCGGGCGGCATCGACATTTCGTTCGCGGTGGGGGCGTCGGTCGCGCAGTATCTGACCGCGCTGACCGTGATACGGCTCGGCGGCGGCAACTGGGCGCTCGGCTTCATCGCCGCGGCGTGCTTCGGATTTCTGCTCGGCGCGTTCAACGCGACCATCATCTATCGCTTCAAGATCGTCTCGATCGTCGTGACGATCGCCACGTTCAACGTGTTCTTCGGCGGCCTCATGTTTCTGACGGGCGGCGTGTCGATCTACGATCTGCCGGACTGGTGGGTCGATCGCGTGTCGATCGTGCATTTCGATACCGCGAGCGGCGCGGCGAATCTCGCGCTGCCCGTCGCGGTGATGGTCGCGATGGTCGCGGCGACATGGTTCCTGCTGCGCCGCACGACCACGGGACGCCAGCTCTACGCGATGGGCGACAATCCCGAGGCGGCGCGGCGCGTGGGCGTGAACATCGGCGCGATGCATTACATCGCGTTCGGCTGGCTCGGCATGATGGCGGGCATCGCGGGACTGATGCAGGCGCACTACGTGCAGGAAGTGGTGCCCAACGCGCTGTACGGCCGGGAGCTCGATGTGCTCGCGGCGGTGGTTCTGGGCGGCGCGCGTCTCGGCGGCGGACGCGGCACGATCCTCGGCGCGATCCTCGGCATCCTGCTCACCGCGATCACCGCGAACGGGCTGAATCTGCTCGGCATCTCGCCGTATGCGTTCAAGATGATCATCGGCGCGATCATTCTCGTCGCGATCACCTTGTCGAGCGGCGGCTTCGCGAAGCTCGTCGGATCGCGTTTCGCGCCGGCAGGCGGCAGGGCTTCGTCATGAAAACGCGCTCGTCCCAACCGCTCGTTCCCGCCGATGTCGCCGGTCTGCTCGGCTTTCTCGTCGTCGTGATCGTCGCGATGAGCTTCGCGTCCGATCGCTTCTTCACGGCGAGCACGTTCGTATCGGTCGCGTTCCAGTTGCCCGAGCTCGGCTTCTTCACGCTCGCCATGCTGATGCCGCTGATCTCCGGCGGCTTCAATCTCGCGGTGACGTTCACGGCCAACATCTCGGGCCTCGCGATGGCCTATGTGCTGCACACGCACGGCGGCGCGGACGCGGGCGCGCTCGCGATCCTGCTCGGCATCGCCGCCGCGCTGGCGACGGGCGCGGCATCGGGCTGGGTGATGGGCGCGGTGATCGCGCGAACCGGCGCGAGCCCGATTCTCGTCTCGCTCTCGATGATGATCTTCCTGCGCGGCCTCGGCGAATTCCTCACGCGCGGCGGCGATATCTCGGGCTTTCCGCCGTTCGTGCGCGAGATGGGCAACGGCGTGTTTCTCGGCGTGCCGATTCCGCTGTGGATTTTCATCGGCTGCGCGGTGCTGTGGCATGTCGTGATGACGCGCTCGCGGCTCGGCTTCGCCACCCGCATGATCGGCTCGAATCTCGAAGCGACGCGCTATTCCGGCATCGCGACGACACGCGCGGTCACGCGCATCTACATGCTGTCCGGACTGATGTGCGGCGTTGCGGGCGTCGTGATGGCGGCGCAGTTCAATTCGGTGCGCGTGGGTCATGGCGAGGCGTTTCTGCTGATCTCCGTGCTGGCGTGCTTCCTTGGACGCGTCGATCCGTTCGGCGGATTCGGGCGCGTGGTGCCGGTCGTCATCGCGCTGGTGATTCTTCAGGTGATCGCGTCGGGGTTGAATCTGCTCGGCGCGAATCAACATCTCGCCACCGCGTTGTGGGGCGTGTTCCTGCTGGTGGTGATGCTCATCCGTTGGGCGTGGGCCAACGGCATTTCCAAAACACGGTTCCGCAGGCGCGTGACCGCATCGGAGGGAGTCGCACGATGAACAAGCTTGGCGTACATGCACTGGTGTGGGAGGGCGATCTGACGCCGGAATCGACACGCAAGGTGATCAGCCAGACCAGGGCCGCCGGTTTCGATCTGGTCGAGCTTTCGCTGCACGGGCCGAAGGTGATGGATCTCGCGTTGACGCGCGATCTTTTGCAGGAGCACGGGCTGGATATCGGCTGCTCGCGCGGACTGACTTTCGATGCGGACGTTTCGAGCGAAGATGCCGCGACGGTCGCGCGAGGTGTCGCGTTGCTGGAGGAAGGCATCACGATTACTTCGGAACTGGGCGGCGGTTATTTCGGCGGCATTCTTTATGGCGCGATGGCGAAGTATTCCGCGCCCGTCACGAAGCAGGGCCGACGCAATGCGGTGGATTCGCTCAAGCGTATCGCCGAATTTGCGCAGAAGAAGAACGTGACGCTCGGGCTCGAGGTGGTGAATCGCTATGAGAGCAATTTGCTGAACACGGCGTCGCAGGCGCTCGCGCTGATCGACGAGGTGAACGCGCCGAATGTCGTCGTGCATCTCGATACGTATCACATGAATATCGAGGAATCGGATTTCATGCAGCCGGTGCTGGAGTGCGGGAAGCGGCTCGGGTATGTGCATATCGGCGAGAGCAATCGAGGTTATCTCGGCTCGGGGACGATCGACTTTTCGCAGTTCTTTCACGCGCTCGCGATGATCGGGTATCAGGGCGTCGTGACCTTCGAGAGCTTTTCGTCGACGGTCGTGAACGAGCAGTTGTCCAATGCGCTTGCGATCTGGCGCAACCTTTGGGACGACGGGATGGATCTCGCGGTGCATGCGCGTGAGTTCATCGCGGGGGGGATTAATGCCGCGGCGATGGCGCGGGAGCATCATTGATGGTGGTGTTGGGTTTGGGGTAGCGTGGGGGGTTGTTTCGCCGGATCCCGTTTTCTTTTTGGTTTATTAGCGTTGCCCCTGTGCGGGGCGGCAGTCACTTTCTTTGCTGCTGCAAAGAAAGTAACCAAAGAAACAGCTCTCCCCAGCCTAAGCACTTCACACCGGCCGCGGCACAGGCGATTGGCTGAATGGCCCGGCAGTAGCGAGTGCCCTCGAAGGTCTCGCGGGGCTTGGACCGCGCACGGTCTGCCACATCGCACCGTTGTGCTGACTGGTTCAGCACCAAATAGCTCCAGCCCGCTTCGCGGCCGACGGGTCAATCGGGTGCGCGCGGGCTTCTTCGATGGTTTCCCTCGCATACCCGACGGCAGCGCGTAGCGCTGTGCCGATGCTATTTGGTGCTGAACCAGCGCGCTAAAACACCTAGCGCGTCAGACCGTGCGCGAGCCAAGCCCGAATAGGCCTTTGAGGGCGACACTTAGGCGAGTGCCATTGGCGGCTGGCAAGCATGGCCAACGTGCGTGTGACCGAGGGCGGTGAGAAGCTGCTTTCTTTGGTTACTTTCTTTGCAGCAGCAAAGAAAGTGACCCCCGCCCCGGGGAGGGGCAGTGCTAATAAACCAACACGAAACCGGGATCCGGCGAAACAAACCCCGAACCACAACAGCCGCCTCCCCAATCAAACCTCTACAACGACCGCTCGATAGCCTTGCCGAGCAAATCAATCCCGAGATCGATCTCTTCCTCGCTGACGGTGAGCGGCGGCGCAATACGAAACACCCCGCCCATGCCAGGCAACTGCACGATATTCATGCTCAACCCGAGATTCATGCACTCGCGCGTGATCTTCGCGCCGAGACCATCGGCGGGTTCCTTGGTGCGTCGATCCTTGACGATCTCGACACCGAGCAGCAGACCGCGCCCGCGCACATCGCCGATGCAGTCGAACCGTTCCATCAGATCGAGCAGGCCGCGCCTGAGCCGCGCGCTCATCACGTTCGCGCGCGCGACGAGCCCGTCGCGCTCGACCACATCCAGCACGCGCAGCCCGACGGCAGCCGGCAATGGATCGGACACATGCGTCGTATAAAACAGATAGCCGAGCTCATGCGCTCTTTCTTCGATCGCCGCCGAAGTCACGGTGGCCGCAAGCGGCAAGCCCGCGCCCAGCGTCTTCGATAGCGTGAGGATGTCGGGCGTGACGCCGTCGCGCTGGCACGCGAACATCGTCCCCGTTCGGCCGATGCCGGTCTGCGCTTCATCGAGGATCAGCAGCATGCCGCGCTCCTCGCACTTGCGCTTCAACGCCGCCATATAACCTTCCGGCAATTCGATGATGCCGCCCGAGCTCAGTATCGGTTCCGCGATAAAAGCCGCGAGATTCCCGCTCGACTGACGATCGACGAGATCGAACGCGTAATCCAGTTCCGCCAGCCAGTCGTAATGACCGTTGCGCTCGAAGCGCGCGCGATACGGAAACGGCGCGGGAATCGCGAACGAGCCGACCGCCGCCGGACCGACGCCCTTGCGCCCCGCGCTGTACGTGGCGGACGCGGCATGTCCCGTCATGCCGTGCCACGACTGCGCGAAGCCGACGATTTCATATCGCCCCGTGACGAGCTTCGCCATGCGGATCGCCGCCTCGTTCGACTCCGCGCCCGTGCTGAGCAGAAGCGCGCGATCGAGCCCGGCGGGCGTGATGTCGGCGAGACGTGTCGCGAGATCGACCACGGGACGCGACAGCATCCCGCTGAAGAGATGGTCCAGCTTGCCCGCATATTCGCTGATCACCGACACGATGTCAGGGTGACTGTGACCCAGCACGGCGCTCATCTGTCCCGACGTGAAATCGAGAATCGCGCGGCCGTCGGCGTCGTAGACGAAGCTGCCCTGGGCGCGCTCGATGATCATCGGCTCGAAGGTGCCGCCGTAGCGGATAAGGTGCTGCCTGGCGTTCTGCCAAAAAGTTGCGTCGTTGTTCTTGGACACCGTGCTTCTCCTGGCGAAAGGTGAAAGAACTTGCAGTGTAGTCGGCGCTCTGGTTTTATAGAATCGAATAGTTCTAATGCGAGATAGAAGAGGATCTAATATCTTGAGTCTTTCGCTTGAGATCGAATTGCTGCGATCGTTCGCCGTCATCGCGGAAGTGCGGGCGCTTAGCCGCGCGGCCGAGCGCATCGGCCGGACGCAATCCGCGCTCAGCCAGCAGATGAAGCGGCTGGAGGATATCGTCGATCAGCCGCTCTTTCAGCGCACCGGCCGCGGCGTCGTGCTGACGAATCCCGGCGAGCGTCTGCTCGTGCACGCGCAACGCATCCTGCGGCTTCACGATGAAGCGATGGCCGATCTGTGCGGCAAAGGGCTTTCGGGCAGCATCCGCTTCGGCTGTCCGGACGATTACGCCGCCGTTTTCCTGCCGAGCCTGCTGCGGCAGTTTTCGAGCCAGCATCCGCATGCGCTCGTGGAAGTCGTGTGCGGCCCGACGCCCCGGCTCGCCGAGCAGTTGAAGAAGCGCGCGCTGGATCTCGCGATGCTCTCGCTGCCCGAAGACAACCCCGGCGACCACGTGATCCGGCGCGAGCAGCTAGTCTGGATCGGCTGTCCGGGGATGGATTCGGCGCACTACGATCCGTTGCCGCTCGCGCTCTCCGATCCGGATACGCTCGATCACATCGCCGCGTGCGACGCGCTGCAGCGCGCGGGCAAGGCGTATCGCATCGCGTATGCGAGCAGCAGTCTCGCGGGTCTCACCGCGCTGGTGCGCTCGGGGCAGGCTTTCGCGGTCATCACGCAGACAGCGGTGCCCGCGGATCTCTCCGTGCTGAATGCCGATCCCGGTCTGCCCGCGTTGCCGGACGTGGGCATATCGCTGAAGTTCGCGCGCGAGCGGCCGTCGCTGCTGACGGCGGCGTTTGCGGAGCACATCCGGTTGACGCTGCCGTTGCTTTGATTCGATTCGGCGAAATGAACCGCAAATCGCCCGCTTTCCGGCGCTTGGCGCCGCATTTGCGCGCGCTAAGATACTTTCCATCCCCTCTAGCTCTTTTCCCTCCAGGGAGTGAGCGATCTTCGCGTCGTGCGGATTTTCGTCCGCACGACGCTTTTCTTTTGCGGCCGAAGCTGGCGTGTGCGGGCTACACTAACCGCTTACTTTTCGCGCGCCGAACGCCATGCCATCACGCGATCACGACAGCGCCGACGCCTCGCAAGATCCGGCACTGCTGCGGCGCCTCCTGCGCGCCAAAGACCGCATGGATGCGTCGTCGCACGAAGACTGGCCGGTCAGGCGTCTGGCCGAAGTCAGCGGCGTCTCCGAAGCGCATTTCGCGCGCTCGTTCAAGCGAGCCTTCGGCATTCCGCCGCATCGCTATCTGCTGACGCGGCGCATCGAGCAGGCCGTCACGCTGTTGCGCGACACCGACCTTTCCATCACGGACATCGCGTTTGTCACCGGCTGGGAAAGCCTCGGCACCTTCGGCCGCATCTTTCGCGATATCACGGGCCACAGTCCGGGCGCGATGCGCGTCGAGTCCCGCGCCGTCGCGCCCGCGCTCGACCGCGTGCCCGCGTGCGTACTGAAGGCTGCGCAGCGCCCCGATCTCACGATCGCAGTTTTGGAGAAGCGGCGGCGGGGCGCGACGGGTACAGTGCGGCCATCTTCAACGAAGGAGGTCACATGAACCAGGGCATCAGCGTGGTGGGCATCTATGTCGACGATCAGGACGAAGCGTTCGCGTTTTACGTCGACAAGCTCGGATTTCGCGTTCACACCGACGTGCGCAACGGCACGTACAGATGGCTCACCGTGCAGCATCCGGATCAGCCATCGTTCCAGCTCGGCCTGTTCGCGCCCGGCCCGCCCATTCACGACGACGCCACCGCGCTCACGCTGCGCGCGATGGTCGCGAAAGGCGCGATGCCGCCGCTCGTGTTGTCCGTCGCGGACTGCCGCGCGACCTACGAACGGCTGAAGGCGAGCGGCGTGGAGTTCACGCAAGAGCCGGTGGAACGCTTCGGCAGCGTCGATGCGGGCTTTCGCGACCCCGCCGGCAACGGCTGGAAGATGATCCAGGCGCCGCGCTGAACGGGACACGATCTGTCCGTGTTCGCGGCGACGATGAGGTCTGTTCATGAAATGCTTCGAACATGACCGACTTGCTCCTTCAATCGCAACGAACCGGCACGGCTTCCTCGTATGATCCGCCTCGCGACACGCCGGCGCTCGTGCTGGCGTGGATCAGGCGCGCGCGCGAATCGCAGATACGTCACTACACGATGGCCGACCGGCTGACGCGCTGCGGCCGACGCCTCGGTCTTGGCGTCATCGGCATCACGGCGGCGACGGGCACGTCGGCGTTCCTTTCGCTCGTCGCGCAGGCGGTGTCGCCTGACGTGCGCATCATCATCGGCATGACGAGTCTGAGCGCGGCCGTGCTCGCCTCGTTGCAGACGCTTCTGCGCTATAGCGAGCGGGCCGAGCTGCATCGCCGTGCGGGCGCGCAGTACGGCGCGGTGCGGCGGCGTCTCGAAGCGCTCCACGCCGCCAGTCCCTGTGTGCACGACGCATGTGTGATCGATGCGGTGCGCGACGAACTCGATCACATCGCGCAGACCGCGCCGCATTTGCCGCGCGCGGCGGCGAAGTCGTGATCGTCGGAAACACCGCCGGCGTTTTTGCCACTTCAGGCCAATCCCTTGGCGGAATCCGTCAGGAGCGACGCAGGCTGACGCGTTCGACGTAGCGTGTAAGGGCTCCCGAGAGAGCGATCATGCCGGTCTAATCAGCCTTCGGTGCCCACCATGTACAAGATCCTTAGTCCGATTGGAACTGAAATCGAAATTCCGGAAACCGTGGCTCAGAACTCGACCACGTTCGATTTGATCGACCTCGCCGGTGCAAAGCAATACTACGAGGAGAATGGCTATGTCGTCGTGCGCGGCGTAGTGGATCAGACCGCGTGCGATTCCATTCGCAATGCATTCGAGAATACCGTCAAGCGCTATCCGGGATACATCTATCGGCAGGCGACGGCGAATCCGGAAAAGAACAGGATCAACGAGTACGGGTTCGTGATGAATCCACTGCTCAATCTTCAATCTCTTGGTGATCTGGAGTTCGCGCCGCTAAAGCAGTTAGCGGTCAGAGCCTTTGCGAGTACGCCGATCAAGGCCATCACGCGAGAACTCTTTGCGGAAGACGGCAAGCTCGTACAGAGCATGTACTTCGAAGGAAACGCGGAAACGTGGCCTCATCAGGACACGTATTATCTCGATAGCGAGAGAATCGGCACGATGGTGGGCTGCTGGTACGCCTTGGAGGATATCGACGCGGGCGCGGGGCGCTTCTTCGTGGTGCCGCGCAGTCATCGCATCGACATGGTGAAGAACGGGAAGAACTTCGACGTTGCGTTCAATCACGGTCAATACAAGGAGCTTGTGAGGAAGATCCTCGCCGAACAACAGCTCGAATTCCGCGCGCCATTTCTGCAGAAAGGCGACGTGCTTGTCTGGAACTCGAAAACGATACATGGAAGCTTGCGCACGACGCGGCCGGAATTTTCCCGCAGTTCTCTGACGTCGCACTTCATTCCGGCCTCGCACCGGTTCCTGCAGTTTCAGTCGAAGATCAAGCCGCTGAATTTGCGTGAGTTCAATGGCATGGCGTTCAATTGCCCGAAGGATATGGAGCGGCTGTCCAGCCGCGTGGTGCTGGGCATTGAAACCACATTCCCCAAGACATTCCAGATGGCAAAGAAGCTGGCCATCAAGGCCCTGGTGAAATGAGGCGCTCGAGGCCTCAAGGAATGTATTGAACGACACCGGCGCCGACGAGGTTATCCGCAATGACCAAACTGGATTCTTTGCAAGGGCTGCGAGGCATCGCGGCCAGCCTTGTCGTGGCATTTCACGCGGTCAATAGCCTGAAAAACGCCGGTTGGGTTCCCGAGTACACGTCGGGATTCGCTATCCGGGGCATGGCGGGCGTCGATATCTTCTTCGTGATCTCCGGCTTCGTGATGGTATTGACCACGGCCAACAAGCCGCGGGGCATCGATGCCGCCCGGAAGTTCATGCTCGCGCGTCTGACTCGCATTGCACCCATGTACTGGCTTTTGACGACGTTCATGGTGATGCTTCTGTTGTTCGCGCCTTCCGTTTTCAGCACCGAAAAGTTCAGCCTCGCGCGGACCATCACGTCCTATCTCTTTCTGCCCTATGAAGTCAAAGAGGCAGGACATGCATATCCCGTCTTGTACGTTGGATGGACACTCACGTATGAGATGTTCTTCTATCTGGTCTTCGCTGTCTCGCTATGCTTTGCCGAGCGTCCCATGCGGTATTGCATCGTGGCGTTCTTCGTGATGCTTGGACTCGGGTCGCTCACGGCTCAGGCGAATGCGTTTTACTGGCGTTTCATGACGAACCCGATGATGCTCGAATTCGTTTTCGGCTGCATCATCGGATGGATGTATACGCAACGAATGAAGGTTCCCATGGCCGTCTCAGCCTGCATGGCAGTGACCGGAATACTGGGATTCTTTGTGTCTCCCATCACGCTCGAAATGGAGCACCGGTTCATCTTCGCCGGCATTCCATCGGCGCTGCTCGTGGCAGGGTTTGTTTTCTGGGAATCGGCGAATGGATGGATTCCAAAACTCGTTCTGCTTCCCGTCGGCAATGCGTCTTACTCGATCTATCTGACGCATACGCTCACGGTACCCGTGATCGCCCACGGTCTCGGACACTTCGACAAGTCGCGGGCTTTGCAAGGCGATGTCGCATGCGTTCTGCTTGTGATGGCGTCGATATTCGTTGGCTATCTTGCCTATCTGACGATGGAGCGTCCTCTGAACGAAGCTTTGCGCGCCTTCATGAAAAGAACGAAGGACGGAACCCTGCAATCCGAAGCGAGCGTGACTCCACTAGTCGAACGATGAGCTCAGCGCCGATTATCGCGGGCACATCTTTCCGCGCGTCAGGTGATAGCCTGCAACCAGCCCCATGTCATAGGCGCTTTCCAGCGCGCGCACGATATCGATCGGCTTGACGGCGATGCGATCGTCGAGTGCATCGCCGCTTCTGAAATCGACATCGAAGCAATCGGTGGCGATCTCGCTCAGTGTGGTCAGGCGTTCATCGGTCAGCAGGCTCATTTCATCGTCCTCCGCTCAGGTATGCGTGCATATCATAGGGGCGCTGAATTAGCTCCGAATTAATGGCCGCGTCGCGAAAAGAGCCTTATTCGCCTGACAATTGAACGCTTCCCGATGGGTTTGTTTGATCTTCCGAAACGTTGCCCGGTATGCTACGGTGATTCGTATGTATTACTTGCGACCGGGCGATCGCTGATTGTCGATCGGCCTTCCGAACTGATTCGGACGGAGTGTGACAATGGACCAGCGGGCCGGCGGCTCGTCGCTATATCTCATCATCTGCCCCCGGTGTGAAAGCCTTTCATCAGTAGAAGAAAGCGTATGCCCGTTCTGCGGCGCCGACCGACACGGAGCCGTACTCACGAAGGGCGCGGAGACCGCGGTGCGGGCGGTCGAGGCGGCGCGCGGCGTAACGCGTCATTTCCAGGAACCGAGCGAAGTGGCGCGCGTGCGCTGGAGCGTGCGTCCGCGCCGGCGCGAGCCGCGTTTGCCCGCTCCCGCAACCGCCGCCGGCACCGTCGTAATCGAACCGCAGCGCGCTTCGAACTCGATACTGGCCACGGTCGCGATGGGCGGCATCGTGATCAGCGCGTGTTTCCTGATACGCGCTTATTTCGAACAACATCCGTCGACGGCGCGCGCGGCCGGACTGCCCGTCGCGGTCGCGGGCAGCGTCGGACAACAGAATCCGCCGAAGGTCGATGTGGCGCCGCAGCGGATCGTCGAGGCGACGCATCGCGGGCCGGCGAATTCTTCAGCCGAAACGCCTTCGCCGTTGATGGCGGTAGCCGCGTCGAGCGAAGACCACGACACGCCCCCGGTTGTCGTTCCCGAACGACCGGTCGCGGCGAAACATCCGGCGTCCCGCGCGCAGCACGCGGTCAAAGCCGCGCCCAAAACGGTTTCCAAAACCGATTCGAAAGCCGTTTCCAAGGTCGCTTCAAAAGCAAAACCCGCCGCCGCATGTGCGCACAAAGCCGGTCGCGCATGTACCGAGCCGCCGCAACGCCGCGTGGCTAGCGCGGAGCCGAAGAATCGGCAGGCGGCCAAGTCGCCGAGTCCCGCGCCGGTCGCACGAACGAAAACCGCGCCGAAGGAATTCCAGAAGGTCGCGGCCATCCCTGCGCCGGTGAAACCCGCCATGACCACGGACGGAAGCTGGAAGCCGGGCAAAACGAAGAATTAAGCGGAAGCTCAAATCCACTTCGCCTTTCGAAACCAGCGAAACAGCAGGAAGTCGATGGTGACGATCGCCGCGATGACGATCGGATAGCCGAAGCGCGCGTGCAATTCCGGCATGTGCTCGAAGTTCATGCCGTAGATGCCGGCGATCATCGTCGGCACCGCGAACATCGCCGCGAACGTGCCGAGGCGCTTGGTGATTTCGCTATCGGCGAGCGCGATCATGCCGAGGTTGACCTGAATCGCGGTGATCACCATTTCGCGGCGTCCTTCGATCGCGCCGACAATCCGCTCCAGGTGAACGTAGACATCCTTGAAATAGGCCGTCATGCCTTCGCAGATGCCCGGCACGCGGCCGCCGGTCAGCTTGCCGACGCCTTCGAGCAGCGGGCCGACGTGATGACGCAGCACCACGAGCTGTCGCTTGAAGCGATACAGGTCTTCGATCAGCTCGCGCGAATCGCGGCCCTCCTGGCGCGAGAAGATGCGGTCTTCCAGCACTTCGAGTTCGGCGGTCATCGTTTCCAGCACGGAAAAATAGCCGTCGACGATATCGTCCATCAGCGCATAGAGCACGAACGCGGAACCTTGCCTGAGAAGCGGCGGTTCGCGCTCGCAGCGTTCGCGGACTTTCTTGAAGCCGTGCATCGTGCGCATGCGCACCGAGAGCACGTAGTTCCTGCCGACGAACACGTCGACTTCGCCGAACAGCAGACTGGCGTCGTCCTGCAACTCGACGGTGTGCATCACCGCGAAGAGCGATTCGCCGTATTCCTCGATCTTCGGCCATTGATGATGCGCGCGCACATCCTCGACAGCGAGCTCGTGCAGACCGAATTCCTCTTTCATCGCATCGAGTTCGGCGGGCTCGGGATCCTTCAGCGCGACCCAGACGAAGCACTCCGGCTTCTGCACGTAATCGCTGATTGCTTCGATGGTGATGTCGCCGAGCTTTCGGCCGTCCTGATAGGCGGCGCAGGCAATCAACATTGTCGGTCTCCATGCAAGACAGACATGCATCGTGCATCGCCCAGTCGACGCTTTTATGACATCGCGCACGACGTCAGTGCGTTTTCAGCGCGATGCGGCGGGGGGAAATTGGCGGGGGATGCGCTTCGCGCGAGACGCGAAGCGCATTTGCAAGGCTTATGCGGCGGGTTGCCAGTGATCGTCCACGGTCTTGTCGGTCACGCGCACCTTCGCGACCATCGGGGCATATCCGCGCAGCTTGATTTCATCGGCGGCGAGTCTTTCCGAGCGATAAACCTGCTGCGTGATCTTCGTGCCGTCATGGAATTCGAGCGTGTAGCCGTCGATCGGTCCCCACTGGCCCTTCGGCATCGGTTCGATATAGACATTCTGCATTGCGTTACTCCCGCGTGATTGGAAAGCACTGGGCGGTCCGCATCGGCGAACGTGCGCCTCTTGTATAAGAGGTTATCGAAGAAACGACGGCGGCCGGGTGCTGTACGTGGTGTTGCGCACCAAATAAAAATCGATATGAATCAACGCGCTATGCGCACGCTCTCATGATGAGAAAGCCGATCCTCCGATGTGCAACCCACGTCGTGCTGCCATGCAGCGTAGATTTTCGGGAAACGGACCTCAATTCCGCATCGTGAGAATTTCGTGTCGATAGTCGTCCATCGCGGGCGTCGCGGTTTCGGCAAACACGGGCGCGAAGCGAAAGCCGTTGCGCCCCTTGCGCTTGGCCTCGTACATCGCGCGATCGGCGTCGGCGAGGATCGCTTCCGCGGACGTATCGAAGCCGCCCGCGCACATCGCGATGCCCACACTCGTGCCGAGGTGCGCCTCTCCGCAACCGAGCTCGAAAGGCCGGCCGATCGCGCGGCAGATATCCTGCGCGATCCGGCTGCACGCGCTCGCCGACGCAATGCCCCGCGCGAGCAGCACGAATTCATCGCCGGCCAGGCGGCAGACGAGGTCGCCGGCGCGCGTCGTTTTTTTCAGGCGCGCGGCTACTTGTCTGAGGAGTGCGTCGCCCGTGTCGTGGCCGTGCTGGTCGTTGACGCTCTTGAAGCCGTCGAGGTCCATGAAGAAGAGTGCGAAGGGCACGTCTTCGTCGCGGGCCGCATCGACGGAAAGCGCGAGCTGCTCGGCAAGCGCGCGCCGGTTGGGCAGGCCCGTCAGCGCGTCGAGCATCACTTCGGAGCGCATCTGGTTCTCGCGCCGCTTCGTCTCGGTGATGTCCTGCGACATGATGTAGAAGCCGCCGACATCATCGCGCCGGTATTCGGGGATATACGTCGCGTTCCAGATGCGGCCGGGCGCGCCCTCGTAGACGATATCCTCGTGCGTCACGCGTTCGCCCGCGAGCACGCGGCGGAAGTAGGGCAGGCAACGTTCGAACGTCGCCGCGCCGATCGTGTCGAGCACGTATTTGCCGCGCAATGCGGCCGGCTCGACGCCGAACACCTCGCGATACATTTGGTTGTTGAAGCGGTAGCGCAGATCGGCATCGACATGAGCGATCAGCACCGGCAGGTTGTCCGTGATCGTCTGCAACGTGGTGCGGCTGCTGGTCAGTTCGCAGGTGCGTTCGAGCACGCGGCGTTCGAGTTCCTGCCGGTAATCGCGCAACATCTCTTCGCTATGCTTGCGGCTCGTGATGTCGTGCATCACGCTCACGAAGTGCAGCGGCAGGCCACGTTCGTCGCGAATCAGCGCGACGGAAAGCTCGATCCACACAGGCTCGCCGTCGCGGCGTCTGTATCGTTTTTCGAGCGTATAGGTCTTTCTCGCGCCGTCGAGCAGTTCGCTCACGAGTTGCAGATCGGCGGGAAGGTCCGCTTCCTCGGTGATCTGCTGGAAGGTCATCGTGACGAGTTCGTCGGCGCTATAACCGGTGATTTCGCACAGCTTCGGATTGACTTCGACGAAGCGTCCGCTCAGATCGACGATCGCCTTGCCCGTCGGCGTCCGCTGGAAGATCGTGTGAAAGCGCGATTCGGACAGACGCAGCTTGCGGCGGTCCGCTTCCTGAAGCTCGCGCGTCTCGCGTGCGGCTTCACGCTGAACGATTTCGCGCTCGACGGTCGCCGCGAGATCGCACAACGAGGCTTGCAGGGACGCGCTCAGCGTTCTCGGCTTCGTGTCGATGGCGCATAGCGTGCCGAGCACGAGGCCATCCGACGAGCGCAAGGGCACGCCCGCATAGAAGCGGATATGAGGCGCGCCCGTGACGAGCGGATTGCCCGCGAAGCGTGGATCGTCCTGCGTATCCTCGACGAGCAGCAGACGCCCGGAATGCAGCGCGTGGGCACAGAAGGACACGTCGCGCGCGGTTTCGCATACATCCAGCCCGACGCGCGATTTGAACCACTGCCGATGTTCATCGACGAGCGACACCAGCGCGATCGGCACCTGCAACAGCTCGGCGACGACGCGCGTCACGCGGTCGAAGACTTCTTCCTGCGCAGTGTCGAGCAGGTCGAGGCTGCGCAGCAACTGGAGCCGCTTCGCTTCATCTGCGGGCAGAGGCGCCGCGTGCCATTCGTGTACGGGTTGCAAGGTTCTTCTCGATTCTTATCGGTAACGTGCCCAATGCCACGTCGGCAATTTATCGAACCCTGCGCAATCCCGATTCGTCGATCAAAGGCAGGCTTGGGCCTTAGTTCGACGCATGCTCTATAGCCCCAGGCACACGGCGCCGGCCGCGACGACCACGCACGCGAGCCAGCGCTTCGCGCTGACCGGCTCGCGCAGGAACACGCGTCCGATGAGCGCCGCGAACACGACGCTCGTCTCGCGCAACGCGGATACCGCACCCATCGCGCCGGACTGCATCGCCCAGATCACGATGCCATAGGCGGCAATCGATACGAGTCCGCCCGCGAGCGACGAGCCCACGGCCATCGGCGCTTCCTTCACCGGCGTCCAGAGCGCCGGCAGGCCGCGCTTCGCGACGAAGATCACGGGCATCAGCCAGTAGAACATGAACATCCACGTGGTGTAGGTGAGCGCCTCGCCGTCGGAGAGACGCACGCCGATGCCGTCGATCACCGTGTAGATCGCGATGGTCACGCCCGTCGTCAGCGCGGCGAGCACGCCCGCGCGCGACACGCGGCCGCCCTGCAAAGCGAGCGCCATGATGCCGCCGGATATCAGCACGATTCCGAACGCATGCAGCGCGCCGATGCCTTCGTGCGCGAAGAACGCCGCGCCGAGCGTGACGAGCATCGGCGAAGAACCGCGTGCGATCGGATAAGCCTGCGCAAGATCGCCACGACGATACGAGCGCACGAGGCTCACGTTATAGACGATATGCACGAGCCCCGAAGCGACGATGTACGGCCACGCGGCTTTCGGGGGCATCGGCAAATAGAAGACGACGAACGCCGACACGACGCCAATGGCGATGCTCATCCATGTCATCGAGAGGAAGCGGTCGCGGTTGCCGTGGAGCATCGCGTTCCAGCTCGCGTGAAGCACCGCCGCAAAGAGAACGACGCCGCCGGTGTAGGTGAACATGCGTTTTATGTCGGTTGTGTGACGGATAGTTCATAGAATAACTATCTTGTAAGCCCCGCACAAACCATATAAATTGCGTTGTCGTGTTAGAAAAACTCTGGTGAATGAGACCGGCATTGCCTTCGCTCAACGCGTTGCGCGCCTTCGAGGCTGCGGGGCGGCTCGGCAGTTTCAAGGAAGCCGCGGCGGAACTGCACGTGACTCACGGCGCGATCAGCCAGCAAGTGCGCCTGCTCGAAGCGTGGCTCGGCGCGTCCCTGTTCGAGCGTCATAATCGGCGCGTGGTGCTCACGCCCGCGGCGCGGGCTTATCTCGCGGAAATCGGTCCGCTTTTCGATCGGCTTGCGCAGGCCACGGCCCGGTATGGCTTGTCCGAGACAGTGTCGCGAACGCTGACCGTGAATGCGCCCGCCACATTCACCTTGCGCTGGCTCGTGCCGAGGCTGGAACGATTCCGCGTGCTTCATCTCGATGTGGAAGTCAGGATAGAGACATCGAACGAGCCGGTGGAGAGCCTGAAGGACACGCATGACATCGTGATCCGCGGCGGCCCGGATACCTTTTACGGCTATGTCATGCGGCCGTTTCTCGAAGAAGAGCGCTTGCCCGTTTGCAGTCCGGCGCTATTGCGGCGCTTGCCGCTGCGAACGCCTGAAGACATGCAGCGGCACACGTTGCTGCATACGTCGAGCCTGCCGCGCGTCTGGCCTGACTGGCTCGCGCAGGTGGATCTGCCCGCGCTCACGCCCGCGGCGGTGCTGACTTTCGATCACTTCTATCTGACCTTGCAGGCCGCTGTCGATGGCATGGGCATCGCGATGGGCCCGACCGCGCTCGTCGCCGACGATCTCGCCGCAGGCCGGCTCGTCGCGCCGTTCGACGGTCCGCGCCTGCCGTCGCGAAGCTACTGCACCTATGTCGCCGATGACAAGGCCGATGACGATGTGATCGTGCTGTTTCGCTCGTGGCTGGAGCGGGAGGGCGAGGCGTTCGCGAGCGAGCACGAAGTCTGAATGCAGCAAACATTTAACTATCCAGTTAGAATATAGTGGTTTACGCCAATGCCCTTGCCGGTTCTCGTGACCGCACAGGGCAGGCGATCCAGCCGCGCACTTCGGCGCACGCATTCACGCGTTGCCGATTCCTTATGTGCCGCGGCATCGGCGAATGACGAAGTGCGTCGTCCGGCGCGCTGACTTCAACGGAACGCTTTTCATCGCGCGGCGCGACATGGCCGCGGCATTCCGTTTCGCCGACCGATGCCGGATCGCATGGCAGATTCCTGGAGAAGATTCGATGTCTACGAGTGAAGCCCGTCTCTCAGCCGTGCTGAGAACAGGGTGCGTATTGCTGGGCCTCGCGTTGCTGGCCACTGGTCTGTTTTTTGTCGTCGGCGGCGCGAAGCTCGCGCTGTTGCACGGCAGCCTCTATTTCGTGATCGCGGGCGCGGTCATCGTCGTTTCGGCGGTGCAGTTCATGCGGGCGAAATCGTCGGCGGTGCTCGTGTATGCAGCGGCGTTCATCGGCACGCTCATATGGGCGCCCATCGACGCCGGTTTCGATTTCTGGCCGCTCGTGTCGCGCCTGATGCTGCCGGCCGGCTTCATGGTGCTCGCGCTGCTCGCATGGCCATCGTTGCGCAGGCATGAGACGGGCAAGCGCGCGTCGAAGCGTGCATACGGGCTTGCCGGCGTCATCGCGGTGGGCATGCTCGTCGCGTTCGTGCAGATGTTCCAGCCGCATCCGACCGTCGCGTCCGAAGGAAACGAAGCGCCGCTCGTGCCCGTTGCGAAGGAACACGCGCAGAAGGACTGGAGCAACTACGGCAATACGCCCGGCGGCAGCCGCTTCGTGGCGCTCGACCAGATCACGCGCGACAACGTGAAGGATTTGCATGTCGCGTGGACGTTCCATACGGGCGATATCCCCGACAGTCCCACCGGCAACGGCGCGGAAGATCAGGAGACGCCGCTGCAGATCGGCGATCGCATCTACATGTGCACGCCGCATAACAACGTGATCGCCGTCGATGCGGACAGCGGCAAGCAAATCTGGAAGCGCGAGATCGACGCGCAGGCGCAGGTGTGGAACCGCTGTCGCGGTCTCGCCTATTTCGATGCGACCCAGCCTCTGACGCAACCTTCCGTGGCAGGCTCGACGCCCGTGACGGCTGTTTCCGTCGCGGCGGGAGCGAGTTGCCAGCGCCGCGTGCTGATGAACACGATCGACGCGCGCCTCGTCGCGATCGACGCCGACACCGGCGCGCTGTGCGAAGGCTTCGGCGATCATGGTTTCGTGAATCTGAAGGCGGGCCTCGGCGTCGCCGACGATCCGAAGTACCAGCTCACCTCAGCGCCGACGCTCGCGGGCACGACAGTCGTCGTGGGTGGGCGCGTGGCGGACAACGTCCAGACCGACATGCCGGGCGGCGTGTTGCGCGGTTTCGACGTCATCACCGGCGAGATGCGCTGGGCCTTCGATCCGGGCCGCGACGATCCCAACGCGCGCCTGCAACCGGGCCAAACCTACGCGCGCAGCACGCCGAACTCGTGGGCGCCGATGTCCTACGATCCCGCGATGAACACCGTGTTCATTCCGATGGGCAGCTCGTCGGTGGATTTGTGGGGCGGCAATCGCACGCCGCTGGATCATCGCTACGCGACCTCGATCCTCGCGCTCGATGCGACCACCGGCAAGCAAAAGTGGGTGTACCAGACGGTCCACAACGATCTGTGGGACTTCGACGTGCCGATGCAGCCGAGTCTCATCGACTTTCCGGAGCAGGACGGATCGACGAAACCCGCTGTCGTGTTCGGCACCAAGTCCGGCCAGATCTTCGTGCTCGACCGCATGACGGGCACGCCGCTCACGCGTGTCGAAGAACGCAGGGTGAAGACGGGCACGATCCCCAACGAGCAATACTCGGCCACGCAGCCGTTCTCGGTCGGCATGCCGACGATCGGCGCGGACACGCTGAAGGAATCGGACATGTGGGGCGCCACGCCGTTCGATCAGCTGGTGTGCCGGATCAGCTTCAAATCGATGCGCTACGACGGCCTCTTCACCGCGCCCGACAAAGACGTTTCGCTGAGCTTTCCCGGCTCGCTCGGCGGCATGAACTGGGGCAGTTTGTCGACCGATCCGGACCATCACGTCGTCTTCGTGAACGACATGCGTCTCGGCCTCTGGGTGCAGATGGTGCCGCAAAAAACCGACAGCGCGCCCGCGAGCAACGGCGGCGAAGGGGTGAACACGGGCATGGGCGCGGTGCCGCTGAAGGGCACGCCTTATGCCGTGAACAAGAACCGCTTCATGTCGCCGCTCGGCATTCCGTGCCAGAAGCCGCCGTTCGGCACGTTGTCGGCCGTCGATTTGAAGACGCGAAAACTGTTGTGGCAAGTGCCCGTCGGCACGGTGCAGGACACGGGACCGTTCGGCATCAAGATGCGCATGAAGATGCCCATCGGCATGCCGACGCTCGGCGGCACGCTCGCGACGCAAGGCGGACTCGTGTTCATCGCGGGTACGCAAGACTACTATCTGCGCGCGTTCGACAGCGCGACGGGCAAGGAAGTGTGGAAGGCGCGCCTGCCGGTCGGAAGCCAGGGCGGACCGATGAGCTACGTATCGCCGAAGACAGGCAAACAGTACGTGCTGATCTCGGCGGGCGGCGCGCGGCAGTCGCCGGATCGCGGCGATTACGTCATCGCATACGCGTTGAATCGCTGATCGTCTGTCCTGGCGATTATCATGGCGAGCGGCGGCGCTGGCATGCTTGCCGCCGCTTCGTCCGGCCAACCCTTTTTCCCTGATCCTGTCGGCTCGTTATATGGGCCGAAGATTTCATGCGTCCGACAAAGACTTTCATTCGCTTGCTGGCCATGTCGATGTCATGCGGCATTGGCGTATCGACGGCTCACGCGCAGAGCGCCGTGACACTGTACGGAACAATCGACACCAGTATCGAAGTGACGAACCCCGGCTCGTCGTGGACGCCGCGCATGGATTCGGGCGCGTATCGCGGCTCGCGCTTCGGCTTGCGCGGTTACGAGCAATTGAGCGCCGACACGCGCCTCATCTTCGATCTCGAAAGCGGCTTCAGTTCGGCGGACGGCACCTTCGCGACCGCCAACACGATCTTCAACCGGCAGGCCTGGATCGGCCTCGGCGCGCCGTGGGGCGAGTTGCGCATGGGCCGCCAGTACTCGCCGATCTATATCCCGTTCAAGGGCGGTCTCGATGCTTTCGGCGCGGGCACGATCGCGTCGGGCCTCAACAATCTGTCGAAGATCACGCCTTATACGGATAACGGCATTGCGTATCTGTCGCCCGATTTTCACGGCTTCACGACGACGCTCATGGTCGCCTTGCGCGATAGCGGCGATGGCAACGGGCTATCCGGCAACTACGAGACCTTCGCGTATCACAACGGGCCGTTTCGCATTTCCTACGCGCATCAGGAGACGCAGGGTGACACCGGTTTGCGTGCGAATCTCGGCGGCGTGTCGTATCGCATCGGCAGGACGACGGCCTTCCTTTCGTACTTCAACGGCGATGGCGGATCGCCGCGTTATCACAGCGACGGTCTTTCGCTATCGATGCGCTATGCAGTGACGCCGCGCCTGCGTGCGTCGCTCGGCTATGCGTATGCACGCGACCGCTCGGGCGGCGACAACGACGCGGACCAGTTCAGCGTCGCGTGCGAATACGATCTTTCACCGAAGGTGCTGCTCTACGCGAGCGGCGCGATGCTGCGCAATCATGGTGACGCGACATTCACGCTGCGCGGCGTGAACGTCGTCGGCATTCCGGCGGCTTATCCCGGCGCGCCGGTACGTGGCGTACAGGTCGGCATGATCGAGCGGTTCTGACGCGAAGAGCGCGGGCGCATCAACCGAACCACTTCATCATCAGCGTGGCGAACACGACCATGCTCGCGCCGCCGATGCGCGTCGAGATCTGCGCGAAGGGCATCAGGCCCATGCGGTTCGAAGAGGAAAGAATCGCGACATCGCCGGTGCCGCCGAGGCCGCTGTGGCATGCGGTGATGATCGCCGCTTCGACCGGATACATCTTCAGCCACGCGCCGACGAAAAAGCCCGACACGATCATCGCCGCGACCGTCGATGCGCAGATCACGAAATACGCGGGCGAGAATGCGCCGACGAGCTTGTCCCACGACACGAACAGCGTGCCCAGTCCGACGAGAATCGCGAAGGTGAGATTCGTCGACATGAACTTGTAGATCTGATATGCGCCGATTTCCATGCGCTCGGGAATCGCGCGCGCGACCTTCAGCACCGCGGCCGCGACGATCATCAGCACAGGACCGGGGATGCCTGTGACCGGCGCGAGCAACATGCCGAGAATGAAGAGCGTGCAGCCGAGCAGCAGACCGAAGCCCATGAGCCGCAGATCGAGCGCGGCCTCGGCCTTTTGCTCCTTGAGGAGCGCCTGATCGTCGCCGCTCTTCACGAGCATGCCGTCGCCACTATACGCGCGATGCTTCTCGCCGAAGCGCTTGAGCAAGCCGCTCGCGAGAATCGCGACGACGTTGCCGATGAGCGCGGCCGGCACCATCATCGCAATGAGATGGCCTTGCGCCGCGCCGGTGATCTCCGCGTAGCCGATCGACAGCGGCAGAATGCCTTCGCCGATGCCGCCGCCGAGAATCGGCATGACGATATAGAAGAACGTGTGCTTCGGATCATGGCCGAACATGAGACCGACGAGCACGCCCGCCGCGATCGCCGTCACGGTGCCGACCAGCAGCGGCACGAACATCTTCAGAAAGCCTTGAATCAGGATCTTGCGATTCATCCCGAGGATGCTGCCCGCGACGAGACACGCGATATACAGATACTGCAGGTTCGCGGTCTTCATCGTCGTGGTGATGGCCTTGAGCGCGGCGTCGTCCATCAGCTTGTAGCCGAGCAGCGCCGATGGCACGAAGAGGCAGAGAATCGCGGGTCCGCCGATATGCCTGAACACCGGAATGCGGCTGCCGATTTCGCCGAGCAGCAGGCCCGAGAGCATCAGCACGGCGAAGCCGCCGATCATGTCGTTCGGCAGCTTGCCGGTGGCGGCGGCGAGAATCGTCACCAGCGCGAGCGCGGCGAACATCGCGATCGGCATGCCGCCGATGGTCAACATCGAGAAGCGGGCGCGCAGTCCGAGCGGCGCCGCGCCCGTGCGCAACGAAGGGCTTTCCATAACTTGTCTCCTGATGGGGGATGGTGCGGTGCTGGACGCTCGTGCGTCTCTTCTTGCGTTACGCCGCCTGAGTCTTGCGTTGCTTCGGCAGATCGATCTTCATCCACGGATGCGCGGCTTCATGCTTCGCTTCGAACGCGCGGATCGCGTCGCTGTCGGCGAGCGTCATGCCGATCATGTCGAGGCCTTCGATGAACATGCGCTTCTGGCGCGGCGGCAGATCGAAGGCGTAGCGAGTGCCATCGCTCGTGCTCACGCGTTGATGCTCGACGTCGATGCTCAGGCGATTCGTTGCCGGATCGCTCACGAGCGCGGTCAATGTCGCAACGATGGCTTCATCGAGCGTGATCAGCAGCAGCCGGTTGTTCTGCGCGTTGAAGTAGAAGATCTCGCCGAAGCTCGGCGCGATGACCACATCGATGCCCGCTTGTTGCAGGCCCCATACGGCGTGCTCGCGGCTCGAACCGCAACCGAAGTTCGCGCCCGTGACGAGAATGCGCGCGCCTGCGTATTCGGGCTTGTTCAACGCGAAGTCTTCGCGCGCGTTACCCGACGCGTCGAAGCGCAGGTCATACAGCACGCCGCGCGCGAGACCGGACTTGTCGATGCCGAAGAGGAACTGCTTCGGCATGATCTGGTCGGTATCGAGATTGTTCAGGGGAAGCGGCGCGGCGATGCCCGCCAGTGTTGCGTGCTCAGACATGCTCGAACTCCTTTCGTACATCGACGATGCGGCCCGCGAGCGCGGCGGCGGCGGCCATCGCCGGGCTCATCAGGTGGGTGCGCGCGCCGCGTCCCTGGCGGCCCTCGAAATTGCGGTTGGTCGTGGAGGCGCAGCGCTGGCCGGGTTGCAGGATGTCGTCGTTCATCGCGAGGCACATCGAGCAGCCTGGCTGACGCCATTCGAAACCCGCTTCGATCAGCGCGCTCGCGATGCCTTCGCGTTCCGCCTGCTCGCGGACCATGCCGGAGCCGGGCACGACCATCGCACGCACGGAAGGCGCGACCTTGCGGCCGCGCACGACATCGGCGACGGCGCGCAGGTCTTCGATGCGCGCGTTCGTGCACGAGCCGATGAACACGTGATCGATCGCGAGCCCTTCGAGCGCTTGCTCCGCATCCAGCCCCATGTAGTCCAGCGCCTTCGATGCATTGCGTTTCGCGACCGGTTCATCGGCAAGGCGGGGAATGCGCGCGTCGATCGCAATCGCCTGATCCGGACTCGTGCCCCAGGTGACGAAGGGCGCGACGTCGCGTGCGTCGAAGCGATGCGTGATGTCGAACGATGCATCGGCATCGGAATGGATCTGCTTCCATTGCGCGACGAAGGCGTCGTCGCCGATGCGCTCGGCCACGTAACGGATCGTCGTCTCGTCGGGCGCGATCAACGCGCCGCGCGCGCCCGCTTCCACGGTCATGTTGCACAAGGTCATGCGCGCTTCGGCGGAGAGCGCGTCGATTGCGCTGCCCGCATATTCGACGACAAAGCCGCGCGCGCCCTGCGCTCCGATCTTCGAGATGATGTAGAGCACGAGATCCTTCGATGTCGTGCCATGCGCCAGCGCGCCATCCACGACGATGCGCATGTCCTTCGCCACGCGATAGACGAGCGTTTGCGTCGCGAGCACATGTTCCACCTCCGACGTGCCGATGCCGAAGCCCAGCGCACCGAGCGCGCCATATGTCGTCGTGTGGCTGTCGCCGCACAGCACGACCATGCCCGGACGAATCAGCCCGATTTCCGGCGCGACCACATGCTCGATGCCTTGCGCGCGGTCCCGCACGTCGAAGAGATGAATGCCGTGCCGCGCGCAGTTGCGCGTGAAGTTCGCGGCCTGATGCGCGGCCGCGTCGATCATGATCGTGCGCTTGTCGACGGCCACGGGATGCGTCGGAATCACGTGATCGACGACGCCCATCTGCTTCTCCGGGCAACGCACCGGCAGGTTCTTCTGTGCGAGCCCCGCGAATGCCTGCGGGCTCGTGTACTCGTTCATGATGTGCAGGTCGGCGTAAAGCGCGACGTGCTCGTCATCGACGCGAAAAACCGTATGGTTCTCCACGATCTTCCGGTAAAGCGTCTGTCCCATGCTGTCTCCCTCGATGCCCCTCGGATAAGTCGAAGCCAGTGTAATTCGATACTGGAGGCCGTAAAATGCAGACTCATTTAACCCATTATTAAGATGGATTTATAAATGAACTCGATCGCGGACCTGGAGTTTTTTGCGCGGCTCGTTACGCAGGGCAGCTTGTCGGCGCTCGCGCGCGAGCTCGGCGTGACGCCGCCCGCGGTGAGCGCGCGTCTGAGTCAGCTCGAACGGCGTCTCGGCGTGAAGCTCCTGAATCGCACGACGCGGCGGCTCGCGATGACACAGGAAGGCGAGCTTTATCTCGGCACCGGTTCGCGCCTGCTCGAACAGGTGCAGGAACTCGAACGCATGGTGTCGAGCAGCCGCGATCTGCCGCGCGGATTGCTGAAGGTGAACGCGACGTTTGGCTTCGGGCGGCGGCACATCGCGCCGGCGTTGTCCGGGTTTCGCCGGGAATATCCGGAAGTCGACGTGCAGCTCGATCTCACCGATCGTCCGATGAATCTCGCCGAGTTCGCGTTCGATGTCGGCATACGCTTCGGCGAGTTGCCGGACATGCGCGTCGTCGGCAGAAAGATCGCGGCGAACCGGCGTTTCGTGTGCGCATCGCCGGCGTATCTGAAGGCGCACGGCACGCCGAAAGAGCCTGATGATCTGCGCGGTCATCGGTGCATCGTGCTGCGTGAGAACGACACCGCGTATGGCACGTGGCATTTCACGAAGGGCAAGCGACACGAGACGGTGAAGGTGCAGGGCGCGATGAGCAGCAACGACGGCGAAGCGACCCTGCGCTGGGCGCTCGATGACCACGGCGTGCTGGTGCGCTCCGAATGGGACGCGCAGCCTTATCTCGATTCGGGGGCGCTCAAGCAAGTGCTCGCCGACTGGTCGATGCCGCCCGCCGATATCTACGCGATCTATCCGGAGCGGCTGAATCTGTCGGCGAAGGTGAGGGTGTTCATCGACTTTCTGGAGCGCTATCTGAAGCGGGCGTAATGCTTGCTGATGGTTTTTTGATGTTTTATTGATGGTTCACGTTTCGCCGCACCGGCTATGCTTAGGGAAAACGGAGCGAGACATGAACGAGACGAACTGGTACACGGAAAGCGGCTGTTCGCTCGACGAGTTTGCGAGCCTGCTGGAGCGTGATACCGCGCAGAAGCTTGCGTTCGCGTCGGATATCCAGCGGCAGATTCCGCTTTACGACTGCGGCGCGCTCGCGGGCGTATTACGCGACCCATCGCAGGTGATGGCGTTGCAGGCGGAATGGGCGACAGTGCTGCGCGATGGCGCGGGCGTGTTCGTGCTGAAGCATGCGTATGCGGACACCGGCCCGGTCGACGAGGCCACCGCGATTTTCGAATCCATCATCCGCGAGGAGCGTGCGCAAGGCGTGAGCGCGGGCGATCACTTCGCGAAGGCGGGTGCGAACGATCGCATCTGGAATGCGCAGGAGAAGCTCTGTCTGCAGGCGCCCGGCGTGTTCGCGCGCTACTTCGCGAATCCGTTTATCGAGTGTGCCGCGCAAGCGTGGCTCGGTCCCGGTTTCCAGATGACATCGCAGGTCAATGTCGTGCGTCCGGGCGGAGACGCGCAACAGGCGCATCGCGACTATCACCTCGGTTTTCAGACGGCGGATGAAGTGCGGCGCTATCCGGCGCATGTGCATGCGATGTCGCCGTTTCTCACACTGCAAGGCGCGGTCGCGCATAGCGACATGCCTGTGGAGAGCGGTCCGACGAAACTGCTGCCTTTCTCGCAACGTTACGCCCGAGGTTATGTCGCGTGGCGTCGCGCGGACTTTCGCGAGTACTTCGAAGCACGCTACGTTCAATTGCCGCTCGAAAAGGGCGACGCGCTCTTCTTCAGCCCCGCGCTCTTTCATGCTGCGGGCGCGAACCGCACACACGACGTGCAGCGTATGGCGAACCTGTTGCAGGTTTCATCGGCATATGGTCGTGCGATGGAAACGCTCGATCGCGCTCGCATGTGCGAAGCGGTTTTTCCGGTGTTGCTCGAGTGCAAGTCGACGGGACGAATGAGCGATGCGGAACTGGATGCGGTCATTGCGTCATGCGCGGAAGGTTATGCGTTTCCGACGAATCTGGATCGCGATCCGCCGATTGGGGGGCTTGCGCCGAAGAGTCAGCAGGCGCTGCTTCGCCAGGCAATCGATGAGGTTTGGTCTGTCGGTGCGCTCGGCGAGGCGCTGGAGGGGAACGCTTGGCGTCGGCGCACGTAGGGGTGGAATTTGTTGGCGCGGTTTTCGTTTTTTGCTTTTCGCCGGATCCCGTATTCGTGTCGGTTTATTAGCACTGCCCCTATGCGGGGCGGCAGTCACTTTCTTTGCTGCTGCAAAGAAAGTAACCAAAGAAACAGCTATCCCCAGCCTAAGCACTTCACACCGGCCGCGGCACAGGCGATTGGCCTAATGGCCCGGCAGTAGCGAGTGCCCTCACAAGCAGACAAGAGCTTGGACCGCGCACGGTCTGACGCATCGCACCACAGAACAAACTGGTTCAGCACCAAATAGCTCCGGCCCGCTATGCGGCCGATGGGTCAATCGGGTATGCGCGCGCTTCTTAGTCGGTTTCCCTCGCATACCCAACGGCAGCGCGTAGCGCTGTGCCGGAGCTCTTTCGTGCTGAACCAGCGCCCTAAAACAACTAGCTTGTCAGACCGTGCGCGAGCCAAGCCCGATTAGGCCTGTGAGGGCGACACTTAGGCGAGTGCCATTGGCGGCTGGCAAGCATCGCCAACGTGCGTGTGACCGCGGGCTTAGACGAGCTGCTTTCTTTGGTTACTTTCTTTGCAGCAGCAAAGAAAGTGACCCCCGCCCCGGGGAGGGGCAGTGCTAATAAACCGACACGAACACGGGATCCGGCGAAAAAAACCCCAAAACCCTACGCGAAAACACTATTCCTGATAAACCGCCGACAACACACTTTGCGCATCGGCCAATGCATTGTCGAGTTGCACGAGACTCGCATGCCGCGCCCCGAGCGGATCACGATTCGCAATCGCAGTGAGAATCGCCTTGTGCCGAGGCAAAGACAGCGCGTGCGTATCCGGATGACGGCTCGTCAGCTTGATCGACTCCGACAGCGCCAGCGTCAGCATATGTCCGATGTACATCAGCATATCGTTGTGCGTCGCGGTCATGATCGCGCGATGAAACTCGAGATCGGGCGCGAGCAAGGCCTCCGGCGTGTCCGCATGCGACATGCGCTCGAACGCATCACGAATAAGCGCGACATCCTCTTCCGTCGCGTTCGATGCGGCAAGCGCGGCGGCCGCAGGCTCGACGATCCTGCGCACCACGAGCAGCGACTGAAAGAATTCGCCTTCGTGGACGCTGTTGATCGTCCAGAAAAGCACATCGGGATCGAGCGTGTGCCATTCATCGCGCGGACGCACGACACTGCCCAGACGCGGCTTCGACAGCACGAGGCCTTTCGCGACCAGCACGCGCGTCGCTTCGCGCAGCACGGGCCGGCTCACGCCATACGCTTCGCACAGCTTCGCCTCGGCAGGCAGCCGGTCGCCCGGCTTGAGCTTGCCGCTCACGATCTCGATGCCGAGCTCCTGCACGATGCGCGCGTGCATGCTCTTGCGGGGCTGTGGATGGCGATAGTCCATATCGTCGTCAGCGCTTCGCCGCGCCGCGCTCGCCGAACGCCCGCTGCGACAGACAGAACACGAGCAGCAGCGCGCCGACCGCGATCTTCGTCCACCACGAACTGAGCGAGCCGTCGAACGAAATCAGCGTCTGGATGATGCCGAGCAACAGCACGCCGAACAGTGTGCCGATCACATAGCCGACACCGCCCGTCAGCAGCGTCCCGCCGATGACGACCGAAGCGATCGCGTCGAGTTCGAGGCCCATCGCATGCAGGCCGTAACCCGAGAGCATGTAGAACGTGAACAGCACGCCGCCGAGCGCCGAGCAGAAGCCCGACAACGCGTAGGCGCCGATGGTCGCCGCATTCACCGGCAAGCCCATCAGCAGCGCGGAATGCGGATTGCCGCCGACCGCGTAGATGGTGCGTCCGAACGGCGTGTAATGCGCGACGAATACCGCGGCAGCGAGCACGACGAGTGCGATCACCGCGCCGAGCGATAGCGACGCGCCGCTCATCACGGGTATGCGAAGCTGCGAAACGGCTGCGTACCACGGGTCCGTGATGCTGATCGAATCGATGCTGATGAGATAGCACAGCCCGCGCGCGAGGAACATCCCCGCGAGCGTGACGATGAACGGTTGCAGCCGGAAACGCGCGATCAGCCAGCCCATCAGCGTGCCGAACGCAGTGCCCATTGCGAGCACGAGCGGGATCACCACGAGCGGATGCCAGCCCGCCTTTTCGACGAGCGCGGCGGAGACCATCGTCGTGAGCGCGATCACCGATCCCACCGACAGATCGATGCCGCCCGACAGAATCACGAAGGTCTCGCCGACCGCGACGACGATCAGAAACGCATTGTCGATCAGCAGATTAAGAAAGACCTGCGGCGAGAAGAAGCCGGTGTACATCACCGAGCCGAGCACCGAAACGGCGATGAACAGCGATATCGTCGCGGCAAGCGGAAGGTAGCGGCTGCGCGAGGTCTTGCGCGGCGGCGTATCGCCCTTGCGATGCTGCGTGAGCGTGGGCAGGCCCGAATTCATCGGCGCACCTCGCGGTCGGAAAGAGCGGGGCGGCGCGCGAACTTCGCGACCGTCGCGCGGAATTCGCCCGATTGCAGCATCATCACCACGAACACCACGATCGCCTTCACGACGAGGTTCACCTCCGGCGGCACGCCGAGCGAATAGATCAGATACGTGAGCGTCTGGATGATGAGCGCGCCGATCACGCTGCCCGCGAGCGTGAAGCGCCCGCCGGTCAGCGCAGTGCCGCCGAGCGTGACGGCGAGGATCGCGTCGAGTTCGAGCAGCAGGCCCGCGTTGTTGCCGTCGGCGCTTTTCACATTCGAGCTGATCAGTATGCCCGCGACGCCCGCACACAATCCGCTGAACGCATACGCGCCGAGCGTGAGCCTGCGCGCCTGCACGCCCGCGACGCGCGCGGCGGTCGGATTGATGCCGATCGCCTGCAGGAACAGCCCGAGCGCGGTGCGTGTGATCGCGAGATAGAGCAGCACGAACACGAGCGCGACGATCAGTATCGACACCGGCACGCCGAGCAGATAGCCGCCGCCGAAGAAGAAGTAGGGCGAGTAGTAGATCGTGATGATCTGGCCGCTCGTGATGAGCTGCGCGATGCCGCGTCCGGCGACCATGAGAATGAGCGTCGCGATGATCGGCTGCATGCCCGCGCGCGCGACGAGCACGCCGTTCCACAGCCCGCACAGCAACGCGACGCCGAGCGCGAGCACGATCACGACGGGCAGCGGAAAACGCGTGACGGTGCCCGCGACCGACCCGCCGATCGCCCATGCGGCGACCGCGCCCGCGATGGCGACGACCGCGCCCACGGAGATATCGATGCCGCGCGTCGCGATCACGATGGTCATGCCGAGCGCGACGACCGCGAGCGGCGCGGCGCGATTGAGAATATCGACGAGGCTGCCGTAAAGATGATGATCGCGCCATTCGACATGCAGGAAGCCCGGGTTGAACGCCGCGTTCAACGCGAGCAACAGCGCGAGCGTGACGATCGGCCAGCCGAGCCGATGCTCCATCGCCGAGCGAAGCATTCCACGCCGCACGGTGTCATCCATGTTCGGCTCCAATCATTTCGCAGACGGTGTCCTCGCTCGTTCCCGCCGGAAGCTCGCCGACCTTGCGACGGTCGCGCAGCACGACGATGCGGTTCGCGATGCGCACGATCTCCGAGATCTCCGACGAGATGAAGAGCACCGCCATGCCCGTCGATGCGAGGCGCAAGATCTCGTCCATGATTTCCTGCTTCGCCGCGACATCGATGCCGCGCGTGGGCTCGTCGAGAATCAGCAGGCGCGGCTCGGTCGCGAGCCATCGCGCGATGAGCGCCTTTTGCTGATTGCCGCCGGAGAGCAGGCCGATCGGCATGTCGAGCGTCGCGGCCTTGATGCCGAGCGCGCGCACGAAGCGTTCGGCGAGCGCGTTCTGTTCGGCGCGCGTGAGGCAGCGTCGCGCGCCCATGCGCGCCTGCAACGCGAGAGCGATGTTCTCGCGCAACGACAGCTCCGCGACGATGCCATCCGCCTTGCGCTCCTCCGGACAGAACGCGATGCCGTGACGGATCGCCTGCGCGGGCGTCGCAAACGACACCGGTATGCCATCGATGCGCAGTTCGCCTTCGTCGGGCTTCTCCAGACCGAAGAGCAGCTTCGCAAGCTCGGTGCGCCCGGACCCGAGCAGCCCCGCGACGCCGACCACTTCGCCCGCGCGCACGCGCAGATCGAGCGGTTGCAATTGCCCTTTCTGGCCGAGCCGGATGGCGTCGAGCACGGCGTTATCCGCGACGCCTGCCTCGGACTCTTCGGGCGGCGCCTGACGCGCCTGCGCGGCGGCGAGCTCGCGCCCGAGCATCGCCGCGATGAGCGCCTGCGTGCCCAGCTCATTCGCGCGCCATTCGCCGACGCGCCGGCTGTTGCGCAACACCGTGATGCGATCGGAGATCGCGTAGACCTGATTCAGAAAGTGCGTGACGAACAGGATGGCGAGACCCTGTTCGCGCAGCCGGCGCAGCACGTCGAAGAGGCGGCGCACTTCGTCGTCGTCGAGACTGGAGGTCGGCTCGTCGAGGATCAGCACTTTCGACGACAGCTTCAGCGCCCGCGCAATCGCGACCATCTGCTGCACGGCGACCGAATAACTCGTCAGCACGCGCGTCACGTCGATATCGAGTCCGATGCGCGCGAGCAACTCACGCGCCTGCCGGTTCGTCGCGTCCCAGTCGATGCGATAGCCGGCAAGCGCGCCGCGTCGCGGAAAATAGCCCGCGAAGATGTTCTCCGCCACCGAGAGATTCGGGCAGAGATTCACTTCCTGATAGACCGTGCTGATGCCGAGTTTCTGCGCGTCGAGCGGCGATTCCGGGCGAATCGCGCGGCCGTCGAGCAGGATTTCGCCGGCGTCGAGACTCACGACGCCGGTGAGCACCTTGATGAGCGTCGACTTGCCCGCGCCGTTCTGTCCCATCAGCGCGTGAACCTCGCCCGGATGAAGGACGAGGTTCACATCCTGCAACGCATGCACGCCGGCGAAGCGCTTGTCGATGCCTCGCAACTCCAGTACGGGTGATGTCATCGGAGATCAGTATTTGCGATTGGGGAATTCCTTCGCCGCGACCTCCATCGGGAAGATGCTCTCCTGCGTAACGATGCGCTTGGGCACGGACTTGCCCGCCTTGATGTCCTTCACGACCGACATCAGTTGCGGCCCGAGCAACGGACTGCATTCGACCGATACGTTGAGCTTGCCCGCCATCATCGCTTCGAACGCGCCCTTCACGCCATCGACGGAAATGATGATGATGTCCTTGCCTGGCTTCATGCCCGCTTCTTCGATAGCCTGGATCGCGCCGATCGCCATGTCGTCGTTGTGCGCGTAGAGCACGTTGATCTTCTTGCCCTCGGCCTTGAGGAACGCTTCCATCACTTCCTTGCCCTTCGCGCGCGTGAAGTCGCCGGTCTGCGAGCGGATGATCTTGAACTTCGGATCGGACTTGATGATTTCCTCGAAGCCTTTCTTGCGATCGATCGCGGGCGCGGAACCCACCGTCCCCTGCAATTCGACGATATTGATCGGCCCCGCGTTGCCTTTCTCCTTCTCGACGAGCCACCGTCCCGCCTTGCGGCCTTCCTCGGTGAAGTCGGAGCCGATGAAGGTCACATAGAGCGTCTCGTCCTTGCTGCTGATCGCGCGGTCGGTGAGAACGACAGGAATCTTCGCGTTCTTCGCTTCGACGAGCACGGTTTCCCAGCCGGTTTCGACGACCGGCGAGAACGCGATCACATCGACCTTCTGCGCGATATACGAGCGTATCGCCTTGATCTGGTTTTCCTGCTTCTGCTGGGCGTCGGAGAATTTCAGGTCGATGCCGGCTTCTTTCGCGCTCGACTTGATCGACTCGGTATTCGCGGTGCGCCATTCGCTTTCGGCGCCGACCTGCGCGAAGCCGAGCACGATGGGTTTCTGCGCGAAGGCGGGAAGCGGGAGCATTGCGCTCAAGGGCGCGGCGGCCATCGCGACTAACACGGTGCGGCGTTTCATGTCAGTGGTTCCTCCATCCGTTGGCTATTTATCGATCTTGTTCGAATGATTCTGGAATAACCTTTTAATTCGTTGTTCTATTTATCTCCTCGCCATTCCGGTATTTGGGTTTTTCAACTGTCGATGCAACGGCGCCGAGATAGATTGACTATATGAAGCTATTCGCCCACTTTTAATTCACGTTAACCCGCTTTTTCCACTTAACAGTCATACCATCTCGCCGCTCTCGCCGCGTTGCAGCAATAACTGGTAACAGCGGCGTAACGGCTCGTAAGCTCTCGCGGAAAGCGTGTTTTCCTCGTGCGATCGCCATATCGCGCGCTCACGGAAGATTGCCGCGTTGCAATCCGCAACGGTCTTCCATATAGAAGGAGCGCGCAGCATGAACGTCACCAGCCCGAGCACCCAACACACGACGCAAGCGTTGTCGCACACGCTGCCCATCAAGCGCGGCACCGAAACCCCGACGGTGGAAACCGGCACGCCGAACGCGAAGACGACGCCAAGCAATCCGGCGCATCTCGGCAATCACATCGATACGACCGCGTGAATCATGGCGACGTCCTTTCGTCTCGTACTCACGTGCGCCGCGCTCGCGGCGTGCCCGATCGTGCTCGATGGCTGCGCGCTCGCCGCGTTGCCGTGCCGCGTGACATCGGCCGCGCTGAAGATCGTGCCGGTCGTGGGTCATGCCGCGTCCACGCCCTTCGATGCCTGCGCCACCGCCATCGACTGACATGAAGCGAACGTTCCTGGGTTGTGCCTTTCTCGTTTGCATGGCGATGCCTGCGTTCGCGGCGGCGCAAAAGCCTTTCGACTTCCGCGGCCTGCGGCTCGGCATCTCGCTCGATGCGTTCCGCCACGAAGAGCCCGCGCGCGCGACGCCGCCCGGCAGCGTCGCGGTGTGCGACACGGATCTCGAAGCGGCTTCGCTCGGCATGGTGCTGCGCGATGCGCACAGCCTGTCGATCGCGTGCAAGTGGGCGCATCGCACGCAAAACGGATGGAGCGAATCGCTGGCGGTCGTCGATGGCGCGCCCGCGCGCGATCACGTGCTGCGCTTCATGGCGATGCCGGGCGATGCGTCGCCCCGGCTCTATCGCATGTCGTTCGTGATCGACGCGCGTGTCGCCGATGACTTCGCGCAGGCGCTGTCGTCGAAATTCGGCACGAGCCGCGTCGAGCGCGCGAACGGCTACCAGACGCGAACGTGGGAGAACGCGGCGAGCTCGATCACGCTGGAAGCGAACGGGGCGGCGGCGTCGGCGCGCTTGATCTATCGCCTGAAGGCATACGAAGCGTGGCTGCGCGATACGACCGACCGATGGCGTCTTGCCGCGGTGCACGACACGCCCTGAATCGAAGGAGAGGATTGTTCATGAAACTGGCGTCATTGCCATGCGCGGCGTTCGTGCTCGCGCTCGCCGCGTGCTCGTCGTCCGGGTCGCGCTCGATCGTCGAGATGCCGACTTATGCGCCGGCCGTCGCGCAGCCGGTCAATGTCAACACGTTGGGCGCGATCTATCAGGCGGGCAGTTCGGTGTCGCTCTACGAGACTTCGCGCGCTCAGAAGGTCGGCGACGTGCTGACGATCCGGCTCGCGGAGTCGTATAAGGGCAGCAATTCCGCGGATGCCAGCGCGAGCCGCGCGAGCAGCATCAGCGCCGAGGCCGCCGACAAGTCGAGCGGGGCGGCGGCGCGGCTCGCGCGGCTCTTCAACGTCGGCTCGGCGGATACGTCGTTCAAGGGTAAGGGGAGCACGAGCAATCTTTCCGCGATGAGCGGCACGCTGGCGGTGTCGGTCATCGGCACCTTGCCGGGCGGCAATCTCGTGGTCGCGGGCGACAAGATCATCGCGATGAGCGGCAATCAGGACCGGCTGCGCTTCTCGGGTATCGTCAATCCGAAGGATATCGAGGCGGGGAACTATGTGGCGTCGAACAAGGTGGCCAATGCGCGTATCGAACAGGCGGGGGTGGGGATGCTCGCCGATTCGACGACGATGGGGTGGTTGCAGCGGCTTTTCATGAGTGTGCTGACCTTCTGAGATCCTACACACCCATATCCGCCGCAATTCTCCCCGCCGCAGTCGGGTCCCCATGCGGCACAAAAATATACCCCTGCCCCCAAACCGTCTGCACATAACGCGGCTCCGACGGATCGACTTCAAGCAGCCGCCGAAGCCGCCATATCGCCACATCGAGACTGCGATCGCGATGCGCGCCATTCCCGCGCATCTTTTCGTTCAGCTCCGTGCGCGTGAGCACGATCATCGCGTTCTTGACGAGCGTCTTGAGCAGCGCGAACTCGCCCGAGCGCAGCGTGATGCGCTCGCCGTCGCGGCGCAACTCGCGCGCGCCGAAGTCCATCTCGAACGGGCCGAAGTGATAAGACGGCCGAATCTCCGGCGCGCTGGCCGTGACCGGCGGAGCGCTCTCGAAGCGCCTCAGAATCGAGCGGATGCGCGCGAGCAGTTCGCGCGGATCGAAGGGTTTGCCGAGGTAATCGTCCGCGCCGAGTTCCAGCCCGATGACGCGATCGAGCACGTCCGAGCGCGCGGTCAAGAGGATCACGGGGATATCGTCGCGGGCATTGCGCAATTCGCGCAGCGCGCTGATGCCGTCCTTGCCGGGCATCATCACGTCGAGCACGATCATCGAGGGGCGCTCGGCCTGCACGCGGCGTTTGAGGTCCGTGCCGTCGCTTAGAACGGAGACATCGAAGCCGTGCTGCTGCAGATAGTCGCGAACGTGATCGCGCACGACGGGGTCGTCGTCGACCATCAATACATGTGGTGTCATTCGCGGATTCTAAGCGCTAGGCCCACGCCGTCGCGACGGCCGCGAACTTTCCATTTCTTTCCGTTACGGCGTGTTTCAACGGCGATGCGCGGCCCGGTCTCCGGCGTGCGCGGGTCCACGGGAATTAGCACGCACGTACTCCGCACGTTCATCGCGTCCGGGATGGCTTCCGTAAACATCCGTAATGTCGCGCCGCGCGCACGACGCGCGATTACGGATTAAGGCCGAATAAAATTTTGGGATGTCTACATCGGTTCTCATCGTCGACGACGACCCCGCGGTGCGCGACCTGCTGCGCCGCTTCTTCAACACGCAAGGCATCGACGTTTCCGTGCTGCACGACGGCGGCGGGCTGCGCCGGCGGCTGGAACTCGAACGTCCGTCCATCGTGGTGCTCGACATCATGATGCCGGACATCGACGGCCTGCGCGCGCTGCGCGATCTGCGCGCGGCGGGCGAGGACATTCCGGTGATCTTCGTGACCGGTTGCGATAGCGTGCCGCAAAAGATCGCCGGGCTGCAGTCGGGCGCGGACGACTACCTCGCCAAGCCGTTCGATCCGCGTGAACTGCTCGCGCGCATCGAGGCAGTGCTCAGACGCCGTGCGAGCGCGCCGAGCCGTCCCGAGCCCGCGCCGCGCGAACGCTTCGGGCGCTTCGAAGTGGATTTCGTGACGCGCTCGCTGTCGAGCGGCGGCGAACGCATCGCGCTGCGTGACAGCGAGTTCGCGCTGCTCAAGGTGTTCATCAAGCATCCGTACAAGGTGCTGTCGCGCGTGCTGATCCACGATCTCGTCCATCGCGACGATCTGCCTTTTCGCGATCGCGGCCTCGACGTGCCGATCTGGCGCTTGCGCCGCCTCATCGAAGACGATCCGTCGCATCCACGTCATGTGCAGACCGTGCGCGGGCAGGGCTACGTCTTCGTTCCCGACACGGACGCTCCGGCTTTCGACTGGACCGGGGCGTAACCACGATGCGTTCCGGTTTCTGGCAGTCCGCGCGCAGGCCGCGCGGTTTCATCGACACGCTGTTCGGCCGCATGGCGATCGTGTCGATCTGCGTGCTGCTCGCGCTTCAGGGCGGATGGTTCGCGATTCTCCACGTGCAAGGGCCGCACAAGGAAGCCGATGGTTACGCGCGCGCGTTGCTCATCGTGCTCGAAGCGGCGCATAACGATGTCGCGCTCGGCGGACGGCTCATGCGCGAGACGCGCGTGCATATCGTGCCGGTGTGGAACATGCCCGAGCCGCTCACGCTGCGCGATCCCGCGAAGACGCGCCATGCGCACCTCGCGCGCCAGCTCGCCGAGCGCTTGCCGGAAGGCTCGCAGATCGCCATCGATATCGACGGCCACAACAAGTCGCGGCTCTGGGTGCGTTATCCGCAGAGCAACGTGTGGATCGTCGCGCCGATCGACCTGCCGCCGCCCGCGCCGTTCATCACCGAAGGCATCGTGCTGCTCGCGGGCGCGCTCGTGCTCTCGCTCATCGCGACATGGCAGTTGCAGCGTCCGCTCGCACGCGTCGCGCAGGCGGCGCGACGCTTCGGCGGCGGCGAGCGGCCGGTGCCCGTCGAAGAAAACGGTCCGCGCGAATTGCGCGAGCTGATCGGCGCGTTCAATCAGATGATGAAGAAACTCACCGACGCCGACGACGATCGCGCCGTGATGCTCGCCGGCATCGCGCACGATCTGAAGGCGCCGCTCACGCGATTGTCGCTGCGCGCGAGCGTGCTTGCGAAGGACGAACGCGAGCGCGCCCATTTCCTGCGCGATATCGATTCGATGACACGCATCGTGCAGCAGTTTCTCGAATTCGCGGGGCGCTCGTCTTCGGACAACACGAAGACCGGCGTCGATGCGTTCATCGCGGAGCAGTTCGCATCGCCCGAAGATGGCGACGAGCCCTTGTTCGGGCTGTCGCTCGAAGCGGGCGATACGTTCAGACTGCCGCGGACTTTCATCGATCGTTTGATGACCAATCTCGTCGACAACGCGCTCGAGCACGGCGAGCCGCCCGTGGAGATCCGCACGGCGCGTCAGGGCGATGACTGGCTGATCGAAGTGCGCGACCACGGACCCGGCATTCCCGATGAACGCCTCGACGACGTATTGCGGCCCTTCGTGCGGCTCGATCCCGCGCGCAGCGGCAACGGCCATTGCGGACTCGGGCTCACCATCGTTGAACGCCTTGCGCGTGAGCAGCGCGGCCGCTGCGAAATCGGCAATGCCGAAGGCGGCGGGCTGATCGTGCGCATCGTCATTCCCTGCGAAGAAACATGATGCCCGCTTCGTCCATGCGTTCGACGCCTTTGTCGCGTCGTGCTTTCATCAGAGGCGGTGCACGTGTGGCGCTGCTTTCGAGCACGTTCGGCGCGAGCGCGCTGTTGTCGGCATGCGGCGGCTCGGGCGACGATCAGAGCGTCACCGAAACGCCGAAGCTGTCCACCGTCGAGAACTTCCGCGATGTTGCGGGGATGGGCGAAGGCTATCCGACCGTCGATGGCGCGCGCTTGCGGCGCGGCGTGTTCTATCGCTCGGGCGCGCTCACGCCCGACGATGCCGACGCAGCAGCACTCGCGCGTTTGTCGCTGAGCGCGGTGCATGATCTTCGTGTAGTGGGAGAGGCGTCGCTTGCGCCGGATCGCGTGCCGTCGGGTGCGGTGCGTGAAACGCATGAGATCGCGCCGATCGACGTCGCCGCCGCGGCACCGGCCGACGTCGCAGCCGCGAGCGCATGGATCGTCGAGCGTCAGCGGCAGCTGGTCACGGACCCGGTCGCGCGTTTGCAGTTCGGCCTGCTGCTGACTCAGCTCGCGCGCGTGCCGGGGCCGCAGGTGATTCACGGCACGGCGGGCAAGGATCGCACCGGCTGGGCGGCGGCGCTCCTGCTCTCCATCGCGGACGTGCCGCTCGACGTGATCATCCAGGACTATCTGCTGACGAACACCGTGGCGCAGACGCAGATCGATGCACGCATGACCGCGCATGCGACGCGGCTCGGAACCGATATGCAGACAGTCGCGCCGCTGTATCAGGCGCAAAGCGCGACCATCGAAGCGGCGTTCGACGAGATGCATCGCGAGTACGGGACGCTGAGCCGCTATCTCGCGCAGGGCTTGTCGATGAACAGCGCGGATGTGGCGATGTTGCGGGCGAAGTTGATCGCGTAGACAACGCGTTCAGGCTTCTGCCGCATGCTCCCGGTACGCCGCGAATTTCGATGTCTTCCCGATTCCCGGATTGAAGCAATTGCACGGATCGAGTTGCTTGTAGAAGTCGGCAAGCTGCGGCTTCGCCTCGTACAGATGCCCCACGTTGTGCTCGGCGGGATACTCGGCGCCGCGGTCATCGAGCAGTTCGAGCATCTCGTGCTCCAGCGCCATGCAGTCGTTGCCCTTGGCGACGATGTAGTCCTGATGGAACACGTGACACAGAAAGTGCCCGTAAAACAGCTTCAGAACGATCGGGCGCTCGATCTTTTCCGGCAGCCGCTCGAACCAGTCGCGGTCGTTGCGCCGTAACGCGATATCGAGCGCGACGATATCCTCGACCTCACGATGATGCACCGCGCGATAGCGCACCGCCGCGCTCGCCGCCGCGAAGCGATGCAGAAAGGCTTTGCGGCCTTCTTCATCGGTGCATTCGAAATACGCGCCTCCACCGTTCGCGAAGCGCTGCGCCAGAAACGCGCGTGCTTCCTCGATGCCCGCCGCCGGCACCTTCAGCATCAGATGATGTTCGTACTGTTCGCGATATCTCGTCAGACGCGCGGGCAGATGATCCGGCAGACGTTCGCTCAACCATTGCAGCACGCGATCGCTCATGTGCTTAGGCATGAAGCCGAGGCGCTCGAACCACGCATCGCAACGCGTCTTCAGATTGAAGAACAAGGGCAATCGATCCGTGCCGAACTTGTCGACGATGACGAAAAGGTCCTTGCCGTATTGCTTCGCGACATCGAACGCATCGCGATGCAGATACTCGCCCGCGATCGGCAGATGCGTGAAGTTCGCGAGCGCGTCGCGTCGAATGTCGGTCAGCACGTTCGTGTCGTTCGTGCCGACGTAGAACACCTTCGCGCCTCGCTCGGCGGCGAACGTGTCGAGACGCACCGCGAACGTCATCACCTTGCCCGCCGAGCCGGATGCTTCGAACAGACGCCGCGGATCGGCGTTGAAGCGCGCGGGCGTGGCAGCGTCGATATCGCGGACATGTGTCGCGTATTCGTGATCCGAGGCGGCTGCGCCTTCGCGAACATCGGCATCGGTGAACGTGCCGTTTTCGATGCGCGCGAGAATCTCGTCGGGCGTGCTGCCGAGCTCGATGCCCAGATGATTCACGAGGCGCAGCACACCCGATGCATCGACGGCGGCGAACACCGCCATCTCCGTATAAGCCGGCCCGCGATGCACGAGCGAGCCGCCCGAGTTGTTGCTGATGCCGCCCAGCACCGATGCGCCGATGCACGACGAGCCGATCACCGAATGCGGCTCGCGTCCGAGCGGCTTAAGCGCGCGTTCGAGTTGATCGAGCGTCGTGCCGCCGATGCAGACCACTTGACCTCCGCCCTTGATCAGATGCACGCGTTTGATGCGCGTCGTGCTGACGATGACGATGTCGCGATCGTAGCTATCGCCATCGGGTGTCGAGCCGCCCGTCAGACCGGTGTTCGACGCCTGCGTGATGACGATCGCGCGCGCGGCGACGCATGCGGCGAGCACGCGCCATTGCTCGACGAGCGTGCCGGGCCGCACGACCGCCAGCACGCGGCCGCTGCCGAACCGATAGCCGGTGCGATAGCGGCGCGTTTCTCCATCGCCGGTGAGCACGTTGTGCGTGCCGACGATATCGCCGAGCGATGCGAGCAGGCTCGTGCGCGACGCACCGAACGAAAGGGCGGAAGGGGCGGTGACGGACATGATGGCCTCACGCGCGGCGCGGTGCCGAAGACGACGACTCCGCCGACGAACCCGCCGTCGCGCGCTGCGTGAGCGTCAGCACGGCGCCGACGACGAGCGCACCCGCGACCACGACGAGCCCTGCGTTCGTGCTGTGCGTGACATCCTTCATCCAGCCGATGATCGACGGACTCACGAAGCCGGCGAGGTTGCCGATCGAGTTGATCATCGCGATGCCGGCTGCCGCGGCGGTACCGGTCAGCACGCTGCTCGGATAGGTCCAGAAGACCGGCATCATCGACAGCACGCCGGCCGTGCCGACCGACAGCGTGACCAGCGCGAGCGTGAGGTTGCCCGTGTGAAGCGTGCTTGCATAGAAGCCCGCCGCAGCCGCGATACCCGCCAGCGCGAGATGCCAGCGGCGTTCGTTGCGGCGGTCGGAAGAGCGCGCGACGAGAATCATCGACACCATTGCGACCGCGTACGGAATCGCGGTGAACAGGCCGACGTCGAGCGCGTCCTTCACGCCCGCCGTCTTGATGAGCGTCGGCAGATAGAAGCTCACGCCGTAGAGGCCCATCATGCAGCAGAAGTAGATCGCGGCGAGCCGCCACACACGGCCGTTCGACACGACGCTCTTCAGCGAATGATCGGCGCCGGCGGGTTCATCGCGTGCGATGTTGTCTTCGAGAAGCTGCTTCTCCTGCGCGCTGAGCCACGACGCGGCGCGGATGCCGTTCGGCAGCATGAACAAGGTCAGGATGCCGAGCACGAGCGACGGAACCGCTTCGAGCAGGAAAAGCCATTGCCAGTTCGACAAGCCGTGAACGCCGTTGAACGCCTGCATGATCCAGCCCGACAGCGGACCGCCGGCCACGCCCGCGACCGGAATGCCGATCATGAAGAGCGCGTTCATGCGGCCGCGCCGCTTTCCCGGATACCAGTACGTCAGATACAGCACGATGCCCGGAAAGAATCCGGCCTCGGCGACGCCGAGCAGAAAGCGCAGCGTGTAGAACATCGCGGGCGTCTTCACGAAGAGCGACGCCGCCGACACCAGCGCCCACGTCACCATGATGCGGCTGATCCACACGCGCGCTCCCACGCGATGCAGCAGGATGTTGCTCGGCACCTCGAACAGGAAATAGCCGATGAAGAAAATACCCGCGCCCAGCCCGTACACGGACTCGCTGAACTTCAGGTCGTTCAGCATCTGCAGCTTCGCGAATCCGACGTTGACGCGATCCAGATAGGCCGCAACGTAGCAGATGAAAAGGAAGGGCAGCAGACGCAAGGTCACTTTCGCGTACGTCGCGTTTTCGAACTCGGTCGTGGCTGTCGGGCTGGTTGGGTTCACCGTGAGAGTCTCCTGAATCGTGCGGCTTGGTGCCGCTACTGGCTTTGCTGCAGCGCATTGTTCCGTGCCAGTAAGAGACTGTCGAGATGTCGAACCACTGGTCCTACCACTTCTTTTTCGCGTGCCAGATGTGCTTTTCCGCCTGAATCAATGGCGGCGAGGGCGCGCGGGCTTTCGCACGCTTGTGCGTCCACGCGCGGCGCGGGATCACGTCCAGCCCTTGAGCCGCAAGGTCGCGCGCACCAGGCGCTGCTCTTCGGCCTCGATTTCCCGCATGCAGGCGGTCGTCGTCGTGATATGGGTGCTCGCGGCCTTGCGCGCCTGCTCCGGCTGTTTGCCGAGCACGGCCTTGTAGAGACGGGCGTGCTGCTTGTCGATGACGCGCTTTTGCGCCTCGCGATGGTAGAGGTTGTTGACCGAAGCGAAGACCGAACTGAGCAGCAGATCCGTGAGCGAGCTCAGCGTGTGCACCAGCACGGGATTGTGCGACGCCTCGCAGATCGAGAGATGGAAGTAGTCGAGCCGCGCGCGGGCCGATTCGCCCACGTCGCTCTCGTTCGCGGCGAGCATCTCTTCGTATCGGCGGGTGATGAGCGCAAAATCGGCCTGCGTGCCGCGCAGCGCCGCCAGCCGCGCCGATTCGGCTTCGAGCATTTCGCGCACTTCGAAGATGTCGTACAGGGTGCGCGGCTGCGAGCCGAGCAGATGCATCATCGGTGTGAGCGCGGGCTGCGTCGTCAGCGCGGCGACGAACGAGCCGCGTCCGTGCGAGGTTTCGATGATGCCGCGCGTGCGCAGCACCTTCAATCCTTCCCGCACCGCCGATCGCGACGCGCCCAGCTTCGCGGTCAGCCGTCGCTCGGAAGGCAGCGCCTGACCGGGTTTCAGCACGCCGTCGACGATCAGCGCTTCGATACGTCCGGCGACGACATCCGCGATCTGTAACGCCTCTTCCTGGTTGTCTTCGAGCATGCTGCGCCTCACTGGTCCGACCACTTGCAAAAGAATCTTCACCCCAGGGCGATGCTAGCATTCCCGAAGTCGGCGTGAGTGCTCGGCCATTCGAAGTAGCCAGACCAAAAAAAGACGGCTCGCCAGAAAACAAATGGCGAGCCGCAAGAGGGATCGGTCAACAACTACAGCGTGGGCAGATTAGCATTGCTTCGACGCGCGAAATCGCATCGGAAAGATGCCGTAAGGAAAGCGCGCCTTACTGTGTGCGGGAGACCACCATCCGGTCCACCAGCGCATCCAGCTTCTGCCGCGCGCTCGCGAAACGGTCGATGTTCAGACCATTCGTGTCATAACGCGCGGTCACGAGAATCTGCCCATGCCGCACGAGCGTCAGATCGATCGCCGACAAATACGACACCGGCTCGCTCGAAAACGCGCGCCGGTCCCAACTGGTCGTCGCGCCGTAGACGAGCATCGCCTCGCAACCGGGCGGCGACGTGCCGGGGTTGTAGACCACCGAATTCACGCCGCGCCGGCGCAATGCGACTTGCAGCACGGGCACGAAATCGCCTGTCGCCACGCTCTGATTCAATTCGATGCATACGGATTGCAGCGTGGCGGGCGGCCCCGTCACCGAAGTCGGCGAAGAGTAGTTCGACGCAACCGTGAAGCCCGCCTGCACCAGCGAGCCGGCGGCATCGGCGGCGGTGATCAGCGTCCACGTGCAGCCGGAAAGCGCGCACGCGCCGACAGCAAGGAGCGCGCGAGAAACGTGCGTTCTGAGCATGCTCTTGCCGTCGTCCGCGTGCGGAAGCTCAGCGGACGATGCGCAGGCGCATCGTGTTCGGCGTTTCTATCGTGGCGGTCATCGTGGTCACGCGCTTGCTGGTCACGTTGCGCAGCGCGAAGTGCTGGCGCGTGGACGTGTTCACGTCGTGACGCACGTCGGGAAAGCAGGCGGCGATGTCCGCGCCCAGTTCCTGCAGCGGGTCGCCCACGACGCCGTCCGGGCCCCAATGCGCTCGCCAGCGGCAGTCATAGACATGCGCGCTGCCGCGGCATGCGCCCTGGCCGGGCGAAGCGGCCGGCATCAGCGGGCGACCCTTGGCGAGGGTATCGAATGAGGGCGCATCGACGATCGTCTGCAGCGCGGAGCAGACGTCGGGGAGATCTTCGGCGGATGCGGAAAGCATCGGCGCAATGAGCGATACGGCGACGAGCGCGCGACGCATCGAGAGGAGACGGGGGCTGCCTGAAGGTTGAGCTTGCATGACTTGGCGTAGTGTCGAAGGAAGATGGGCATGATGTCCACGGCGGACATCACGCATCGAGATCTTCCTGCTATGCGCCGCGATTCGATATGCGGAGCAAAGCGCCAATCGTGCAGGTTATTTCAAGCTATTAATTCGCTGGCACCTTCTTCGTTTCTTGCCGCCGATCGACTTACATCGGGTGGTTCTGTACGAAGGCCTTGTACGCCCAGTAGGCGGCCTTCTTTGTGACGCCATCGCCTTCGAGAAGACCGTAGGCGCCTTCGCCGTCGTCATAGAGCTGGAAAGCCTGAATCGACTGGATGTTGTACTTCGACGCGACGCTCGCGAATTGCGCCATCATCAGATTGCCGGTCATGTATGTCGCGATCTGATCGTATGAACCGAAGTCCGGGCGCACGCCGAACTCGTTGATCCAGATCGGCTTGCCCATGTCGTGGAGCATCTGGAGCACGTCATGGCATCCCGTGCCGCCGCAGGCATGCGTGATGTCGCCTTCGTTCGAATACCAGTGCCACGACGTGACGTCCCAGCTCACGGCCGGATGACCCCAGGTGCCATCCGGCTGCGAGCCGTCCGCGAGCATCTGGAAGAACGCGGTGTGCATCCAGGTACCGCCCAGCACGATCTTCGCCGAGCCATCGACGGACTTCACGCCCGCGATCAGGCCGCGGATCGCGCCGCGCGCAAGCGTGTAGGACCAGTTGTTGTACTGATACCAGACGGTGCCATCGACATTGCCGATGAGCGCCTTCGCCTCCAGTTCGTTGCCGACCTCGTAGTACTTGTAGTGGTAGCTGTTCGCGGTTTGCTGACCGAGTTTGAAGCCCGCGTTGTAGGCGTCGTCCTCGCTGTCGTAGTTGAGGTTCACGAGCATCACGGGATACACCGTGACGCCGCCTTCCTCCATCGTCTTCGCGACGCCGGCGACCATGTTCGCCGATGTCTGGCTGTAGACGTCATTGCGATAGATCGTCGCGCCGAGATCCTGCAACTGCGAGAGCTGCGTCTGCACGCTCGTGGAGTCGTATGCGCCGCCGTTGCTGTTATGGCCGTTCGCGCCGTAGAAGATCGAGCCGCTGCCGCTGGCGGCTTTCGCGGTGGATTTCGGCGATGCGGCGCTCTTGCCGGTCGAGGCGGTGTCGGCGGGGCTGTCGCTGCCGCCGCAAGCGGCAAGAATCATGCTTGCTACGAGCGCCGCTGCGATGGATTGGGAAAGAACGGGAAGGGCAGAACTGTTCATATCGATGAGTTTGACCAACCGGGATGCGCACAGCGGTCGCGTGCGTTGCGCATCTGAGGCGATTGGTAAGTATCGTTAGTAATCCGAACGACTGCCCGATGTAATTTGAAGCACGAGGCGCAGACGGTGCGCCAGAACATTCAGGGGCAGTGCAGAGATCGGATAGCGGGACCGCCGCCAGATATCTGGCGCGCGCTCGAAGATGACAGGGGCGATTCGAGCGCCTGGCATCGGTAACATGTGCAACGACTGCATGTCGGGGACGTCAAAATTGCTGACGATGACGCGAATTGCTTTCTACGCGGGACATGCGTTGCCGGTATCGACTCAGCGAGGCAAGATTACTTTGTTCTGATGTGGAAGTAAACCGGACATCAGAAAAAACATCTTTCCTGTAGTGACATTTCGAACAGTCCCTTCTACGTTTTGCCTCTTTGCACGTAACCGTTTCTATGGGGACGAGAGACGTGCACGGAGCGTAAAGCCGCTACGACTTCCGCAAAAACGCCACGAAGCTCCGCGTGACGTCCGAATGACTTTCGGCGCGCGTCAATCGCAGGATTTGCGAAGGAAACGGATTGCGCGTAAGCGGCCTGAAGACGGCGCGTTGCGATTCCGTCTTCGCCAGCGCCTGCGGCACCAGCGCGACGCCCATGCCGAACTCGACCATCGTCACGACGGTCTGCCACAAGCGCGCTTCGTGACGAATGGTGGGACTGAAGCCCGCATCGACACACGTCGCGATGATCTGATCGTGATAGTGCGGAGACACGGCTCGCGGAAAGAGAATGAACGGATCGCGCGATAACTGGCTCAGCTCGATGCGTCTTCGTTTCGCGAGCCGATGATCGACCGGCAGGCAACACAGAAACGCTTCCGACGACCATAGATGGCTTTCGACCTCCGCCGGAAAATGTCCCCAATGCGCGAAACCGAGATCGATGTTCAACTGCTGCAATGCGCGCGCCTGTTCGGCCGTGTTCATCTCCTTCAACACGATTTCGACGGAAGGATGATCGGCTTCGAAGCGCTGCACGGCTTCGGGCAAGCCGCGATACAGCATCGAATTGACGAAGCCGATGCGCAGACGCCCCGCGAGTCCGTGCGCCGAACGTGTCGTCACCTGCACGACTTCCTCGGCCTGCTGCAAGAGGCGCTGCGCTTCACCGAGCAATACGTGGCCTGCGTTGGTCAGCGCCACGGACTTGTTGCTGCGCTCCAGAAGCTTCACGCCGAGGTGTTCTTCGAAACGACGGATATCGAAGCTCAGTGCCGGCTGCGAAATGAAAAGCCGGCGCGCTGCGCGCCCGAAATGCAGTTCCTCCGCGACCGCGACGAAATAGCGAAGCTGCTTCAGTTCCATCGGTTTTCTCCGGCGCTACGATAAACAGATCTTATCGTACGTGCCAGCAATTGTATTGGACGGTTATCGAAAGCGAACGTAGTCTGGTTTCAAGGATGGCGCAGCGCGGGTTGCGCCGCACAAAAGCCAGGAGACAGTTCATGCAAGACATCCGTCCCGATGCGGACACGTCCAACATTCCCGACAGCCGCGGCATCAACTTCTTCAACAGGGATCCGTCGTTCGGCGCGCTGCTGAAGAGTTATCTCGGCGAGACGGTGTATCGCGGCATCGAAGAACAACTCGTCGATCTCGGTCAGCGCGCATCCGATGAACTCGACGCATGGGCGACCAATGCCGATCATCATCCGCCGGAATTGCGTCAGCGCACGCGGCGGGGCGAAGCGTTGCAGCATATCGACAAGCATCCGGATTACGTCGCGCTCGAACGCGTCGCGTATGCCGAGCTCGGTCTCGCGGCGATGAGTCATCGTGAGAACGCGCCGCCGCCACTCGTCAAATACGCGCTCACGTATCTCTTCGTGCAGGCAGAGTTCGGCCTGTGCTGTCCCGTCAGCATGACCGATTCGCTCACGCGCACCTTGCGCCGCTTCGGCACGAAGGCGTTGATCGAGCGCTATCTGCCGATGCTCGCATCGCAAGATTTCGACACGCTGTATCAAGGCGCGATGTTCATGACCGAGCAGGCGGCGGGCTCGGATGTCGGACGCATCGCGACACGCGCGACACGCAGCGTCGATGCGCACGGCAATGAAGTGTGGACGCTCACGGGCGACAAATGGTTCTGCTCGAACGCGGACGCCGATCTCGCGATGGTGCTCGCGCGCCCCGACGACGCACCCGACGGCATCAAGGGCCTCGCTCTTTTTCTTCTGCCGAAGACGCGCGAAGACGGCACGCGCAACGCGTATCGCATCGTGCGGCTGAAGGACAAGCTCGGCAGCCGTTCGATGGCGAGCGGCGAGATCGTGCTGGAAGGCGCGCAAGCGTATCTCATCGGCGAAGTAGGGCGCGGCTTTCATCAGATGGCGGACATGATCAACATGTCGCGGCTTTCGAACGGTGTGCGCGCGGCGGGGCTTATGCGTCGCGCGTTGACCGAAGCGCTGCACGTCGCGCGAAATCGCGAGGCGTTCGGCCGCAAGCTCATCGACATGCCGCTCATGCAGCGCCAGTTGCTCAAGCTGATGCTTCCCGCTGAACAGGCGCGCTCGATGTTCATGCAGATCGCGACGCTGCTCGCACGCGCGGATCGCGGCGATGCGCTCGCGGCGAAGTGCGTGCGCATCCTCACGCCGCTCATCAAGTTCCGCGCATGCCGCGATGCGCGCCGCGTGACGGGTGATGCGATGGAAGTGCGCGGCGGTGTCGGCTATATCGAGGAATGGGCCGATCCGCGTCTCGTGCGCGATGCGCATCTCGGCTCGATCTGGGAAGGCACGAGCAATATCGTCGCGCTCGATGTCGCGCGGGCCGCGCGTCGCGAAGGCGCGCTCGATGCGCTCGCGCAATATGCAAGCGCGATGCTCGACGATTGCGCGTTGCCATCGGCGAGCATCGCGATGTTGCGCGATATGTTCGCACGCGCATGCAAAGCACTCGACAGCGTCGCCGAATGCGGCCGCGACGAATCCGTGCGCGAGGCGGCGAGCGCGCTCTATCACGCGACGACCGCCGTGCTCATGGCGGCAGAAGCCGCACGCGTCGCGCCCGATCATCGCAGACTCGCGCTCGCGCATCTCATCGTGCGTCACAAGCTGATGCCGCGCGATCCGCTCGCGCCGCATGACGTGCGCGACGACGCGCCGCTTCTGCGCAAGCTCGTCGATGAAACGCCCGTCACCATCGACGAAGCCATGACGCTTCTGCCGCGACGCGAAGGAGACGCACGATGAGCACGGCACGTATTCACGGCGCGCTGCACGGCCTGCGCGTGATCGATCTGAGCCGCGTGCTCGGCGGCCCATACTGCACGCAGGCGCTCGCGGATCACGGCGCCGAGGTCATCAAGCTTGAACCGCCGGGCGGCGATGAAACGCGCGGCTGGGGGCCGCCGTTCGTCGGCGAGACGGCGTCGTACTTCGTCGGCGTGAATCGCAACAAGCAGGGGATTTGCGTCGATCTGTCGTGCGAGGAGGGGCGCGCGGTGCTGTGGCGACTGCTCGAAGATGCGGATGTGCTCGTCGAGAATTTCAAGCCGGGCACGCTCGCGCGCTGGGGCATGGATTACGAGCGCGATCTCTCGAAGCGCTTTCCGCGCCTCATTCATTGCGCGGTGTCGGGCTTCGGTCCCGATGGCCCGCTCGGCGGCCTGCCGGGATACGACGCCGCGATTCAGGCGATGGCGGGCCTCATGAGCGTGAACGGCGAACGCGATGGTCCGGCGCTGCGCGTCGGTCTGCCGGTCGTCGACATGGTGACGGGTCTCAACGCGCTTGCCGGTATTCTGCTCGCGCTCGCGGAACGCGAAAAGAGCGGACGCGGGCAGTCCCTCGATATCGCGTTGTATGACTGCGCCGTGTCGCTGCTGCATCCGCATCTGCCGAACTACTTCGGCAACGGACGCACGCCGCAGCGCAGCGGCAATGCGCATCCGAACATCGCACCGTACGACAGCTATCGCACGGGCACCGCGCCGATCTTTCTCGCGGTGGGCAACGATCGTCAGTTCGCGAAGCTCTGTGCGCATCTCGACGCGCCCGCGCTCGCCGACGATCCGCGTTTCATCGATAACAAGAGCCGTTGCGCGCATCGCCGCGAGTTGAAGGAAGCGCTCGAAGGATTGCTCGAAACGCATGAATGCGAGCCGCTCGCGGCGGCGCTGATTCGCGGCGGCGTGCCATGTGGCCCGGTGCATACCGTCGATGCCGTCGCGGCGCATCCGCATACGCTGCATCGCGAGTTGATCGTCGAGCTGGGTGCGTATCGCGGCACCGGCACGCCGATCAAGCTGTCGCGCACGCCCGCGACGTATCGCACGCCGCCTCCCGCGCTGGGTGGCGACACGCGCAAGGTGCTCGACACGCTCGGCATCGATGCGGCCACGCAGCAGCGCCTGTTCGAAGCGGGCGTACTGAAGGGCTAGACAACCGAACGGACGAACCGGCACGCAGACCGGTCATCAACAGGAGACGATTCATGCACAGCAATGCTCACGGCGGCCCGGCCCGCCAGCCCGGCCGCGCGGCGTTCGCCGCGTTCCTCGGCACGACGATCGAGTGGTACGACTTTTATATCTACGCGACCGCATCGGCGCTCGTGTTCGGCAAGCTGTTCTTTCCATCGGGCGATGCGTTCTACAGCACGCTCGCATCGTTCGGCACCTTCGCGGTGGGCTTCTTCGCGCGGCCATTCGGCGGGCTCGTGTTCGGGCATCTCGGCGACCGCGTGGGCCGCAAGAAGGCGCTCGTTGCCACGCTCGCGATCATGGGCGTGGGTACGGTCGGCATCGGCTTCCTGCCGACCTATGCGACCGCCGGCGCGCTCGCACCCGCGCTGCTCGTGTTGCTGCGCGTCGCGCAGGGCATCGCGATCGGCGGCGAGTGGGGCGGCGCGGTGCTGATGGCAGGCGAACATGCGCCGCAAGGCAAGCGGACGTTTCTCGCATCGTTCGCGCAACTCGGCAGTCCCGCTGGGCTGATTCTCGCGTTGCTCGCGTTTCGCACGGTCGGACATCTGCCGCGCGAGGCGCTGCTCGACTGGGGCTGGCGCGTGCCGTTCATGGCGAGCGCGCTGTTGCTTGTCGTCGGCGTGTTCATTCGTGCGCGCGTCGCGGAATCGCCGGAGTTCACCGCGTATAGCGAGCGGCAGAAGCCCGCGCGCCTGCCTGTCGTCGATGTCTTGCGCAACGCATGGCACACGGTGCTGCTGTGTCTCGGCGCGAATGTCATCGGCGTGGCGGGCGCGTGGTTCGTGAACACGTTCATGCTCAGCTTCACGACGGAAACGCTCGGCCTCGAACGCGCGCTGGTCCTCGATTGTCTCTTCGTCGTCGCGTTCATTCAGCTCTTCACGCAGCTCGCGTCGGGATGGATCGCGCAGCGCGTCGGCGCGAATCGCTTTCTCGCATGGGCCGCGGGGCTGGCGATGCTGTCGCCTTATCCGATGTTCGTGCTCGTGTCGACGGGACGGCCTGTTGCGATCGTCATCGGTATTGCGATCGCGGTGATGTGCATGTCGAGTTCGTATGCGGTGATGGCCGGACTCATGACCGACGCGTTCGATGTCGGCGTGCGGTATTCGGCCATCTCGCTCTCGTATCAGTCATGCGCGGCGCTGGCGGGTGGATTGACGCCGCTCATCGGCACCGTGCTCGCGCATGCGTGGCCGGGGCAGTGGTGGCCGCTTGCGTTGTTCTACAGCTCGCTTGCGGCCGTATCGCTCGTGTGTCTGCTCGGATTGCAGCGGCGCAGGGTGCATACGCGCGCCGCCGCAACAATGGCGATGATGGAGTGATGGTATAGCCGCTTACGGCGCCGCGACCCCCTGCGTCTTCGGGCTATACGACGTATAGAAACTCGCTCCTGCCCACGCGGGCGCGGGATCGTTATACAGCGGCGCGCCCTGAGCCCAGTTCGCTCCATCATGCCAGTCGCCGCTGCCGTTGAACTTCGCCACGGCCGGATACGGATACACCGGACGCGATGCCGTCACCGCGCTCGTCGTCGCATCGGTCTGATAGGTCATGACGGCATTCGGCGCCGTGCTCTGCTCGACCCAACCGGTGATCTGCGATACGAGATCGATGTTCGGGAAGCCTTCGCCGCCGCCGCAGTGACCCACGCCCGGCACCAGATACAGGCGCGAGAATTCGTTCGCGCTGGCTTCGCCCATCGTGTCCTTCACGGCCTGGTAATAGCGGATCGTGAAGAGCGGCGAGATATGCTGATCGGCCCAGCCGTGCCACAGAATCAGCTTGCCGCCCGCATTCTTGAACGCCGACAGATCCGGGCTCGTCGCATCGTTGAGCGCATGGTTGGTCTGCAGATAGTTCGGATAGAAGCTCGCGTCGGTATAGCCGAAGGTGTCGATGTTCGGCATCGTGGGCGATCCCGTGAAGATCAGGTTATACGCGCCGGTCACGATCATGTAGCTGAAGAGGCTCGTCACGGGCACGGGCGCATCCGTCGAGTTCGATGTCGGCACCTCGACGCCGATACAGTTCGCTTCCGAGCCGTACAGCGGCGAGCCGCCCAGCATGAGCATGTTCGTGTTCGCATCGGTCGGGCCGCTGTAGATCTTCTTCGCCGTCGCGACTTCCGCAGCGCTGAGGCAGTTGCTCGTGCTCGACGCGCTGGCCGCGCATTGAATGGTCGCGGGATCGAAATGACACGTGCGCGGATCGGCGATGAGGCCATCGGCCACGCTTGCCTGACCGCCGCATGCGGCGACGACTGCCTTGTGCAGCACCTGAGCCTTGTCGGCGTAAAGCACGGCCTTGCCGGCGCTCGTGCCCGTCGTGCTGTTCGATTCCACGTTCCAGCCGTGATAGAGCGAGTTCTGGATCTGGAAGTGCGCAGCAGGCGCGCCGGCGACGATGCCGTTGTAGTCCGACGGATAGCGTTGCGCGGCCATCAGCGCCTCGCGGCCGCCATCGGAGCAGCCGACGAAGTACGAGTACTTCTGTTCCTGTCCGTAGTACGCCTTGATCAGCTTCTTCGCGGCGAGCGTCGTGATGTGCTGGCCGCGATACGCGAAGTCCGCCTGCTTCTGCGGATCGGTCGTCCATGCGGAACTCTGTCCGGAGTGGCCCATGTCGGTCGCCGCCGTGACGAAGCCGCCTTGCTGAACGAGCGGACAGGTATAGCTGAAGCTGAACGAGCTTTGCTTGCTCGGATCGCTGAGATTGCCGCACAGGCCGCCGCAGCCCAGCTCGGCGAAACGCTGCGTCCACGAGTCGACCGGCAACGCGACCTCGAACGTGTTCGACGGCGCGAGCGTGCCTTTCACCGTGCAGAAGTTGACGGTCGCGCCGTTGACCGTAGCGGCCGTGACCGTGGCCGAGCTGATGGTGCTGCCCCCGCCGCCGATATCGCTGAGATCGATCGATGCCAGCTTCGAACAATCGACGACAGGCTTCACTACGGCCAACGGTGTTTTCGCGGCGCTGTCGCTGCCCGTGCTGCTGCTGCTACCGCCGCCGCATGCCGCGACGGTGGCGGCCACGATGCACGCGGCCAGCAATGTCAGTAATCGCCTGGGATCCAGAGCTCTCATGCTTATCTCCTTGACTTCCTTTTGAATGGCGCGCGTTCGCATCGCCCGCACGACGACGCGTGCTGGCGATCGGACGCTCGAAGCGAAATGATTCGTTGCTGATCAGAAGCGGTGGATGATGCCCACGCCCGCAGCGAACATGCTGCGCGATGCCGACGGTGCGCCCTGGAAGCCATCGCCGATCGTCGCGATCGCTGCACCCTGGCGCGGGGTCGTCGTCGCGTTGTTGTTCGGGTAGAACAGCGTATTGCCGTTCGCACACTGGAACGCTTCCAGTGCGTACAGACCCGTGCGCTTCGAGAGCGAGTAGTACTGGGACAGGTTGAACTGATGGTACGAAGCCGCGTCGTTGATGCCGTTCGCCTTGCTCGCCCACGTGTAGCTGTAGCCCGCCGCGAAGTCCCATGCCGACGTCGCCTTCCAGTGCAGCACCGTGCCTGCCGTATTGAACACGGCTTCGTCGGTAAAGCCGGAGTTCACGCCCGGGATGTACTGAACGTTCGTGTACGTGACCGAGATATCCCACGCGCTGTTGAACTGGTAGCCGCCCGCAACCGCGAAGCGCTGTTGCGCCTGTGCGCGCTGATAGCCAGCCGTCACCGCCGACACGCCCGCCTGGCCGCCGCCCGTCGTGCTCGTCGTATCGTTGACAGTGGTCGACTGACCGCTGTAGAAGCCGCCGCCGTTGGCCGCGTTGTTGATGCGCGAGAACGCCACCGCACCACCGATCGGGCCTTGCTGATACTGGATCGCAGCCGACCACGTCGAGCCTTGGTACACGCTGTCGGGCACGCCCGCGAACGAGTACGAACCGCTCACCGTCACGCCGTAGAGCTTCGGCGACGTATAGACGACCGAGTTGTTCGCACGGTAGATCGTGTCCAGACCGTCCAGATCGCCCGGGTGCGCGCCGAAGTAGCCGGTCAGCCAGTTTGTCGGGCTATAGGGCGAGAGCAGCGTGTAGTACGAGGTGTACTGGCGGCCGAGAGTCAGCGTACCGTAGCCCGGGTTCGTCAGACCGACCCATGCCTGGCGGCCGAACATCGCGTTGGTGAACTGCTGTTGCCCGCTGTTGATGTCGAAGCCCGATTCCAACTGGAAGATGGCCTTGTTGCCGCCGCCCAGGTCTTCCGCGCCCTTCAAACCGAAACGGCTGCCCGCCCAGATGCCCGACGCCATCTTGACGTTCGAACGGCCCGGGGTGCTTCTGTTCAGGTTCGTCTGGCTGCTTTGGTAGACAATCGAATCGTCGACGATCCCGTACAGCGTGACGCTGCTTTGCGCGAATGCCGGCGTTGCGACGGCAGCCGCATACAACAGCACGCCCGCACTCAATGGCTTCAGTTGACCTTTCACTCTTGAACACCCCTCATCGTTGTCGTTCGATTGATGACGCGATGGCATGACGCGCAACGCGCCCATTTGCCCGCGGGTTCGAACGTACGCCGTTCACGGAGCGCAAAAAGAAAGGGTTAACCTGTGGATGAGGCCCGACCGTCGATTGCAAGGCGGCGTCGCGATGACGCGGAACCCTTGCGTAGCGAGCGCGTCCACGCAATGTTCGATGGAACCGATGCCGGAATCGCGATAAACAAAACTGATGACCGCGTTAAGCCTTTGAATTGGGCTGCCTGCGCTTCCTGTTCGGCGCCGCGCGCTTGCGATTCGCATCGGCATAGTCGCGGATCATGTCGATCAAGGCGCGCAAGCCGGCGGGCACATGACGCCGGCCCGGATAGTAGAGGCATAGCCCGTCGAGCGGCGGCGTCCATTCTTCGAGCACGCGCACGAGCGCGCCTGCCGCGAGATCCACGCTGACATTCCATTCGGTCAGATAGGCGAGACCGAGCCCGGCGCGCGCCGCCGCGAGCATCATGCCCGGTTCGTCGAGCGTCAGCGCGCCGTCGCCGTCGATGCGCACCGTCTGACCGTGCCGCTCGAATTCCCACTGATAGATCGACCCGCTCGGCATCCGGCTGCGAATGCAGCGATGCGCGGCGAGATCGGCGGGCGTGCGCGGCGGCTTGTGCTTCGAGAAGTACGCCGGACTGCCGACGACGGCAAAACGCTGACGCTCGCCGAAGGCCACCGCGATCATGTCCTGCGGCACGGTTTCGAGCAAACGGATGCCCGCGTCGAAGCCTTCGACGACGATATCGATCAGACGTCCTTCGGTGACGATATCGAGCTTCATGTCGGGATAGCGCTGCAGAAACGCGATGAAGACCGGCATCGCCTGATGCGCCGCGCCCACCGACGTGTTGATGCGCAAGGTGCCCGACGGCGTGTCGCGAAAGCTGCCGGCCTGTTCGAGCGCATCGCGGATGGTCGACAGCGCGGGCGCCACGTTCTGCACGAACTGCGCGCCGGCCTCGGATAGCGACACGCTTCGGGTCGTGCGGTTGAAGAGCCGCACGCCGATGCGCGCTTCGAGCCCGGCGATCGAATGACTGAGCGCGGACGTCGATACGCTCAGTTCGCTCGCGGCGGCGCGGAAGCTGCGATGTCGCGAGACGGCCAGCACGGCTTCGAGTTCGGCTAGACCGGACGTTTTCATTATGCTAAATCGCTCAAGAGGTCATGCCGGATTGTACGTCTAGTCGAATCAATGCAAACGCCTTATCTTTGGGCTGACTACATCGAATCGGACCAATCGGACATGCACTATATCGATCAGATCTTCGTTGACGGCGCATTCGTTACGCCGCACGGCAGCGAGCTTTTCGACCTCTACGATCCGTCCACCGAACAGGTCATCGGTCGCGTGCGTCTCGCCGATGCCGAGGACGCGCGCCATGCGATCGCGGCCGCGAAGCGCGCATTTCCCGCGTTCTCGCGGACGGACAAGCGCGAGCGCATCGACATGCTGAAGCGCATGCATGCCGCCGTGGTCGCGAAAGAGGACGAGCTTTTCGAGGCGATCGTCGCGGAGTACGGAGCGCCGGTGTCGCGCGGGCGCTGGATGGCGCAGCACGCGGGCAATGTGCTGCTCGAAGCGGCGAAGGTGCTCGAAACGTTTTCGTTCGTGCGCGAAGCCGGTACGGCGAAGGTCGTCATGCAGCCGCTCGGCGTCGCGGGATTGATCACGCCGTGGAACAGCGATGCCGGTTTCATCTGCGGCAAGCTCGCGGCCGCGCTTGCGGCGGGCTGCACGGCCGTCATCAAGCCGAGCGAGATGAGCGCGATGCAGACGCGCGTCGTTACCGAAGCGCTGCATGAAGCGGGGCTTCCCGCGGGCGTGTTCAATATCGTCACGGGACGTGGCGAAACCGTCGGCGCGGAGATCAGCGCGCATCCCGATATCGCGAAGCTGTCGTTCACCGGATCGACAGCCGTGGGCAAGACGATCCTGCGCACCGCCGCGGATACGCTCAAGCGCGTGACGCTGGAACTCGGCGGCAAGTCTCCGATGATCGTGCTCGACGACGCGAATTTCGACGCAGCCGTGCCGCTCGCGCTCGACGCGGGCTTCATGAACAGCGGGCAGGCGTGCATTGCCGGCACGCGCATTCTGGTGCCGCGCGCGCGGCTCGCGGAATTCGAGGACAGGATCGTGAATGCGGTCGGCAAGATTCGATCAGGCGATCCGCGCGATCCGCAAACCAGCATCGGACCGATGGTGAGCCGCAAGCAATGGGAGCGCGTGCAGCGCTATATCCGTATCGGCATCGACGAGGGCGCGCGGTTGATCGCGGGCGGCGAGGGGCGTCCGGATAACGTCGATGCGGGCTGGTTCGTGCGTCCGACCATCTTCAGCGATGTGAAGAACGACATGACGATCGCGCGCGAGGAAATCTTTGGTCCGGTGCTGTCGATCATCGCGTACGGCGATACCGAGGATGCGATCGCGATCGCCAACGATACGCCGTACGGCCTGCAAGCCTACGTCGCTTCATCGGACGCCGCGCGCGCGAATGCGGTGGCAGAGCGCATCGAGGCGGGGCGCGTGCTCGTCAATACGCTCGCGCACGAACCGGCCGCGCCGTTCGGCGGTTTCAAGCAGTCGGGTATCGGGCGCGAATACGGCACCTTCGGTATCGAGGCGTTTCTCGAACCGAAGGCGTTGCTTGGCGTGCGCTAAGTTCTCGTAAATCTCACGCAATCCGCGAGTCGAATGCGCCGGTGTCCGCGTTCCGATTTCGCCGGAGCGCCGTCGCGGGCGGGAAATAACGCGCGACGCACAGCACATAGGTAATCAGCGCCGAGACGGTGTACATCGCGGACCGCTCCATGAAGAACAGAAGGAGCACCGCGATTGCGAGAAGGAACAACTCGACACGCGGCGCGAGCGCGGACAGTTGCAGATCGCGTTGCTCCAGCGCCGTGCCGAGCAGAATCACCAGAGGAATCAGCGCGACGACCATGTGAATCGGTTCGAGAATCGGCGCGGCGAGCAGCATCGTCATGCAGGCGAGCGCGTAGTCCATGCGTCTTTCGCGACTGCGGCGGATCACGAGATAGCATGCGAACAGACAGATGATTACGGCGAAGATTGTCTGCGTCGTGTGAAGCGTCGCCTCGGATGCCGGCATGCCGAGCTTCTCCGATATCGTCTGCAGGGCGCCGCGCACGGAGCTATTGCCGGGCAGACCGCCTGCGCTGAGGATCTGCGCTTGCGCGCGTGCGATCTCGACGGTCAGGTACTCCCAGATCACGCGAAAGCCCAGCCTGCTTGCGGTGAAGAGCGTGAGCGCGATGGCGCAGACGCCTGTCGATATCACCGTGCGCCATTCACGTCGCAATAACAGCAGGCCGACGACCGCGAGCGGCGTCACCTTGAACACCACTGCAAATGCGAGAAACAGGCCCGCCAGCCAGCGATTGCCGCGTTCGATCAGGAAGAACGGCGTCGCGAGCAGAAAGAACAGAAGCTGGTTCGATTGCCCGAGATAAGCGTCATGCAGCACCGGAAAGCTCAGCAACGTCACCGCGATGAGCAGCGCGGTCACACGCCTGTCTTCACCGCGATAGGACATCTTCGCAAGCAGAATCGCGCCGACGATACACAGCACGACCGACATCGCGACCCAGACGAGTTTCGCGGTAAACGACGGCAACAACGCGAATGGAGAGAAGATCACCGCGAACTGCGGCGGATAACAATAGATGAGGATGTCGTCCAGGTTGGCGCCGAGATTCGACAGATAGGCAACCAGATGCTCGTTGTTATAGATGAGCGATGGATCGTGCGGCGCGTTCAGCACGGTGCTGAACGCGTAATAGTAGAAATTGAAATCGCTGAAGGCCCGTGCATGATCGGACACATAGGTCAGCGAATAGTGATAGATGATGACCATGCGGATCGCGAGAAACCCCGCTGCGACCAGCATGAGAAAAGCCGCAATGATCCGGATGTTATCGGTGGATCTGGCGCCAGCCCGAGCGTTCAGCATGGACGTTCTCCCGTATGTCGGCTATCGCGTAGTAAGGACGCTGTAATCAGGATCTTCGGGATCGATCCGCTATTCGTCTCATGAAAACAAGTCAGACGGGATAGCAGATCCTTACGGCCTACGAATCGTGACAGCATCGCCGGGGCGGCGTCAATCGTGTTTTTGCGCACTGCAACGGTTGGATCATTATTGAAAAAGGGATGACGTGCATTTATTTTTATGCACTCGTGCCGGTCGCAGGAATGTAGTGGTCTAGCAATCTTGGACACTTCGAAAGGTAGACTTTGATCGACCAGCGAGGTGTCAAATGGGCAGAAGAGAATTTTCAGAGGAATTCAAGCGCGAGGCAGTGGCGCTTGTACTGGAGCAGGGCTATACGGTGACGAAGGCGGCGAAGGCGCTGGGCATTGGAGGGACGGCGTTGCGGCGCTGGATCGGCAATCGCCGGCCGGTTGCGGGTGCACCGGTGAGCGCAGCCGAGGGCGGCAGCGCTGAACAGCGAAGGGTTCGAGCACTTGAGAAACGAGTGGCGGAGCTCGAACGGGAGCGCGACATTCTAAAAAAATCCACGGCCTTCTTTGTCAAGGAACTGGACCGCGATTCGAAGTGATCCGGCAGGCAGAGAAGGCATATCCGACAGCGACGCTGTGTCGTGTAGTCGGCGTGGCGCGCAGCAGTTACTACGCATGGAAGGCACGGCAGGGCAAGGCACGTCCGGTACGTACGGGGCTGGTGCGCGAGGTGCAGGCGATTCATGCGCAGATGCGGCAAAGCTATGGCAGTCGGCGCATATCGCAGGAAATGAAGCGTCGGGGCCATGCGGTGGGACGCGAGCGTGCGCGTCGCCTCATGCGCGAAGGCGGTGTGCAGGCGCGGGTACGTCGCACGCATCGTTATGTGAAGCGCACGCAAGCATCGGCGATTGCGCAAAACCGGCTCGATCGGGCATTCACCGTGACGGTTCCAAACCGGTTCTGGGCGGGCGACGTGACGTATATCTGGACGCAGCAGGGCTGGATGTATCTGGCTGTGGTGATCGATCTGTATTCCCGGCGTGTAGTCGGCTGGGCGACCTCGGGTTCCTGTGACACGTTCTTGGTGATTGGCGCGTTACAGGTCGCACTTCAAACGCGGCGTACCGAACCGGGATTGATGTTCCACTCGGACCAAGGAAGCAACTATGCGAGTTTGACGTTCCAGCAGTTTCTTAAGGAGCACGAGATCGTGCAGAGCATGAGCCGCAGAGGAAACTGTTGGGACAACGCCGTCGTCGAGCGCTTCTTCTGTACGCTCAAAGGAGAATGCATCGGCGAGCACGCATACCGTGATCACGCCGAGGCTCGCGCCGATGTGCTGACTTACATCTTGATGTACTACAACCAGGAACGCTTGCACTCGGCCGCGCGTCACATGCCGCCGGCCGAGTTCGAGGATTTAAAGGTGGAAACTGCGTAATCGGTGTCCAAGAATACTGAACCACTACAGGAATTTATTAAGTCCTTATGAGACGCATCAATCGTTCGCCGCAAGAAAACGCCACGCGAAGCCATTCACCGTTTCTTCGATTCTCCCGGCTGATGTCTGAGGAAAGTGCGCGGTGAACACGAGGGCTTCGGATTCGACCGCGCGTTTCAGCAGCCAGTCGCGCGAAGCACGCGCGTGCTGCGGTTGCTGGCAGAACACCGAACTCCAATGCGGCATCGAGACCTGAATCGGGCTATGCATCACGTCGCCGGAAAAAATTGCGGTCTCGCCGTTCGATTGCATTTCGATCGCCATATGTCCCGCGCTATGCCCAAATGTCGGCACGAAGCGAACGCCTTCGATGAGCGTCGCGCCTTCGTCGGGAATCGTGCGCGCGAGGCCCGCATCGATGAGGGGCAGCACACTGTCCGCGTAGACCATGCGGCGCGGCTCGCCGCCGGGTGTATCGAAGAATGCGCGCTCGCGTTCGCCGAACACATGCGTCGCGTTCGGGAACACCGGCGCCCAATGTCCGTTCTCCCAGTGCGTATTCCAGCCGACATGATCGACATGCAGATGCGTGAGCAACACATAATCGACCTCGTGCCGATCGAAACCGGCGGCTGCGAAGCGTTCGAGCACGGGATTGTCGAGCTGGTCGAAGAGCGCGCTGAAGGGACGCGACTTGCCGTTGCCGATGCCCGTATCGACGACGAACACGAGCCCGTCACGCTCGATCACCCATAGATGCGTGCGCAGTTCGATTGCGTCCGTGCCCAATTCATCGTTCCAGTCGGGATAGAGCTTCTCCGGCGCGAGCGCGAATGCCGTTTCGTCGATGCGCGTTATCGTCATGTCGCCGATACGGCAACTGAATACGTGATGGTTCATCAGCAAGCCTCCTTTCGCGCGGCCGATATGCGAGCCGTCGCCAGCGCATAGAGCAATGCACTCGCAAGCGCCGCGCTTCCGCCGACGATCGCGAGCGCTTGCGGGCCGCCGAGACGTTCGTTCAGATAGCCTACCGCGAGCGGTCCGAGACCGCCGCTGATCGCGTTGGTCATGAAAACGAGCAAGGCGATGGAGCGGCCGCGCATGCGGTTCGGCACGGCGATCTGCAGCGGCACGGGCGCAAGCGCCATCGCGATGCTCGCGGCCAGTGCGCAAGCGCCATACAGCATGACCGCGAGCGTGCTGTGAGCGACGAGCGGCATCGCGATCGCGGCGGGCACGAGCGCGGCCACCGCGCCCGTCGATATCGACAGCACCTTTCGCAGCGTGCGTTCATCGGTGACGCGCCCCGCGAGCAGCCCCGCCGCCGCGACGCCCATCATTCCGCCGATCATGTAGGCAGGCGCGGCCATCTTGCCGACCTCCGATGGCGCGAGATGAAAATGCCGCATCAGAAGCGTCGGAAACCACGCGGCATGCGAATAGAACAACGTGATGAGCGCGACATACGCGGCGAAGTAGGGCGCGCAGAAGCGATTGCGCACGAACAGTTCGATGAGCACTTCGCGCAGTGAGGGCAGTGCATCATCGCCGGCGCGCATGCGTTCGTCGGCTTCATGTCTTGCGGGCTCGCGCACCGTGAATGCCACGAGCGCCGCCAGCACGAGACCCGGCAGACCGACGAGCACGAACACCGCCTGCCACGGCGTAAAGCCGTGCGCCGCGAGCCGCGCGCTCGTATCGCCGCCGGTCGCGGAAAGCAGCATGCCGCCGCCGAAGAGCGCGAGCCCGCCGCCGATATACGGTCCGAGCATGAAGACGCTGCTCGCACGCGTGACCTTGCGCGGCGGAAAGATGTCGCTGAAGATGGAAAGCGCCGCGGGACTCAGCGCCGCTTCTGCGATCGCCGTGCCGGCGCGTGCGGCGAGCAGTTCCGCGAAGCTGGTCGCGAAGCCGCAGAGCGCCGTCGATATCGCCCAGATCGCGACGCATGCCGCGATCAGGCGCACGCGGTTGGCACGATCAACGAGACGCGCGACGAAGACGCCCGCTGTCGCGTAGCACATCGTGAACGAAAAGCCTTGCAACAAGCCGATTTGCGTATCCGTGATGCCGAGCGTCAGCTTGATCGGCTGCACGAGAATGCTGACGATCTGCCGGTCGAGATACGAGAACGCGAAGCAGACGAAGAACAACAGCACGATATACGTCGGATGCCGCACGTCGATGGACGTGTCCGCGCGCGCGGGCAGGGGATGAGCGCTCATGCATGTGCTCCTTGAGTGTCAGTCGAGAGAAGTTTCGGCGGCGATGAGCGCGATGCAGTCGCCCGCTTCGACGCGCGCGAAGGTGCGCGCGCACATCACGCGGCCCGCGCCGCGAAACGCGATCTCGCGCGGCGCGCGCCAGGGCTCGTGCGGATCGAAGAGACGGCCTGCGAGCTGGCCTGCGTGCACATCGTCATCGAGTGCAAAGGCGGCTTCGAACACGCCTGCATGCGGCGCGTAGACATAGTGCTGCGCGCCCTCGACGCGGAAATAGCGCGTCGCCGGTGCGGGCGTGATGCGCTCGTCGTGCAAGACGCCCAGACGCTGAAGCACGCGCTGCAAGCCATGTTCGACGATCGCGAGATTGACCACATCGCAGCCCGCGTGACCGCCGAACTCACCGCATACAAAGAGCTTGCCGTGACGCTCGGCGGCCGCCGCGAACGTGCGGTCTTCGCCGAGCAGGTCCATCACCATCGTGTTCGGCGCTCCGAACGCACGCACGAGATCGAGATAGCGCGCGCGGCGCTCTTCATCGTTCTTCGATGGCGGCGAAGCGAGCAACGTCGGCGCATGGTCGAACGACGCGCCGCCCGCATGTAGATCGATGACGACATCCGCGCGCGGCAGCAATTCGGTTTCGATGTAATGCGCGATCATCTCCGTCGGTTTGCCGTGACGCGCGCCCGGAAAGAGGCGGTTGAGATTGCCGCCATCGATGGGCGATGTGCGCGAGCCGTTGAGAAACGCGGGCATATTGAGCGCGGGAATCACGATCAGCCGGCCGCGAATCGCGAGTTCCGGCATGCGCTGCATCAGCTTCATCAACGCGACGGGGCCTTCGTATTCGTCGCCATGATTGCCGCCCGTGAGCAGCACGGTGGGGCCATCGCCCGCATTCAGGACGGCGAGCGGAATCGGGATATGACCGTAGGCGGAGCGGTCGTGCGACCACGGCAAACGCAGCGTGCCGGTTTGAAAACCGATGCGTTCGTAGTCGACGTCGGTGGCGATGAGCGAGGGGAGCGTTGACATGAGCGGAGTTCGAGTCGAGTGAGTTCGACTCCACTATTGCCGACGATAAAGCGCGTGGCCAATGCCGTTTCATGCGGCAGGTGATGCCTCGCAGGCATCGCGGCTACTCGGGCCGATGCGCTCTCAGCAGATCGATGAAACGCTGCAAGGCCGCGTTGCCGTGTTGCGCGAGAAAGCAGAATTCCAGCGGCAAACGCACGGAGAGATCCGTTACGTCGACGAATCGCACGCGAGCGGGCGGACGATCGCGATTGGCCGCATTGACGAGCGCCGCGCCGACGCCTGCCGCGACGAGCGAGAGAATCGCGGTTTCGGTGGAGGCTTCCTGACGGATATCGAGCGTGAGACCGCGCTCGGCGCAAGCGGAGACGAGGCGGTCGTAATACGCGGCATACACATGCCGTGGAAACGCGATGAAGGGCAGCCCGATCAATTCGACCGCCTTTACCGGCCCGTTCTTGCCGAGCGGACACGCATCGGGCACCGCGAGCACGACGCCCTGTTCCAGCAGCGGCACGCTCGCGAAGCCTTCGGGCAACGCGCCGAAGCGATAGCAAAAGCCGCCGTCGAGACGCTCGGCCGCGATGGCGTCGAGTTGCTCGGGCGTGTTCATCGGCTGCAATTCGAGTGCGACGTCGCTTGCGGATTGCTGAAACGCGCTCAGCGCCGACGACACCAGCCCGCTCCACGATGCATTCTCGACGAAGCCGACGCGCAAATGCCCCTGCACGCCCGACGCGATGCGATGCGCAAGCCGGTTCGCCGCATCGACGCGCGCGAGAATATCGCGCGCTTCACTCAGATACGCGATGCCCGCGGGCGTCAGCTTCAGTCCACGCGGTGTGCGCTCGAAAAGCGTTGCGCCGATGGCCTCTTCGAGATCCTGAATCTGCCGCGAGATGGCGGGCTGCGTGACATGCAGATGCTCGGACGCGGCGCGCACGCTGCGCAATTCCGCGACCGCGATGAAGTAGCGCAGATGGCGCAGTTCCATGCCTCACTTTTCCGTGGCGACTTTGTCCTGTGTGCGCGTGGTGAAGTCGGACGAGTCATGGCGCTCGTGCAACTGTGTCGAAGGCTCGCCGAAGGTACGGTTGACCATGCGGCCGCGCTGCACGGCGGGACGCGCGCCGATCGTGTCGGCCCAGCGTCGCACATGCCTGTATTCGTGGACGGAAAGGAACTCGGCCGCATCGTATAGCCAGCCGTTCACGAGGCCGCCGTACCACGGAAAGATGGCGATATCCGCGATGGTGTACGCGTCGCCGGCGATATACGCGCTGTCAGCGAGACGCTTGTCGAGCACATCGAGCTGACGCTTCACTTCCATCGCGAAGCGGTCGATCGGATACTCCATCTTGCTCGGCGCATAAGCATAGAAGTGCCCGAAGCCGCCGCCGAGATACGGCGCGCTGCCCATCTGCCAGAAGAGCCACGAAAGGCATTCCGCGCGCTTTGCGGGGTCAGTGGGCACCAACGCGCCGAACTTTTCCGCGAGATAGAGCAGGATCGCGCCGGATTCGAATACGCGCACGGGCGTCGCGCCGCTGCGGTCCACCAGCGCCGGAATCTTCGAGTTCGGATTGATGTCCACGAAGCCGCTGCCGAACTGATCGCCATCGCCGATGCGAATGAGCCACGCATCGTACTCGGCGCCGCGATGGCCGAGCGCGAGCAGCTCTTCGAGCATCACCGTGACCTTCACGCCGTTGGGCGTCGCCAGCGAATAGAGCTGCAGCGGATGACGGCCGACCGGCAACGCCTTCTCATGCGTCGGTCCGGAGATCGGCCGGTTGATACTGGCAAAACGTCCGCCGCTTTCCTTGGTCCAGGTCCACACGGCCGGCGGCACGTACTCGGGCAATGCGCTCATGCTTCACGCTCCTCGTTGCAAATTCGATTGAATTCGCCCGAGGTTAGCAGTTCGACGGCAAACGTGCTCAACCGCGCCTGGTATGATCAGCGCGTATCGCGGCATGACGCAGCGTCATCGGCCTGCTTCGCGCTTTTCCTGTTCTTCGACGGTGAGTATGGCTTCGGGCATCGCGTCGAGGCGCGCTTTTGAAATGGGCACGCCGCTTTCGTCCGAGAGACCGTAAGTGCCGTCCGCGATCTTCGCCAATGCACGCTCGATATCGCCGATGCGCCCGTCGTTCACGTCGCGCAATGCCTGATTCGCGATGTCCTGCTCCATGCGCTGGGCATCGTCCTCATACTCTTCGGCTTCGGAACCGCGCTCTTCCTGCAATCGACGCTCGGCCGCGATGCCGCCTTCCTCGTTGCCGAGCAATTCGCGTTTCAGCGCCAGCAGACGCTCGCGTTGTTTCGCGATGAAGTCGTCGCTCAAGCCGCTTTGTTGACTGGCCATGTTCATGCTCCATGAAAAGATGACTGAAAGCGAAAGCGGCTGACAGCGCCGCCTTCGCTTCATTCAGGCGATCAGCTTTCGCTCTTCGCGGACTCCTTCTTGCCTTCGGCCTTCGTCGCGCTTTTCTTCGCGGCGTGCCTGGCTTTCTTTTCCTTTTCCTTCGATTGCGCCGGAGCTTCGACCTTGGTGAACGCGACCTTGTCGGCTTCCTTGTCGAAGCTCACATCCACCGTATCGCCTGACTTCAGCTTGTCGCCGAGAATCTCTTTCGCGAGATGCGTCTCCAGTTCCTGACGAATCTGGCGTTTCAGTTCGCGCGCACCGAACTCGGGCCGATAACCCACATCGGCGAGATGATCGATGACCGGCTCCTGAACCTTGAGCGTAATGTCCTGCGCCGCGGCGGTGCGCTTGACGCGATCGATCTGAATCTGCACGATCGAGCGGATGTTCTCGCGCGAAAGCCCATGAAACACGATGATTTCATCGATACGGTTCAGGAACTCCGGACGGAAGTGGCCTTTGAGCACGTCCATCAGCTTCGCGCGCATGGCCTTCTCCGAGTCGCGTTCCTTGTCGCTCTTCTCGAGGTTGTCCATGATGACGGACGCGCCGAGATTGCTCGTCGCGATGATGATCGTGTTGCTGAAATCGACCACGCGACCTTTGCCGTCGGTGAGGCGGCCGTCGTCGAAAACCTGCAGCAGCACGTTGTTCACGTCGGGATGCGCCTTTTCGATTTCATCGAGCAGGATCACGCTGTACGGACGGCGGCGCACGCGTTCGGTCAACTGACCGCCCTCGTCATAACCGACATATCCTGGCGGCGCGCCGATGAGTCTCGCCACCGCATGCCGCTCCATATACTCCGACATGTCGATGCGAATCACCGCCTGTTCGTCGCCGAACACGGTTTCCGCGAGCGCCTTCGCGAGTTCGGTCTTGCCGACACCGGTCGGGCCGAGAAAGAGGAACGTCGCGATCGGCCGGTTCATCTGACCCATGCCCGCGCGCGAGAGGCGCACTGCATCGCTGACGGCGACCACGGCTTCGTCCTGCCCGACGACGCGCTCGCGCAGCTTGTTCTCCATGTCGAGCAGCTTCTGACGCTCTTCCTGCGTGAGTTCCGTGACGGGAATGCCCGTGAGACGCGACACGACTTCCGCAACCGATGCGACCGTCACTTCGAGTGTCTCCGATCCGGTCTTGCGCTGCCACGCTTCGGTCAGTTCATCGAGCTTCGCCTGCTTCTCGTTGATGCGTTCCTCGAAGCCCTTCGCCTGATCGAAGCGCTTGCGCGAGGACGCATAATCCTGCTCGCGCTTCAATTGCGCGATCTCCGCTTCGAGTTCCTGAATCTCGGGCGGACGCGACTTCGAACGGATGCGTACCCGCGCCGCCGCCTGATCGATAAGATCGATAGCCTTGTCCGGCAGATAACGCGACGTGATGTATCTATCCGATAACTCCGCCGCCGCGACGAACGCATCGTCGGCGAAAGTCACCTGATGATGTGCTTCGAGCTTGTCGCGCAAGCCGCGCAGAATGACGATGGTCTGCTCGACCGTCGGCTCGGGCACGAGCACCGGCTGAAAGCGCCGTTCCAGCGCCGCGTCCTTCTCGATGTACTTTTGATACTCGTTGAGCGTGGTCGCGCCGATGAGGCTCAGCTCGCCGCGTGCGAGCGCGGGCTTCAGCACGTTTGCGATATCCAGTCCGCCTTCGCCGCCGCCCTGACCCGCGCCGACGATCGTATGCAGCTCGTCGATGAACACGATCAACTCGTCCTGCTTCGCGGAAATCTCGTCGATGAGCTGCTTGGCGCGCTCTTCGAATTCGCCGCGGTACTTCGCGCCCGCGACCATCGAATTGATGTTGATCTCGACGAGCCGCTTGTTGCGCAGATCCTCGGGCACGTCGTCATTGACGATGCGCTGCGCGAGTCCTTCGACGATCGCCGTCTTGCCGACGCCCGGCTCGCCGATCAGGACGGGGTTGTTCTTCTTGCGCCGCGCGAGCACTTCGATCGTGCTCTCGATTTCCTGCGCGCGCCCGAGCACAGGATCGAGCTTGCCTTGCCGCGCCATCGCGGTGAGATCGCGGCCGAACTTGTCGAGTGTCGGCGTGCCGGTAGGTGTATCGACGCGCCCGTCTTCCGCGCCCTTGCCGACGACTTTCACCACCTTCTGGCGCAAGGCCTCGGACGTGACGCCGTATTTCTTCAGAAGCGTGCCCGCGATGCTGTCGGGCACGGAAGCGAGACCGATCAGCACATGCTCGGGACCGACATAAGAATGACCGAGTTCGCGCGACGCCTGGAACGCGTACTGGAACGCCTTCTTGAGACGCGGCGAAATCGTCATCTTCTCGACCGGCGCGTCGGGTTCCGCCTTGCCTTTCTGCGCGTGCTCGTCGATATAGCGCTTGATGTCGTCGGGCGAAAGCTTCAGCTCCTTGAAGAGCGCCTGAACGACGTCGGTGTCGGCGAGCACGTACAGCACCTGTTCGGTGTCGAGCTCGGTCTTCTGCAGTTCGTGGGCTTTTTCCGCGGCACGCTGCAGCAGTTCCATCGTCTGCTCGCTGAAGGCATCGGTGACATCGACGGAATCGCGCGGCACCGAGGCCACCATGTCTTCTTCGTCGTTCTCATCGCCGGCATCGGGCATGCCGCCCATCAGGCGCGACAGCCCGCCGCCGCCCAATAGCGAATCGAACGGGTTCAACATGCTTTGATGCCGCATCAACTGGCGGTAGTCGTATTCGCAGATCGACATCGACTTGCGTTGGCCGTTCTGCACGACGGTCACTTGTGCGACCGCGGGCCGGGCATGACAAATTTCGCAAAGGGCAGCCATGATCGTTATCTCCATGTTCAGGACGGTCGATGCCCGGCCCGAACGATCACGCGCCCTACGATGCAATCGTCAACTCAGGCCGCACCACCGCCAGATGAGCAGTGCATTCCCCTCATAGGTTTTCTTATCGGCAATTCTTCTGATGCGGCTACTCGCCAGCCGCGATGGAAACGGAAGCCTCGCTCGTCAACATCAGGAACGTGAGCGTTTCGCGCAGATAGAGCTGTACGGCTGTGTCGGTATGGCTCGTATAGCCGATCGACAAATCCTGTCCGATATGCAGTTCGTAGTCGCCGCCGCGCGTGGACAGCACGCAGCCGCCCTGAAGCGCGGGCGCCCATACGAGATCGCCGCTCACGATGCGCTTGATATGCTGGATGACCGGATAGCCCTGATCGCTCGCTTCGGCGAGCGCGGTATAGGCATCCGCGCCGAGCAGCACGGAGTAGGGGCCATCGACGCCGGCTAGACGCAGCTTTTCGAGCGCCTGGCTGATCGCGGCGGGATAGTCGGCGACGTCGGCGGGCAGAAACGTGGGCGCGTTCGAACTGCCTTCGCGAATGCCGGTGATGCCGGCGGCCGCGAAGCCGTCGAAGATCGCGCTGTCCTCGGCGAGCGCGAGTTCGTTCGCGGCGGTTTTGGCGGGCTGCCAGTCGCCATCGTTCGAGCCGCGCTCCACGCTGTCGATGGCTTCACGTTGCAGCGTGAACGGCACGGTGAGCTGCACCAGCTGCTTCACGTCGTACAGGTTCGCGAGGACGCCTTGCTTCGGCGCTGCGATCTTCGTCTGATGTCCCGTGCCGATACCCGACAGCGCGACGCCGCCGGGACTCTTCACGTCGACGACACGGCGGCCCGCGAGGGCGCGCTTGAAGGTGCGGGCGACTTCCGCTTCGATCTGCGACCATGCGGCGCCGGAGATCGGCGCAAGCTCTCGATGCAGGTTATTCATCTTGTGACGTTCCTTTGAGTGAGCCGATGTTCAATGTGCCTTCGCTTTCGTTTTCTTGCTGGCTATCGCCGATGGAAGTTGGCGCCGCGTTCGGGTTCCGGTCGGGCAGCTCGTCGAGCAGATCGTTCGACGGCACGAAGAAAAGGCCGCCCGTTACCGCGCGGCTGTAGTCGAGCAGCCGGTCGTAGTTGCCCGGCGGCCTGCCAACGAACATGTTCTCCATCATCTGTTCGATCGGCGCGGGCGTGCGCGCATAGCCGATGAAATACGTGCCGAACTCCTTCGCGCCCGGACGGCCGAAAGCCATGTTGTGCCGGAGGATCTTCACTTCCTTGCCGTTATCGTCGATCGTCGTGAGCGAACTGTGCGAACAGGAAGGCTTGATCGATTCGTCGAGCTCGACATCGGATAACTTTTCGCGCCCGATGATCTTCTCCTGCTGTTCGACGGTGAGGCCATTCCACGCATCCAGGTTATGCAGATACTTTTGCACGATCACATAGCTGCCGCCCGCGAAATCCGGATCTTCTTCGTCGATGATCGTGTAGCGTGCGGCGCTCTTGCCGCTCAGATTTTCAGTGCCGTCGACGAAGCCCACCATGTCGCGCAAATCGAAATAGCGAAAGCCATGCACTTCATCGACGACCGTGACCGCATCGCCGAGCTTGTTGAGCATCTGCGATGCGAGCTCGAAGCACAGGTCCATGTGATCGGCGCGGATATGCAGAAGCATGTCGCCGGGCGTGGCGATCGCGCGGCGATCGCCCTGGCCGAACTCGCGAAACGGATGCAGCGAAGCGGGTCGCGGTGCGCCGAAGAGCCGATCCCACGCATCGGCGCCGAAGCCGCATACGCAGGACAAGTCTGCTGTGGGCGCACGGGTGCCGACCGCGCGGACCAGCGCCGCGATATCGCCGCACCATGAGCGCACGACATCGGCTTTGTCTTCGCCGTGTGCCACGGTTGCAACGATGAAGATCGCGCTTCGGGAAATCGGATTACAGACTGCTTGTGGTTCGGGTGTGTTGTTGGGCATCTGAAGAGTTCGATTGCATGAAGCGGTTGATCGAATCGATCGACAAATCACGGCGGATGCCCGCGCTTAAAAAAAGCGGCGCGCGCATGATCCCCGTGATATTCCAGGCGCGTTCCGGAATCGACGAAATGGTTTATTTACCGGGCGTGAAGGTGTGCCCGGAACGTCGTTCCGTTTCGGTGGTGAACCACGTTTGCGCGTGCCGGCGTGTTGCAACCCAGGAATGATTGGCGTGATCGGTGAGATGTTGCCGGATCACGCGCCGCGCCCGTTCGATGCCGTCGCGTATCGCCTCGTCCTGGGTGCGCCATTCCGGCTGAACGGTTTCGGGCCAGGGAGCGAGCGCGGCCTTGCCATCGCGATTCACCGACAGGTCGGCCACCCATGCGCCGCGTTCGTTACGTCGCGTCGCGACCGAGATTTCGAATCCCGCATAAACGTCAAAGGCAGATTCCATCTGTTCCTCCGATGCGGATCAAGACTGCGATAAGGGCAACCCGAAGATTCATAGGATTATATTGCTGATGTATTCCACGCGCTTTCAGCGCAAGCAGTGGACTGACGATACACCAACTCGATGCAATGAATACTCCGGAACGCACGGTTTTATAACATGACGGCGAGCGCGATGCCGTGATCCATATCATCCTTATCGACTGACAGGAGCGACTGTGAAACTGACCGACTTCGACACGCTGACGTTCGACTGCTACGGCACGCTGATCGACTGGGAAACGGGGATTTTCGAGGCGCTGCGCCCGTTGCTGGATCGCGTCGAACCTGCATTGACACGCGATCGGGTTCTGGAGGCGCACGCGCGTCACGAGTCATCGCAGCAGAAGTACACGCCGGGCAAGCGCTATCAGGAGCTTCTGGCTATCGTCTATAAGCGGCTTGCCGAAGAGTGGGGCGTGTCCTTCACGCAGGACGATTGCATCGCTTACGGCCGCTCGATTCGCGATTGGCCGGCTTTCCCGGATTCCGCGGATGCGCTCCGGTATCTGAAGCAGCATTACAAGCTCGTGATTCTGTCGAATGTCGACAACGAGAGCTTTGCCCATAGCAATGCAAGGCTACAGGTTGAATTCGACGCGATCATGACGGCGGAAGATATCGGATCGTACAAGCCTTCGCCGCGCAATTTCGAATACATGCTGGAAAAGCTGGGCGAGCGCGGTATCCGGAAAGAAACCATTTTGCATACGGCCGAAAGCCTTTTCCACGATCACAAACCCGCGAACGGATTCGGCCTCGCATCGTGCTGGATTTATCGCCGTCATTCGCAGCCCGGTTTCGGCGCGACGATGGACCCGGGCGCTCAGCCGAACATCGACTTCCGATTCAACAGCATGGCGGAACTGGCGAACGCGCATCGCGAGGCGTTGCTCGATAAGTAGCTTGCGTGTCGGATCGAATTTGATCGGAGGACTAACTATCAGCATGATGCAACTAACCGTCAATGTTTTATGCCACCTTTCGCAGCTTCGCCATCGAGTGACAGCCGTCAGTCGAAGTCCACCTTGCTGCCGCGCCGCAGTTCGTCCAGCCGTCGAATCTGCGCGGGCATGATCCGCCCCAGCGACAGTGATGGAAGGCGATCGAGATCGAAGAATGCGACGGCATCGGTTTCCGCGCCGATCACGTCGCCCGCTCGCACGATCTCACCGAGGAAAACGAGCTTCCAGATATGAAACACCGACGGCGGATGAGGATGCTTCGCCGTATCCCAGGCCGCGAGCAGGCGAACGATCTCGACCGTATAGCCGCTTTCCTCGCGCGCTTCCTTGGCGGCGTTCTCGGCGGGTGAGAGTCCCACATCGGCCCAGCCGCCGGGAAGCGACCACAGTCCATCGGCGGCCTCGCGCACGAGCAGGATCTGTCCGGCGTCGTTGAATACGGCGCATCGGACGTCGAGTTTCGGGTTCGCATAGCCCGACTCGAACGCGAAGAGTTCGGCCACCTTGCCTGTTTCCATCGAGGCGATATCGGCGATTTGCGCATGAGCGATCGCCGCTATTTCCTCGTAACGCTCCTTGTCGAAGACGCCGGTCGTGTAGTGGAGTCCTGTTTGCGCGAGTGCGAGCAGGCGGCGAGCCTGTTCGAGTCGTCGACTGGATGATGGGTTATCGGCTTGCATGATGGCGCTCACTCCTCGGTCTCGATGTATGACTGCGCCGCGATCAGCAGCCAGTGTTCGAATGTTCGCAGCAGCGGAGAGTTCTGCTTGCGCTCGGGATAGACGAGGTAATAGCCCTTGTCGCTCGGCAAGGACAACTCGAAAGGCCGCACCAGTTCGTGAGCGCGAAGCTCATGCGCGACCAGGAACCTCGGCACCAGTGCGATGCCGAGACCCGCTTTCGCCGCTTCGACGAGCATCGAGAACAACTCGTATCGCTGACCCTTCATGCTGTCGACGTCATGCACGGCCGCCTGAGCGAGCCACTGCCGCCACGCATCCGGACGCGCTGACTGATGCAGCAACGTGAAGCCGGCGACGTCCCGCGGCGCGAGTTTCGCTCTGCCCGCAAGCAATCGCGGGCTGCACACCGCGGTGATCTCCTCTCCGAACAAATACTTCGCGACCGAACCGGGCCACACCGGATCGCCGAAATGAATCGCGGCATCGAACGGCGTGTCCTTGAACAGAAACGGCGCGGCTCGCGTGGTCAGATTCACGACGATGTCATCGTGCGCCGCATAGAACTCGGGAAGCCTCGGAATCAGCCAGCGCGTGGCGAATGTCGGGATGACCGCGAGTTCGAGAATGCCGCCCGCGCTACGGTGCGCCATCGCGGCCAACGTGTCGCGTTCGAGGCGCTCCAGGTTCTCTCGCACGCGCTTCGCGTAGATTTCGCCCGCTTCGGTGAGACTGATTCTTCGCTTGAAGCGGTTGAAAAGCGGCGTCCCGAGATATTCCTCCAGGCTCGCGACCTGACGTCCCACCGCGCTTTGTGTCAGCGACAGCTCTTCGGCCGTGCGAGTGAAGCTCAGATGTCGGGCTGCCGCCTCGAAGGCGATCAAAGCATCGATGCTCGGTATCTTGCGTCTCACACATCCTTCCCGTTACGCACAACGTTGAGTATTTATTTCGTTTGCAGGCCATTAATGGTGCCATGAGAATCGATCCGACATCACCGCTCTATGAACCGGACGTTCTTATCCAAAACATGAACCACTATATCGACGACGACGCATTTTCTTTCCAGGCTTTCCTGAAGGGTCATTTTCCCACGTCGAAGCATGTCATCGACAAGACGCGCAGTTCGTCATATTCGAAGCTGCTGGAAGGACCCGTTGCGATCATGGCCGGCAATGTCCCGGAACGCGCGGACGCCAATTCGGCCGCCATTCTGGGCTACAACTGAACGCGAGGGCAGCCTATGCATCGGATCGTAATCGTAGGGGGCGGCGCGGGCGGTCTCGAACTTGCCACCCGGCTCGGCAACCGGTTAGGCAAGGCGGGACGCGCGCACGTGACACTAGTCGATCGTTGCGCCGTGCATGTGTGGAAGCCGCTATTGCATGAAGTCGCCGCCGGCAGCCTCGATACGCACGCGCACGAAATTGCCTATGCGGCTCACGCTCACTGGAACGGCTTCACGTTCGTTCATGGCGAGATAACGGCGCTCAACCGCGCGAGCCGCTCCGTGAAGATCGGTCCGATGTTCGAATCCGATGACAGCGATGCCGAAGTGCTGCCGCCTCGTGGCCTCGAATACGATACGCTGGTGCTCGCCCTCGGCAGCCGGACGCATTTCTTCGGCGTGCCGGGCGCGGAAGAACACGCCATCGCGCTGGATACGCTCGAACAGGCGGAGCGCTTGCGCAAGCGTCTGCTTCAGGTGTGCCTGAGAAAGCGCGCGCACGGCACGACGGAAACGAACGAGGCGGTGGACATCGCCATCATCGGCGGGGGCGCGACGGGCGTCGAGCTTGCAGCGGAACTCAGGCGCATGGAGCACACGTTGAAGCAGTTCAGGCTGCTCTCCGAAAGCCCTCGCGCGGCCATGCGCATCTCGCTGCTGGAACGAGGCGATCGCGTGTTGCCCGCGCTTGCGCAAAGGGTGTCCGATACCACGCGCGACACGCTCGAAACGATGAACATTTCGGTGAAGGTATCGACATCCGTGACGAGCGTGCGGCCGGAAAGCGTCGAGGTTGGAGGCGGCGTATCGATTCCCGCCGACATCACGATCTGGGCCGCCGGCATCAGGGCGCCGGGCGTTCTGGCATCGCTCGACGGCATCGCCGTGAATCACATCAATCAGGTCAAGGTCACGCCTTCGCTGCAGAGCGAAACCGACGCGAACATCTTCGCGCTGGGCGATTGCGCGAGTTGCGCGTGGACGGCGGACGTACTCGTGCCGCCGAGAGCGCAGGCCGCGCACCAGCAAGCGATGTTCTTATGCAAGGCGCTCGGCGCGCGCATCGAAGGGCGCGCGATCGGTGCGTTCATGTACAAGGATCACGGCTCGCTCGTGTCGCTGGGTTCGCCGACAGCGGTAGGCAGCGTGGCCGGCATCACCAGCACCGGGAAGTTCTTCGTCGAAGGATTCATCGCGAAGCTGATGTACGCGGCGCTTTATCGAAAGCATCTCGTTGCCGTATCGGGCTTGCGCCGGACTGTGTTCGGACTCGCTGCGCATGGACTCGGACGCTTGCTCGCGCCGCGAGTCAAGCTGCATTGACTGGCTTCATCGCTGTGTCGATTCGAGCATGGACAACTTGCGCTTCAGACGATCGATGCGTTGCGCGAGTGGCAACGCCAGGGTCGGCCCTCTGAGCGAATCGATGCGCGCATGCCAGTACGCGAACGGGAACGTGCCGTCGCAAGCCTGTTCGACGACGCGCTCGAGATGCAGCAGGTCTCTTTCGATGATGAATTGAAGCATGACTGAGGCGCACGAACGCGTTCGGGTGGAAGGCGTTATATAGCAACCGCCGTGCCAACGCATGCTGTCCGTGCGCTGCCCGATCCGTCGGCGCGGATAGAGGCGAGAAAACGGTCAGTCGCGTCCGCGCGAACGAGCCGATGTGGACGATTCCGTCCAGTTCATCCGGCGCGAACGCGTCGGTCCGTGAGCATCGGCGAGGACGATTCCTCGCGAAGTTCGGCCAGCAGATCCATCGCGGCATCCACGCGCGGCGTTGAGCCTGGAACGAGCGTGCGCAACGCACGTTCGAGCGTATCGATGCCGTCCTCGATGCGCCCCGACGCACGCAGCAACCCGGCGAGATGGCGCGCGGCGTCCACGCGCGCGGGCACGGAGCCGAGCGCGAGCGCCGTCGAAAGCGCCGTGCGGAATCCCGATTCCGCGGCGCCCGCATCGCCCAGCGCCCATTGCGCGCGCGCCTGAGTGACGAGCAGTTCGCCCATATAGACGCGCTCCTGGCGCGCGAGCGTTTCTTCGATCGCGCCGGCGAGCATGGCCTTGCAATCCGCGGCGCGGCCCGCGCGCAAGAGCAGTTCGCCGTGCTGCCAAGCTTTGAACGAGAAGAACAGCGCGCCGCCGTTGCTCATCATATGGTTGTCGAAGCCATCCAGCATGACGGCTTCTGCTTCATCGAAGCGGTCAAGCGACGCGACGTGACAGCCGCGCAGCACCTGTCCCACGCCGCGATAAAACGCGAAGCCGTGTCTGATCGAGACGCCTTCCAGTTCGCTCGCGAGCCGGCCGAGGCGTTCCATGTCGTCGAAGAGGCACGCGAGCCACGCCGCGCCCTGCAGATTGATCGCGTGTGCGAACGCATGGCCGCCCGCATCGGATGCGCGCTCGATCAGCATGTCCATCGCGTGGCGCGCCCGATCGAAAGCGCCGGTGTGAAAGGCCGATAGCCCTTCGAACGTCAATGCCAGTGCAGCCAGATCGATGCCTTGCGAACCGGTGCGCGCATCGTGCCGTCCGATGCCGGAAAGATTGCCGCGCGCGAGGCACGCGAGTGCTTCCTCGCTGTCGCCGAGCCAGAACAGCGTGTTGGTCAGCGCGACATGCGCTTCGTCCAGCGCGACGGAATCGCCGCTGTTTTGCGCGCGTTGCAGCATGTCGTGCGCCGTCGCGCGCGCGTGCTTGAGTTGCAGCGTGGTGAGCTGTGTCGTCCAGATGCCGAACTGGATCATCGCGATTTCGCGCGCATCGCAGAGTCCTTCGCCGATCGAGAGCGCGGCCGCATAGCACGCGGTCGCTTCGGCATGCAGCCAGCCGTGCACGCTGCGCAGGCTCATGCCCAACAGACGATACGCATCGAACTGCAGACGCCGCACCTCCTCTTGCTCGCCATTCGCCTGCAGCGTTTCCAGACAGCGGCGCAGAAGCGGCGTGGCTTCCGCGAAACGGGCATCGTCGATGAGCGCATTCGCGCGCGCCAGATCGGTGCGCGCATTTCGATGATGCTGCTCCCGCGCCTTGAGCCGACGTTCGATGGTCTTTCGCCCGACCCCGAGCAGGACGGCCGCCGCGCTCTTGTTGCCGCCGCTGCGTTCGAGCGCGCGATCGACGAGCAGGTCTTCGGCAGCGGCGAGCTTGTCGCGTCCCTCCAGTTGCAGAAGCATGTCGGCGAGATTCGCACGCGAGACGCGCTCGGCCTTCTCGTTGGCGAGAAACGGCGCGAGTGCGTCGGCGTCGATCGTCGTGCTTTCCGCGAGCACGCTCAACTGGCTGACGAGGTTGCGCAACTGGCGGATGTGTCCGGGCCACGGATGCGCGCAGAGCTGCCTGATCGCGGCGGCGGAGAATTCGAGCTTGCGCGGATGTTGTCCGGCGAAGTGCGTGAGCAGCGACGGAATGTCCTCGACACGCTGATCGAGGCCGGGCACGGCCAGCACGAAAACGGCGAGACGATAGTAGAGGTCTTCGCGAAAACGGCCTTCGTTCGCGAGCTCGCGCAAATCGCGATGCGTCGCCGCGATGATGCGCCCTTCGAAGCGCAGATTCGTCGACGAACCGACCGGGCGGAAGGTGCGCGTTTCCAGCACGCGCAGCAGTTTCGGCTGCAATGCGAGCGGCAGTTCGCCGATTTCATCGAGCAGCAGCGTGCCTTTGCCGACTTGCTGAAAGAGGCCCTGACGCGTTTCGCCCGCGCCAGTGAATGCGCCTTTGACATGCCCGAACAATTCGGCTTCGACGAGATGCTCGGGTATCGCGCCGCAATTGATATCGACGAACGGGTGATCGCGCTGCTCGCTGCCCGCGTGAACGCGGCGCGCAACCAGCTCCTTGCCAGAGCCCGTAGGCCCGAAGACGAGGACGGGATGCACGGTCGGCGCGATCCGGTCGATCATGCGCACGAGCTGACGAAACGCCGGCGATTTGCCGATGAAACTGCCATCCGCGTCGCCGTGGACAAACGGAACGATTGGGCTACGACTCATTGCTGAGCGCTCCAGGTCAGTGATGGCGGAAACGGTCTGTGCCGCAGTTAACGGCGTTTGTCCGCGATCCTTGAGCACGCTGGAGGCAGCGGCGGGCTATTTTGTTAGCGCTTCATTTTCTCGTCGTCAAGGCGGCAACAATGCCTATACTCGGAGCTAACCCCGCGCCTGTTACGGTCGGCATAATGTCAGACATCAATTAACAGTTGTAATTCGATCGGGGGCCGCAAACCATGAGCGAACAACGAGCAAAACGAGACCCGGAAGGCACGCGACGGCGCATTCTGGAAGCCGCCACCGAGCAGTTCACGAAGTTCGGCCTTGCCGGCGCGCGGGTCGACGCCATCGCCACGGCGGCGGGCACGAACGAACGCATGCTCTACTACTACTTCGCAAGCAAGGAAGGGCTGTACGTCGCCGTGCTCGAATCCATGTACGCGCAGTTCGCGGAGCGGGAGCAGCGCCTCGACCTTTCCGGCCTTCAGCCCGCCGATGCAATCCGCGAACTGGCGCAATCCATCTGGACGCATTTGCGGGAAAACCCCCAGTGGCTGAGTCTCATCAATAACGAGAATCTGCATGAGGGGCGCTATCTGGAGCGTTCGAGCCACTTGCGCGAGACCATCTCGCCGGTGGTCGACCTGCTGCGCGTCACGCTCGAACGCGGCGCGGCAGCGGGGCAGTTCCGTCAGGGCGTCGATCCGCTCGACTTCTACGTGACGCTCGTCGGCATGGGCTATTACATCGTGTCGAACCGCTACACCATCGATGTATTCGTTGGCCGCAATTACGTCGAGCAACGCCATCAGGCGTCGATTGCCGCCATGCAGCTCGACATGTTGCTCGCGTATCTGCGTCCGGCCAGCTAGGCGGCGCGCGGCTTACCTGATGAAGCCGAGCTGCGCGCTGATCCTGTCGAGAATGGGCTTCTTCTTCTCGTTGAACACGGCCTTGTTCTGCTGAATCAGGTTGTTGCCCTTCGTGTCGATGGAAATGATCAGCGGCCCGAACTCCCGCACGCGATTGATCCACAGGGTTTCCGGCATGCCGAGATCCTGCCACTCCGCCCCTTCGATCTCCTCGACGAGCGTCGCGGCCAGCACCGCGCAGCCGCCCGGAAAGATCGCGTGCACGGCCTTGTGCTCCTCGCAGCCCGCGGCCGTTTCCGGGCCCATTCCGCCTTTGCCGACGATCAGCTTCACGCCGGTCTGCTCGATGAACTCGCGCTCGAACTTCTCCATGCGCATGCTCGTCGTCGGGCCGATGGACACCATTTCGAAACTGCCGTCGTCCTTCTTGCGCACGATCGGACCCGCGTGAAAGATCGCGCCGCCTTCGAGATCGACAGGCAGTTGCCGCCCTTGTTCGATCAGCCGCCGATGCGCGACATCGCGGCACGTCACGAGACGGCCCGTCAGATAGACGACGTCGCCGACCTTCAAATCCTCGAGATCTTCGCTCTTGATGGGGGTCGTCAGAATCTTTTTCACAGCACCACTCCTTCGTGGGAAAGGACTTCGTAGGACATGTCGGCATGGATGCGGATCTTGCCGCGCCGATGCGCCCAGCAGCCGGTATTGACAGCGACGCCGATAGTCGACGGATGCCGCGCCGACGACTCGATGTTCACGCCCATCACGCTGTTGTTGCCCTTCAGGCCTTGCGGGCCGATGCCGAGCTCGTTGAGCCCGTCTTCCAGCAGTTCTTCCATCAGCGCGGCGCGCGGGTTGTCGCTCTTCGAATCGACCGGCCGCAGGATCGCCAGCTTGGAAAGGCGCGCGGCGGTCTCGACCGATGTCGAAACGCCGATACCGACCAACAGCGGCGGACACGCGTTGACGCCGCGCTCGGTGATCACGTCCATTACGAATTCGGCCACGCCTTCATAGCCTTGTCCGGGCATCAGCACCTTGGCCGCGCCGGGCAGCGTGCAGCCGCCGCCGGCCATATAGACGTCGATGGTGCAGCTATCCTTCTCCGGCACGATGCGCCAGTCGAGCCACGGAATCTGTGTGCCCGTGTTGGTGCCGGTGTTCTTTTCGTCGAAGGTTTCCACGGCGTTGTGGCGCAGCGGTCCCATCCGGGTCGCGCCGGCGGTGGCTTCGCGCAGGATTTCCTCAAGCTCGCCGAGCAGCGGAAAATTCGCGCCGGCCTCGACAAAGTACTGGATCACGCCGGTGTCCTGACAGCTCGGGCGATTCAGCTTGTCGGCGGCTTCCTGATTGCCGTCCATCGAGTCGTAGATCGACTTGGCGAGCGGGTTCGTTTCCATCGTGCGCAATTCCGCGAGCTTCGCCTTCACATCCTTGGGCAGACGCTTGCCGATGTAAGCGGTGAATTTGGCCATCGTGTCCGTGACGGACTGAATGGCGAGTTCCTTATCCATGTTGCATTCCTCTGACGACGTATCGTGGTGATTGGGGGAGGCGTCGGGTTTCAGTGCACGGCCGCATTGCCGGGCGTGACCGGCGCTTTCTGGGTGCGGGCCAGCAAGAGCGTGAGCACGGCGGACAGCACGAGCAGGCCCGCGACGAAATAGAGCCCGCCCGCGAAGCTGCCGGTCTGATCCTTCACCCAGCCGATCATCGCCGGGCCGGCGAAGCCGCCGAGATTGCCGATCGAATTGATCGTGGCGATGCCTGTCGCGGCTGCGGCGCCGGAGAGGAACATCGTCGGCATGGTCCACAGGGGCGGCTTCGCGCAACTGATGCCGATATTCACGAGCGTCAGCGCAGCGATGAGCCCGACGACGCTGTTGGCCATCGCGGCCACGACGAGCCCGATCGCCGCCGCGACACACGCCAGCACGACGTGCCAGGTGCGCTCGCCGGTGCGGTCGGAATGGCGCGACCAGAAGATCATCGCGATCACGGAAACGATCGGCGGAATCGCGTTGAGGAGGCCCGTCGTCATCGACGAAACGCCGAGCTGACGGATGATCTGCGGCGCCCAGATGCCGAGCGTATAGAGGCCCGCCGACGTGCCGAAGTAGATCAGCGACAAGGCCAGCACACGCGGATTCGCGAGGCCGCTGATGATGCCGTGCTTCGCGCCCGATGTGGCGCGGCTGGCGGTTTCCACGTTCATCACGTTGACGAGCCACGCGCGCTCGTCGTCCTTCAGCCATTTCGCCTTTTCGGGCTTGTCGGTCATGTAGAAGAACACGACGACGCCCAGAATGAGCGCGGGAATCGCTTCGAGAATGAACATCCATTGCCAGCCGCGCAGACCCATCACGCCGTTCATTTCGAGCAATGCGGCGGAGAGCGGCGAGCCGAGCGCCGTGGAGATCGGCGCGGCGGCCATGAAGAAAGCCGTCACGCCCGCCCGGTGCCGCGCCGGGAACCAGTAGCTGAGATACAGGATGATGCCGGGGAAGAAGCCCGCTTCCGCCGCGCCGAGCAGAAAGCGTATGACGTAGAAGCTCGTCGGCCCCTGAACGAAGGCCATCATCGCGGAAATGATGCCCCACGTGACCATCACGCGGGCTATCCACAGCCGCGCGCCGACCTTGTGAAGCACGATGTTGGAGGGCACTTCGAACATGAAGTAGCCCCAGAAGAAGATGCCCGCGCCGAAGCCGAGCATCGAGGAGGTGAAGCCGAGATCGGTTTTCATCGTGATCGACGCGAAGCCGATGTTGACGCGGTCGATATAAGCGATGAAATACAGCAGCATGATGAACGGCACGATGCGCCAGCTGATTTTGCGCAGGGTGCGTTTTTCCAGATCCATGTCCATGGAATGTCTCCTTGTTCCGACGATCAATCGAAGGTGTCAGCCGTCTTGTGCGGCTTCGTACTAGCCAGGACCAAGGTTAAAACCGATGGAATCGCGTATGAATCGAACTAGACTTAATACATCGTTGCAAAAAATTCACGAATGAACATGGACTCGGAACTGGGTTTCTTCTGCCTGCTCGTGAAGCAGGGCAGTCTCGCCGCCACCGCGCGCGAACTGAATCTGACGCCGCCAGCGGTTTCGCGCCGGCTTTCGGCGATGGAAGATCGTCTCGGCGTGCGCCTGCTCAACCGCACGACGCGGCGCATCAGCCTGACGAGCGAAGGCGAGGTGTACTTCTCGAATGCGCAGCGCATCCTGAGCGACATCGACGATATGGAGCAGCTCGTCTCCAGCAGCCGCGCAGCGCCGAAGGGACTGTTGCGCGTCAACGCGCCGCTGGGATTCGGGCGCTCCTATATCGGTCCGTCGATTTCGGTGTTCAGTCAGCGTTTCCCCGATGTCGAAGTGCAGTTGCTTCTCACCGACCGTCCCATCAGCCTGCCCGACGAGAGCATCGACGTCTCCGTGCGGTTCGGCGAGATGCCGGATTCGCGACTCATCGCGAAGAAGATCGCGTCCAACCGGCGGCTGCTGGTTGCGTCGCCGGGTTATCTGCGTGGCGCGGGTCAGCCCGCTCATCCGCATGACCTGACACATCATCAGTGCATCGTGCTGCGGCAGAACGATTCCGCCTATGGGAACTGGCGGTTGAGCCGTGGCGGGCGCACGGAGACGATCAAGGTGCACGGCAAGCTGAGCACCAACGACGGCGAAGTGGCGCTCAACTGGGCGCTCGAAGGCCACGGCATATTGATGCGCGCGGAATGGGACATCGCGAAGTATTTGCGTAGCGGCCGCCTGGTGCAGGTTCTCGACGACTACGACACGCCGCCCGCCGACATCTACGCCGTTTATCCCGAACGCCTGAACCTGTCCGCGAAGGTCGCGTGCTTCGTCGATCACCTGCGCGACTATCTGGGCCAGCATGCCGACGGCCCGACGCGCGTCAGTTCGAACTGGTAGCGCCATTCGTGCATAAAACTTAATAATGCATTAAGTTTGACGCCGGTTTCCGCGCCGGGATGTGGGTAAAGTGAAGTCACACACACATCTGGAGGACGGAGACATGAAGACCTATCGCATCGCGACCATTCCCGGCGACGGCATCGGCAAGGAAGTCGTTCCGGCAGGACAGCAAGTGCTCGAAGCGCTGGCACGCAACACGCAAAATTTTGAATTCCAGTTCGAGAATTTCGACTGGGGCGCCGACTATTACCGTGAGCACGGCGTGATGATGCCCGCCGATGGCCTCGACGCGATCCGCGACAAGGACGCGATTTTGTTCGGCTCGGCGGGCGATCCGGACGTCCCCGATCACATCACGCTGTGGGGCTTGCGTCTCAAGATCTGCCAGGGATTCGACCAGTACGCCAACGTGCGCCCGACGCGCATCCTGCCGGGCATCGACGCGCCGCTCAAGCGCTGCAAGCCCGAAGACCTGAACTGGGTGATCGTGCGCGAGAACTCGGAAGGCGAGTATTCGGGCGTCGGCGGCCGCGTGCATCAGGGCCATCCGATCGAAGCCGCAACCGATGTATCGATCCTCACGCGTGCCGGTGTCGAACGCATTATGCGTTTTGCATTCAAACTCGCGCAGTCGCGTCCGCGCAAGCTGCTGACGGTCATCACGAAGAGCAACGCGCAGCGTCACGCGATGGTAATGTGGGACGAGATCGCGCTGGAAATCTCGAAGGAATTTCCGGATGTGAAGTGGGACAAGGAACTCGTCGATGCATCGACCGCGCGCATGGTCAACCGTCCCGAGACGCTGGATACGATCGTCGCGACCAATCTGCACGCCGACATTCTCAGCGACCTCGCCGCCGCACTCGCGGGCAGCCTCGGCATCGCGCCGACGGGCAATATCGATCCGGAGCACCGTTATCCGTCGATGTTCGAGCCGATCCACGGCTCCGCGTTCGACATCATGGGCAAGGGGCTGGCGAATCCGGTCGGCACGTTCTGGTCGGTCGTGATGCTGCTCGAACATCTCGGCGAGTTCGACGCAGCGAAGCGCGTCATGCAGGCGATCGAAGCCGTGACCTCCGACAAGTCGCTGCACACGGGCGATCTCGGCGGCAAGGCGACCACCGCGCAAGTGACCGCTGCCGTGTGCGCGCTGATCGGCACGAAAGCCGCCCACGCCGCCTGAAAGGAGCTGAAAAGCATGCGCCGCACTCGAAATGCAAAGATCGTCGCTACGCTGGGACCCGCGAGCACCAGTCGCGAAACCATCGAAGCGCTGTACAAGGCGGGCGCGGACGTGTTCCGGCTGAACTTCAGCCACGGCACGCACGAGGACCATCAACGGCGGCTCGAAGTCATTCGCGCCATCGAGAAGGATGCGGGCCGGCCCATCGGCGTGTTGCTCGATTTGCAGGGCCCGAAACTGCGGATCGGCACCTTTGCGAATGGCCCGGTCACGCTGGAGAAAGGCGCGTCTTTTCGGCTCGATCTCGACGCGGCGACGCCCGGCGATCTCACGCGCGTCGCGCTTCCTCACCCTGAAATCTTCGCGGCGCTCGAAGCCCGCACGAACCTCTTGCTCGACGATGGCCGCGTGCAACTGCGCGTCGAGCGCTGCGGGCCCGACTTCGCGGAAACGACGGTCATCGTCGGCGGTCCGCTTTCCGAGCGCAAGGGCGTCAATGTCCCCGATGTCGTGCTGCCGCTTTCGGCCATGACGGAGAAGGATCGACGCGATCTGGAATTCGGCATGACGCTCGGCATCGACTGGCTCGCGCTGTCTTTCGTGCAGCGCGTCGAGGACATTCGCGACGTGCGAAAGATCGTCGGGGACCGTGTGGGCATCGTCGCGAAGCTGGAAAAGCCCGCCGCGATCGGCAGTCTCGATGCGATCGTCGATGAAGCCGATGCCGTGATGGTCGCGCGCGGCGATCTCGGCGTCGAGATGCCCGCGGAACAGGTGCCCGCCATTCAGAAGCGCATCGTGCGCGCGTGCCGCAAGGCCGGCAAGCCGGTGATCGTCGCCACGCAGATGCTCGAATCGATGGTGAGCGCGCCGGTGCCCACGCGCGCCGAAGCATCGGACGTCGCGACCGCCATCTACGACGGCGCGGACGCGGTGATGCTCTCGGCGGAGTCGGCGAGCGGCAAGTATCCCGTGGAAGCCGTGCGCACGATGGACCTCATCATCGCGCAGACCGAACGCGACCCGTACTACCGCGAAGTGATCGCCGCGTCGCACGCCGCGCCGCGCGCGAATACCTCGGATGCGATCGGCTATGCGATGCGCCACGTGTCGGGCCTGCTCGATGCAGCCGCTACCGTCGCGTATACGTGCTCCGGCTACTCGGCGCTGCGCATGGCGCGCGAGCGGCCGGGCGCGCCGATCGTCGGCATGACGCCGCACATCGGTACGGCGCGCCGTCTCGCGCTCGTCTGGGGCGTGCATCCGGTCGTGTGCAAGGAAGTGGTCGACGTGCTCGAAGTGAGCGAGCTTGCATGCGAAACCGTGCGCGCGGAAGGCTTCGGCACGACAGGCGATACGGTCGTGATTTCAGCGGGCATGCCGTTCGGCACGCCGGGCACGACCAATCTGCTGCGCATCGCGCAGATCGAATGACCGGATGACGCAAGGCCGAGCGTAGAATCTCCGGCGCGTGGCGGCGAGCCCATTCGTCGCCTGACCGGAGACGGATGGCTCATGGAAATCAAGTGGATCGAGGATTTCATCGCGCTCGCCCGCTATCAAAGCTTTTCGCGCGCGGCGGAGTTTCGCAACGTCACGCAGTCCGGGTTCAGCAGGCGCATTCAGTCGCTGGAGCAATGGGTCGGTGCCGATCTCGTCGATCGCAGCGGCTTTCCGCCGACGCTCACACCCGCAGGGCAACTCTTTCGCGACGCGGCCGAAGACATTCTCGACAAGCTCTTCGATACGCGCGCGATCATCCGCACCGAGCAGCGCATCGCGGGCAAGAGTCTGCAGATCGCAGCGGGCCATACCATCGCGCTCAACTTCTTGCCCGCGTGGTTGCGAACGCTGGCGAAGCATGTCGGCGAAGTGCGCGCGCGGGTGATTCCGGCGAACGTCCACGATTCGATTCTCATGCTCGTCAACGGCAATTGCGAGCTGATGTTCGCCTATCATCATCCGCAGTTGCCGCTGCATCTCGATCCGCAGAAGTACGAGTACGTGACCGTCGGCGTCGATACTTTCATGCCGGTCTGCAAGCCCAATCAAAGGCTCGCGCCAGCGCACCGTCTGCCCGGCGCGAAAGCTCGTCCGATGCCGTACATCGCGTACACGGACACGAGTTACTTCGGACGCTGCTTCGCGTTGTTGATGGCGCAATCGAAAGCATCGCCCGCTTTACGTCTGCATTACGAGTCCGATATGGCCGAAGTCGTGAAGAAGCTCGTTCTCGAAGGCGAGGGCGTCGCGTGGCTGCCGAAGAGTTCGATTACCGCCGAACTGGATGCCGGCGAACTCGTGGCCGCCGGTCAGTCCGAATGGCAACTGGCGCTCGAGTTGCGCGTGTATCGCGATCTCGCCAATCGCAGCGAATTGCTCGACACGCTCTGGCGTCATCTTCGCGCGTCGTTCGGACCTGCCGAGTAGCGATTTTCGACGCTATGCGAAAATTGCATAGCCATATGCAGCACTAGCATTCACGTTTTTTCTGCCTTCCCTAAGATTCCGTCCTGACACAAGAAAGCGCGGCGCCTCGATCTTCGATGCGCTTGCCATTCCCCGAGCGCACGCCGGTCGCGACCGACCGTTCGTGCGTCATCCCAGGACGGAGACACATGAAGAATCGACTCACCCTCTATATCCTCGCCGGCATGGCGCTCGGCGTGGCCGTCGGCTATGTCTGTCATCGCATGGCGGCGGATGCCGAGCAAGCGAAGGTCATCGCCGGCTACTTTTCCATCGTCACGGATATCTTTCTGCGGCTCGTGAAGATGATCATCGCGCCGCTCGTCTTCGCGACGCTCGTGTCGGGGCTCGCCGGCATGGAAGGCACGAGCGATGTGCGCAGAATCGGCCTGCGCTCGATCGCGTGGTTCGTGTGCGCATCGCTCTTTTCGCTCGCGCTCGGACTCGTGCTCGCCAACCTGTTTCAACCGGGCGCGGGCCTGCACATGACCCAGACGAGCGCCGACGTCGCCACCGGCCTCAACACCGCCGGCCTGAACTTCAAGGATTTCGTGACGCACGCGTTCCCCACGAGCCTGCTCGATGCGATGGCGCGCAACGACATCCTCCAGATTCTCGTTTTCTCCGTGATGTTCGGGATCGTGCTCAGCGTGATCAAGTCGGACCCGCGCGTAACGCCGCTGATCGCCGGCGTAGAGGGTCTCGTGCCCGCGATGCTCAAGCTGACCGACTACGTGATGCGCCTCGCGCCCATCGGCGTGTTCGGCGCGCTCGCATCCGCGATCACGGTGCACGGGCTTGATGTGCTCACCACGTACGGCAAGCTCGTCGCGAGCTTCTACGCCGGGCTCGGGCTCTTGTGGGCGGCGCTGATCCTCGCCGGATACGCGTTTCTCGGCAAGCCGATCTGGGCCTTGCTCAAGGCGATCCGCGAGCCCGCGATGCTGGCCTTTTCCACCGCGAGCAGCGAGGCCGCATATCCGCGTCTGACGGAGAAGCTGGAGGAGTTCGGCGTCGATAAGAAAGTGGTCGGCTTCACGTTGCCGCTCGGTTACGCGTTCAATCTCGACGGCTCGATGATGTATCAGGCCTTCGCGGCGATCTTCATCGCGCAGGCGTTCGGCATCGACATGCCGATCGGCACGCAGATCGTGATGCTGCTCGTGCTCATGCTGAGCAGCAAGGGCATGGCAGGCGTCGCGCGCGGCTCGGTGGTGGTCGTCGCTGCGGTGGCGCCGATGTTTCATCTGCCGCCGTCGGGCGTCGTGCTGGTGCTCGCGATCGACCAGATTCTCGACATGGGGCGCACGGCGACCAACGTGATCGGCAACAGCATCGCGACGGCGGCCATCGCGAAGTGGGAAGGCAAACGCGTCGCACGGCAGGAACGCCGCGCGGCGATGAGCACGCCTTCGTTCGGCCAACTCGAAGGCGACACGAAATGAATGGCAAGGACACGGCGCCCGCTCGCAAGTTCGGCGTGGTCGGCGGGCTCGGTCCGCTCGCGAGCGCGGACGTCTTCTTCAAGCTGATCAAGTCGACGCCCGCCACGCGCGACGCCGAGCACTTCGACGCGATCTTCGAGCAGCAGCCGTTCCGCAGCGCGGACGCGGACAGCGAGACGCTGACGCAGCGCAAGCTCTATATCTTCGATCTGATCGCGAGCTTCGAAAAGCGCGGCGTCACAACGGTCGTGCTGCCGTGCTTTCTGAGCCACACGTTCATCGACGAGTTGAACGCCAATTCGCCGCTGCAGATCGTCGACATGATCGAAGCCGTGCGCAGCCATGTGCGCAGAAAGTTTCCGGCGGTTCGGCGTGTCGGCGTGCTCGCGTCCGCTCATACGCGGCGCAAGCAGTTGTTCGAGAAATATTTCGCCGCGCCCGAGTTCGAGGTGATTCATCCGCGCGCGAGCGAAGGCGTCGATCTCGTCACCGAAGCCATCTATGGCGCGGATGGCGTGAAGAGCGGCAACCTGCGCGGCCGTCCGGTCGAGTTGCTGCGCGAGGCCTGCGAGGATCTCATCGCGCAGGGCGTCAACGTCATCGTGCCTGGGCTTACCGAGATCGCGCTCGTTGCGGAGGAGTTGGGCGCATTGCGTGTTCCGCTCGTCGATTCGAATCTCGCTTACGCGCAGTACGTCGTGTCGGGCCAGTACCAATTGCCCGAGACGATCTTCAAGGTCGGCGTGGTGGGCGGCGTCGGGCCGGCGGCCACCGTCGATTTCATTCACAAGATCGTGCGTGCGACACCCGCGACGCGCGATCAGGACCATATCAAGCTGCTCGTCGAACAGAACCCGCAGATTCCGGACCGCACGGAGAATCTGATCGGCGATGGACCCGATCCGACCATCTCGCTCTATGCGACCTGCAAGAAGCTGGAGACGGGCGGCGTCGATCTCATCGCGATACCGTGCAACACGGCGCATGCGTTCGTCGAGCGCATTCAGCCGTATCTCGGCATACCCATCGTGAACATGCTGACAACGACCGTGCGCCATTTGCGCGAGGCGTTTCCGTCGGTGCGTTCCGTGGGCGTGCTCGCGACATCCGGCACGATCGCGAGCGGCGTCTACGAGAAGGCGCTCGAATCGCAAGGCTTGCGGCAAGTCGTGCCGGAACCCGCATTGCAGGCGCGCGTGATGGAAGCGATCTACGGCAGCGAAGGCGTGAAAGCCGGCTTCACGACCGGGCGATGTCAAGAGGACATCGCCGCCGCGATCGACGGGCTGATTGCCGCTGGCGTCGAGGTCGTCATCCTCGGCTGCACGGAACTGCCGCTTCTGTTGCGCGAGGCGCACGTCATCGGCACGAACGGCGCGCGCGTGAGCATCATCGATCCGACCGATGTGCTCGCGAGGGAATGCGTCGCCCATGCGATGAAGCCGCCGCACTAACCCGAACCGCATCAACTCATCCACGCGACGAACCCGCACACGACGTGTGCCGGATGACTTCGTTCGCCCGTCATATTCAGAACCTGAAGAGGAACCCATGCTCGCACCTACCGAACGCATCGAACACGACCTTCTCGGCGATCTCGCCGTGCCCGCCACCGCGTACTACGGCGTGCACACGCTGCGCGCGCTGGAGAACTTTCCCATCACCGGCATTCCGATCTCCGCATACCCGAATCTCGTCAACGCACTGGCGAGCGTCAAGGAAGCGGCCGCGCTCGCGAACCACGGCCTCGGTCTCCTGAACGAAGTGAAGACGCAGGCCATCGTGCAGGCATGCAGGCAAGTGCGCTCGGGCACGGCGCACGAGCACTTCGTCGTCGATGTGATTCAGGGCGGCGCGGGCACATCGACGAACATGAACGCGAACGAGGTCATCGCCAATCTCGCGCTCGAACATCTCGGGCATCAGCGCGGCGAATACGGCGTGCTGCATCCGAACGAAGACGTGAATCTCGGCCAGAGCACCAACGATGTCTATCCGACCGCGCTGAAGGTCGCCACGTATGCGGGCATCATGCAGTTGATCGACGCGATGGGCGTGCTGCGCGCGTCGTTCGAACGCAAGGCGCTGGAGTTCGGCAACGATCTGAAGATGGGCCGCACGCAGCTTCAGGACGCCGTGCCGATGACGCTCGGTCAGGAATTCAGCACGTTCGCGGTGATGCTCGGCGAGGACGAAGAGCGGCTCAAAGAAGCGGCCCGGCTGATCTGCGAGATCAACCTCGGCGCGACGGCGATCGGCACGGGCATCAACACGCATCCGGAATACGCGCAACTCGCATGCAGGCATCTGAGCGAGGTGACCGGCATCGCGCTCACGACATCGCCGAATCTCGTCGAGGCAACCCAGGATGTCGGCGCGTTCGTGCAGCTTTCCGGCGTCCTGAAGCGCGTCGCGGTCAAGCTCTCGAAGACCTGCAACGATCTCCGGCTGCTCTCGAGCGGGCCGCGCGCGGGCCTCGGCGAAATCAACCTGCCGCCGGTGCAGGCCGGTTCGAGCATCATGCCGGGCAAGGTGAATCCGGTGATTCCGGAGGTCGTCAATCAGATCGCGTTCGAGGTCATCGGCAATGACGTGACCGTGACCTTCGCCGCCGAGGCGGGCCAGCTTCAGCTCAACGCGTTCGAACCGATCATCGCGCATAGCCTGTTCAAGAGCGTCGCTCATTTGCGCGCGGGGTGCCTCACGCTCGCGTCGAAATGTGTCGATGGCATCACCGCGAATCGCGAGCGCCTGCGCATGATCGTCGAAAGTTCGATCGGCATCGTCACGGCGCTCAATCCGTATATCGGTTACACGAACTCGACGGAAGTCGCGAAGGAAGCGCTCGCGTCCGGCAAGAGCGTCGCGCAGATCGTCATCGAAAAAGGGTTGTTGAGCCAGTTGCAGCTCGACGAAATCCTGCAACCGGCGATGCTGACGCAGCCGAGACACACGGCATCGGCGGCATGAAAGGCCGTGCCGCGAAGCGCCAGCCGGAGTAGACTATTTTTGCGGTGTGCTAGCCGCGAAAGGAGGTTGCGATGAGATTCGCCGAAATGTTCAAGCGCCCGAAACGCGGCGCCACGGCTGCTCATGCCGGTGACACGGAGCCTCACCACGAGGAACACGCGAAGTCGGTGCAGAAGCAGGCGCGCAAGCTGTGGGACACGATCGGACGCAATCGCCACAAGAGCGCGAAGTGGTAGTAACAAAGCGGGCCCGGGAACGAGAGTCCCGGGCCCGGATCGTTTTCAGGACATGATCCAGTTGGTGTGCGTGGTGAAGGCCGGGCCGAGAACGGTCGGCAAATACGGATTGGGAACGGGCACCGGCTTTCCGTCCACCGTCACGAGGCCGAGGCGCTGGGCGACTGAAACATGCGCGCCGATATCCTGCGGAAAGGCGAACGGCCCGCGCGGGCCGGACGGGCGCAGCGAGAAGGGCGGCTCCTTCCACGGCGAATGCGCCGCGCCGAGAAAGTCCGGCTGCAAGGTCCACGGCTGCGCCTTGAGACGCACGCCGATCGACGGATCGGCCAGACGGTTCAGCATCCATTCGCAGGCGATATCCGAGAGGCCCGATTCATCGTTCGAATAGCCGCCTCCGACATCGGCATGCGCGCCGGCGAACAGCACCTGCGTGACGCCCGCGCGGGTGTCCCAGAGCGTCGGCGTGAAATCGCCGCGCTGCTCGTCGAGACTGATCGCGTGAACGCCGAATTTCACCTTCGGGCTGAGCGCGGTGTCGGCGAAACGGAACAGATCGACCGTCGAGTCCTCGCTGTCGAGATAGATCGGAATGCCGAGCGCGCCGACCGTGTCCCATACGCCGATAGCGTGGATTTCATCGACGGCAATCGTGTCGCCGGGCTGCAACCTCGTGAACGCGAGCGACGGCTCGAAATTGACGATCTTCTCCAGCAGGCCCTTCAAACCGCCGCCGCTCGCGCCTGCCGTTGGTCTCGACTCGCGATACTTGCGCCACGCGAGAATGCCCATGCGATACGCGAGCGCCTTGTCGTTGCTTTCGTATTTGCTGGTGTCGAGCAGGCCGACGTTCGCGATCATTCCGCCGAGCGCACGCGCCGTGTACGCGCCGCGGCTGAAGCCCATCAGAACGATGTGATCGCCCGGCTTGTAGTTGCGCGATATGAAGGTATAGCCGCGCACGATGCGCGCGATGATGCCGTCGCCAAATGCTCCGCCCACCAGCTTCCTGATGACGTTGCGCGAATCGCCCACGCCATGCAGATACTTGGCGACCTGTCCGTCAGGTCCGGGCTCCGCGATCTCCTGTTCGGAGGCGAGAAGCGTCGAGGCGGGGTCCGGCTCGCCGGATAACAGAAGGAATGCCTTCAGTACGTTGGTGGTGTCCGGAATGCCGTCGTTGTCGTGGTCGGTGTTCGGACCGTTCCATGTTCCGTCCGCGCAGAAAACGATGTTCTTGCCCATGATGCACCCCTTCCGTCGTGACGCCGCAAGTGCTCGCTCAGTATGTCTTAGTTTCTTGCGGGTCACTCGGCAAGCCGCGCGTCTTATGCGAACGACGCTTTGGCTGAAAGTGCCTATTCGTCGAGGGCGCTTCGTTGCATCGCATCAAACCGCGCTTCAGTCCCAAATCGGCGCGAGGCCTTCCGGACTGACTTCACGGCCATTGCGTTCGAGTTCCGCGATCTGCGCCATGTCTTCGGCGGTCAGCCTGAGTTGCTGCGAGAGCAGATTGCTCGCGAGGTTCTCGCGTTTCGTCGATGACGGAATCACCGCATAGCCGAGTTGCAGCGCCCATGCGAGCGTGACTTGCGCGGGCGTCGCGTGATGCCGCTTCGCGATCTCGCCGATGACCGGATCCTTCAGCACCTTGCCGTAGGCGAGCGTCATATACGACGTGACCTGAATGCCTTGCTCGCGCAGAAACGCGACGAGCTTGCGATTCTGCAGATACGGGCTCAGTTCGATCTGATTGGTCGCGATGTTCTCGCGTCCGACGACATCGATCGCCTGCTTCGTCAGTTCGATGTTGAAGTTGGAGATGCCGATCTGCTTCGTGAGACCTTGCGTCTTCGCATCGGCGAGCGCGCTCATGAATTCTTCGAGCAGCGTGCCGTGCTCCGGCGCGGGCCAGTGGATCAGCGTGAGATCCACTTCATCGACGCGCAGCTTCGTCAGGCTCTCTTTGAGGCTCGGAACGAGCTTGCTGCGCGAGGCGTTCTCGGTCCAGATTTTCGTGGTCAGAAAGATGTCGGAGCGGGGCACGCCCGATGCGGCGATCGCTTCGCCGACTTCGGCTTCGTTGCCGTAGATCTGCGCGGTATCGATGGCGCCGTAGCCGAGTTCGAGGCCGTTGCGCACCGAATCCATGACGACCTGATCTTTCAGGCGGAACGTGCCGAGGCCGAAAGCGGGAATGCGATTCATGGAATGTGTTCTCCAATGGCTGAGTGGACGAACACAGTATGCCGGCTTTACTCTTGCGCAAAAACCGGGCTATAAAGGAAATACTCTTGAATTAAAGTCAACTATGAAAATCACTCTCGACGAGCTTCAGACCTTTGCGACGGTAGTCGACACGGGCTCCATCACCAAGGCGGCGGAACAACTGGACCAGACGGTGTCGGGCGCGAGCCGCACGCTCGGACGGCTCGAAGAGAAGCTCCAGACGACGCTCTTGCGCAGGACCACGCGACGCCTGGAGCTGACGGAGGAGGGCAAGAGCTTTCTGCAGAACGCGCGCGAGATCATCGGCGCGGTGGAAAGCGCGGAGGAACAGATCGCCGCGCGGCGCGAGCGGCCTTCCGGGCTGTTGCGCGTGGATGCCGCGACGCCGTTCATGCTGCACGTGATCGTGCCGCTCGTCGCGGGATATCGGGAGCGCTATCCGCATGTCGAGCTCGAACTGAACAGCAACGAAGGCGTGATCGATCTGCTGGAACGCCGCACGGATGTCGCCATTCGCATCGGCAGGCTGAAGGATTCGACGCTGCACAGCCGCCCGATCGGCAGCAGCCGCATTCGCGTGCTCGCGACGCCGCAGTATCTCGAGACACACGGACTTCCGAAGCGCGTCGACGAACTCGCGAATCACTCGCTGCTCGGCTTCACGCAGCCGGAATCGCTCAATCTCTGGCCGCTTGCGGGGCGCGACGACGAGCCGTACCGGATCAAGCCGGGCATCGCTTCGTCGAGCGGCGAGACGCTGCGGCATCTCGCGCTCGAAAGCGCGGGCATCGTGTGCCTGTCCGATTTCATGACGCTGCGCGACCGGCGCGAGGGCACGCTCGTGCAGATTCTCGCGCGTCACACGCAGGAAGTGCGGCAACCGATCAACGCCGTCTACTATCGCAACACGGCGATCTCCGCGCGCATCGCATCGTTCGTCGACTATCTTGCCGAAGCCGTGAAGTCCACTGAATTCGCGCTGACGGGCCGCCGATAAGGCGTCAGCCGATGCCCAAAACATTCGCGCCGATGCACGGATCGACCGCGCGTTCGAGCCGCTTCTGGTGAACGATCAGCGTGATTTCCATCGAGCCGGTGCCCACTTCAAGATTCAATAGATGGCCGCCGTAAGCGTTGAAGTTGCTGTCGCCCGCCATGCCGTGCATATGGATCGACGGCTTGCCTTCTTTCCACGCCACCGATCCGGTCAGGCTGCCCATCTCGACATTGCGGAAGGTCTTCGCATCGAAGTCCTTCTTCGCGGCGTTCCAGAAGCCGAACGTCGGATGGCCGAAGCCGATGCCCGTCAGACTGACCGCCGGAATGTTTTCCGCCAGCGCGAACGTCGTCAGTTGCTCGAAGACGTTATCGCCCATGCGCAGAACCATAAAGTAACCCGTGGGCGTTCTGATGTATCTGCGTTGCACATCGGGGCCGCCTGCCGCGATCACGCCCGCTTCGCACTCGGCAGGCGATTGCGTCTGCGCCGACACGCCGCTCGGGATGATCGATGTCGCGAGCGCGCCGGCCGACAGCGCCGCGATTTTCTTGAAGAAGTGCCTGCGCAGATAAGTCTCGTCCATGAAGCTGTCTCCGTTGATGTTATCGGCCGTTCTATTCGGCTGCGGCGGAGTGTAGACAAGACGTTCACGACGGAATACTGAGAGTTGCGACTACGCTTATAACCCGCGCTCATGCCTCACGATAAATCCTCGGCCTAATCGTGCTGTGCGAGCAGTTCTTCCATCAGGACGCGCGCTCCCGCGGACACCGGCGCGCCGTGCCGTGTGACGAGTTCATAAGGCTCGCTCTTCGATGACAGTTTGAGCGGAAGCATGCCCGTCATGCCGTGTCGCGTGAAGAACTCGGCGACATCGATCGACACGAGCGCGACGAAAGTCGGATTGCTTTGCAATAACGAAAGCGTCGCGAATGCCGACGTAGTCTCGACGAGATGCCGTGGAAAGCGGATCTCGGCTTCGCGGAATTCGCGTTCGAGCAGCATGCGCATCGGCATGTTGGCGCGATAGACGACCCATCGCACATCCGCGAGATCTTTAAGCCGCAGCTTGCGTGCGTTCTGAAACGGATGACTCAGATTCGCGATAACCGCAAGCGTCTCTTCCTGCAGATTGACGCTGTCGTAGAGAAACGGCGTCTGACTGATCGTGGTTCTACACACGGCGAGATCGAGGCGTCCTGCGTCGATCAGGCTCAGCAACGCGGCGCTCGTATCTTCCACGATTTCTATCGACATCTCCGGATGCTTCGTGACGAGCGAAGAAATCGCTTCGATCACGCGCGGCACCGCGCCCATGATGACGCCCACCGACACGCGTCCTCCATGACCTCGCATGATGCCGACGATTTCCTCGCGCAAATGCGCGACGTCGGTATGAATGAGCCGCGCATAGCGGATCACGCAATGCCCGATGTCGTTCGGTTCGAGCCCCCGGCTCGTCCGGTTGAAAAGCGCCGTGCCGAAGGTCGTTTCGATTTCGTGCAACGCCTTGCTTGCGCCCGGCTGCGTGAGCGAAACCTGTTTGGCCGCACTGAGAAGCGAACCATGATCCGCGAGCGCGATGAGCAAACGCAACTGCTTCAGGTGCAGCCGGGAAATGATCGAGTTGAGAGAAGGAGTCATCGCGCGAGTTGAGGAATAGTTATACCCGTATTCATTATTGTCAATTCCGGCCGTTTCGGCCGCTGCCTATACTGCCCCATCAAACCCGCATTGCGCAAAGCTCCGGGCCTAACGTTAACCCGCAGCGATCAGGGTTCCTGCTGTTCGGGTTTTCATGAATCTATAACTGTCGATCAACATGGCTCTCATCAATTACATCACGCAGATACAGTTCGAGTTCGGCGCCTTGCGTTTGCTGAAGAGCGAATGCGAAAGGGTTGGAATCAAGCGGCCGCTCGTCGTGACGGATCGCGGCATCAAGGCGGCGGGCATCGTCGACAAGGTGCTTTCGGCATTGGGTGCGGACTACGACGTGCCGGTCTATGACGGCACGCCGCCCAATCCGAACGAAGCGGCGGTGCGCGATGCGGTCGCCGTGTTCGTCGATGAACGATGCGATGGAATCATCGCGGTGGGCGGAGGATCGTCGATCGATCTCGCGAAGGGCGTCGCGGTATGCGCGACGCACGACGGCCCGTTGCAGAGCTTCGCCGTGATCGAAGGCGGCGCGACGCGCATCACGTCGGCGACCGCACCCGTCATCGCGATTCCGACGACGGCGGGCACCGGCAGCGAGGTCGGACGCGGCGCGATCCTGATTCTCGACGACGGCAGAAAGGTCGGCGTGATATCGCCCTACGTGGTGCCGAAGTCCGCGATCTGCGATCCCGAACTCACGCTGAAACTGCCCGCGACGATGACGGCCGCAACCGGCATGGACGCGATCGCGCACTGCATAGAAACGTTCATGGCGCCCGCGTTCAACCCCGCGGCCGACGGCATCGCGCTCGACGGCCTGTGGCGCGCGTGGCGTCACATCGAGCGCGCGACGGCACATCCCGACGACAAGACCGCGCGCCTGAACATGATGAGCGCATCGATGCAGGGCGCGCTTGCGTTTCAGAAGGGTTTGGGATGCGTGCACAGCCTCAGTCATTCGCTCGGCGGCATCAATCCGCGCCTGCATCACGGAACGCTCAACGCGATCTTTCTGCCCGCCGTGATCGCGTTCAACGAGGACGCGCCGACGGTTCGGGAAGAAGGCAAGCTCGCGCGGCTCGCGCAGGCGATGGGCCTCGAAAATCCCGCGAACGTCGGGCCTTCCATCAGAGAGATGACCCAGCGCCTGGGCCTTCCCGCGACGCTATCCGGCGTGGGCGTCACGCACGACATGTTCCCCGGCATCGTGAAGGGCGCGTTGAAGGACCACAGTCATAAAACCAATCCGCGCGACGCATCCGAAAGCGATTATCACGCGATGCTCGAAGCGTCGTTCTGAACTGAGGAAGACATGGGAGACAAGATCACGATCGAGCGAAATGGCGATATCGCCATCGTCACGCTCGATAACCCCGAGAAGATGAACGCGCTCACGCTCTGTATGTGGCGCGATCTCGGCGATGCAATGACGCAGCTATCGGACGAAGACAGCATTCGATGCGTGATCCTGCGTGGCGCGGGAACGAAGGCATTCGCAGCGGGTGCGGATATCGGCGAGTTCGCGACGCTTCGATCGAATCGCGAGCAGGCGCGCGCCTATGCGGAGGTCACGACCAGTGCGATGGAAGCTATCGCGCATTGCCGTCATCCCGTAGTCGCGATGATTCATGGCGTATGCGTCGGCGGCGGGCTCGAAATCGCGTCGCTCTGCGATATCCGCATTTGCGGCGAATCGAGCCGCTTCGGCGCGCCCGTCGGACAACTCGGTCTCACGATGTCCTACGCCGAACTCGGCGCGCTGATTCGTCTCGCGGGCCGTCCGGTGGCGATGGAGATCGTGCTCGAAGGACGCATCTTCGATGCACGGGAAGCGCTTGCGAAGGGACTTACGTCGCGCGTCGTCGCCGACGATGCCGTCGAGGAAGAAACCATCGCCACCGCGCGGCGCATCGCACGCGGCGCGCCGCTCGTCGCGCGCTGGCACAAGGCGGCGTCGAACAGGCTGACGCCATCGCCCGCGCTCACGGACGCCGATATCGAATCCGCCTTCGATTGCTTCGACACCGAAGACTTTCGCATCGGCGCCGCTGCATTCAATGCAAAACAGAAGCCAGTCTTCAAGGGAAAGTGAAATGGGTCCGCTGAGTGGAATGAAAGTGGTTGAACTGGCGCATATCATGTCCGGCCCGGTCTGCGGCATGATGCTCGCCGACATGGGCGCGGACGTCGTCAAGGTGGAGAAAGTGCCCGACGGCGACGATTCCCGCCGCTTTTCACCGATCCTGCCGAGCGGCGAGTCCGCGTCGTTCATGATCGTCAATCGCAACAAGCGCGGCATCGGCCTCAATCTGAAGAGCGAAGGCGGCCGCGAAGTATTGAAGCGATTGTTATCCGATGCGGATGTCGTCACCGAAAACTATCGCGCCGGAACGATGGAGAAGTTCGGTCTCGGCTATGACACGCTCAAGGAACTCAATCCGGGACTCATCTATTGCGCGATCTCGGGCTTCGGCCGCACGGGTCCGTTCGGCGAGAAGGGCGGTTTCGATCTTATCGCGCAAGGCATGAGCGGCATGATGAGCATGACGGGCGAAGAGGGACGCGAGCCCGTCAAGGCCGGTTCGCCCGTGGCCGACATCAACTCGGGCATTCTCGCAGCGCTCGGCATCGCGGCGGCGTATGTGCAGAAGCTGCGCACCGGACGCGGCCAGATGGTCGACACGTCGCTCTTCGAAGCGGGACTTCAGCAGATGTTCTGGCCCGCCGCGAGCTATCTCGCGGACGGCACGATTCTGCCGAAGATGGGTTCCGCGAATTCGACGAGCGCGCCGTATCAAGTATTCAAGACGAGCGATGGCTGGATCAACATCGGCGCTGCCAACCAGAGCAATTACGAGCGCCTGCTCGACGTGCTCGATGCGCCCCAACTCGCAAGCGACCCGCGCTTCACGACGAACGCGCTGCGGCTTCAGCATCGCGAGGCGCTGGTTGCGATCCTCAATGAACTGCTCGTGCGCCGAAGCACGGATGAATGGATGGCGCAGTTCGACCGCATCGGTCTGCCTGCCGGCCCGGTGCTCGATATCGCGGCGGCGCTCGCGCATCCGCAGACGATCGCGCGCGAGATGGTCGTCGAAACCGATCATCCGCTGGCCGGCAAGGTCAGAGGCCTCGGTCTGCCGATTCATTTCTCCGATGCGAAGCGCTCCGGGAATCGTCCCGCGCCGTTGCTCGGCGAGCACACGAGAGAAGTGTTGATGGAGTCGGGCTATTCGGCAACGGATGTCGATCGGCTGATCGAAGAGAAGGCCGTAGTAGCGCTGGCGCAGTAAAGACGCGATCAATCGCGCATGACAGAGTTCAGGAGACAAACATGAGTGGAATCATCACGCGTCGGGACTTCCTGACGACGGCGGGACTCGCCGTAGCCGCGACCGCGACGGGCCTGAGCCTGTCGAAGCGCGCATTCGCGCAAACCGCGCCCATCGTCCTCAAATACGCGAGCAGCCTGCCGGACAGTCATCCGCTCAACGCGCATATGCGCGAGGCCTCGGCGTCAATCAAGAAGGAGACGAATGGCCGCGTCGATCTTCAGGTCTTCGCGAACGCGCAAATGGGCGGCGACACCGACATGCTCTCGCAGGTCCGCGCGGGCGGCGTCGATTTCATTCCGTTGCCGGGTGCGATCCTGTCGACGCTCGTGCCGGTTGCGTCGATCGAAAGCGTGCCCTTCGCGTTCAAGAACTACGACGCGGTATGGGCTGCGATGGACGGCGATCTCGGCAAGCACGTGCGCGAGCAGGCTGCGAAAGCCGGCCTCATCGCGATGGACAAGGTCTGGAACAACGGCTTCAGGCAGATCACGAGTTCGACGCGTCCCATCATGACGCCGGCCGATCTCAAGGGCTTCAAGATCCGCGTGCTGGTCAGTCCGCTATGGACATCGATGTTCAAGACCTTCGGCGCGGCGCCCACGGGCATCAGCATCAACGAGACGTACTCCGCGTTGCAGACGAAAGTCGTCGAAGGCCAGGAGAATCCGCTCGTCGTGGTGCAGTCGGCGCGCTTCTACGAGGTGCAGAAGTACTGCTCGCTGACGGGTCATATCTGGAATGGTTTCTGGCTGCTCGCGAGCGGCAAGACCTGGCCGAAGCTGCCGAAAGATGTGCAGGACATCGTCGCACGAAACATCAACGAAGCGGCGCTGAAGCAGCGCGAGGAAGTTATCCGCCTGAATCAGAGTCTCGAACCGATGCTCACGGCCAAAGGCGTCACCTTCAACAAGGTGGATCAGCAGGCATTCCGCGCCGACCTGCAGCAAAAGGGCTTCTACGCCGAATGGAAGAAGAAGTACGGCGATGCGGCATGGGGACTTCTAGAGAAGTATTCCGGGCAGCTTTCGTGAGCAAGGAGCGGATCATGAGCACTGACGTTTCTCTCGGGACCATGCCCGTTGCGGTTGCGAGCAAGCCTTCCGGCCCGGTTGCAAAAGCGGGACATGTCCTCGATACGTGCATCCGCTGGTCGAGCGAACTCTGCGCGGCGGCGCTGGTGGTCGCCGAAGTGGTCCTGCTGTTCGCCAACGTGTTCTTTCGATACGTGCTTCACGATCCGCTGATCTGGGGCGATGAACTGGCGACGCTGCTGTTCATCTGGCTCGCGATGCTCGGCGCAGTGATCGCGTTGCGACGCCACGAGCACATGAGGCTCACAACGTTCATCGCGCATCTGAATCCGTCGAGGCATGCTTTCGTCGATACGTTCGGGGCCGTGATCGTCATCGCGTTCATCATGGTGCTGTTGTCGCCGGCGTGGGAGTACGTGTCGGAAGAGTGGGCCATCACGAGCGCGGCGCTGGAAATCTCCAATGGTTATCGCGTTGCCGCGCTCGCCGTCGGCCTCACGCTGATGCTCGCGATTTCCGTCGCGCGTCTCATGGAGCAGGCGCGTCCGATGCACTTCGTGATCTCGGCGGCGGTGGTCGGCGGCATCGCGGCCGCGCTGATGACGTTCAAGATCGCGATGACCGCGCTCGGCAACTGGAACCTCGTGATCTTCTTCGTCGTCGCGGTCGTGTTCATGGTGGTGATCGGCGTGCCGATCATGGTCGCGTTCGGGCTCTCGACCGTCGCGTACCTGAGCACGGTGACGCTGACGCCGATGCTCGTCGTGCTGGGCCGTATCGACGAAGGCATGTCGAGTCTGATCCTGCTCGCGATTCCGTTGTTCGTGTTTCTCGGCGCGCTGATCGAAGCGATGGGCATGGCGCAGGCGATGATCCGCTTTCTCGCATCGCTGATCGGGCATTTCAAAGGCGGGCTGTCGTATGTGCTCATCGGCGCGATCTATCTGGTCAGCGGCATCTCGGGTTCCAAGGCCGCGGATATGGCCGCCGTCGCGCCGGCGCTTTTTCCGGAGATGAAGAAGCGCGGCGAGGACGAGAACGAGCTGGTCGCGATGTTGAGCGCATCGGGCGCGATGTCGGAGACTATTCCGCCGAGTCTCGTGCTGATCACCATCGGCTCGGTGACGGGCGTATCGATTTCCGCGTTGTTCACGGGCGGCTTCATGCCGGCGGTCGTGGGTGCGCTCGCGATGATCGCGGTCATCTGGGTAAAGAACCGCAAGCGCGAGCTGAAGGAAGTCGAACGTGCGAAGCCGCGTGAAGTCGGCAGGGCGTTTCTGTTCGCGCTGCCCGCGCTCGCGTTGCCGTTCGTGATTCGCGCGGCGGTCGTCGAAGGAATTGCGACGGCAACCGAAGTGGCATCGGTCGGTGTGGCTTATACATTCGTCGTCGGCCTCGTGTTTTATCGCTCGTTCAAATGGAATCGCCTTTATCCGATCATCGTCGGCACGGCTTCGCTGTCGGGGGCGATTCTGATCATCATCGGTTGCGCGACCGCGATGGCCTGGGCGTTGACGCAATCGGGCTTCTCGCGTCAGCTCGCGCAACTGATGTCGACGGCGCCCGGCGGCTCGATGGGCTTCCTGCTGATATCGGCAGCGGCGTTCGTGTTGCTCGGCAGCTTCCTGGAAGGCATTCCCGCGATCGTGCTGTTCGGCCCGCTGCTCTTTCCTGTGGCGCGTTCGCTCGGCATCAACGAGGTTCATTACGCGATGGTCGCCATCTTCGCGATGGGACTCGGCCTCTTCGCGCCGCCCTTTGGCGTGGGCTTCTATGCAGCGTGCGCGATCGCGAAGGTCGATCCGGATGGCGCGATGAAACGCGTGTGGCCGTATCTCGGCGCGCTCGTCGTTGCGCTGCTGGTGCTCGTCACCGTGCCGTGGATTTCCACGGGCTTTCTTCCCGCGAATTGACTCATGATTGACGTATGCATATGAAAGACATCGCACCGGACGAGATTCCGATCATCGATGCGCATCATCATCTGTGGGATCTTTCAGCGGGGCGCTATCCGTGGTTGCAGGACGATTATCACGAGGCATTTTTTCTTGGCGACTATCGAAGCATTTGCCGAGATTTCCTTCCCGAGGACTATCTTGCGACGGTCAGCGCGCAGCCAATCATAGGCACCGTGCATGTCGAGGCGGAACGGGCGCGCGATGAGCAGGTCGCGGAAACGCGCTGGCTTCACGAAGTGCACGACAGATACGGTTTTCCAGACGCCGTGATCGCGCACGCGTGGTTCGATCGTCCTGACACGGAGGAGATTCTTGCGCAACACGCCGCATATCCGCTCGTGCGTGGCATTCGCTCGAAGCCGGTGACATCATGCGGTCCACACGAGCCACTCGACGATCTTCGCGGAACGATGCAAGACCCGGCGTGGCTGCGAGGATTCTCGCTGCTCGACAGATTCAACTTTTCGTGGGACTTGCGCGTGCCGCCGTGGCATCTCGCCGATGCGGCTGAAGTGGCGAACGCGTTTCCGAATACGAAGATCGCGTTGAATCACACGGGCTTTCCATGGGATCGCAGCGACGAGGGACTCGCGCGCTGGCGACGGGGAATGGAACTGCTCGCGAGGCAGCCGAACGTGTTTGTGAAGCTATCGGAATTCGGCCTGAAGGATGCGCCCTGGAACTACGACGACAATCGACAGATCGTCCTCGATGCGGTGTCGATCTTCGGCGCGGACCGCTGCATGTTCGCGAGCAATTTTCCGGTGGCGGGTTTGAGAGTGAGCTATGACGTTCTCGTCGATAGCATGAGAAGGATGCTCGAACCGCTCGGGCGCGAAGCGTTGGAAAAGATCTTCTATCGCAACGCGTTGCAGTTTTATCGCATGACCGTTTAGAGACTCGCCTATGTCAGATGTTATGGAACTTCGCCGCCGATTTCTCGAAAGCGGTGCGGACGACGATTTGCCTATCGCCGATGCGCATCAGCATTTCTTCGATGTCGAGCGCAATTACTATCCCTGGCTTGCGGACAAGCCGGTGAAGAATTTTCGCTACGGCAATTACGACAACATCCGGTGCACGTTTCTGCCCGATGACTACTTTCGTGCGGCGGGGCATCACAAGGTCGTGAAGACGGTGCTTATCGAAGGCGAGTGGAATCCCGCCGATCCACTGGGCGAATTGCGCTGGGTCGAAACGCTGCAGCGCGAACAGGGCTTTCCGCACGCGATGAGCGCTCAGGCGTGGCTCGATCGCGAAGACGTCGATGAAGTCCTTGCTGTCTATGGCCGTCATCCGCTGGTCAGAGGCATCCGGCACAAGCCTGCCGCCGTGCCGCGCGCCGAACATAGGGACGACTTCGTTGCGCCGGGATCGATGCGCGATAAGAAATGGCGCGATGGTTACGCGAAGCTGCGCGCTCATGGATTACTGTTCGAGCTGCAGGTGTTCTGGTGGCATCTGATCGAAGCCGCGGAACTGGCGCGCGATTTTCCCGACACGCAGATCGTGATCAATCACACCGGGTTGCCGTCCGATAGATCGGAAGGGGGCTTGCACGCATGGCGCGAGGCGCTCGAATGTGTCGCGCGCGAGCCGAATGTTCATCTCAAGATTTCGGGAATCTGCATCCCAGGGAAGCGCTGGAGCGTCGAGTCGAATGGGGCCGTGGTGCGTACTGCCATCGACGTGTTCGGTGCGCAGCGTTGCTCGTTCGCCAGCAACTATCCGGTCGATGGTGTCATGGATCGCATGACCGATATCTTCGATGGATTCAAGTCGATCGTGCGGGGGTATCCGGTCGAGGATCGGCTACGGCTTTTTTATGATAATACGGCGCGGGTTTATGGGATTTGAAGGGGCGCGGCTCGGCCTCACGCGGAGAGAAGAGTCGGGGCGAATTCGGGCGAGAGACATTCCTCGACGAAAGTGGCGAACTGTCGTGCCTTGCTGCTCGCCATACGCCCAGTCGGATAGAGCGCCGATAGCGCGATGCCCGGCAGGTTCCAGTCATCCATTACAGCGACCACAAGCCCCGACTTCAATTCCGGCGCGAATGCCCATTCGGATGCAACGGCAAGCCCCATATCTGCGAATACCGCGGCGCGCAACCCTTCCGTTGCGGATATCTTCACGCGGCTTTGCAGCTTGATCGATTGTTCGACGGTGTCCCTTCTGAACGTCCAGTCCTCGCCACCGCCCATGTCGCGTGAATAGACTATTGCGTGATGCTCGAGCAGGTCCACGGGTGTCGAAGGTTTGCCGCATCTTGCAAAGTACGAGGGCGTCGCAAGCACACGACGCCGGGCCTCGCCGATGCGTTTCGCGGTCATATTGGAATCGGCCAGATTGCCCATACGCAGGGCGAGATCGACGCCTTCTTCGACCAGATCGATATTGCGATCATCAAGTACAAGGTCGACGTCGAGATCGGGATGCTGGGTCAAAAACTCGGGTAACTTCGGAACGATGTGCAGCCTTGCAAAACACACTGCGGCCGACACACGGAGCTTTCCTGTCAGAGCGGCGGCGGTGCCCCGTGCAGCGACCACGGCTTCTCCCGACTCCTCGACTGCGCGCTTCGCGCGCGCGTAGAAATTCTGCCCCGCCTCGGTCGGCGTCAATGCGCGCGTTGAACGCAACAGTAATTTGACGCCGAGCCAATCCTCCAGTTGCGCCACGGCTTTCGACACGGCTGGCTGACCGATATCGAAGTGTCTTGCCGCCGCCGAAAACGAGCCTGCGTCGACGACGCGAATAAAAATTTCGAACGCTGCAAGGCGATCCATCGGCATTCTCCTGAGCCACACGAGCGTTGTGGTTTGGTCATAGCGTACCCCACATGTCGGGCGGCGTGCAGCGATCCCGCGCGGCGACTCACGCGGACTTATGCAGATCTGGAATAGGCCTCATCCTCGCAGGCGGCTATTTCACGCGCCCAGGATTCTCTACATTTCATCTCAACGCATCGCGTGACGCACCGCTTCCCACGGTGCTCAACTCACTCTCAAAGGTACCATCATGGCCAAGCTGTTCACTTCGACGAAAGTCGGCGCATTCGACCTCGAACATCGTGTCGTCCTTGCCCCGATGACGCGCCTGCGCACCATTCCGCCCGACGACATTCCGAGCCCGATGATGGCCGACTTTTACGGCCAGCGTGCTTCCGAAGGCGGTCTCGTAATTATCGAAGCCGCGAGCATCTCGACGCAGGCGCGCTCTTATCTCGGCGCCGCAAGCATCTATCACGATGGCCAGGACGCGGGCTGGAAGGCGATTGCAGACGCTGTGCATGCCAAGGGTGGCCGCGCGGTCCTGCAACTCATCCACGGAGGCCGTCAGAGCCATGTGGAGGTCAATGACGGCGCGGATCCCGTCGCTCCGTCATTCATGCCGTTCGACGGCGTCGCGCTGACGAGAGATGGCTTCGTGCCCGTATCGCCGCACCGTGCGCTGAAAACCGAAGAGATCGCGGGAATTGTCGAAGACTTCCGGCAGGCTGCGCAAAGGGCGAAGAAAGCGGGCTTTGATGGCGTCGAATTGCACGGCGCAAATGGCTATCTGGTCGACCAGTTCATTCAGGATGGCACGAACAGGCGCACGGACGAATACGGTGGCCCCCTTGAAAACCGTGTGCGCTTCCTGCGCGAAACGCTCGAAGCGTTGATCTCCGTGTTTGGTGCGGATCGCGTCGGTGTGCGCATTTCGCCGTCGGGTGAATGGGGCGGCGTCTCGGACAGCAACCCCGAAGCGACCTTCAGTTACGTCGCGAAGGTGCTGGATTCGTACGGGATCGCTTATCTCCATGTCATCGAGCCGCGGGTCAAGGGTGACGACACGCTGCATCATGGTCATCCCGTCGTCGCAGCTGCCTATCTGCGTCCATACTTTTCCGGCCCGATCATCGTCGCAGGTGGATTTGATCGCGAGAGTGCAATCGAGACCGTCGATTCGGGTGTTGCCGATCTGGTTGCTTTCGGACGTCACTTCTCGTCGAACCCCGACCTTCCGCACCGTCTTGCACACGATCTGCCGCTGACGCCTTATGTTCGTGCCGCATTCTGGGGTGGAAGCGAAGAGAACTACTCGGATTTCCCGACGTACGAAGTGCAGCAAGAAGCGCTTCGTGCCGTGCGAGACGAAAGCGCAGAGACGGCTTAACGAAGCGCTGCGACGTTTCGACCGCGAGGGATGTCCACCATGACGAACGACGCTGGCGTAGCAGGCACGAGTGTCGATGCGATGGCTGAACTCACGATGGCATCGGTCTCGGTCGCCGTCACCCATGCGCTGCACGCGGGCGCTCTCGCGCCTCGGTTTGTGTTGTCCGACAGGAACGGCAATCGCGTTGCGCTGGATGAGCTACTGCGTTCGGGTCCTGTCGTGCTCAATTTCTTGCGCGGCTCGTGGTGCTCGTTCGGTGAAGAGCGTCTCGCGCGCTTCTTTGCAATGCACGAGCGCATTGGCTCGGAGGGGGCGACCGCTGTTGCCGTTGCTCCACCCGACACATCGATGCGTCAACATGACAGATTGCCGATGGCTGAGCTCGTTGATACGGACCTTCGGCTTGCAAGGGCATTCGGTCTGACGTTCGATCTGCCTGAGATTCTTCGCGACCATTATCTCGAACTTGGCTACAAGCCGCCCAAGCCAAGGAAGTGCGGAGATTTTCTGGTCCCTGTTCCGGCGACCTATCTGATCGACAAGGACGGTATTGTCGTCTTCGCACATGTCGACTTCGACTATCGAAACGGGTTCGAAGAGGAATCGTTGTTGAAGGCGGTCCGGGCGCTGCGCGGACGGCGGCAAGGCTTCAGGATCGCATTTCCACGTCTCACTCCATACTAATTATGTGCCGCCAAAGCAGCTACATCGGCTTCGAGAGTCGGGGGCATGTCTTCTCGCATAAAGTCGAGCCACATGCGAATCTTCGCATCGATGTATTGGCGGGAAAGATATCGCGCATACACATTCAGGCTCTGAAGAGCAAATTGAGGTAGCACGCGGATCAACTCGCCGGATTGCAATCCAGGTAGTGCGGACGCCGCGGGTAATAATCCAATGCCCAGGCCCTGCCGGATGAGCACTTCCATAGCGTCCGAAAGATTGACCGAAAACACTGAAGGACCGGATGACACCGCTCTCGGACCATTGGGGCCGTCGAATATCCATTTGCCGCTTGGAAACACAGGATTCGTTAGCTGAAGGCAGGTATGCTTTCGCAGATCTTCGAGGTCGACTGGCGCGCCGAATTTTCGGATGTACGTTGGTGAGGCACACACGACACCTGCGACCGTGCCAAGACGATGCGCGATCAGCCCTGAATCCGGAAGGCTCGGTGCAAGAATGAGAGATGCGTCATAACCGTCGTCGAGAAGGTCCGGTACGGATTGGGAAAACGTGAGGTCAACTTTCACTGAAGGATAACGCGTATGGAAGCGCAGAAGCGACGGGACAATGTGATGCTGCCCGAAGTTGGACATCGAATGGATTTTCAGCGTTCCTGCGGGACTCACTTGCGCATCGCTTGCTTCGGCCTCTGCGAGATCGATCTGAGAAAGTATCTTGTGGCAATGATCGAGATAACGTTCACCCGCCTCCGTTAGCGCAACCTTGCGCGTTGTCCTGTTCAGCAGGCGAGTGCGCAAATGGGTTTCCAGATGCGAAACAGCACGTGAGATCTGACCCGTCGTCATGTTCATCTGTCGTCCGGCGGCGGAAAACCCGCCGTCCGTTACGACTCGCGCAAAGACGCGCATACTTTCAAGCGTATCCATAACATCCTTGTCGTTCGATTCAACTGATCGGCCCGTCTGGACATGGGCCGCATGCCTCCGTTGCGTGTCTTATTTGAAGAGAGATGACCGTTATTCGCGCAAGGACGTGTTGTTTAACTCTCTCAATCGGATTGGACGAAAGCTCCTGCCGCTTACTTCGTTTTCCGTGGCACCTGTGCAGCCGCCATCAATCCGTTAAGCGCGATTCGGACGAGTGCGCCTCCCGTTGGTCCTGCGTGAAACTGAACGGCGGTGCCGTACGTCAACTCCATCACCAACGCGCCCAGTTCAAGTGCCGTGGCGGGCGCGCGTCCCTTCGGAAAGGCTCGGAGGATCAACTTGCCCACGATCGTCCATTGCTTGCTGAAAAGCTCCGTGTGTCTTTTCGTGAGCGCCGCGTCTTGCTTTGCGTGCCGAATCAAATCGAGGACCAAAGGCCGCATATCCGGTTCGTGCGGATGAGTGTCGGCCCACGCGCAGACCGCTTCGATGATTTCCTCGGGGGTAGACATACCGGCAAGCGCCGCCTGGATCTTTTCTATGTTTTGCTGGGTGGTCGTTTCCACCAGTTGCAGAAAGATATCTTCTTTCGATTCGAAGTTTGAGTAGAACGCGCCTTTCGTGAAGCCCGCTTCGTCGGCGATCCGGTCGATGGACGCGCCGCCCAGTCCTTCACGCGCAAACACCTTGGCGGCAGCGAGCATCAGCTTCTCTCGCGTCTGTGTTCGGCTCTCTTCTCTCGTCAACCTGGGCATTCCGGGGATCCCTTCTGAAAATATGCAGCATTATGTCCGGGCGGCACTGGCGGAATCGATATGCACTGTAGGAACGACAGACATTCCAACGCGAAGTCGGCTTGCGGCTGGCTGGCCCGGATCGATGGAGATCTTGACCGGGAGTCGCTGAACCACTTTCGTGAAGTTACCTGTCGCGTTGTCAGGTGCAATCGGTGAGAACGCGATCCCGCTGGCAGGGGCAAGACTGTTGACGTGGCCGTGGATGACCGTTCCAGACAACATGTCGATCTTGATTGTAACTGCTTGCCCAGGCTGAACATGCCGCAGCTGGGTTTCACGGAAGTTGGCCTCTACATAAGCTTGCTGCAATGGGACGACCGCGAGCAGCGGTGCGCCAACGTGCACGTACGCGCCGGTGCGGACGGTGCGTTGTCCCACGATGCCGTCGATTGGCGCGACGATCCGCGTATAGGACAGATTCAACTCTGCGGCATGCAGCGCTGCCTTCGCCTTCTCGACGGTCGCTGCAGCTTGCCGTTCCTGAGCAAGCAGAACGTTCAGCTGATGTTGGGCCGCGTCGCGTGCGGCGATATCTTGTGACTGGCGAGCGCCCGCGATCTGCAAGGCGGATTCGGCTTGCTGCTGCTCCTGAATCGTGCCCGAGCCGTCTTTCGCCAGATTCAAGTAGCGGCGGGAGTTCGCCGCCGCGAAATTCACGGAGGCAATGTCGCCGACGATCGCAGCGTTAGCCTGCTGGATCAGGCTATGCTGCTGAATGGCGCTTGCCTCGAGCCTGGCTACGTCCGCCTGCGCGTTTTCAACGTCGGCCTTTGCACTGGCAAGGGCCACCGCGAAGTCACGTTCGTCGATCACGGCAAGTAACTGTCCTTTGTGCACAGTCTCGTTGTCCTCTACGAGGACGCTTGAGATATTGCCGGCGACTTTCGGTGCAACGAAGGTGGAGTCGGTCGTTACGTAGGCGTCAGTCGTAGTCTGCTCCGACGATCGCCCTTCGTCGTGGTTGTACAGATACAGGCTAGCTGCGGCGGCGGACGCGAGCATGATTGCCATGGCGATTTTTGCTGGTCGTGGAAGAGACATAACGATCACTTGGAAGGATTGTTCAATATGGGCGGCTTGATGTACTGGAGCCTCAAGACACATGGAATCAGCAACACAGAGAGTGTCCCCAGAATCAGGTAAGCGTCGGCGATCGTCAGAACGAACGACTGCCGTGAAATGCGTTCTGCAAGATCGCCGAGCGCTTCGGTAGCGGTAGTGTGATGTTCCAACCTGATCATTCCGTTCCCGGCCGCGTAATCCAGAATGATGTTGGCGTGCATCTTTTCCCGAAGGGTAAAGACGCGTTCGAGCAAGGCATCTCCCAGCAATGTTCCGAAGGCGCGAAACATATTGATAATCCCCGATACGACCGGCCCTTCCATCGGTTGGACGACGCTGGTCGCAAGGAAAAGCAAGGAGATGACGGCCATCGGCTGTCCCACTGCCTGTAGCGCTTGACCGATCAGGAACTCGTGCACGATCCATTCTGATGTCACATATGCGTTCACCAGACATGACGCCGCGAGACATGCGAGGCCGAGCGCAAAGACGTGTCGCGCATCGATCCATCGCTTGTAGAGAAGAAATGAGACGGCCGGGCCGCAGAAGATCTGCGGCAGCCCCACCGATAGTCCGATCCCTGCGATGTACGGCGTCCGAAACCCGTGCACCTCCGCCAGATATTGAGCCGGCAGGAGCGAGCCGGATAGCAGGACAACAACCAGCCCGATAAAGATCGTGAAACCGAGGCCGAGGTTTCGGCGATGAAGCAATTGGAGCTTGATGAATGGAAGAGGATGAAACCACTCGGCAAGCACGAATACAACGAGCAAGAGCGCGCCGACGCAAAAGAGCCAGCTAATGAGTGCGTCATTGAACCAGTCGTAGCGTTCGCCCTGCGTCAATCCAAGGCCGATACACACGAGACCACAGACGCCGCTGATCAAGCCAATCCAGTCCAGGTTCTTGAGTCGCTCCAGGCGGACAGGATCCTGCGGGATTCCCCACGCAACGGCCCAGCCCGAAAAGAGCGCAAGCGGAACGATTTGCCAGAATGCCAGATGCCAGTTGGACAACGTGTCGGTGTACGTCGCGGAGAGCCAGGTGGCGACGTTCGGGGAGAAAGTCGCGGTCATTGCATACAGCGCCAGTCCGTACAGCCTTAGCGAAAGAGGGAAGAAGCGCAACGCGGCCGCCATCAGCACAGGAATGAGTAATCCGCCGAAGAATCCTTGCAGGCATCGCAGCGCCAACAGTGCTTCGAAGCTGGGCGCAAGCGGTGTCAGCAGCCCAAACACGCTGAAGGCAATAACGACGGACACGTGAAACCGTCTGAACGAAAACGTTACAGCGAACCAGGTCGCGAAGGGCATGGCCGCAAGCTCGAAAGCCGAGTACAGACTGCCGATCCAGCTGCCTTCGTCGGAGCCCACACCAAATGCTGTTTTGACGTCAATGAGAGACAAGCCGCCGATTCGACTGTTCAAACCCGACATCATTGCAGCGGCAAAGACTCCCAGGACGCCCATCAAGATCCGGCCGTCGAACGGGTGCGGTGCGGCCGGGGTTGGTTGCGACGGGGCGACATGCTGCATCGACCTGTTTGCTATCGGTTTAAGCATACTATAAAGTATCGTAATACTATGTCGTATTTCAAAGGACGAACACATGAATACTTCCGTGTCCGAATGGCATGAAGTTATCGAATCAGAGTCGGTTGCGTGGGTGCGTGATCTCGATGCAAACCTGTTCAGCGTCGGCCATCGCAGGCTATATGTCTGGCAGGACGAACTGGATGGTCAATGGCGCTGGGAAATCGAGACATTCAGCGGAACAGGGGAGGCGGGATCAGGTACAGCCGATAGCCTTGCAGAAGCTCGACTTGCTGCGGACCTTGCCGCTGAAAAGCTTTCGAGATCGATTGGCTAACCTCCTGCCGCCCGCCTGACGGAAACCGGACGTTCGATTGTCGCGCGGGCGTATGAGCCGCTGCCGCCTTCGGGCGCATCCCATCCACCGCCCAGGGCCTTATAGAGTTTTACGAGCGAGACCGACACGTTCGTCTGGCTTTGCGAAAGTGCGGTTTCGCTGGCTAGCAGGTCACGCTGAGCGATGAGCACGGACAGGAAAGTCGATGCGCCCTGGCCGTAGCGATTCTTCGCCGTTTCGAATGCGATACGGTTTTCATCGACGGCGATACTGAGTTGCATATTTCGAAGCTGGTCGCTGCGATACGCGGTGATGGCGTCGTCTACTTCGTGCCACGCACCAAGCACCGTGCGTTGATACTGGATTGCGGCTTCTTGCTGCCTTGCTTTGGTCAACGCGAGCGTCCCCACGAGACGGCCGCCTTCAAAAATTGGAAGATGCAAGACCGGACCGAACGCGAATTGTCGCGCGCTCCAGTCACCTGCTTCGCTGAACTTCAAAGCCTGAATGCCGAAACTGCCGGTCAAACTGACGGTCGGATAGAAGTTCGCTTTGGCCGCGCCGATGTCCGCAGTTGCAGCGTGCAACTCCGCCTCGGCGCGCAAGATATCCGGTCGGCGATGCGCGAGTTCGGAAGGGAGTCCAACAGGCACGCTATCGGGTGGGGCTGGAACGTCCGCCGTCTTCGCGAGTTCGTCATCGAGCGCATGGGGAGCCTCGTCTACGAGAAGCGCCAACGCATTCATCAGCGCAGACACCTGCCGTTCGAGTTCTGGTATCGAAGCACTGACCGTTGCCATTTGCGCAGCGGCGCTCGCACTATCGTAGTGCGTTGCAACGCCTTCGTCCTCGCGGTGTTTCGCAAGACGGAGACTGGCACGAGCGATATCCTGATTTTTACGTGCGATGCCGAGCGTGCTCTGGACACCGCGAAGTTCGAGATACGTCCGTGCGACTTCCGCAGAAATAGACACTCTCACGCCTTCGGCCTCCAGCTCTGCGGCCTCCGCGGTGGCCAGCGCGGATTCTCGTGTTCGGCGTACTCGGCCCCAGAGGTCTAACTCCCAACTCGCGTCGAAACCGTATTGCCAGAGGTTGTAGGGTGCGGCGCCACCACTTCCGCTCAAAGAACTCGTTCCGTAAGGGTCCGCGCCGTTTGCCGCGGTGGCGCTGACCGGGCTCGATGGTCCACTCAACTTCAATATTCCGTTTGGGCTGGCTCGCTCGCGCAACTCAGATGCGTTTGCGCTGATTGTCGGGTAAAGGTCCGCGCCCGCGATGCGCAGCCGGGCCCGGCTTTGACCTATCCGCGCCTGTGCAGATCGCAAGTCCAGGTTTTGTGCCGCCGCACGGGCTTCGAGCGACGTTAGCAGCGGGTCGTTGAGCAGCGTCCACCACGCTGGATTCAGGCGCTGATCCGTCAGGCGGCTGGGGACATCGTTCGCGTTCATCGAAAGCGATCGAGGTGGCGGCGTCACTTCAGGCGATCGGAAATCCGGTCCCACGCTGCACGCGGCCATGCCCAAAAGCGCGACTACGGATAACGAAGCTCGCACTGTACGTTTCAAACACATCTCGATCTTCCAGCATGTTTTATGGGACGTCGCGAGCGTTGAACGAACGCTCCGAATTTGGCCTCAAAAGCAGGTCGCAGTACTTTGGATGTAGTACTAAGCTTTTTATGCCGCGTTTTATTGAGTAACTCATTCCGCTCGCGACGCTTGAACGGGCTTCGGTTGGTTCGCTGTCTGCGTTCGACGATCTTCCGCGATGCGCAGACTTTGCGGGTAGTGGATCCAATCGCCGGGGTTGTAACCCTGCTGCTCGAGTTCTGCAAGTTCTGCTCGCGCCTGCGCACGATTGAATGTGTCAGTGCTCTGCGCAGTCGCAGAAAGGGGGATCACTGCGAAAACTACCGAGAGGTAGAGCGCGAAACAAAATTTCATGGCTGGCGACTCCCAAATTTGGTGGGGGAAATACTGACCAGCCACCAAGATACCATAAAGTATGCGAATACGTTTAAGTATCTAAGGAAAATTTCCACGGAGATGGGAGGAGGCCGCGAGGGAGAAACTCGACGATCCGAGATCGAGCGGATAGAACCGGCTTGAGCGATCCACCCTCCTTGACCACCGAGATCAAGGCTTCAGCGAGATGCTCTGCGGCGAGTACGCCGGCTGACAGTCACCACCTGCGCGTCGGAATGCGGGGTGGCCGGGACCGTTGAGTCAAGCGTGACCAACAGGATCTTTGGAAGCAATGCGAAGTGGTTTGCCAATCCAGAACAGTCTGATCTGGTTTTGATATCTGTGGCCGGTTGAAGGCTACCCGCGGCGTTGCATCACAGGTTCGGGTTACGGGAATTCCACCCTAGTTCACTAAATTCCGAGGTGGTATCGTTTCGAACCCATCTTGCGCGTTACCTGCGCGCTGACCGACCTGACAGCGTAGCAACGCGGGATGGCCGAAGCGCACGCAACGAGTGCACAAGAAGCCGGAGACGTCTCGTGGATATTTACCTAAGCATAGAAGCATTCGTACGCGTCGCGGAGTCCGGTAGCTTTGCGGCCGCAGCGAGGCAGATCGGTGTCGCCAAATCCGTCATCAGCACGCGGGTTCAGCAACTTGAGGAGCATCTCGAGGTATCTCTGTTTCATCGCTCGAGCAGGGCGGTGAAAATGTCGGAGTTCGGCGCTTCGTACTACTCCGAGTGTCATGATCTTATCGGCAGGATGCAAGCCCTTTCGCAGCGCTCCCGCGATACAACGACTGCGCTAACCGGCACTCTGAGAATCGCGGCCTTGAACGGATTTGCGCTGGAGCATCTGCCGGACGTGATTGCGACCTTTCGAAAGAACTATCCGCATATCGATTTCGACGTCTTTGCCAACGACCAGGTCGTAGATCCTGTTCAGGAAGGATACGATGTTGTACTGCAGATCTTTCCGCCCGCGTCGGAATCTCTGATTGAGCGTCGCCTATTCCGAATGCGCGGCGTGTTCGTGGCTGCTCCGGGATATCTCAAAGAGAAGTCACCTATTTCCACTCCGGATGATCTTTGCGGCCACGATTTCGCCTGTTACCGATACTACCCGTGGCGTAACCGTTGGTCGCTCGATAACGGCTCGCAGCACAGCGAGATTTCGCTGGTTCCCACGCTTCGTTCCAACAGCGTACATCTGATTCAGGAGTTTGCTCGTAGAGAGGTGGGGATCGCCTATTTGCCAACTATGGTGGTCTACCGTGATCTTTTGGAAGGGCATCTCGTTCGCGTTCTTCCCGATTTCGAGACCGATGTACCTTATTTTTCTGCGGTCTATCCAACCTCACATCGCACTACGGCTAAGGTCAAACTATTCCTTGATCTTCTCTCTTCGACGTTTTCAATGGAGCCGGAATGGGACAGGTTGCTCGGCTTGTCCCAAGAAAAAAGCGAGTGATCGTGCCGGACAGGCTAATTGGTTCGATGTCCGTCCTGTGGCCTGCCGCATCGTTCGTTTGACGGGCAGGCCTTGATTAAAAGCGCGTTTGAATCCCTACGCGCCCTATACATTGAGAACGGCTGCTCGAAGGTCCGAAGGTTCCGTTGATAGATGCCGTCGCACCGGAGTTTGCGATCTGATAGACAACGTCGACATACGTCGTTGTCCGCTTGGACAGAATATATTGAGCAACGGCCGTCACCTGGTGCGCATGGTTTCGATCGACTACCTCATTCCCCCACATGTACATGTAGTCCGCGCCGAACGCAATTGAAGACGTGAATCGATAAAGGCCGCCCGCCTGCACCATATTGACTGTTGCTCCATTGGCGGTATTCCGGGTGTTCGTGAAGAGAGCAGATATCTGACTGGATCCAATCTTATATCGCACCCCGGCACCGATGTTCTGGATGGCTCCGCCTCCCAGCTCCGCATATCGTACGGACGTATAGGCGGCGCCAATGGCGAACGGACCCGCGGCAAAACTTCCACCCGCGCTCGATGCGCTATTTTGTCTGAAGTTGCCGGCTGTATTTCCGAACGCGAAAAGATAGCCTACCGACATCCCGGCGAATGTCGGAGACTTGTACTTTATCGAATTCGATAACGGCTGACTTCCACTCATGTGATCGAAGTCATATGCCTCGCCGGGAGGTGAATCCGGGAGTGCGAGTTTGGCGAACGGGCCATCACGAAAGTTGTAGAAGCCGCCCACGTAGGCGGCAGCGTCCGCATCGACATCGCCGAGGAGCGTGTCGACCATGAAGTCTTGCTGGCGACCGAAGGTCAAGGTGCCAAGATGATCGTCCGCCAGGCCGACAAAGGCTTCTCGAGAAAACAGCAGGCCGCTTGCCTGATCCGCATTACTCTTGAATCCAACGATCGAACCCGTACCGAGCATATACTGCGCGACGAGTCTGAACACGGCTTTGGTGCTCGCGTCGATATCCTCACTGCCTTGCAATCCAAAGAGATTAGGGACGCCGATTCCATCGTCCATCTTCCACGATGACGCCCCCCCGCGATTGCTTATGTATGAAATACCCGCATCGACGAGTCCAAACATGACGACGCTATTTTGAGCGTGGACGCACGGCGCGACCGTGAACAAGCTCGCTGCGATAAAACCAGCTTTTTTCATCTTTCCCTTCCGTTCAATTCTGAAAAGCGGAGGCGCAGACGATCTCCGATGCCGCGAGAAGTTCTGATTCTCGCGTCGTGCGGTTCGGCCTGATCGGATCGATACTCGTTTTAAGGACGTCTTCGACATCCACCGATGAGCGGTCTGACAGTGCGTGTCTCTGTCAGACCGTCGGATGTCGTGATGTCATGCAGCGAGGAGTTGCGGCTCGATAAACCTTCGGCCATTGAGCTTTTCGAAATCGAGGAGGATCTTGCGCATGACGGCTCGATCGGTGCCGGCGTGTTCGAGCATGGCGGTGTCGCGCGCGCGTTGTGCCGGGTCGCTCTCCTTCATCCAGGTGAAGTTGGCCGTGGCCGTGGGAGAGGTGAATTCGAGAAAGACCTTGCGGCGGTCGATCGCATATTCATCGAGCAGCTTGAGCGACGCACCCTCCTTGATCACCGAAATCAGGGCCTCGGCGAGATGCTCCGCGTCGAGTACGCCGCCCGACAGTCCAAGGCCACCCATTGGATTGGTTGCGTGAGCGGCATCACCTGCCAGGATCACACGGCCACGACGGAACTCGGGCGCGCATCGCTGGTGAACGCGATATGGGTTGAGATGGTCAACCCGGTATTGATCGGGCGTCGGCGCTCCAGGCAGCAGACGTTTGAAGCGCTCGGGCAGGCGCTGGCGGACTTCGGCCTCTGATATCGACGGATCTTCTCCGTAGCAGACCCGCCACAAGCCACTTTGATCGAGCTGGACGACGACCGCCCAGTCGACGGGATCGTGGACGAAATTGGCGCGTGAATAGCCGTGCAGCGAGAAATCATAGAAGACGTTGGTGGCCACGAGGCGCTCGGCCCACGTGATGCCGTCGAAGGTCAGGCCGACCTTCTCGCGCACCGTGCTGCGTGCGCCATCGGTTGCGGCGACCCAGCGCGTGCGCAACCGTGTCGTGCCACCGGGGCCACGGGTCTGGAGCGTGACCCACGAGGCATCCTGATCGATGGCCTCGACGCGATGATTCCAGCGGATATCCACATTGGGCAGGGTGCGCAAGTGCTGCACGATGACGTTGGACACGTGGTTCTGTCCAAGCAGCAGCATGTATGGGTAGTCCGTGTCGTGAGCGAGGACGCTCCAGTCCATTGTCGCGATGAGCGAGCCGTCACCGTGCCGATAGGCGAAGTCCGGACACCACACTGCACGTTTGCGGATGTCATCGAGCAGGCCGAAGCGATCCAGCGCGGCGGCGGTGGGTGGCATATAGGCTACGGCTCGCGGTGAGGGCGAAACACCTGGCTCCGCCTCGAGCACGATAACCCGCACGCCTGCCTTGCCGAGCTTCAGGGCGGTGAGCAGTCCAACGGGACCGCCACCGATGACCACCACGCCGTCTAACGTTTCCATGTCTTGTCTCCTATTGATGTGCTTATGCGGGGAATGTCCCGCCCCCTGCGCGTCGGACTGCGGGTGGCCGGAACAGTTGAATCAAGCGTAACCAACAGGATTTACGGAAGCAATGCGAAGTGGTTTGCCAATCCAGAACAGTCTGATCTGGTTTTTGTGCCGTGATTCTGGTGAATCGAGAGGGTAAATCCGGTTGACAGGATTTTAATGTCGACGCCTTGGCGTCTGAAGCCCTTCGATGTCGACGGAACGCACCGTGCGGATATGCCGATCGGATCGTTCGTGAAACCCGAACGGTGACGCGGTTGTCTTGTTTAATGGTCCTGCTTATGCTGAAAGTGGCAGACGGATCGTGAGCCGGATCGGTTGCAATCCGCCACAGGACTATGGAGTGCATTCCATCGGTCATATTGCCTTCAGGCACAGACACTAACTCAGGAAGAGACATGACGACCAAAATTCAGATCGTTTTCTATAGCTCGTATGGCCATATCTACAAGATGGCCGAGGCGATCGCGGCCGGTGCGCGGGCAGTCGGAGACACCGAAGTCACGCTATTGCAGGTGCCCGAACTGGTACCCGAAGATGTTTTGGTCAAAAGCGGAGTCAAAGGCTATCGCGCCGCGTTCGCCAGTATTCCTTTCGCGACGCCGGAGGTGCTGGCGGAGGCGGACGCGATCATCTTCGGTACTCCGACGCGGTTCGGCAACATGTGCGCGCAGATGCGTAATTTTCTCGATCAAACAGGCGGGCTATGGATGTCGGGCGGACTGATCGGGAAGGTCGGCAGCGTCTTTACGAGCACTGCGTCGCAACACGGTGGCCAGGAAACGACGATCACCAGCTTTCACACGACCCTTCTTCATCACGGGATGGTGATCGTCGGAGTTCCTTACTCGGAGCAACGTCTCGTCAACATGAGCGAAGTATCGGGCGGAACGCCGTATGGAGCGTCGACCCTGGCGGGAGCGGATGGTTCGCGTCAGCCCAGCGACAACGAGCTTCAGATCGCCCGGTTCCAGGGAGAACACGTCGCGACGATTGCAAAGCGATTGACTGGCAATTCGAAATGACATGCTTCGCGTGAGCGGAGTTTGAATTGGATTGGAATTGGAAGCCTTTAGCGTCGCACGGCATGGCGATTCGTGTCGCCATGCTGCTTCGCGTTGTCACACGGACGGCATCTAGCGCATTCCCTTAACGGCATGATGCTAGGTAGAAATCCTGACATCTTATCCAAAGACTCGATGTTCGCGATTCCAGAACGTTCCGCGCATTGATGAACTCATAACCTCCGTCTAATCTTCAGTCACGCAACAGTTCACGGAATCAAACGGAGGCAGAAATGCAAGAGACGTTGTTTGGAAGCTTGAATAGCTTTAAGAAGGGATCCATCGAGATCATTAGCGGCAAGGCTGAGCATTACGCGATGTCGAATGTTTTCGAGGTTGCTGGCGCTGCCAGGCCATACGAAAAAATTGTCGTTGGAAAGAATCTCAAGTATGTGATCGAAACCATTCGTGCGGAAGGCGCTTCGCCCTGGTTCTGTGCGTCGCACGATGAATTCGTCGTGGCGATCGATGGCGAAATCGATGTGCATTTCGTCAAGCCATCAGACGGGCCGCTCGTCGACGCGGCCGTTGAAGGCAGCGTTCTTCTCGATAAGGATCCGGCGGGGCAGCGCATGGGACGCGTACGGTTGCGCCGAGGCCACCAGGCACTGTTGCCCGCTTGCGCCGCATATCGTTTCGACGCGGCGACCACGGGGGTACTTCTTCTTCAAACTATTCGTGGTCGGCATTCGGTCGAAAAGTGGGCTGATATCTGTGTGCGTTGATTCACCTTTACGACAAGCCAGTTTCGGAGTTCATATGGAAAACAGAAGCAATCAGAAATCCGTCTCCGCGAGTGATGCGGACGCAGTAACCGGATATCGTGCATTCCGGCTTGGCGATTTCGAATTCAGTCGGGACTCGTATTTCGCCACGGTGAAGTGGCCGTCGAAAGGGCAAACCCGTACGCATCAGATTCCGGTCGACGACTTTCTGCGCGCCATGATGCGCGATGTCGCATGGGGATTCTTCTACGGCTGGGTCAACTTCGATCACGTCCTTGGGACCCGCAACCATTACGGCAAGGTCGATCTGTATGCTGGCACGTACAACGCGAACTTCAAGGAAGCGGGGATCGATTACGTGCAGCAGTTCGACACGCCGCTAATCATGGCGACGTTCAAGGAGATCCTCAAGGATTGGGTCAATGAAGGCTTCGACCCGTTCGCGGCGCCCGGGGAAACCGGTTCTGCTTTTGGCGATAAGAATGGCGATAACCTCGAGGCAATAGAGCGCTTTCGCATTGCGACGAAGCGCATGCCGGGCATCGAGGGCGATTCACCATTGCGCGACGACCTTCCGGTTAATCGCCACTTTGCAGATGTCGAGCAGGACGAGCCCGAGGTTCACGCCGAGCCTGGCTTCGAACAGGAGTTGCACGCATTCAGCCTGTTCAAGTATCTGTCGCGTTCGGACGTGACATGGAATCCTTCGGTTACCTCGGTGTGTCAGCAAAGTCTCTTTTGCCCGACCACGGAGGAATTCATGTTGCCGGTGTTTCATGGCAACGATCGCGTCGAATGGTTTCTGCAGCTCTCGGACAAGATCATCTGGGACATTGCTGACAAGGATAGCGGTGAGCCGCGCGCGCGCATCACGATGAACGCGGGCGACATCGCGGCAATGCCCGCCGACATCCGTCACAAAGGTTATTCGCAGAAGCGTTCGATGCTGCTCGTGTGGGAGAACGCCACGCCTGATCTGCCGAAGCGCTATGAAAGCGGCGAATTGCTGCCGTATCCAATCCAGTTGTAGCGCTTTCGCTTTTCTCGCGACCACACATGCGGCCACGCTGAATGGTTGACGTCGCGAGAAAGCTCAAACCCAGTTCTTTCAGCGGAGCGGGCTAGTACGCATTACCCGCCCGCGCCCGTAACACGCCACACCGCGTTGCCGACGTCATCGGCGATCAACAGACCACCTTCGCGGTCCTGCGCGACGCCCACAGGCGCGCCGTACAGTTCCTTCTGATCCGCCGATGTAAAGCCCGTGACGACATCCTTTGGCGCACCGACAGGCTTGCCGTTCTCGAATGCCACGTAGGAGACCACATAGCCGCTCAATGGCGAGCGATCCCAACTGCCGTGCTCACCAATGAAGGCACCGCCGCGATACTGCGCCGGAAGACTGTTGCCGGTATAGAACATCAGCCCAAGCGGCGCGACATGCGAACCTATCGCGAAGTCTGGAGGAATCGCCTTGGCGACGAGGTCGGGACGTTGCGGCTGTGCGCGCGGATCGACATGCTGGCCGTAATAGCTATAAGGCCACCCATAGAAGGCATTCTCCTTCACCGAGGTCAGATAGTCGGGCACGAGGTCCGCACCGATTTCGTCGCGTTCGTTCGCGACTGCCCACAACTGGCCTGTCTTCGGTTCCCATTGCAGTCCCGTCGGATTACGAATGCCTGCCGCATAAATGCGGCTTGCGCCCGTGGCCGCATCGACTTCGAGCACGTCCGCGCGCCGATACTCGACGTCCAGGCCGTTCTCGCCGACATTGCTGTTCGAGCCGACGCCCACGTAGAGCTTCTTGCCGTCACGACTCGCCAGCAACGATTTGGTCCAATGATGGTTGATCGTATCGGGGAGATCGGCGAGCTCGACGCCGCGCTCGTTGATGCTCGTTGCGCCCGTCTTATAGGGAAACTTCAGGATCGCATCGGTATCGGCGACATAGAGGGTATCTCCGATAAGCTGCATGCCGAATGGAGAATGCAGATTGTCGATGAACACATGCCGCTCCCATTCGCCGCTGCCGTCGGCTGACTTTCTCAGTAGCGTGATGCGATTCGCGCCCTTGGCCTTCTTTCCGGACTTGCTCTCGATCAGTCCCGCGATAAGCTGCTTCGGCGTAGTCACGGCCTCTTCGTCCGGGCTATTCGATTCAGCCACGAGAACGTCACCATTGGGAAGGGCATAGACCTGCCGAGGATGCACGAGTCCCGATGCAATCTTTTCGATCTTCAGACCGTCGGCGACCTTGGGCGCGGCGCCGTCCTTCCATCCCACATGTTTCGGCACCTGCATTGGCGGCGCGAAGAAGTTGCGCGCCTCGGGCATTGGCGGATTGGCTCCCGCCTGATGCACCGCGTCGTATTGCGCGTGTTCGTTGCATCCACTCATCAACCCCGAAACGGCGACGACGAGCGCGTATGCCGCGGTGTGCTTATTCATGAGCCGCCTCCGCGAAATCGAGCCGGTTCATTGCCACGGCGATATGGGCGGTGCTCAGCAGCACGACGGTGACGACAGAGAGGATGACGTTCTCCGGCACCATCGCATAAGCATCGCGGCTGTGGACGAACGCATTGACGATCGCTGCGACGATCGCAAGCAGATTGAGCCAGAAGTCCATCCTCTCGATTCGCGATACCACGCGCCGCCGTTGCATCCATACATGACCGAGGTTGAGCAGACGGGGAATGATGGCGACGATCAGCCCCGCTGTGACGAGCCACGCGGCGCCCTTGCCCCAGAACACATTACGCGTGCTCATATACGTGATGTCGAAGATCAGCGCGCCGACAAAGAGTCCATAAGGGATGGGATTCATGAGTTCGAAGATGGCCGGAGCGATCCTCGATGGATGTCTGGTGGCGGCGTGCGTGACGGACATGGCTTTGTCTCTGAAAGTCGTATTGCGGTCGTCTCTGCATCGTCCATGCCTGAGTCCTTCGTTTGCCTGACGGCGCGCGCAGCGGCAAAGCGTCGGGATGCAAGGGGCCAGTACGCTACTAAAAGTTTTGTGTTGCAATGCACCATGACGCCCATCACGACGAGGGGAATTCATGAAGACGCAATCCGTGATTGCTGTCGTGCGATTTGCCACTCGCGAAGTTTTGGCAGAATTCCAGCCGTCGACGGGACGCTTGCTTGTGATGGAGGGTAGCGAGGTCATCGATGCGTTGCACCCGCCGGATTCCTGGATGGCGCTCGCTTCGCTGAATCATGGCGACGGATGGGGAACACGTCCGACGCCCGCCGACCTTCATCACTTTCTGGAACGCTACATAGCGGCCGCGCCGCGATTCGGCCTGTCGTCGGCTGAATAAAAATCGGGAAGCGATCGGCGCAAACATCCTGCCAAAGAATGGGGCGGGAATGAGTCCTTTCGAGGTTGGCCTGCATCTTGCTCAATAGACAACAGCTTCAGGACGGTCTGATCTCAAAAGCCCTTGAGTCGACCTGAGGCATGACGAACAACGCCTCGGTGACTCAACTATGCGCGTCCTCTTTGTAGAAAATGATATGCGCCTCTGCGAGGCGTTCCGAGATCTGGCAAGGTCTCTGGGGCACGACGCGGATGTCGCTTATGACGGGCATCAGGCGATGCTGCTCACGCGCGAGACCCGATACGACACGATCTTTCTGGACATCGGCTTGCCGGATGTGGATGGCCGCGATCTGTGCAGGCGCTTGCGGGCGGCGGGGCCGAGCAAGCTCGCATGTGTCGTCGCGGTAACAGGTGACGCGCGTCACGTGGACGAGCTGTCGGATCATTTTGATGGCGCATATCTCAAGCCGCTTACGGAAGACGGATTCAAGGCTGCGCTCGATGCGTGCTGAGCTGATCGTCGAACCGCACAGCGTCTACGCGCCCATCCAGCTCACATGCGCGCTCACCACGCGCCAGCCGTCGGGCATCTTCACCCACGTCTGACTCTGTCTGCCGATGCGCGGCTCGCCATCGCGCCGAAACTCGATATTGGCGACGGCGAACGCGTCGCCGTATGTCGTCACGACGCGCGCCGTGATCTCCCGCGCGAGGCCTTGGCCCGGCCGCGCAGCGCGAAACGCGCGTATCGCATCGTAGCCGTAGAGGTTTTCCGTCGCGCCATAGCGCAGGGTATGCGGTGAGTCGAAGAACAGCGTGTCGAGCATGGCGACGTCATTGGTGACGAGCGCTTGCTCGTACGCGTCGAAAGCCGCATCGACTTCGGCAAGCACGTCGGGCCGATTGATCTCGTTCATGCGTCCGCTCCCGGCAAAAGCAGCGCCTCGTCGAACACGGGCGGCGGCGGGCAATGCGCGACCTGCGCCGTCTCCAGCCTGCGCGCCGCTTCGAACGCGAGATCCTCGCGCCACGGCGGTGCGATCAGTTGCACGGCAATCGGCAACCCGCTTCTCGTGCGCATCGGCGCGGCGACGACCGGCAGTCCGAGGCACGACACCGGCTGCGTCAAGAGCCCCAGATTTGGCCGCACGGCGAGCCGCTCGCCGTTGATGTCCATGAACTCGTCGCCGATGCGCGGCGCGACCATCGGCGTGGCCGGCGCGACGAGCACGTCGTAGCGTTCGAACAATTCGAGCACGCGGGTTCTCAACGCCGCGCGCACGCGCTGCGCCTGCACCACCCACGCCGCCGGCAGCAGCGCGCCCGCGATCAGGCGATCGCGCGACAACGGTTCGCGCTCGTCGTATCGCGTACGCAGGTTCGCCATGTGCAATTGACCGCCCTCGGCCGCCGTGATGAGAAACGCCGCGCCGCGAGCGGCATCGGCATCGGGATACTCGACGGTCTCGGACGCGCCCAGCGCCTCTGCCGCCGCATGTGATGCATGGCGCGCGTCGTCGTTCGCGTGTTCATCGAAATAGCCGCCGAGCCGCGCCACTCGCAATCCGCCGTGCTTCGCATTCGCGGATTCGAAGGCCCGTTGCGCGCACGCGGGATCGAGCGGATCGGCGAACTGCAATGCGTCGTAGGTGGCCGCGAGGTCATCGACGCTGCGCGCAAAAGCGCCCATGTGATCCAGGCTCGCGACGAACGGATAGGTGCCGTGGCGCGACAGGCGTCCATAAGTCGGCTTCACGCCGAACACGCCGCACAGCGACGCGGGCACGCGCACCGAGCCGTTGGTGTCCGTACCGAGCGTGATGGGCACGAAGCCCGCCGCGACCGCCGCTGCACTGCCGCCCGACGATCCGCCCGCCGAGCGCGTCAGATCGTGCGGATTGCGGCACGGCCCCGCATGATGATTCTCGGTCGTGAAGCCATAGGCGAACTCGTCCATGTTGAGTGCGCCGATCATGATCGCGCCCTGACCGGTGAGACGCGTCACGAGCGCCGCATCGCGGGCGGCGGCCGGCGCGTCCCCGAGCACGCGCGAACCGGCCAACGTCGCGATGCCCTCGATATCGAAGAGATTCTTCGCGGCGAACGGCACGCCCGCGAGCGGCGGCAACGTGTCGCCACGCGCGCGGCGGGCATCGAGCGCGTCCGCTTCCCTGAGCGCGCGTTCGCGTGTGATGGCAGTGAATGCGTTGACCTGTGCGTCGTATGCGTCGATGCGCGCGAGCGTCGCCTCGATCAGTTCGCGGGCGCTGAAGTCGCCGTTGGCATAAGCGCGCGCGATGGCGAGTGCGCCATACGGAAAATGGTTCGATGTCGTCATGGGCGATATACCGGCGCGGGTTCGTCGTTGGCATCGACGTGATACGCGAGCACAGGCGCGGCGAGCTGCGCAATGCGCGCGAATTGCGCTTTCACGCGCGCGGCGGCTTCGTCGGACAGCGCCGGAAAATGCAACGCGAGCGCGGCTTCGACATAGGCGTCGATGGAAGAGGACATGGGGTTCATGTTCACGAAACAGTGGGAAAGAGTTGGCGCACGCGGGCGATCAGCGCGCGATCGCTACCGCGCGGACCGATGAACGACAGCGCGAGCGGCCTGTCGGGTCCGTTCACGACCGGCACGGTGACTTGCGGCAAGCCGCCGAACGCGGCGACCGCGTTCATCGTGAGCGCATCGCGATAGAACGCGCCGATGTCGTCAGGCGGCTCGTTCTTGTCGAGCAGCGCGCGGGGCGTCGTCGGCAGCACGATCAGCGCTTTCGCCACGATGTCGTCGACGTGAGCGGCGAGCGTCGTACGCATCGCGCGGCAGCGTTCGACTTCCACGTCGTCGAGCGACTTCATCCGCGCAAAACGCGTGGCGATGTCCGCGCCGAAGCGCGGCGCATGCGCATCGATCCACGCGCCGAGCGACGCGCGAATCGCATCGTCCTGCAAGTGCTGATACACGTGCAGCCAGCGTGCGCGATCGCCTGCGAAGATCTCGATCTCGTCATGCGCCATCGACAGTTCGCGCAGGCGCTGCGCATCGTCAGGCTCGCGCTCGGCGCGCGTATCGAATGCTTCCTTGAAGAGCACGAACGATGCGGGCGCGTCGAGTGCGGTGACGTCATCGAGCATGACGTCGGCGACGCGCGCGAGCAATTCGCCCGAACGCGCGAACCAGCCCACCGTATCGAAGCAGGGCGCGAAGGGCAGCACGCCGTCGAGCGCGGCGTCGTCGTGCGTCGGGCGAATGCCCCACAGGCCGCAGAACGCGGCGGGCACGCGAACGGAACCGCCGGTATCGGTGCCGAGCGCGAAGTCGACATCGCCATTCGCAACCGCCGATGCCGAGCCGCTCGACGATCCGCCCGGCAACGCGTGCGGCCAGCGCGGATTGACCGGCGTGCCGTAATGCGCGTTCACGCCTTCGAGGCTGTAGGCGAGTTCATCGGTGATGGTCTTGCCGTCCACGCTCGCGCCGGCGGCCAGCAGTTTCGCGACACAAGGCGCATGGCGCGCGGCGGGTCCGTGCGTTGCGAGCCAGTCGGGATTGCCGCCGCCCGTCGTGACGCCGACCACGTCGATCAGATCCTTGACGGCGAAGCGCAGACCATCGAGCGGGCCGCCCGAGGTTGCGGCGACATGTACGCGCGGGCCGGGAACGAAGGCGCTCATTGATTCGCTCCCCTCAACGCATCGGCGAACTGAAGCGAGTCCGCGACGAAGCCATAGCACTTCTTCACGTTCCAGATGCTCGCCTCGGTGCAGAACGCGGGCGATGACGTCGCGCAGCAGTCGGTCAGCATCACGCAGCCGTAGCCGAGGAAGTTGGCGTCGGTGAGTGTGTGCATCACGCATTGATCCGTGTTCACGCCCGCGAAGAAGAGCGTGCGCGCGCCGAGATTGCGCAGGATGCTATCGAGCGGCGTGTCCCAGAAGCCGCTGATGCGGTACTTGTCCACGCGAATGTCCTGCGGCTCGATCATCAGTTCATCGACGACGGCGGCCGCCCACGAGTCTTTTTCCAGCACGCGCGCGCCGTGGTCCGGTAGCGGCTCGCCGAGTCCGATGCCCGTGCCCTTCGGCTTGTACAGATGAAGCTGGTTCGGCGGCATGTTGGCGAGATCAGGCCGGTTACCCCAGTTGACCCAGATCACCGGCACGCCGCTCTTGCGCGCGATCGGCAGCAGGCGCTGCAGTGGTGCAATCGGCGCGCGGTCCGCACCGTAATCGCCCCCGATATGGTCCACCCACCCGCCTTTGGTGCAGAAGTCGTTCTGCATGTCGATGATGACGAGCGCCGTCTTCTCGATGTCGAAGCGCACTTTCTGCGGCGCGGAATCGAGTATCGCGATGCGCGGCGCGGGCGCTTGCACGGCCATGTCGACGAGCGCATCCGTGGCGTGCCAGCGGGTCTGCGCAAAGGCGCCGAGCGGGCCGCCGGGCGTTGTCCGGTCTGGGTTTGAAGCGTGGTCCATCGGGTTCTCCGAAGCGTTGGATCAATGGAGTACGAGTGCATCGGAGACGCGGCGCAAGCGCGTCATCCGTCGGTGTTCTGCGTGGCATCGAGGAAGCGGTTCTTCATCGCATTGAAGGCGCATTGGCATCGAAGTTGCAATGAGCGTTTCAGTCATGAATAACCTACTTACCGAAAGTCAACGCAAAAGGAGTGCCAGTGATGTCGAGCTTGCAACAGGCTTCTCGCGAAAAATTGCGCCGTCGTCTCGTGTCGCGCCTCGTCGTGACGGCCGGTGTCGTCGCGCTCGCCGCGCCCGCGTTCTTTCTCTCCGATGCGCACGCCGCCGATGACGCGATGCGCGTCGGCGTGCTGATTCCCGGCTCGAAGACGGACAAGGGCTGGATGGAGTCGGGCTACGACGGCGTGCTTGCCGCGCAGAAAGAGTTCGGGCCGAAGCTCAAGACGCAGATCATCGAGAACATCAACTACGCGGACATGGAGCAGGCGCTCACCAATCTCGCGACGAAGAATCAGCTCGTGATCGGCATCGGCGGACAGACGCAGGCGGCCGTGCTCAAGATCGCGAAGCGCTTTCCGAACGTGAAGTTCTCCGTCGTCGGCGGCAACAAGGGCGAGAACATGCCGGCCAATGTTGCGGGCTATGACGTGAAGCAGGCCGAGATCGCGTTCGTCGCGGGCGCGGCGGCCGCGATGCTGTCGAAGAACGGCGCGGTGAGTTATGTCGGCGGCATGGAGATTCCGTCGATCGTCAACGCGGGCAAGGAGTTCGGCAACGGCGCGCGCTACGTCAATCCGAAGATCAAATACTTCGAGAGCTATACCGGCGACTTCGACAATGTCGCGAAGTCGCGCGAAGCGACGGCGGCGGCCATCGCGCAGGGCGCCGATGTCCACTATCACATCCTGAACCTCGGCTTGCGCGGACTCGAACAGGCCGCCAAGGAGAAGGACACGCATATCATCGGCAGCTATACGGACCGCTGCGGAAGCGATCCGCTCTATATCGCGTACAGCATCACGGGCGTCGGCTATCAGGCGCAATACGCGATCGAGCAACTGGAGAAAGGGCAGTGGCAGCCCGGCTACAAGGCGTTCGGCCTCGCGATGGGACCGAAGGCGTCGGGCATGGTCGTCTGCAAGTCGACGCCCGCGATGGACGCGAAGCTCAAGCAGATCGAAGACGACATCCTGAGCGGCAAGATCAAGGTGTCCGAGGGATGAGCACGCTGCCTTATCCTTCGGTCGATGCCGCGCCGATCCTCGCGCTCACGGACATCGGCAAGCGCTTCGGCACGTTCACCGCGCTCGAAGGCGTCTCGCTCGACCTGATGCCGGGCGATGTGCATTGCCTGCTCGGCGAAAACGGCGCGGGCAAATCGACGCTGTGCAACGTGATCTTCGGCGTGCATCAGCCGGATTCCGGCGCCATGCGCGTGAACGGCGCGCCGTATCGTCCGCGCAATCCGCGCGAGGCGCTCGCACACGGCATCGCGATGGTGCATCAGCATTTCAGTCTCGTCGACGATGCCAGCGTGCTCGACAACCTGCTGCTCGGACAGGCGCGCGGATGGCTTCACCGGCAGCGCGAAGCCGAACGCGTGCGCGAGGTGCTCGCGAGCGTCGGCCTCGAATTGGCGCTCGAAGCGAAGGTGGCGGATCTATCGGTCGGCGAGCGGCAGCGCGTGGAGATCGTGAAGTGCCTGATGCGCGAGCCGCGTCTCCTGCTGCTCGATGAACCGACCGCCGTGCTCCTGCCCGCCGAAATCGACGCGCTGCTCGACACCTGCGAACGCGTGGCCGCGCGCGGCTGTGCAGTGGTGCTCGTCACGCACAAGCTGAAAGAGATCAGCCGCATCGCCACGCATGCGACCGTGCTGCAATCGGGCCGCGTGGTGGCGCGTTCGGCATCGCCCGCGACGGAGATCGACCGGCTCGTGCACGCGATGATCCATCGCGAAGGCGACGACACCCCCGACGATCTCGCCGGGCGTCTGTCGCTCGTGAAAAGCGTCTCGCCATACTCGCGCCCGTTGCAGGATGAAGTGCTGCAGATCGATGGACTCAGCGCGCGCGATGCCGAAGGCGTCGCGCGCTTGAGCGACTGCACGCTCGTCGTGAATCGCGGCGAGATCGTCGGCATTGCGGGTGTGGAGGGCAATGGCCAGAGCGAACTCGGCGCGGTGCTCGCGGGCATGTCGGGCGCATCGGCGGGGCGCTTTTTCATCGCGGGGCGCGACATGACTCAGGCGAGCCCGCGCGAACTCACGCAAGCGGGCGTGGGCATCGTGCCAGAAGACCGGCACGCGGTCGGCTGCGTCACCGGCATGAGCCTCGCCGACAATCTGCTGCTCAATCATCTCGACCGCTACACGCACGGCGGCTTTCTGAAGCGCCGCGCGATGCGCGCCGCAGCGCTCGAACTGATGCAGCGTTTCGATGTGCGCGCGAGCGGTCCCGATGCGCTCTTCGGCGGACTTTCGGGCGGCAATCAGCAAAAGGCCGTGCTCGCGCGCGAACTGACGCTCGATCCGCTGATCTTTCTGCTCGCCGCGCAACCGACGCGCGGTCTCGATGTCGGCGCGGTCGCCGCCGTGTATTCGCACATCCGCGCGGCGCGCGATCGCGGCGTGGGCGTGCTGCTTGTTTCCTCCGAACTCGACGAGCTGATGAGCGTCGCCGATCGCATCGTCGTGCTGTATCGCGGACGCATCATGGGCACGTGCACGCCCGATGCGAGCAATCGCGGACGCATTGGCGCGTGGATGGCTGGCGCGGGAGAGACTGCATGAATCGGCACATGAAGCTGCAAACACCGCTCGCGTCCGCGCCCGGTACGCAAAGCTGGCGCGCGCGCTGGCCGCACTTGCGCGTGGCATGCGTGATCGCGGCGGCCGTCGCGTTCGCGATGCTCGCCGCGCTCGCGGTGATCGCGCTGATGCACGTTTCCATCGCCGAGGCGCTCGCCGCCTTCGCCGATGGCGCGTGGGGCTCGCCGTATGCGATCGGCGCGTCGATCAATCGCAGCCTCGCGTTCGCACTCGTCGGCACGGGCTTCGTCATCGCGAACCGCGCGAAGCTCACGAACGTCGGCGGAGAAGGGCAACTCGCGATCGGCGGCATCGTCGCGACCGCGATGAGTCTCTATGGCGGCTGCGCGCATCTGCCCTTCGGTCTGTCGTTCATCGTGCCGATGCTGTGCGCGGCTGCGGCCGGCGCGGTGTGGGGCGGCGTGCCGGGCGTGCTGAAGGCGAAGGCCGGCACCAACGAAGTGATCAGCACGTTGCTGCTCTCGTTCATCGCGGTATGGCTGCTCTACTGGTGCGTGCAGAGCGAAGCGCTGCTGCGCCAGCCGATGACGAACGGCGCCACCTTGCCCGAATCGCTCGAAATCCCCGATCCGACCAAGCTGCCCGCGATCCTCGCCGCGAGCGGCATGAACCTGAACATCGGCTTGCCGGTCACTATCGTGCTCGCCATCGCATCCGCGATCCTGCTCGCGCGCACGCGCTTCGGTCTCGCGCTGCGCGCCGCCGGGCTCAACGCCATCGCGGCGAAACGCGCGGGCTTGCCGATCACGTCATCGCTGGTCGGCGCGCTCGCGCTCGCGGGCGCGTTCAGCGGACTCGCCGGCGCGCTGATGCTGCAAGGCGATCAATACTCGCTCAAGGCGGGTTTCTCGTCGGGCTATGGTTTCGATGGACTCGTGGTCGGCCTGCTCGCGCGCGGTTCGATTACCGGCGTGTTCGCGGCGGCGCTGCTGTTCGGCTTTCTGCGCTCGGGCGGCATCAACATGGAGATGGTCGCGCAGGTGCCTTCGGCGCTCGTGCTGATCGTGCAGGGCATCGTCACGATAGCGCTCGCGGGCGGCGCGTTGTGGCTCGACAAGGGAGAGGCACGGCGATGAATCTCGAACTTCTCGCGGTCTTCGCGGGCGCATCCATTCGTCTCTCCGCACCGATGATGCTCGCCGCAACCGGCGAACTCGTGAGCGAGCGCGCGGGCGTGCTCAACATGAGCGTCGAAGGCATGATGCTCACCGGCGCGTTTCTCGGCGCGACGTTTTCATGGCTCACCGGCAATCCGTCGATCGGTCTGCTGTGCGGCATGCTCGGCGTGATTCCGCTCGCGCTGCTGCAGGCGTTCCTGAGCGTGACGCTGCGCGCGAATCAGATCGTGACGGGCATCGGCATCAACATTCTTGCGCTCGGCGGCACGACGCTCGCTTATCGCGAGATCTTCGGTGAAAGATCGAGCGCCGCGATTCCGGGACTCGCGCACTGGTCGCCGCCCGTGCTCGGAAAATTGCCGCTGATCGGCGAACCCGTGTTCGGGCAAGTGTGGCTGCTCTATGCGGGGCTCGCGGTGCTGCTCGCGACTTCGGTCATCATGCGGCGCACGGCGCTCGGCGTCGCGCTGCATGCAACGGGCGTCGCGCCGCGCGCGGTCGATCAGTCGGGCCTGCCCGTCGCGCGCATCCGCTACGGCGCGGTGCTGTTCTCGGGCGTGATGTCGGCGGCGGCGGGATGCTTCATCTCCATCGGCGATATTCACACGTTCACCGAAGGCATGACCAACGGCACGGGTTATCTCGCGATTGCGGCGATCATCTTCGGCAACTGGAAGATCGGCCGCACGGCGCTCGCGTGCCTGCTGTTCGGCGCGGCCACCGCCATGCAGTTTCAGTTGCCGATGTTCGGCCTGCACGTGCCGACGGCGCTGCTCATCATGCTGCCGTACCTGCTCGCGCTGGTCGCGGTGGCGGGCCTGATTGGCCGGCAGACCGCGCCGCCCGCGCTCACGCAGCCGTTCAAACGCTAGCTGCGGCGGCGCGACGGAGTACCATCGTGTTTCGTCGCGCCGTGTTCAACTCATCGATCGAATTCATGCCACGTACCGCTGTTCCCGCGAAGAACAAGAAAGACGAGCCCACACGCCGCCAGCAGCTCGCCGCCAAAACGCGCGAGCGCATCTTCAGGATCGCCATCAGGGAGTTCGCCGACAAGGGCTTCAGCGGCGCGCGCGTCGAGACTATCGCGAGCCGCGCGAAGGTGAACATCCGCATGATCTATCACTACTTCGGCGGCAAGGAAGCGCTGTATGTCGAAGTGCTGGAACATGTGCTCGCGCGGTTGCGCGAAGCGGAACTCGCGGTGACGCTCGACGTGCGGAGCGTCGATCCCGCGAGCGGCATTCTGCAGCTCTACGATTTCACCGAAGGCCATTTCGCGGCGCATCCGGAATTGCTGTGCCTGCTGTCGTGGGAGAACCTGAATCGCGCACGTTTCCTGAAGCGCTCGAAAGTGATTCAGGCGATGTCATCGCCCGTGCTCGACAAGTTGCGCACGCTGATCAGGCGCGGCGAAACCGCGGGCACCTTGCGTCGCGGTATCGATCCCCTGCATCTGTATGTGACGCTCGTGAGCCTCGCTTATTTTCACAAGTCGAACGCGTACACGATCTCGCGGATGTTCGATACCGACATGCTCGCGCCTTCATGGCAGGCCGCGCACAAGGCGCAGGCGCATGAACTGGTGCGCGCGTTCCTTGCCGGAGAGCGTGTGCTCGAACTGACGTAGGCGCTTCAGTTGACGAGCTTTCGGCGCCTGGCAATCGATCTCACGATCAACAGGCCGCCGACCATCACCGCAAGCGACATCAGCGTCGTCACCGTGCCGAGCGCGTAGATGACGGGCGTGGTCACCGATGTCGTCAAGCCCTGCAATTCGAGCGGCAGCGTGTTCTGATCGCCTATCGCCTGTGAGGTTCGCGCGATTTCATCCCACGAGAGCGTGAAGCCGAACATGCCGACGCCGATCACGGAAGGCCCGATGATCGGCAGCACCACATGTTTGAACGACTGCCACGGCGACGCGCCGAGATCGCGCGCCGCTTCCTCGTACGCCGGATTGAATCGGTTGAACACGGCGAACATCACGAGCAGGCCGAACGGCAGCGTCCACGTGAGATGCGCGCCGAGCGCCGAGGTGAAGAGGCCCATCGACGTGGTCCAGCCATCCGCGAACGACTGAAAGCCCCATTCGTTCGCCAGATATTTGATGAGCGTGTCGAGCAGGCGAAAGGTGAGGCCGATACCGAGCGACACGATGATCGACGGCATGATGAGGCTCGCCACGGAAACATAGAACACCGCGGTATCGCCGCGAAAGCGCCGCCTGAACGCAAGGCCCGCGCTGAGTGAAAACAGCACGGTTAGCACTGTCACCGCGAGCGCGAGCTTCACGGAGCGTCCGAACGCGGCCCAGATGTCGATATCGCCGACGCCGTCGCGCAACGCGGCGAACCAGTGCAGCGAGACGCCGCGCATCGGGAAGGTGAGACCGCCTTCCGGACCCTGGAAGGACAGAATGAAGATCGTGATGACCGGTCCGTACAGGAACAGCACGAATAGCCCGAAGAGGAGCGCGAGCCAGTAGAAGCTCGCGGGCCGATGTTCCCGATGCGCGATTGCACCCGCCATGTCACAACTCCTTTCTGATATCGACGACGCGCGTCAGCGCCCATACGATCATCAGCACGACGGCGAGCAGGATGATCGCGTTGGCCGCCGCGGCGGGAAACTGCAGATACCCGGTCTGCACCTGGATGATCTTGCCCACCGAGGCGATCTGCTGTCCGCCCATCACGCCGACGGTGAGGAAGTCGCCCATCACGATCGTGACGACGAAGATCGAGCCGATCACGATGCCCGTCTTCGAGAGCGGCAGCACCACGTCGCGGATGACCTGCCAGCCGCTTGCGCCGGCGTCGCGCGCCGCTTCGAGCAGCGCACGGTCGATGCGCATCATTGCGTTGAAGATCGGCACGATCATGAAGAACGTGTAGAGATGCACGAACGCGAGCACGACCGAGAAGTTCGAGTACAGCAGCCATTCGATCGGCCGGTCGACGAGATGCGCCGACATCAGCGCCTGATTCACGAGTCCGTTGCGCCCGAGAAGCGGAATCCACGAGATCATGCGGATCACGTTCGAGGTCCAGAACGGAATGGTGCAGACGAGGAACAGCACGGTCTGCATTGCGGTGGTGCGCACGTGAAAGGCGAGGAAGTACGCGATCGCGAAGCCGAGCACGAGCGTCACGGCCCACACGATCGCGCAGAACCTGAGCGTCGACCAGTACGTCTTGAAGGTCACGCAGACGTCAGTGAACGAACCGCAGCCGTCGAATATCGCCGCGTAGTTCTTCAGCGTGAAGGCAGGGATGATCTGATATTCGTTGAAGTCCCAGAAGCTCACGATCAGCGTGATCACGAGCGGCACGATGAAGAACAGCAGGAAGGTCAGCGTGAGCGGCGTCGCTTGCAGCCACGCGCTCACGCGCCGGTGACGCACCGGCGTCTGCTTTGCCTGCTGAAGATATTCGACCGAAGCCATCGTGAGCGGCGCTCCCTTATGCGGCGATGAACTCGTTCCATTTCTGGACCATGTAGATGTTCTCGTCCATCACCGCGTTCCAGCAGGCGATCGCGCCCATGCGCTGCGTGTACGAGCCGCCGTCGCGCACGGTGCCGGCCTTCTCCAGCAACTGGCCGTCGGGCGCCTTGATGTCCTGCGCGGCGGGCTTGCCTTCCATCCAGTAGTCCCACTCGTAGGCCTGCATGTGCGACTTGGCCGTTTCGGTCACGCCGGGGTAATAACCCTGGCGCATCAGATACGCGCCCGCCCAGCCGTCCTGGAACCAGTTGACGAATTCATACGCGGCATCGAGTTTCTTGCCCTGCAGCGAGCGCGGAAAGCCGAAGCCCGAGGCCCACGAGCGATAGCCTTCCTTGAGCGGCTGGAACTTGCACGCGATGCCCATCGTGCGGACCTTGGTGACGGCGGGCGACCACATCGACTGGATCACCACTTCGCCCGAGGCCATCAGGTTCACGCTCTCGTTGAAGTCGCGCCAGAACGCGCGGAACTGTCCGGCGCGCTTCGCTTCGATCAGCACCTTGATGGTCTGGTCGATCTCCGCCTTCGTCATGTTGCCCTTGTCGCCGTACTTGACGTGACCCGTCGCCTCGATTGCCATGGCCGCATCCATGATGCCGATGGCCGGAATGTTGAGCAGCGCCGCTTTCCCCTTGAACTGCGGATCGAGCAGATCGGCCCATGTCGTCACGGGCCGCGAGATGAGGTCCGGGCGGATGCCGAGCGTGTCCGCGTTGTACGTCGTGGGGATGAGCGTCATCCATTCGGTTGGCGTCGCGCTGAACTCGGTCGAGCGCGCGCCCTTGAGGAACATCACCTTCTTCGGCGCCGTGCCCTGATCGCCGATCTTCTTGCCGTTGACTTCGCCCTTGGTCAATACGGGCGTGATCTTGTCCGCGAGCTTGATGCGCTTCGCATCCATGCCCGCGAGCGTGCCGGCGGGGATCAGCTTCTTGAGCGAGAAGTATTCGGTATCGACGATATCGAACGAGTTGGGTTGCGTGATGATGCGCTTGGTCACATCATCGGTCGTGACGGGAATGTACTGAATCTCGATGCCCGTATCTTCCTTGAACTTCTTCGCGATCTCCGCGCTCTGGTTCACCGCGGTGCCGAGATAGCGCAGCGTGATCTTCTCCTGCGCGTGCACATACGGAAACCCGGCGATGCCCGCCGCCGCCACCGCGCCCTTGATGAACGTGCGGCGTGAAATGCCTGCGTTCGTGGTGTCTGCTTCGCGTGCGTTGGCTTGTTCGTCGTTCATGGACTCTCCTCGAATTTGAAGTTGTGATTGCCTGATCTCACGCGGCGAGCGGATGCGCGTTCTGCTCGTCCCACCACACCGTCACGCGCGTGCCGGGGCCGGCGCGTTGCGCGTCGTAGTCGGCGTCGCTGATCATCGAGACGAGCTCGGGAGAGCCGTCGAGCGGATCGAGCGTCATGCGCAGATGCGTGCCCTGATACTCGGCTTCGCGCACCGTGCACGCGAGTCCGCCGATGCGCAGAAGACCGCTGTCGCCCGCGCTCGTGCCGGGCGCGACGCCATGCGGCGCGATGCGCAGATGATCGGCGCGCACCGTGAAGAGCCGCCCGTTCGAACCGAGCACGTTATGGCCGCCCAGAAAGCGCGCGACGAATTCCGTGCGCGGCCGGTTGAATACGTCGAAGGGCGTGCCGCTCTGCTCGATATGACCGTGACTCATCACGACGACGAGATCGGCGAGCGCCATCGCTTCTTCCTGCGAATGCGTGACGTGCACGAAGGTGATGCCGAGTTCCTTCTGCCAGCGCTTGAGTTCGGCGCGCATTTGCACGCGCAGAAACGGATCGAGCGCGGAGAGCGGCTCGTCGAGCAGCAGGCAGCGCGGCTCGTTGAGGAGGGCGCGCGCAAGTGCAACGCGCTGTTGCTGTCCGCCCGAAAGCTGCGCAGGCTTGCGATTCGCGTAGGCCGACATCGCGACGAGTTCGAGCAGTTCGCCCGCGCGCTTTCTGCGCGCTTCCTTCGCGACGCCGCGCACCTTGAGGCTGAACGCGACGTTGTCGAGTGCCGAGAGATGCGGGAAGAGCGCGTAGCTCTGAAACACCATCGCCGTGCCGCGCGCGACCGGTTGCTCGCGCGTGACATTGCGCCCGCCGATCAGCACGTCGCCTTCGGACACCCACTCGTGGCCCGCGATCATGCGCAGCGTCGACGTCTTGCCGCAACCGGACGGACCGAGCAGACAGCAATATGCCCCGCCGGGAATGCGCAGGTCGATGGCGTCGACGGCGAGCGCATCGCCATAGCGCTTCGAAACATGCACGAGCTCGATATCGGCCGGGCTCGCGCGAACCACCGTGGATGCCGGTTGAACCATGAAGGCTTGTCCTGTTCAAGACGCTGATGGAATACAGCGGGCAAGCCATTGCAAGACATATGCCATTCGTGTCCGGCCGCACGGTCGCGTTGCACGTCCAGAACGCTGCCACATACGCTGACAGCAGGTGTCGACGAATTGGCGCGCATATTGCACACGATCGCGGACCCCGATCGTCAGCATCCACAGACGCCTGACGTGTGCGATCGAGGTGCGGATCACGTCCGCTATGGGGCATGACCTAACCAAACCGGTTCATCACATTCGACAATGAACGACTTCGCTCCGTTGAAGACGCATGGACGCTTCGACTATCGGCCGATCCACGAAAGCGATGGTTATCGCTGGCCGAACGGCGCGGGCCTCGCCGTTTATCTCGGCTTCAACCTCGAACACTTCGCGTTCGGCGAGGGGCTGGGCGCGGCGCTCGGGCCGTTGTCGCCGCAACCCGATGTGCTCAATTACAGCTGGCGCGAGTACGGCAACCGCGTGGGCGCGTGGCGCTGCATCGAACTGTTCGATGCGCTCGATTTGCCCGCGGGCACGCTCATCAATACGTCGCTCTATGATCACTGTCCCGCGCTCGTCGAAGCATGCGCTGCGCGTGGCGACGAACTCATCGCGCACGGTCACACGAACGCGCAGCGTCAGAGCGATCTCGACGAAGACGGCGAACGCGCGCTGCTCGCGCACTGCCGCGCGCGCATGCTCGAATGTTCCGGCGCAGCGCCTTCGGGATGGCTGTCGCCGTGGATCTCCGAATCGCATCGCACGCCGGACCTGCTCGCCGAGGCGGGTTTCCGTTACACGCTCAACTGGTGTCACGACGACCGGCCCGTGCGCATGAACACGCGCGGCGGCCCGCTCTGGTCGATTCCGTATCCTCAGGAGTTGAACGATCTGCCGATGATCATGGCGCGTCACATGGACATGCGCGACTTCGCGGACATGATCATCGACCAGTTCGACGAGATGCTCGAACAGACGCTGCGCGCGCGTACGCCGCAAGCACTCGTGATGGGCATCGCGCTGCATCCGTATATCGTCGGGCAGCCGTACCGGTTGCGGCATTTGCGGCGTGCGCTCGCGCATATCGCGGCGGCGCGCGAGGACATCTGGCTCGCGACGCCCGGCGCGATAGCGCGTCATGCCGAAGAAGCCGTGCCCGTGCCGGCGCAGGCCGCATGAAGGGCGGCAAGGAGAGCGCGGACGCGCGCGTCTATCGGTCGATCTTCGAGGGCGTGCTCAATCGCAGGCTCGCGCCCGGCACGAAATTGCCCGAGCCCGAGCTATGCGCGCTGTTCGGCGTGGGCCGCGCGGCGGTGCGGCGCGCGCTGGAAAAGCTCGCGTACGACGGCATCGTCGTGCTGCGTCCGAACAAGGGCGCGGTGATCGCGCAGCCGACCCGCGAGGAGACGCGCGCGATTTTCGAGGCACGGCGTTCGGTCGAGCGTGCGCTCGTGGAACTCGCGGCGGAGCGCGCGAGCGCCGCCGATATCGCCGCGTTGCGCGGACAGCTCGACGAGGAACACGAGGCGATGCATCGCTTCGATCAGCCATCGTGGGCGCGGCTTGCGAGCGCGTTTCATCTGCGTATCGCGGCGCTCGCGGGCAATGCGATCCTCGAACACTATCTCAGCGAACTGATCTCGCGCTGCTCGTTGATCGTCGGCGCTTACGAGCCGGTCGGCAACGCGCCGTGCGAGCACGACGAGCACACCGCCATCCTCGATTGCCTCGAAGCGCGCGATGCCGCGGGCGCGATCGCGCACATGTTGGCGCATCTGCGCAGCCTGGAGGCGCGCATCGAGACATCGCGCATGCCGGGCGCAAACGGGCTCGCGCATCTGCTCGGCATCGATCCCGCGCAACGAACCGCAGTGGAGTGACATGGAAATCGATTTCGAAGCGATTACCGAGTATCAGCGTTACAAGCTGATGGCGAGTCTCATCGTGCCGCGGCCCATTGCGCTCGTCACCACGCTCGGCGCGGACGGCACCGTGAATGCCGCGCCGTTCTCGATGTTCAATATGCTGGGCGAAGAGCCGCCCATCGTCATGATCAGCATCAACCGGCTGGCGGACGGCACGTTGAAGGACACCGCGGTGAATGTTGCGCGCGAAAAGGAGTTCGTCGTGCATCTCGCCGATGAAGCTATCGCGCAGCAGATGCATCGCTGCGGCGAACGCTTCGCCGCGGATGTCTCCGAGCTCGAACAGGTGGGCCTGAGCACGCTCGGCTCGACGCGCGTGAAGCCGCCGCGTATCGCCGAGGCGCCCGTCGCGTTCGAGTGCGCGTTGTGGGAAACGCTCGAAACGGCGAGCCGCCACATCTTCATCGGCCGCGTGCTGATGCTTCATGCGCGTGACGAACTCATCGATATCGATACATGGCGCGTCCGTCTGGAGCATTACTTTCCGGTAGGACGCTTCGGCGCGAGCGACTATGTGACGACGCGTGACCGCTTTCAGATGTGATGGCGGGCGTTCTCCAAGGGGAAATCTCCGCATCGAACAGCGATTTCCCCCGGCGCATCAGAACGGCTTGGTCGGCAGATACTTTCCGTCGAGCGTGATCACGGCGCGCGAGCCGCCTTCAGGATCGTCCACTTTCTTGATGTCCAGCTTGAAGTTGATCGCGCTGATGATACCGTCGCCGAACTTTTCGTGAACCAGCGCCTTTAACGTTGAACCGTAGATCTGCACGATTTCGTAGAACCGGTAGATCGTCGGATCGGTCGGCACGCCGCCGGGAATGCTGCCGCGTACGGGAATCGCTTGCAGCAAGCGAACGGCGTCTTCGCCGAGTTCGAGCTTGTCAGCCACGACTTGCGCAGCGCCGGCAGGCAGCGGGTGCTGGCCGAGCAGTGCGGCGGTGACGAAAGCGAGGCTCAAGCCCGTGCCTTCATTGATCTGTTCGAACGTCAGGCCTTGGCGAACCTTTGCGTCGATGATGGCGTCGGTCAGTGCTTCACGGGGGGCCTGGCTGGACAGGGATTGCGTCATGATGATGCTCCTTGCGATTAAGTCGATGTTGGAAGAAAAGCAGTAGATCAGGCCGCGAGATTGAGTCGAGCCGGCGTTGCACATGTGTGTGGATGTTCAGCCAGGGAAACGAACCGGTTGGTCGCACCGTCGAGCGTATCGATCGAGCCTGTTTCGATGTCGTACACCCATCCATGCAGGGCCAGGTGTCCCTGTTCGAGTGCGAGCCGCACCGAAGGATGCGTCTTGATGTTGGCGAGCTGGGCGATCACGTTTTCGCGGACCATCGAGTCGATCCTGTCGCGTTCGCTCTTATGCTCGCGCGCCTCGTTGACGACCTTCGCAGAGTCCGCATAACGCAGCCAGTTGCGCACGGCCGGCATGTGGTCCATGCACTTGCATGTGGCGATGGCGGTCATCGCGCCGCAGTCGGAGTGGCCGCAAATCACCACGTCGGTCACGCCGAGCGCGGCGACGGCGTATTCGACGGTAGCGGTCACGCCACCCGGTTCCGGGCCATACGACGGCACGATATTGCCGGCATTGCGGATCACGAACAGGTCGCCGGGTTCGCGCTGCGTGACGAGTTCCGGCACGAGCCGGCTATCCGAACAGGAAATGAACAAGGTACGCGGGTTCTGGCTGGTGGCCAGCCGCCTGAAAAGCTCGGACCGCTGCGGGAACGCGTCGCGCTGGAATTTCAGGAAGCCGTCGATGATGTCCTGCATGTTTCGCTCCATCTGGGTCTGCGTGTTGAGCACCGATGGACGAAGAATGCGCCGGGCGAGATATAGTGTCCAAGACCGGTTTCTTATTCTCCCTATAGGCAGCGCCAATAGTTTGGAGGGGCCCATGTTGCTCCGGCACATCCGTTATTTTCTGGCGGTCGCGGAACACCGCAACTTCACGCGGGCGGCCGAGGCGCTGCACGTGTCGCAGCCGACGCTGTCGCAACAGATCAGGCAACTCGAGGACGCACTCGACGCGCAATTGCTCGACCGGTCCGGTCGGACGATTCAGTTGACCGACGCCGGCGCTGCCTATGTGCGCTACGCGCAGCGTGCGCTGCAGGACCTGGAGGCGGGCAGGCGGGCCATCCATGACGTGCAGGATCTGACTCGCGGCTCACTGCGCCTCGCGATGACTCCGACGTTCACGGCCTACCTGATCGGTCCGTTGCTGCGGAAGTACAACCACCGCTATCCGAACATCACGCTCGACATCCACGAAATGCCGCAAGAGCGCATGGAGGCGTTGTTGAATGAAGATGCGATCGATGTCGGCATTGCGTTCAGCGATACGCACTCACCCGAGATCGAGACACAGGCGCTGTTGGTCGAGGCTTTGGCGATGGTGGTCGGTAAGTCGCATCGCTATGCGAAGAAGCGCGCGCCGCTGACGCTTCGCGAGTTCGAGAGCGAAGCGCTCGTGTTGCTCAACGAGGAATTTGCGACGCGACAATACATCGACCGGTATTGCAGGCAACACGGCGTTGCGCCGCGCATTGCGATGGAGGTTAACTCGATCAGTGCGGTCATCGAACTCGTGCGTCGCAGTGCGCTCGCAACGCTGCTGCCAGCGGCGATAGCGCGCGAGCACCGCGACTTGAGTCTCGTGGACCTGGAGCCGGCGTTGCCGCAGAGAACCGCTGCGTTGCTGCTGCGCAAAGGTGCGTATCGAAGCGCGGCAGCACGGGCATTCATTGCGCTCGCACTCGAGGAAATTGCCGCTGATGGTTGAGGCCGCGCCGCTGAAGCGAAGAAGATGGTGGAGGACATTCTCAAAGCCGTGGAGTGATTCATCCTTGACGATCGCTTGCTGATTGCGGCTTCGCAAAGGCCGCCTTCGCGGCCACTAATCGCGCGCGAGCATCAAGTTCAGGTTCTGAACAGCAGCGCCGGATGCGCCTTTGCCGAGATTGTCGAAAACCGCGGACAACAAGACATGCCCGTGTTCCATGTTAGAAAACACGCTCAAGCGCATGTCGTTCGTACCGTTCAGCGCTTGCGGATCGAGGTGCGTCAAGACACCCGCCTCATGCATCGGCAAGACACGCACGTGCGCTGCGTCCGCATAGTGGCGTGCAAGGCATGCGTGCAACGCGGCGGCGTCTACGTCGGGAGCGAGCAGCCGCAACGCCAGCGGCACCGTCAACACAATGCCCTGACGAAACGCACCATATGCAGGGACGAAGATGGGCCGCTGCGCGAGTCCGGCGTGCGCCTGAATTTCCGGGGCGTGCTTGTGCGCGAGTCCCAGGCCATATACCTGGAACGAAGGGGCGTTGACGGCATCTTGCCCTTCGTGTTCCTCCACGCCGGCACGACCGCGTCCGGAGTAGCCGGACACCGCATGAATGCTGACGGGGTAGTTGCCCGGTATGAGCCCAGCCTGCAACAGGGGACGCAGCAAGCCGATCGCCCCCGTCGGGTAGCAGCCGGGATTGGTGACCCGGCGCGCGCTCGCGATGCGCTCGGCCTGTCCCGGCGTCATTTCCGGAAAGCCGTATGTCCAGCCCGGCTGTGTGCGGTGGGCCGAACTTGCGTCGATGACTCTGACGGCAGGATTCACGATAGCGTCTACCGCCTCGCGTGCCGCGGCATCGGGCAAACAGAGAATGGCAATATCGCAGGCGTTGATGGCTTCGGCGCGACGGCGCGCATCCTTGCGTTCTGCTGCGGGAAGCGTGAACAGCGTGATGTCGGTCCGATTGCGCAGCCGTTCGTGGATTTGCAGTCCGGTGGTGCCCTGATCGCCATCGATGAAAACAACGGGAGCGCTCATACGCCAATTCTCCGAATGGTTGTACCGGGTTGAAGGAGTGCCCATGTTCCCTGAGCCGCTAGAATAGGGAAAGTTGAATTTCATAACCTGAACATTCAGTTTTTCTGAATCTGGAAGCCGACATGCGAGAGATCAGCCTGGACCGCTTGCGCACTCTGATCGCGATTACCGAGCGTGGCTCATTTGCCGATGCAGCGCGCGCGTTGAATCTCGCGCCTCCGACGGTCAGCCTCCATATCGCTGAACTCGAAGACCGCATTGGGGCGCCGCTCCTGTCAAGGAAGCGCGGGCAGGTGAAGCCGTCGGCGATAGGAGAGGTGCTGGTGGAGCGCGCGCGTCGACTGCTGGCCGATGCGGAGCAGGCGCTGGACGATATTCAACGCCAGGTGCAGGGGCTCGAAGGGCGCGTGCGGCTCGGTGCGTCGACCGGTGTGATCGCGTACTTGTTGCCGCAAGCGCTCGAGGTGCTGCGCCAGCGCAATCCCGCAATCGATATTCAGCTTGCGGTGCTCACGTCGCAAGAAACGCTGTCCCGACTGGCGGATGGGACGCTGGATGTCGGGCTGGTCGCGCTGCCTCAGCCGCCAGTGGCTGGACTCGTGATAAAGCCCTGGCGCCGCGACCCCGTGATGGCTTTCGTGCCGGCGCATTGGCGATGCCCGGCTCGTGTAACGCCTCAATGGCTCGCGGCTCAGCCTCTCATTCTCAATGACGCGACTACGCGTCTCTCGCGCCTGACGACGGAGTGGTTTGCGACCGCGGGGCATCATCCTGCGCCGCGCATTCAGCTCAACTACAACGACGCGATCAAGAGTCTGGTAGCGGCAGGTTACGGCGCGGCGCTTTTGCCCCATGAGGCCACGACGCCTTTACCCGACAGGCGCATCGTCATGCGTCCGCTGCGCCCGGCGTTGTGGCGTCGACTCGGCATTGCACACCGTGCAGGGCACGTCGAGCGTGCCACTCAACACGTACTCGACGTGTTGTGGGATCTGCGATCGGCGTAGGGGTTAGACGAGTGGCTCACCATATGCCGCTGCAAAGGCTTGAGATACGCGTTTCCTCGACGAACTCCCAGCGTCACGACACCGGCAAGCCATTACGCCTGCGTAATTCGCGGATCAAAGCGCTGTGATCCAGCTCGCCGTCGCCGTGTTCGACCATGTCGGTGAAGAGGCCATCGACGAGCCCAAGCACCGGCAACTCCAGCCCCACGCTCTGCGCAAAGCCGAGCGCCGTTTTCGTATCCTTGATTTGATACTTGGCCGGGCCGCCCGGCTCGAAATCCTGCGCGATCATGCGTGCAGCGTGCTGCCGCAGGATCGTCGAGTCGGCGAATCCGCCGAGCAGCGCCGCGCGGACCTGCGCAGGATCGGCGCCGCCGCGTTCCGCGAGCAGCATCGCTTCGGCGACGGTGGCGATCGTGCTCGCGACCATCATCTGGTTGACGAGCTTCGCGAGCTGGCCCGTGCCCGCCGGGCCGATGCGCGTCGGACGGCCCATCGTCTGTAGCACGGCGCGCGCGCGTTCGAATACTTCCGCGTCGCCGCCCGCCATGATCGCGAGCGTGCCGTCCTGCGCGCCTTTCTCGCCGCCGGACACGGGCGCGTCGAGATAGCCGATGCCGCGTTCCGCTGCGGCCCGCGCATGGCGCTGCGCGGTATCGACAGGAATCGAGCTCATCACGATCAGCACGCTGCCCGCACGCATCCTGGCGACGATCCCGTCGTCGCCGAGCAGGATCTCGTCGCACGCGGAGCCCGAGCTCAGCATGCAGATGACGACATCCGCATCGCGCGCAGTTTCGCTTGCGTGACCGACCACCTCGATGCCCGCCGACGCGAGCAGCGCCGCCTTGTCCGGGGTGCGGTTCCACGCCGCGACCCGGTAGCCGGCGCCGACGATGCGACGCGCCATCGGCGAGCCCATGATGCCCGTGCCGATGAAGCCTACCGCGAGGCCGGCGCGCATCATGCGAACTCGCGCCGGCCGAAACGCACCGGGCGCTCCGTCACGATCAGCGCCGGAAAGGCGGCACGGAAGCGGTCGAGGTGCGGCGTCCGCAAGTGTGCATCGAACGCGGCGCGATCGTCGTAGACCTCGTAGAACATGACGCGCTCCGGCGTTTCCTCCATCTGCACGATGTCGAACTGCCGGCAACCGGGCTCGTCGGCGAGCGAGTGCCGCGCGTCGTCGCGTGCGAGCGCGAGGAAGTCGCGAACGCACTCGGCCTTCACTTCGAACTCCGCGACGACCACGAAGGCTTGCGTTGCGCTATGCATGCTGGAATGCTCCATCCGATGCCATGACGTGTGTCCTTCACGCTGCCTTCGCGGGCTTGCCGAGCGCACTTTGCTCCATCTCGCGACGCAGCGCGACAACGTCGAGATCGCGTTCGAGCTCGACATCCTCGAAGCGAACGATGGTGTCCTTGGCGACGGGGCGCTTGAGCCTGACGTTATGCGCGAGCCCGATCGGCAAGCCGCCGATCGCAAGGCTCTTCGATGCCGGGATCGCATTGGCCCAGACCGCGTAGCCGCCTTCGCCGTCGAGCATCTCGCCGGGCTTGAGGTCGCGCTTGGCGGTCGCCACGGCGTCGCCGCGGAATTCCTTCGACGAACCCGTCGCCTCGCCGCGAAGCACGGCCGACAGCACGCTCACGCTGGTTTCGAGGCCGATCATGTGGAACGGGCGCCACATCGAGCCGTACCAGCCGGTCGGATCGACGAGTAGGCCGTACTGCTTGAAGCACGCACGCGCGTATTCGTTTGGCGCCTTGAACGTGACGAACACGCCATAGCGGATGTTGTTGAGTACTTCACGGCCGTCCGGTTCCTGGCTCGCGGCGATGTCCACGAGACCACTGCGCGAAAGGCGTCCGCCATCTTCCGCCGGCCGGAAGACGCGCGCCAGATCATGCAGGCCGGCAGGAGGGAAGGCGAGGCCATTGTCCGGGCAATCGAGGCCCGTGCCGTTCGCGACCGCCGCCATTTCGATTGCGGCTTTGGTGCCGTCGGTGAACGAGTTGTACATCTTCGGGTTGAAGTCGCCCTTGGCCACTTCTTCCTCGGTCCAGCCGAAGAAGCCCCATACCGTGTCCGGTGTCGAATAGCGATAGCGCGGCTCGAAATTCATGCCCTTGCCGGCCGAGGTCAGCTCGAAGCCGCAAGAGCGCACCCAGTCCACCAGTTCGCAGATGATCGCGGGCTGGTCGCCGTATGCCATGCTGTAGACGAGACCGCGCTCGCGAGCGCGGGCGGCGAGCAGCGGGCCGCACATCGCGTCGGCCTCGACGTTGACCATCACCACATGCTTGTTGCCTTCGATCGCGGCGAGTGCGTGACGCACGCCGGCGATCGGATGGCCCGTCGCCTCGATGATGCATTCGATCTCATCGCAGGCGGCGAGTGCGGCGGCATCGTCGAGAACGCAGGTGGCGCCGGTCTTCATGGCATCGGCGAGCGTGCGCGCGCCGTATTGCTCGGCCGGCCAGCCGACTCGCGCGAGCGATGCGCGTGCCTTGCCGACATCGAGATCGGCGACGCCCACCACGTGCAGCCCTTCGATATGACGTGCCTGCGACAGCACCATCGAGCCGAACTTGCCGGCGCCGATCAGGCCGACGCGTACGGGGCGCCCGGAAGCGTTGCGTGCCTGGAGCAGACTGGAGAGATTCATTTGCAATCCTTTGTGGTCGAGTCTATGGATCGTGGCCGCGAGCGCGGCGCGCGGTGAGTGGCCGGGGAGGCATGATCGAAGGCATGACAGCGGTGCGCCTTACTTGCGAGCAAGTGTAGTCAGGGGGTTCAGCCAGAACAATTAACATTTCCGAGGCGATTTGTTAGCCAGGCTTCAACGTCAGCGGGCGGCGGCAAGCTGAGAGGCGGCTTGCCAGGCGGCACGCTCGGCGCGCAGCCAATCGAGGAACAGGATCACTTTCTTCTTGTGCAGATGCTCGAACGGACAGACGATCCACTGCGTCGTCAGCCGGATCTCCGGAGGCTCGCGCACAGGGCAGATCAACGTGCCGTCGCGCAGCTCGCGCCACATCATGAGCGTGCTTTCGAGGGCGATGCCCATGCCGTCGACGGCGGCATCGATCGCCATATGGCTGCGGTCAAACAACACGCGCTGCCCCGGATCGAGCGGGTCTGCGTGCGCCACCGAGAACCAGTGCGGCCACTGGACCTGCGACTTGATCGAATAGATGAGCCGATGACGCCGCAGGTCGGCGGCATCGAGACTCGACGGTGCGCAGTACGCGGGTGAGCAGACCGGCAGGAACGATTCCTCGGTCAGCGGCTCGACATACAAGCCCGGCCATTGCCCGGTGCCGTGACGGATCTCGATATCGACGGATTCCTGCGCGAAGTCGGTCATTTCATTGGTGCCGTTAAGACGCACTTCGAGATCGGGATGACCGTCGAGGAACGAGCGCAGGCGCGGCAGGAGAAACTTGGTGGATAGCGTTGGCGTCGCGCGCACGGTCAGGAGCGTGACGGAGCGCAACCCGCGTATACGCTGAGTCGCGTCGGCGATGCGGTCGATCTCTTCTGAAATCATCGCGAAGTAGCGTTCGCCTGCTTCGGTCAATGCCACACCACGTCCGACCTTCGTCATCAACGCCGTGCCCAGATGTGTCTCCAGAGACTGGATTTGCTGGCTGACGGCCGATGGTGTGACGTTCAGTTCCGCGGCCGCGCGAGAGATGCTCCCCGAACTCGCCGCAGCATGAAAAACACTGATGGCCCGCAATGGCAGATACATGATCACCCTTTAGATTGGCTACACCTTTGCGCAAAATAATTGAATTGTCCTTCACCAACAAGCCTCTTATATTTTGCACACGCAGGACCGGCGGCGCCTCGACAAGAGTCGAACAAGTGTCACCACGTGCCCGCGACGCCATACAGACAAGTGGCGCGTGAACACGGAAGTTCATATAACAGGAGACAGCATCATGAGCACGTCGAACTCGCCGCGACGCATTTCGCGACGCGCGGTGTTGAAGGCTGCGGCAGCCCTTCCGCTGGTAACGATATGGACCCGGCCCGCACGCGCCGCCGAATTCACCTACAAGCTCGCTACCGGGCAATCCCTTAATCAGCCGATCAATACGCGTCTCAAGGAAGCCATCGACCGCATACGCGAGGCGAGCAGCGGCAGGCTCGAGATCCGCTTCTTCCCTGCATCGCAACTCGGCTCGGACACCGATCTGCTATCGCAGACGCGCTCGGGCGCTGTCGAGTTCCTCAACATCTCGGGCTCGGTGGCGTCGACGGTGATCCCGCTCGCGGCCATCACCAATCTCGGCTTCGCGTTCTCGGACTACGATCAGGTCTGGCGCGGCGTCGATGGCGATCTCGGCAAGATCATTCGCGCGCAGATCGACAAGAGCGGGTTCGTGTCGGTTTCGAAGGCGGCGGACAACGGCTTCCGGCAGATCACGTCCACCACGAAACCCATCAAGGCACCCGACGATTTGCGCGGTTACCGCATTCGCGTGCCGGTCTCGCCGATGTTCACGTCGCTCTTCCAGACGCTTGGGGCGAACCCTACGTCGATCAACTTCAACGAGCTCTACACCGCGTTGCAGACGCATCTCGTGGATGGCCAGGAAAACGGCCTCGTCACGATCGAAGCGGGCAAGCTCTATGAAGTGCAAAAGTACGTGGCCGAGACCAATCACATCTGGGACCCGTTCTGGCTGCTCGGCAACCCGCGCGCATTCAACGCACTGCCCGACGATCTCAAGACGATCGTGAGGCGCGAATTCGACCGTGCGAGCGTCGAGCAGCGTGCGGATGTCGCGCGCTTGAACACGTCGCTGAAGTCGCAGCTCTCCGGTAAAGGCCTGACCTTCGTTCCTGCGGACAGGGACGCGTTTCGCGCAGCGCTCACGAAATCCGGCTTCTATGCGCAATGGCGCGACAAGTTCGGCGCCGGTCCCTGGAGCGCCCTCGAAGCGGTAACGGGGAAAATATCATGAGCGCGGCACACAATCTGGAGGTGCCTGGGCCATCGCTCGTACGCGATCATCACGGCGAGAGCGGCATCGAACGGTGGTTGCGCCGTGGCATCGAGGTGCTCGCGGCAGCGGCGGTCGTCGGCGAGGTGGCGCTGTTGTTCGTCGGCATCGTGGCGCGTGCGGTGTTTCATCACCCGCTCATCTGGTCGGACGAACTCGCGTCCATCCTGTTCCTGTGGCTTGCAATGCTGGGCAGTGCGCTCGCGGTGCAGCGTTCATGTCACATGCGCCTGACCTTCTTCGTATCGCACATGACGCCGCGCGCGCAGGCGTGGGCCGAGACACTGGCGGTCGCTGCGGCGGCGGCTTTCTTCGCGCTCGTGATGCATCCCGCGTTCGACTATGTGCAGGATCAGGCTTTCGTCGAAACACCGGCACTCGGCTGGTCGGGCTCGGTGAGAGCACTGGCGATTCCCTTCGGCTGCGCGGCGGCATTGATCAGTTGCGGCCTGCGTCTTGCACGGCATGACCGGCGGCATATCCTCGGTGCGCTGGCGCTCATCCTGCTGATCGCGCTCGGCTGCTATCTCGCCAAGGCGCCATTGACGAACATGGGGCAGGGCGCGCTGCTCGTGTTTTTTGTCGGCGTGCTTGGCACGGCGGTGATGGCGGGCGTGCCGATCGCCTTCGCGTTCTCGCTCGCGACGAGCGCGTATCTGCTGACGACCACGTCGACGCCGCTCAGCGTCGTGGTCGGGCGCATGGATGAAGGCATGAGCACGCTGATCCTGCTCGCCGTGCCGATGTTCGTGCTGCTCGGGCAACTCGTGCATGTGACAGGCGTGGCGCGCGTGATGGTCGCGTTTCTCGCTTCGCTGCTCGGTCATGTTCGGGGCGGCATGTCGTATGTGCTGCTCGGGGCGATGCTGCTGATCTCGGGTATCTCCGGATCGAAGACTGCCGACATGGCGGCGGTTGCACCCGTGCTTTTCCCCGAGATGCGCAAGCGCGGGATGAAGGACGGCGAGCTGGTATCGCTGCTCGCGGCGTCCGGTGCGATGAGCGAAACGATTCCGCCGTCGCTCGTGCTGATCGCGATCGCGTCGGTGACAGGCATTTCGATCGCGGCGCTCTTTACCGCGGGCATTCTGCCAGCGATCGTACTTGCTCTCGTGCTCGGTGTCGTCGCATGGTGGCGTGCGGGACGCGATGAAAAAACGGACGCGAGCCGCGCGGGCGCGGTGAGGGCGCCGTGGTCGCAAGTGCGCCGCACGTTCGTCATCGCGCTGCCGGCGCTACTGCTGCCTTTTCTGATTCGCAGCGCGGTTGTCGAGGGCATCGCGACGGCGACGGAAGTATCGACGATCGGCATCGCGTATTCGCTCGTGATCGGCCTTCTGGTCTATCGCGGCGGCCTCAAGTGGAAAGCGATCATGCCAATGCTGCTGCAGACGGCGGCATTGTCCGGCGCGATTCTGTTCATCGTCGGGGCGGCGAGTGCGATGGGCTGGGCGCTGACGCAATCCGGCTTCTCGCACGACCTTGCGAACATGATGACGAGGGTGCCGGGCGGTGCTGCCGGCTTCATGCTGGTATCGATCGTCGCGTTCATCGTGCTCGGCAGCGTGCTGGAGGGCATCCCGGCCATCGTTCTGTTCGGGCCGCTGCTGTTTCCGGTTGCACATCAGCTTGGCATCCACGAGGTGCACTATGCGATGGTCGTCGTGCTCGCGATGGGACTCGGCGTCTTCGCGCCGCCGTTCGGCTTGTGTTATTACGCGGCGTGCATCATCGGAGAGGTATCGCCGGAAGCGGGGCTCAGGCGGATCTGGATCTATCTGGGTATGCTGCTTCTCGGGCTGATAGCCATTGCTTTTGTTCCGTGGATCTCGACGGCCTTTCTTTGAACGACCTCGATCAACGAGAGCGCAGAGTCCGCCATTGCCTGCAGATCATCGACGTCTCGGAAGAGGCGCAGCCGCTGTTCTTCGTCTTCGATGAACTCGCCTCGCAGGCGGATTTTGGTCAGAGGCGTTCGCAGATCGTGCGAAATGGCGGCGAGCATCAGCGTGCGGTCATCGACGAATTTTCGGCGTTGCGCCTGCAGCTCGTTGGATGCGTTGATGGCTGCACGCAACTCTTTTGGACCCGCTGCACGCACGGGCCCGACTCGCAGATCGCCTCCTTTCTGACGAAGCTCTTCGGCGAATTGCCTGATCGGTCTTGCCAGAAAGTAAGTGGCAAGCATTGAGGCCGCGAGGATCAACGACGCCACGGACGCCAGCGTCGTTGCGAGCCTGGCGGGAAGTAGATTCCCTCCGGGGTACGCTGAGTTTTCGCACGCTCGATCTTTGCGAATCGTTGTCTTCGCCATCTGTTTTATTTATCGATGTTTCTAGCCGGGTTCGCGGACATTGACGCTCCGGATGTTCGCAATACGGCTTCGGAGCCTTATCGGGACTCGGTCTTCAGCGATGCGGGCAGCCTGGTTCTGCGACATAAAACTCCGCTTCGAGTTCCAATATCTGGTTAACCCCGTCTACGGCCTGTGCGGAACTCTTTCTAGCATGACGAGAGTTCTGGATTAATCTGCGCAGCCAAGGAGATGGAACATGAGCAGTAACATTAATGTAAGAAGCAAGGAACTGGACCGACGTTCGCAAAATAACGCGGCGGCCAGGCCACCGTTTTCTCGCATCATCCGCGCCGGTGCGGCGGGTGGATTGGCGGGCGCGATTGTTATCTGGATTTACGAAGCGCTGATCTGGGTGGGCGTGCAGCACCTCATGCCGCTCGCCGGCATTCCCCGGAACGCGACAGGGCTAGTCTTTGGTAAGGCTTTTCAAGAATCGATCGGCATCTGGGCCTACGTCATCGGCACCGCGATTCATTTTGTCTTCGCAATCGGTTGGGGCGTGTTGTTCGCCGCGATATGGCCGTACTTCCGTCGACGTGGCTATGAGGCTACTTTCGTCGCGCTCTTTTACGCAATCTTCGCCTGGATCGTGATGCACGTCGCCATCGCGATCGCGTCGGACAATCACCCGAACTATCTGGATCCGATCGTCATCATTGGCGGCTTCATGTCTCATTTCTGTTTCACTGTTCCGCTTGCGCTTGTCGTCAAGCGAATGCTCGCGTCGGGTGCAGTTGAAAGCGCCAGCTAAAGACTGCATTTTGCTTTGGAGACGCTATGGGTGAGTTGACACAGAGTTCGCTCGCGCAGGAACTCGTTGTCGACGCCGGCCGTTATGCGCTTGCCATGACGCTTCCGATGTCGCCCGCGGTCGCTGTACTGTATGAGTTTCGCGCGGTTGGGAAGATAGAGATGACGATCGCCCGATATGAACGGAACGGTCAGGAGGAGTATCGCTTCGTATCGTTGTCCAGCCATGCTTCGATAGACTCGGCGGCACGCGCAAGTTCAATACTGACCGACTCATCGAGCGTGGCAGGTGGGTCAGTGAGGATCGCGGCCAGAATGGTGTCGGTGCGTTGCAGTTCCGTACATTGAATGCGTGCCGGTTCGATTTCGCGCATTTGCACGAGCCACGCCGCGCCGGAAATCAGATAGGCAAGTCTTTGTGCGCGCATGACAACGGATTCGATCTCCGGATGCACGTCCAGCGAGATCATTACCAAGAATGCTTTGTCTTGCAAACTTTGGCGAAAACGCAAGGCTTCGTCGCTTGTAACTGTTGCTGTCTGAAGGTAGCCCAGCACGGGACGCATGCAGGCAATCAGCGAAAGCATCGCGGCGAGTGATGATCGCGTACGCCATCCGATGTTTGACGCAGCACACACGAGTAGACCCACTGCACAACCGACCAGAGTATCGACACCGCGCGCGATGAACAATGTGTCAGGGTCTTTGATCGCATGACCGCCCGTTGCGATCGTGAGCGCTATCGCGGTCACGAATATGACGGCGACAGCATACTTGCGCACCACTAGCAGTTCGACGATGAACTGCAGCGCCATGAGCGTCGCAATGAGCGACAGCCCGGTGGGATGCAGGACGAGCACGAGTGCCGCAAGGCCGATACCGACGAGCGTGCCTACGGTTCGATCGATGCTCCTTCGCAAAGACGCCTGAAGATTCAGTCCCTGGTGCAGTACTAGCGTGGCGGCGGCCATCGCCCAATAAGCGCGCGTGAGCCCGAGCATTTCGCCCAGCGAGCCTGCAATCGCGACCGCAATGCCGACCCGCAACGCGATGTTCCATGCCCTCGTTCCAAAGCGCGCGTCCCTAGCGATTCGCTCCACCGCGCGAAGCTGTCCTAGCGGCAAGCGTGACATGGTGGTATCGAGGTTTGTTTGCGTGCACGCCAGGGAAGCGATCTGTCGGACACGGTCTTGCTCGGCGGTTCCGTCACGCGAGCAGTTGCAACGGGCAAAGATCAGATGCAACTCGAGCCCGAGAGCACGGAGCGTAGTTATCGTCCCGTCGCCCGGCACATCCCTGGGTTGACGGTTCACCAGTGCAATCCACATTTCATGCAAGGCAAGTGCAGCCGAGTGGCGTGCGATCTCCCGCGCGGGTTCATCGGCCGTCGCGAGCAGGTGCGCAATGGCATTCGCTGCATTCACGAGCGCGGCGCGTTCCGGACCTCTCGGCGCGATCAACGCGCCGGCCATGTGTGTTAGCCACGAAATCGCGCCTCCGACGAGAATGAGAAGAAAAACATGGCTCAGGGGAAGACTGGTCACGGGCATCGCGGTCGCGGCGGCGCAGGCGAGAACGATCATATAGGCGCCTGGCGGACCGATCTTCAACGAAGCCGAGAAAAAGCTTGCAAGCATTGCGATGCCGACGACCAACGGAACCGCTGCATGCGGCAGACCTTGTACCGCGACGCCGGCCGTCACCGCCGCGGCGAAAGTTATAGCGATACCGGCAAGCACGAGCGCACGATTACGATAGGGCCGATCCGGTGCATAGAGCGACGTAAATGAACCCAGTGTCGCAACAAGTCCGGCGGAGAGGTCGCCATTGATCAGCCACGAAAGCAATAGCGGGATGCCGAGGCTCAATGCTGCGCGGCACGCGATCGGCCATCGCGGGTTGGCGAGGCTCAGCAGCGCAACGATATTGGACTTGGCAGGGCGCATATCGGAACTCTCTCGTCGTGCGGCTAAGCTCGGCACGCTTGAGCAGTCGTCCGTCTCAGTGTGTCTATGTGAGGCGCTGGTCGCGCGTTTGGATAGCGAACGCCAGTCTTGAAGCTTTGCTCGCGCGACAAGCATACACAGCCATGTGTAGCTTCAGATACCACAACGTACCTTCCGTTGCCGATCCATCGTGGACCGCGACGGGGAAAATCGACGCTCGCACGGCCTTTTCACTAAGGACTTTGCTCTTCGCGCCGTAAACCAAGCAAGCGCCGAAGCGAATCGCTCGTCGCCTGTCGCTTCATCTTCCTGAGGCGCAAATCAATCCGACTCCGCCCGGTCGCGCACTTGTCATTCGAGGGAATTTTTCATGGCCTCGACACGCTCCGATATTCCCAGCACGATGCGTCGCAAATTCCTTTCGACGCTCGTCTTCGGCGCTGGCTCCCTTGCGCTGTCCGCTTGTGGAGGGGGCGGCGCGAATTCGTCGAATGCGGCCGATTCGTCGACCAAGACGAGCCCGAACACGAGCACGAGCACGAGCACCGGCTCACAAGACACGAGCGAACCCACGCCAAGTACTGCCACCGGTTCGCAGAGCGCGAGCGATGCCAGTCCAGGCATGGCCAGCGGCACTCACGGCGTAAGCGACACCAGCCCGAACGGCGTCCTCATCGACGTGTCCTTCGGCGTGAAGGGCGACGGAATCACGAACGATCGCGTTGCATTGCAGGCCGCGATCGACGGATCGGTGGGGCAGATTCTCCTGATCACCGGGCAAAGCCGGATCGACACCACGGGCCTCACGCTGCACTCGAACACCCACATACGCTTCGCGCAGGGCGCTTCGATCAAGCTGCTGGCTCACAATACCGATTCGTATCAGATGATGCGCATTTGGGACGTGAGCAACGTGAACATCGAGTCGCCGTACCTCGACGGCAGCAAGTCGCTCAATGCGGCTACGTCGGGGGAGTGGGGTATGGGCATCTCGATCGCTGGCAGCTCGAATGTCACGATTACTTCGCCGACGACCATCGACTGCTGGGGTGACGGCATCTACATCGCGAACAGCTATATCGAGGACGGCGTGACGAGCAACGCCGTGACGATCACCAATCATCTCGCGGACGGCTGTCGTCGCCAGGGCGTGACGATCATTTCGGGCGACACCATCACCTTCGACCATCCTGTCTGGCAGAACATAGGCGGAACGGCGCCGCAGGCGGGGCTCGATATCGAGCCGAATGACAACACGGCGGTGTTCCGGGCGATCAGGATCGTCAGCCCGAAGACGCTGGGCTGCGCGGGCCCGGGCATCCAGATCGATCTGGGATCGCTCGCGGGACCGGTCGCCAAGACCGTCGATATTCAGATCACGAACCATATCGACAACAGTCAGACCGATGGTCCGTTCAGTGTCGGCGGCCTGGAACCGAGCGGCTACATCGTGACGGGCGCGATCACGAGCACGAATCCGGTGTGGAAGGAGAACTGGTATCTGGGCGACTGGATGCCGTCAGGCCCGAACGTCTCGGTGGTGAATCCGACAATCGGCTAAGGTCGCGATGCGGGAGTTAGAAAGGGCGGTCAGTATCTGCAACGGATGCTCGCGCGACCTGCGATCGAGCGCGTGATCGAAACAGAAGGGCTTGCGGCTCCATTGGTGTAATACGATGTGGCCTCGCCGCCGATGATCGATCGAGAAGCAATGGACATCGATACCCGGATCGCCGAAAATCGGCGCACGTGCATCGACGATCTGACCGAGCCTGGATTACGTAAGTTGTCCAAGAAAGGAGCGCATCATGCCGACCCTATCCCTTTCGAGCGGTACAACCATCGACGAGATTGCGGAACGCATCTATCGCATCTCCACGCCGGTCGAGATCCCCGGCGGGGGTGGCTTTTCGTTCAACCAGTATCTGATCGACGACGACGAGCCCTGCTATTTCATACCGGTCTGCGCAGGCTGTTTCCGGTCGTGCGTGAAGCAGTCGAACGCATCATATCGATCGATCGTCTGCGCTATATCGGCTTCTCTCATTTCGAGTCCGACGAATGCGGCGCACTCAACGAGTTTCTCGCGGCCGCGCCGCATGCGGAGCCGTTGTGCGGCCAGGTCGCGGCCATGGTCTCGGTCAGCGATTATGCCGACCGGCCGCCACGCGCAATGGATGATGACGAGACGATCTCGCTCGGGCAGCACAGCGTGCGCTGGCTCGATACGCCGCATCTACCGCACGCGTGGGAATGCGGCTTTCTCATGGAGACCGCGTCGGCGACGCTGCTCTGTGGCGACCTATTTACCCAAGGCGGTTCGAACCTCCCGCCGCTTACCGAGGGCGATATCCTCGAACCCAGCGAGGCGTTCCGTCACGAGATGGATTACTTCTCACACACCAGGAACGCCCGCTCAATGCTGGAACGCCTTGCTGCATTGCAGCCGACAACGCTGGCCTGCATGCACGGCAGCGCCTGGCACGGCGATGGCGCGGCCTTGTTGCGCGCGCTCGCCGACAGCGTCGAACGCGTCTAGCGCGACGCACCCGGCGCCACCAGACCGCGACGCGGAATGGGAGTGGAGAAGACGATCGAGGTCCGCGTCTCACCGTAGGTGTTGATGGTGGCGAGAAAACGCTCCAGCTCTTCGAGGCTGGGGGATACCACGGTCACGATGTAGGAATCGGCGCCGGCGACGTGATGGCATTCCAGCACCTCGGGCGCGCGGCGCAGCTTGTCGAGAAACGTCTTTTTGCCGGGCTGCTGCACGGTGATGCCGACAATGGCGCGTACGGCATAGCCGAGCTGCACGGGATCCAGGTCGGCGCCTACAGAGCGCACCACGCCGGCGTCCTTCAGGCGCTTGAGTCGTTCCACCGTTGCAGGCACCGACAAACCCGCGGCAAGGGCCAGGGCCTTCAAGGGCGCGCGCCCATCCTCCTGTAGCGCCATCAGAAGCGCCCATGCTTTGACGTCGAGTTGCAGTGCTTCGGTCATGACGAGCTTCCACCTGAAAAATCGAAGATGAACTGGATTTTCGATTGGTGTTTTATTCTGTGCAAGCCTTCGATGCCGTCGGATAATCCCCGACATGGATCTCATTCTGTCGTCACCCATCCCCGTGCTGTTCGGCCAGTCGCTACTGATCGGGCTGTCGATCGCTGCGCCGGTCGGGCAGATTGGATTGCTGGCCATTCAGCGCACGCTGGATCATGGCCGCCCTGCGGGGCTCGCCACTGGATTGGGGGCGGCACTCGCCGACGCGGTGTACGGCGCCATCGGCGCGTTTGGCGTCACAGGATTGATCGGCTGGTTGTTGAGCCTGAGGCTATGGCTGGGCCTGTTCGGTGGCGGCTTTCTGCTGTGGCTTGCCTGGCGCATCGCCACGAAGCCGGCAGTGCGCAGCATGAATGCCTCGCAACCGACCAGCACGCTACTGCGCTACATGGCCGGCACGTTCGTGCTGACGATGTCGAACCCGACAACCATCCTGTCGTTCATGGCGGTGTTCGGTGCACTGGCAGGCCGCTCGCCTTCGGCATCGCCTTGGGTGATGGTTGTCGGCGTACTGGTGGGCTCGGCGCTATGGTGGTTGATCCTGTCGGCCGGTGTGGGTCGGTTGCGCAACCGCTTCAACGAACGTTGGCAACGCGCCGTCAATCTGTGCTCTGCCGCGCTGCTGGCTGGACTCGGGTTATGGCAGCTTGGCCAGCTCATCGTATGACCATCGGAGGATCAAGCCATGACGCACCGGCTGAACGCCAGCCACAGGATCGTGGTCGACGCTGCGATCGACCAGGCCTTCATGTTCTTCACGCCGGCCGGCGAGGAGCTTTGGGTCGACGGTTGGACGCCAACCTACGTCTATCCCCGCGACGGCCGCACAGAGTCCGGTATGGTGTTCATCACCGGTCAGGGTGATGAGCTGACCATCTGGACCCTGACTGACTTCGACCGCAAGGCACACCGATCGTGCTATTTGCGCTGCACGCCGGCGTCGCGCACCGGTCTTGTCGAGGTGCGTTGTGTCGCACTCGACGAGGCGCGCACCGAAGTATGGGTAAGCTACGAGCTCACAGCGCTGAACGCTGCGGGCGAACAGGCGCTCGAAGGTTACGAAGGCGAGCGCTTCGCCGCAATGATCGACGACTGGGCGCGCAAGATCGCAGCTTGTCGCGAGTTGCTGCTGGCAGCTTCAATCTGCTGAAGGGCTCGGCACGTGGCTGTAGCAGCTTCACGGCTGCGTTGATATCGACGTACACCGCCAATTGTGCGAAGTGCCTGTCGAATCCGAGGACTGTTCCCCGTCGTCTGAGTACTCGATACCATATAAGCGTCGCTGAGTCGCTGTTCATCGAACCACCTTTCTACCGACGACAATGGCCGATCTTCACACGCGAATTGCCAACAGCTTCAACGCGCAGGGCTTAATGCTGACACTCGGCGCACAGCTTCTCCTCGTTGAAGACGGGGAAGTGCACATCGGCCTGCCATTTTCAAGTCATCTATCTCAGCAACAAGGCTATCTTCATGCGGGCGCTACGTCGAGCATTCTAGACAGCGCATGCGGATATGCAGCGCTGACGAAGTTAGCGCCTGATTTTGATGTGGTCACAGCAGAGTTCAAGATTAATCTCTTGCGACCAGCTGTTGGCGAGCGCTTTCTGGCTATCGGACGAGTACAGAACGCAGGCAAGACACTTACCGTGTGCACGGGTGAAGTCCGTGCGTTTTCCGGAGATGGGGACGAGCATAGGGTGATTGCGATCATGCAGGCGACAATGGCTAACCTTCACCGGTAACGGTTATGCCGCTTGCCGCGCGGCCTGAAGGCGAGTTGAAGTGCGTGAACTGACGCCTGGCTGGCAATCACATTCGCGGATAAGCCGGCCGATGCACCGCGCGTGTCGCCGCGAAGCCCCTATTGGTGCGGTGGAACCATCGTGGGCGGGACGACCCAGGCTGCGGTCGGCACCATGTAGTAGGGCGGTGCGCTGCGTCGCATCAGCGTGCCGGTGACCGAGAGCGTCACGCCGGTCGGAAGCGGTGGCCCGATGATGAGTACCCGGGGGACCATGACCCGACCTTGCGCGTCCTGAGAATAACGCTTGTCGATCACGCACAGCGGTGGGTCCATCGCCAGCAGCGAGACGGGTTGTCGGGAGCCGCCGTCCGTTTCCATGACGTCCTGCACGGGCGTGCCGCGAAGCGTCATGGTCGTTCCGACCGGGAAGCAGAGAGGAGCGGCGGCGCAGGCCGCGCTAGCCCACATGAAGGACAGCACGCAGAGAAGGCAGTTCTTCACGAAACAACTCTCCTGTTCGGCGTTCGGTTTCGAACCGTGCGCTTCGTGCAGATCAGCGCCCGCGCTTTCCTCCTTACCTTTCCACGGCAAGGGGAAACCGCTTCTGGAACCTGAGTCTAGCAAGGTCGATGGTAATGGCGAAGTTCGTCCCTGCCTGATGCGTACGCCCGCGTCACCAAAAAATTTCCGAACAATCGAGCGGCCTATAATGGTCGCACGATCTTCGACAACGTCTCTGGAATATCGAGGTAACGGGAGATGCGACAGGCCGCCTTGGCTCCCGAACGCCGGTCCCGACCTCAACTGGATTGTCAGCCGGTACTTGCGTGGCAAATCGAACAGTAACGTCCGTGTAGGGCCAGGAGCAGCCTGGAGCAGGTGTCGTTCCTTCGATCGATGACAACCAAGGAGAAGTTCAATGGGAGACGCGTATATCGGTGAAATCCGCATGTTCAGCTTCGGCTGGGCACCCAAGGGCTGGATGCTGTGTCAGGGCCAGACGCTGCACATCGCGCAATTCCAGGCGCTGTTTGCATTGATTGGCAATTTCTACGGTGGGGATGGGGCAACGACGTTCCAGTTGCCCAATATAACGCCAATGCCGGTGGCCGGTGGCGACGCAAACGGAAAGCCTTATCCGCCGATGAACTTTGCAATCTGCATAAACGGCATCTTCCCAAGCAGGGACTGAGCGCAGCCGGCGCGGCGATTTGTGTTCCCAGTCGCCGCGCCGAGGCTGAGTCCGTCAGTGGTTACGGGTGCCGTTTTTCAGAAGCGTTTAAAAACTTAAGGATGACTGAGAATCGCCGCTGTACGGATGAGCGCTTCCTCGATTCGCACCGCCAGTCGACGCAAGCCGGAACGTTCACCGCGATTCCCGGCGACATCGGATCGGAGTCATGGATTCGTCTCTGCAACGGATGCTCGAAGCGATCGATGCCGACAAAGCGGAACTGGACGCGGTGCGTCCGCTTTCGCCTCCGGCTCTGGCTTTGCTGCGTAAAAGGCTGAGGCTGGAATGGTCGCCTGATGCGCGTGCAATCGAGCACCACACACGCTCGCTGCACGAGACTCAGATCGTGCTCGACAGCATGACGATGGACGGCAAATCGCTGTCGCAGCACTGCGAAACGATGGGTCGTCGCGGCGCGATGCGTTATCTCGATTCGATCGTCGCGAAGAATGAGCCCCTGTCCGCATGGCAGATCCGGAACATCCACAACGTGGTGTTGAAAGGCCGCGTCGGTGAGGAAGCCTGCCGCTATCGACATGTGAATGTAACGATAGCCGGCGCGCGTACGACCCCGCCGGATTTTCTGGATCTGCCGGCCGAATTGGCCGCGCTCATCGAGTGGCATGCGAGAGGGGAGCATATGCATCCTGTCGCGCGTGCCGCCGAGTTACATACGCGGTTCGTCAAGATCCATCCATTTATGGATGGGAACGGCAGAACGGGGCGCCTGCTCTTGAACGTCGAGTTGATGAAATCCGGTTATCCCCCGGCCGTTATCCGGAACGAAGATCGCGCGGCGTATTGCGGTTCGCTGGACGAGGCTTGCGTGAGCAACGACTATGCGGGCATTTCCCGGTTGATCGCCGAATCGGTCCAGCGGTCGATGGACATCTATCTCGACGCGCTCGGATTGCTTGTCGATAACCGACCTGGCGACGCGTCGTGATCGTCCGTATCGCGTTTGCACCAGAGCCTCATGGAATTTTTATCAATTGACATAATCTTTATGATCAAACTTTTTGACACGACAATAATCGTCGATTCACGAACTCCCGCACAAGCCGTGCCCTTCATCGTCAGACACGCACGGACCCGCGACGCATCCGGTAGCGTCGCCAGAGTTTCAATATGGTTCTATAGGCGAGGGTCGTCACGAGCACATCGACAAGTGTCGCCACGATCATGTAAAGCGCCTCATAGTCTTGAATGTGGAGCCAATCGGCGAATGTGATCAGGACGTGCTGCTGTTCAACCGTTAGCGGATACGGGACCACATGAGCGAACCGCATGAAAAAGAACAGCAATCCTAGGAACAGCATCAGTTTTAGCAGGCTACGGACAAGTGTTGCCAATGGTAACCACCTCGATCCATCCGTATGCGGGAATGCCGGCGTTTCCTGCCGGCACGGTGCTCGTCTGCAAGAGCGCATGGCGCAATCGCTGAAAGTCAGCCACACTTTGCAGCGTGATACAACCAAACGATACGCCACCGCCCCCGACAGGGTGCAAACGAAAATTGCCGCGTTTGACTCCGTTCACCCAGGTCCAGTCGTCGATCAGTCCGTCGTCCCGGTAGAGCGCAAACCATTCGTCGTGATGCGATGGCCGACCTCGTACAGCGTTAAACATATCCCTGGCCTTCGCCTGGAGTTGTGAGCCGATGCCGCCTTCGGGCCGCGGCACGATCCAGTATTTTCCCGCTGGCAACGGGCCTTTGCCAACGATTGCGGTGCAGCCGCCCCGGTTTCGATAAACGTCGTCACCCGAAAAAGCAGGAAAAGCTCGGACGCCCGACACTGCCAAAATCTCGATCGGCGCATTGTCAACCACGAATCTACCCTGCAGAGCCATTTTCGTTCTCCCGCGCTTAGCGCTCTGTCCACGCGTCGGAGAATCGGATGTTGCCGTCCAGGTAGTGCCAAGTGATGTTGTCATACATGAGCGACACTGATTCCATGTGATTCAGTTGGCTCAGGCTTGCGATTTTCGTGTTTGCGAAACCGGGATTGACACCCGCGACCTTCACGCCCTCAAGCAGTATCGTGAAGTAATTCTCTTCGCGCCCGGCGTCGTTGATGCGGTAGAACTTGATTTCGGCACTTTCAAGCGTCTGCCCTTTGGCAACGGCTTGATAGAGATATGGACTCGCTGCATCGAACTCCTTCTCGATTGCCATCGGCGCGTGAATGCGCGTGCCGGTGATCTTGCCGGCGTTGCCGTCGACTGGAAGCGTTAGTCCGTGACCGAAGCCAATAATCTCGACACTCCCCTCTCGTCCCTGCACCGTAACGCTGCCTTTAATGGCTGAACCACCGTCGTCCTTGAGCCACATATAAGCCGGAATCGGCATCGCTCACATCCTTCTCGAATGAACAGGTTTAATTCGGCTAACTTATTGTTATCCGCTGAGGAAATGAGAATGCCAAAGGTGAAGTGATAAGCCAACGAGGTTTGTCTGAAAGCGGCTTTTCCAAAATCCATTCGAAAATCAAATACCCCACATTCAAACATTTAATTTGTCGATACAAACCGTCTCCGATATTTTGTACAGGTCCACCACACCCAGGACCCCACAACCCAACGCCGCAACCGGTTCAGGACGCGTTGAAAAGGTCCCGAATCACTGAGGCACAAGCATGTTCGACCGCGTCTTCGTCAATGCCATCGACGCCGATGGCAATCCATTGAACCTCGCGGTAAAAGACGGCCGCTTCGCCAGCATCGGCTCGCAGCGCATCGAAGCGCGCGACGAAGAAGTCATCGATCTCAAAGGCCATCTCGTCCTGCCCGGCTTCGTCGATGGCCACATTCATCTCGACAAGAGCTTCGTGGGCGATGACTGGCGCCCTCATCGCTCCGCCGCGAGCCTGCGCGAGCGTCTCGCCATCGAAAAGCAGGAACTCGCGCGCGCACGTCCCATCGCCGAGCGCGCGGACGCGCTGATTCGTCAGGCCGCATCGTTCGGCACCATTGCAATGCGCAGTCATGTCGATGTCGACGCGACCACGGGTCTCACGAATCTTCACGCCGTCATGCAAGCGCGCGAAAAATGGCGCGGCCTCGTCGATATCGAGCTCGTCGCGTTTCCCCAGGCGGGCGTCGTGTCCTGTCCGGGCACCGCGGACATTCTCGATGCAGCGGCGCGTGAAGGCGCTCAGGTCGTCGGCGGCATCGACCCGACGACACTCGACGGCGACGCCGACGGCCAGCTCGATATCGTCTTTGGCATCGCCGAAAAGCGTGGCGTGAAAATCGATATCCATCTGCACGAACCCGACCAGCAAGGGATCGACCAATTGCACCGGATCGCAGCGCGCACGAAAGCGTCGGGACTGCATGGCCGCGTGACCGTCAGCCACGCCTACGCATTGGGCGATGTCGCGCCCGACGTGGTCGACCGTGTCGCGTCGGCGCTGGCGGATGCCGGCGTGTCGATCATGACCAACGCGCCCGGCGATCGCGCGTTCCCGCCCATCCTGCGATTGCGCGCCGCAGGCGTGCGCGTCTTCACCGGCAACGACAACATCCAGGATGCCTGGTGGCCGTACGGCAATGGCGACATGCTGCAACGCGCGATGCTGATCGGTTATCGCTCAGGTTTCTATACTGATGATGAACTGCGCGTCGCGCTGCACATGTCAACCGATGCCGGCGCCGCGGTGCTCGGGCACGACGCTTACGGTTTGAAGGCCGGTCACGACGCGACGTTCGTCATCGTGAAGGCGGCCAACGCGGCCGCCGCCGTCGCGGCCGTGCCAGCGGAGCGCACGATCGTGCGCAGCGGAAAGTTCTGGGGCGATGTGTCCCGCCTGCAATTCGAGTCCGGTCAAGCCGGACACCACCACGGCGTCGCGATCAGCACGGCGGCGTGAACATCAACGGAGACTTACGTATGTCAACGAATACCTACTACGCGCCTCATGGCGGTCATCCACCGCAGACAGAGCTGCTGACCGATCGCGCGATGTTCACCGAAGCGTATGCCGTCATCCCCAAAGGCGTGATGCGCGATATCGTCACGAGTCATCTGCCGTTCTGGGACAAGACGCGGCTCTGGGTGCTGGCGCGGCCTCTGACCGGGTTTGCCGAGACGTTCTCGCAATACATCATGGAAGTGGCGTCCGGCGGCGGCAGCGAAAAGCCTGAACAGGACCCGAACGCGGAAGGCGTGCTGTTCGTCGTCGAAGGCGAAATCGAAGTGACGCTGCAAGGCAAGTTGCACGTGCTGAAGACCGGCGGCTATGCGTTCATTCCGCCCGGCACGAACTGGCAGTTGCGCAATCGTCACAAGGATACCGCCCGCTTCCACTGGGTCCGCAAGCACTATGAAGTCGTGGATGGCGTGCCGCTTCCCGAAGCCTTCGTGACGAACGAGCAGGACATCGAGCCGATCGCCATGCCCGGCACCGAAGGACGCTGGGTGACGACGCGCTTCGTCGATTCCAGCGACATGCGCCATGACATGCACGTGAACATCGTCACGTTCCAGCCCGGCGGCGTCATCCCGTTCGCGGAAACGCACGTGATGGAACACGGTCTTTACGTGCTGGAAGGCAAGGCGGTGTATCGGCTGAATCAGGACTGGGTCGAAGTGGAAGCAGGCGACTTCATGTGGCTGCGCGCATTCTGTCCGCAAGCGTGTTATGCGGGCGGGCCGAGCCGCTTCCGCTATCTGCTGTACAAGGACGTCAACCGGCACATGAAGCTGACGCTCAACGCGCCGCGTTGATTGCCGCGATGCGGCACGCCCTGCTGCTCAGGCGTGCCGCAAGGGTCCGGCTTCAGTAGTGGCTGTGCCCCCACAACGTTCGCGGCGCGTCGAGCAGATGACGCAAGCCCGCGCGCTCGAACGTGCTATCCGCCACCTGCGAGACGCGTTCGAGTATCTCCCCTTCATCGACCGACAGCACCCGGTAATCCTCCATCAGGACCTTTCCGCCGACCATCGTCATGCACACGTCGCCCGCATTCGCGAAGCACGTGACGCGATAGACCGGCATGTTCATCGGCATCAGATGCGGCTTGAACAGGTCGACGAGAATGATGTCGGCCTGCTTGCCCGCTTCGAGCGAACCCAGTTCGTGGTCGAGTGACAAGGCGCGGGCAGCGTCGATGGTGACCATCTCGAGCACCTTGCCATGCGGAAGCACATCCGGATCGCGAAAGTGCCGCCGATGGTAGTGCATGCACTGCCACATATGACGGAACATGTCATAGCCTCTGTCGGGCGCAGCACCGTCGGAGCCGATCGCCACCGTCACGCCCGCATCGATCAGTTCGGGCACCGGGCAGCGTCCGATGATCGACATGATCGCGCTCGGGTTATGCACGATCGAAGCGCCCGTCTCCACGCACGCCGCGATGTCCGCATCCGTCAGATCGATCGCGTGCGACATGAACGACTTCGCGTTCAGCAATCCCAGCTCGCGATGCGCGAAATCGAGCGTGCCCGCGCGATGACCATCCTGCGTGAAACTCAGGTTCCGTTCGCGCGCCATCGAGATATAGCGCTGCGCTTCACGCCGATAGTCGCCTTCATATTGCGCGACCTCGGGATAATGCTCCGGCGCGAACACGGGCAACATCAACGCGATCTGAATGCGGCCATCGGCATCGCCATGACATGCATCGACGATGTCCTTGCACACGTCGAACATGCGTTCGAAATCTACGTCGTATGTCTCGCTCTGTCCGCTCGCGCCGTGCCGTGTATAAGGACGAGGCGCGGGCGGACGCGACGGACCGACCGCGACGATCGATCGTGTGCCCGTCCTGACCACCGCATCGCAATGACGCCGCGCATACACGGGATCATCGACACGCATGATCGAATCGCCGCCTCCCAGTAGCGAGACGCCTGTCGTCACACCCGCCTTCAGACGTTCGAGCGCCGCCAGATGCGACTCCGTTTCCCAGAAGGCTTCGTCGGAAGCGCGTGTGTAGATCGCCTCGCATGCCGCCGTCCATGCATCGCCGTCCGCGCCGCCGATCGTTCTGAGCATCGCGTGCCCGGCGTGAGCGTGCGCATCGATCAGGCCGGGCAATACGGCCTTGCGGCGTGCATCGATCACACGCGCTGCCCGGTATCGCCGCGCGAGCTCGCTCGTTTCGCCGACAGCGACGATGCGATCGCCCTTCACCGCCACCGCGCCGTCATCGATGACACGGCGCGCTGGATCCATCGTGATGACGCAGCCGTGCTCGATCAGTATGTCGACGTGTTCATGTTCGTTCGTCACGTGAGCGCTCCGTCACGCGCCACGATGCGGCCGTTGGAGACGACGAGCTTGCGCACCGGCCGCGACGCCACCGCATGCGCGACGGTCTGCGCATCGACCAGCACGAGGTCCGCGCGTGCGCCCGCGTGCAGGCCGTAGTCTATGAAACCGCAACCGCGCGCGGCGGCCTCGCTGACGCAATCGAACGCGATCATGAGATCGTCGTCGCGACGCAGGTCGTAGCGCATGCCGATCAACATCGCGCGTTCGAGCATGTCGGGAACGCCGTATGGCGACCAGGTGTCGCGAATGCCGTCGTTGCCGCCGAACATCGTGATGCCCTTCTCGCGACAAAGTTTGAGCGGCGGAACCGTGCGCGAAGGCGGCGCGCTCGTCAGCAGCGCGACGCGCAACCGGGCGATTCGATCCAGCAACGCATCGCGTTCGCGCTCCGGCAACGCGCCCAGACAAAAGCCGTGACTGACGACCACCCTGCCCTGCATGCCCATCGTCTCGACGCGGTCGAGCAGCAGTCTCAGCGTGAATGCGCCGACTTCGCCGGGCTCGTGCAGATGGATATCGATCGGCTTGCCGTGGCGTTCCGCGAGCGCGAAAGTCGCATCGAGCGATGCAACGGGATCGCCGTCGATCAACGCGGGATCGAGCGCACCGAGAACATCGGCGCCTTCAGCAAGCGCGCTGCCGAGCAATTCGACCGTGCCGGGACGAATCAGCATGCCCGACTGCGGAAACGCGACGATTTGCATCTCCAGCGTGTCGCGCATGGTCTGCCGCGTCGCGAGCACGCCTTCCAGGTAGCGCAGGCGCGCATCGGTGTCGATATCGACATGCGTGCGCAGACGCGTGGTGCCCGCCTGCACGAATGCGCGCGACAGCGCGAGCGATTGCGCGGCGGCATCGTGTCCCGATGTCTTGCGCCACTCGCGTTCGTTGTTGATGCGATCGGTGAGCAGCGGGCCGACTTCATTGCGATACCACGGACGGCCCCAGTTGCTCTTGTCTATGTGCGTGTGGCCTTCGACGAAGCCCGGCAGCAGCAGCGCGCCGCCGCCATCTTCGACATGCGCGCCGGGCGGCGCCGAGACATTCGCGCCGAGCGCTTCGATACGGCCATCGACGACCGAGACGGAGACGGCCTGGTCATCGGCCAGCCGGACATTGGAAAGGTAAAGAGAGCGAGTCATGTTTGTCATGCCGATCCGACGGCAGTATCGATACGCGCCCGCAGCAAACGTTGTGCGGCGCTGATTGCAACGAAGACCACGGCGTTCGCGAACAGTGCGACGAGCCCCATGTTGATCGACGTGAACGCGAGCGGCGCGCCGGGAAACGCGGTCGCAAGCGTCATGCCGCCCCAGTTCGACAGCCCGAGCACGACGCCGCCTGCCGCGATGCCGCCGAACGCCGCTTCGCGCGTGCCGAACGGGCGCTTGAGAAAACTCGATGCGAGCATCGGCACCAGTTGCGTGAGCAGGCTCGACGAGAAGATCGCGAGTGCCACGAAGGTCGCACCGCCGCGCAACACGAAAAAGACGACGACCAGCGTGAACAGCGGCAGCGCGATACGGGCGACGCGGGCCACTTCCCTGTCGGTCGCCTGCGGCGCGAAGCCTTCGCGATAGATGTTACGCGCGATCGTCGTCGATGCATTGAGCATGATGAGCGAGCCCGGCACCAGCGCGGTGAGCAGCCCCGCCCCGCCGACGATGCCCACGAACCACGCCGGGAAAGTCTGCTTGACGAGCCGCAGCAGCGCGAGATCGGTTTGCGCGCCTTCGAGCCCGTGCACGGTGAGCACGGCAGCGAAGCCGACGAGGAACAGGAACGCGATGAGCACCTGATAGATCGGCATCAGGACGACGTTCTTGCGCAGCGCCGATGCATCGCGCGCCACATAGACCGCCGTGAAGCCGTGCGGATACAGGTAGTAGCCGAGCGACGTGAGCAGCAGCGTCGAGTTGTACCAGCTCAGATTGAAGCCATGCTCGGGCATGCGCAGCAGTTCCGGATGCACGGCATCGATGCGCGCGAACATTTCGCCGAAGCCGCCGAAGTAATGCAGCGGCAGATAGGTGCCGAGAAAGATCGCGAGGCCGAGAATCAGCACGTCCTTGAAGATCGCGATGCTCGCCGAGCCGTGGATGCCCGAAACCGTCATGTACGCGACCATCAGCACCGCGCTGATCCAGATAGCGGTGTTCTGCGAGATCAGCCCATACGACATCTCGGAGACGATGATCCCGAGCCCGCGCAACTGGATGATCAGAAGCGACACCATCGCGAGCACGGCCACGATCGAAACCAGCACGCCGATCACGCGGCTATCGTATTTCGATGCGAAGTAATCGGCGAACGATACGAGGTTGCGGTCCTTCGCATAGCGCCAGATGGCGGGCAGCATCCAGTAGCCGAGCACATACGCGAGGCACCCGTACGACAGGATATAGAACGCCGGCACGCCCTTGCTATAGGTCCAGCCGCTCGCGCCGAGGAACGAGAATGTCGAGAAGGCCTCGCCCGCCATCAGCAGGAAGGTCAGCAGCGAGCCGAAGCCGCGTCCGCCGACCGCCCATTGCTCCAGGCTGAGCTGCTTTTTTCCGCGACGCGCGTACAGGCCCACGGCCAGCGCGAAGATCGCGAACAGAACGATGATGATCAGCGACGCGTTCATTGCGATCCTCCCGCGCGTGCGCTCGAATTCGCCGCTTCGTCGCGGCTGTCGAGGCAATAGATGAGCGCAAGGATCGCAGCCGTCGCCGCCATCCAGAAGAGATTCCACACCAGCAGGAAAGGAACGCCGAAGAGAAGCGGCGTATGCGCGGCGAGCGAGCCGCCCGAATAGAGGCCGATGAACGGCAGCGCGGCAAGAAGAATGCGGAGTTTCATGAGGTTCCTCGCATGACCTGTCAGAACTTCTGACGCAGACCGGCGACGAACGCCAGTTGTGAAGTCGTCGACGACGGCGCGGCGATGCCATCGATCCATGCATGACCGATGCCAGCCGTCGCCTTCTGATAAAAGCCGTTCACATAGACGTCCGTGCGCTTGGACAACAGATACTGGAGACCGCCCGAGACCTGATGATAGTGCCCGCTCGTATCGCCTTGCGACGCCTGCGTGTAGGTATAGCCGACAGCCGCGATCAGCGCCGGCGACAGCGAATAGCGTACGCTGCCTTCATAGTTCCCGAAGCGCAGCGCGCCGCCCGAGGCCATGTTGAAGTCCGAGCCCGTGTAGAGCAGCCCGAGCGTCGCGGGACCGAATGTGTAGGTGCCGCCCGCGCCCCAGATCTGCTGGCGGGTCGCGTCGACGAGACGTGTTCCGAAGACCGCGGCGCTCGGCGCGTAGTAGTTGTCGGATGCGACCGCGCCCACGGCGCTGCTCGCGGGCTGATTCATGCGCGCGTAGGCCGCGCCGAGATTGACCGGCCCGCTCGTGTAACTGAGACCCGCGCTCCAGCTATTGTTGGCCGCGAAGCCGGTGGAATTCGAGAAGCCGTACATCGCGTTCGCCTGCAATCCCGCGATGATCGGCGAGACATACTTGACGGCGTTGTTTGTGCGAAACGTGTTGTTGATGTCGTCGTTGTCGAACGGATGGGTCGAATACTGAGCGAGCGTATTGCTGATCTGGATCGAACCGAGAATATCCTGGACTGTGTTGTACTGGCGGCCCAGCGTTACCGCGCCGAGCTTCTCGCTGCTCATGCCGACCCAGGCCTGCCGGCCGAACATCCGGCCGGCCTGCATCGCCGTGCCGTTCATGACGTTGAAGCCGTTCTCCAGCTTGAAATTCGCTTTCAGGCCGCCGCCCAGATCTTCCGATCCGAGTAGACCCCAGCGCGGTCCCGACTCGTTACCGCCCGTCGCCTGCCATGCCGAATGGCCTTGCTGATTATTCGTGTACGTGATGCCGCCATCGACGATGCCGTACAGCACGACGCTCGATTGCGCGCCCGCCGTGCCTGCCAGCACCATGCCGGTAGCGGCCGCCACGAGCGATATCCTCCAGGTGTTCACTTGCGCTTTCTTCATCCTTGTCTCCGGGCATATGTCTCGTCACGCGGTTTTTCGCCTGCGTTCGAGCCTTTTTGTCTGACGTCGAAGGGTGATGGCTAGCCATTCGCATCAACGTCGGCTGATGTTATCCATCTCGCCTTGTATTCAAAAATTAAATGTTCTAATAGGCGTCAGTTGAAAAGCGAATACCCGTAGACACGCGGCGGCTGCGCGATTGCCAGTGCCGGTCACGCGTGATAGAAGTCAGAGTCCGAATTCAACGATCAACTGGGTCGATGAAACACGTTCCCCAAGCACGTACCCCGCTCTTCGATCTGGATCTGCTGAAAGCCATCGTCATGGTGGCGGATTGCGGCACCTTCACCGCAGCGTCCGCACGGCTTCATTCGACGCAATCGACCGTGAGCCAGAAGGTCCGTCGACTGGAGGAGATGGCGGGACACAAGCTGCTCGAACGCGGCAGCCGCGACGTCCGTCCGACCGACGCCGGAGAAACCCTGCTTGCGTACGCACGCCGGATGCTCGCGCTCAACGATGAAATGATCGAGGCGCTATCGGGCGCGAACGTGGGCCTGACAGTGCGCCTCGGCGTGCCGGAAGACTTCGTCGGCGGGCCGACCACGCATATGCTGGCCGCGTTCAATCGCAAGCATCCGCAGGTGAAGCTCGAAGTGACGAGCGGGCTGAGCCGCGACATCAGCGCCAGCTACGATCGCGGCGACCTCGACCTGGTTCTCGTGAAGCAGCGCCGCAATAGCCGCGAGGCGGTCGCGAGCTGGCCGGAGCAGCTTCGATGGATCGACAGCGCGAAGAATCCCTCGTTCGGCCTGAACCCGATTCCGCTCGTCGCGTTTCCGCCGCGCGGGCTTTATCGCGACGACATGACCAACGCGATCGAAAGCATCGGACGACGCTGGCGGCTGAGCTTCATCAGTTCGAGTCTGAGCGGCATTCAGGCGGCCGTCGCCGATGGTCTGGGAATCAGCCTGCTTCCGGCGCGGGCCGTTTCGCCGGATCACGTCGTGCTGACGGCGAAGAACGGGCTGCCGGCCATCGAGACGATGGATATCGCGTTGCTGCATCGTCCGACCGCGGACACCGTCGTCAAGGAGCTCGCGCGGGCGTTGTCGCGAATGTTCGGCCCGCAGCGGCGATAGCCGCCGGGTTTACAGGCTGGTCGAGCGAAAGACGATTAGTTGCGTTGCTATTTCACCCATCCGCGCTCGATGAGCGGCACGTCCCACACCGGCTCCGGGCCCAGCCGCTCGGCGAGAAACTCGACCAGCGCCTTCACCTTCAGCCCCTGACGTTGCGTCGCCGGATAGACGGCGGCGAAGTTCATCGGCGAGAGCGCATAGTCCGCGAGAATCGGCACGAGCGAGCCATCGAGCAGCGACGCGCTCGCCACCAGCGTCGGCAGGCACACGACTCCGCCGCCCGTCAGCGCGTAGTCATGGAGCAAATGGACGGAATTGGAACGGATGATGCCGGGCAATTCGATTTCCACGACCTCGTCGCCGCGCGTCATCGTCCAGCGATTGCGCGACGGATAGCCCGAGTAGAGCGCCGTCCTGTGATCCAGCAGTTCACGCGGATGGCGCGGCGCGCCGTGCTCCTGTAGATACGAAGGCGCGGCGCAGAACAATCGCCGGACGGTGAAGAGACGCCGCTCGATCAGCGATTCGGAGATCGCCGGGAAAATCTGGAACGCGACGTCGAAGCCCTCCTCGATCGGATCGACGACACGATCATTGACGATCACGTCGAGCTGGATGCCGGGATAACGTCGATTGAATTCGGCAAGCGACGCGCCGAAGTGACCGAGCGCGAAGCCCGGCAGCATCTGGATCCGCAGGCGCCCGGTCGGGGTCGCGCGCAACTCGCGCATCTGGTCGGTCAGTTCGTTGACGCGCCCCACGACCTCCGCGCAGTCCCGATAGAACGCCTCGCCGACATCGGAAAGCCGCACGTGCCGCGTGCTGCGGTGAAACAACGGCACGTTGAGAAACTTCTCCAGTTGCTGGATGCGCGTGGTGACCACCGAACTGGCCACCCCGAGCTGGCGCGCCGCCTCCGCGAAGCTGCTGGTCTCCGCAACCCGCACGAAGGCCTCGATGCTGAGAAAACGATCCATGCCGGTCCCTTTCGGTCGTATCCAGCATGTCAGTGTATCCAAAGCGCGCGAGGCTCCGAAACAGCTGTTTTACTCCGGCTGCTCGACGCCGGTGAACTCCACCGTCCCCGAATTCCGGCGCACTTTCGCGGGCGCGGTTTCTTCGAGCAGCAGGCTCACGCCGATACCGAGCAGCACCGCGCAGATCGGCAGCCAGAGAATATTCTGGATACCGAAGCGTGTCGCGACGAATCCCGCGAGCGCCGGCGCCACGCCGCCGCCGAAAATCTCGCCCGCGCCGACGACGATCCCGATGGCAGTCGACACCATGCCGACGGGCGCCGCCTCCGTCGCGACCGGCCCGGAAAGCAGCGCGACGAGACCCAGCGTGAAGAAGGACGCGACGAACAGCACGATGAACAGGATCAGCGGCTGCGCGCCGAGTCCGCGAAACACGTACAGCATGACCGCCGTTCCCGTGAAACCGGCGATGCTCGCGAGCCGCCGGCCGACGAGATCGGACAGCCCCGGCAGACCGAACTGCCCGACGAAGCCGCCGAAGCCGATCGCCGACACGACGATGCCCATGCGCTGAGTGTCCAGCGCGAGGTAGTCGGTGAGATAAAGCGGTAGCATCGCGCCCAGCACGAAGACATCCGTCATCGCACAGAACAGCGCGACCATGGCGACAGGAATGTTGCGGCGCTTCAGCACGTCGCGCCAGTTGCCCTGCGCGGCCGGCGCCTTCTGTTCCACGGCCGGCGACTCGGCCGTTCGCGGCTCGCGAATCACGAAGAACATCAGCAGCCCGAGAATCAGGCCGGGAATCGAGACGAGCGCGAAGACCCAGCGCCACGAGACCACGCCGAGCAATTGCGTCGCGATGATCGGCGAAAGCGCGAGCCCGAAGAGCGCGAATCCGCTTTGCTGAAGCCCGAGATTGAAACCGCGCCGCTTCGGATGAGAGGCGTCCGCGGTGGCGGCGAAGCTCGTCGGACAGAATGAGCCTTCGGCGACGCCCATCAGCGCGCGCACGGCGAGCAGGCTGGCGAGACCGCCCGCGACGCCGGAGAAGCCGGAAAGCAGCGAGAACGCGATGATCGCGGGAATCAGCACCTTGCGCCGCCCGATCTTGTCGGAGATGCCGCCCATCAGCGCGGCGAACACGCCCCACGAAAGACCCAGTATGCCGATGCAGTTGCCGACGTCCTGCGCGGTGAGATGCAGGTCCTTCATGATCGCCGGGAAGAGCGGCGCGATCAGCCACCGGTCGAGGCCGACGAGGCCGAATCCGAGCGCAAGCAGCGTCACGGCTTTCCATTCGTAGGACGTATCCCACCGTTTCGAGGTCATCTCTGTCTCCTGAGTCAGAATCGCCGGCGGGTTCGTCGCAGTGCGGCCTCGCCGACGGAACAGAGAGTGACCCAGACGCCCTTTGAAAAGAACTGCCGAAAGGGCGAACGCGTCATTTGCGAAACGCAAACAATGGCGCAACTGCAGTCGTCGCCGGGTTCAGACGAGGCGGGCCGAGCGGATTTCGCTCCAACTAGGGATACTTCGGATGGACGCCCCGTGCATGCAGTAATGTTCAGCCACGGGCAGAAGGAGGACGCGACATGAGAAAGCCACTGAAAATCCGCTCGATGGTCCCGGCGCTGGCGATCACGCTGGCCGGATGCGCCGCGAGCGGCATGCAGCAAAGCGCAACGAACCTGAGCGCAGCGCAATGCCGCGATCTCACCGCGCTCAGAAACCACGCGCCGCCCACGCGCGAGCGCAACATGAGCGAGCTGGCGGCGCTGGAGCGGGCGGGCTACGACCCGTCGAAGTTCTACGATCCGTACTATCCCGACGATCTCCACGCGGCGCAGCGTCAGGTCGATCGCTGGTATCGGGCGGAGTGTCCAGAGGCGCGTCCGGATTGAGGCGGCAAGGCTCCCGATATAATCGGCGTTCCGTCCAACGAGGTTATCGCATGAAATCAGTCATCGCTTTGCTTGCAGCATCGGCCATCGCATCGAGCGCATTCGCCGCCAACGCCGTCGACAAATTGCCGTCGGGTGTCGTCGTCGAACACCTTACACAGGGCACGGGTCCGCAACCGAAAGCCGACGACGTGGTGAGCGTCAACTATCGCGGCACGCTCGCCAACGGCACCGAGTTCGACAGTTCGGGCAAGCACGGCGGCCCCGCGACCTTCCCGCTCAACCGGGTGATTCCGTGCTGGACGCAAGGCGTGCAGAAGATCAAGGTCGGCGGCAAGGCGAAGCTGACATGCCCCGCCGCAACCGCTTACGGCGATCGCGGCGTGGGCGCGATCCCGCCGAACAGCGACCTGACGTTCGAAGTCGAACTGCTCGGCATCCAGAAGTAAGCCCGCTGGCGAAGGCGCGTTCGATTCACTCGCCGCCTTCGCCCCGCAATTGCGCGAGCGATGCGCGTTGCTTGCCGTTCGCGTCGAAGTTGTCGTCGGCGAGCCAGCGCTCGAAGGCGTGTCGAATGCGCGGCCAGTCCTTGTCGATGATCGCGTACCAGGCCGTATCGCGATTGCGTCCCTTGTAGACGATCGCCTGCCTGAAAATCCCCTCGAATTCGAAGCCGAGCCGCAGCGCGGTCTTGCGCGACGGCGCGTTCAGGCTGTCGCACTTCCATTCGTAGCGCCGGTAACCGAGGTCGTCGAAGACATGGCGCATCAACAGATATTGCGCTTCCGTCGATATGCGCGTCTGCTTGAGCAGCGGCGAAAACGTGACGCTGCCCATTTCGATGACGCCATGAACCGGCTCGATGCGCATCAGCGCCAGCGTGCCGACCGCCTTCCCGCTCACGGAATCGACGACGGTGTAGTGCAGCGGATCGTTGGACGCCGCGGCCTTGGTCAGATAGTCGCGGAATGCGTCGAAGTCGGTGAACGGTCCGACGAAGAGATACGTCCAGTCGCTGCCATCCGGCGCCTGTCCATAGGCGTCGAAAAGATCCGCCGCGTGGCGCTCCACGTCGAGCGGCTCGATGCGGCAATGCCTGCCGTCGATGCCGATGCGCGCGGGCCGCTCGCGCGCCGTCCAGCCGTTCACCGCTTCGCCGATGGGCTGCCGATACTCGTTGGTTCTCGTCATGCGTGAAGGAACTCCGGTTGCATTGAAAAGGATGAGCTCACAGTCTAAAACCTCAGCCATCAAAACGGCCCGATTCTGAAATTTCAGAACGCTGCGCGGCCGCCCGCTGTCGTCTCAAAAAAATCCACATCAAATCAGTGGCTTGGCATGTCGCATCCGCGCGTGTCCGTTGGCACGGCCCTTGCCTTGTCATAGGCATAGACCCCGCCGCGAACGCGCTTCGCCGCTCAGGGCCAGCCAACAACGGAGACGACATCTTGACCCTGCCATTGCCCCGGCGCGCACGCGCATTCTTCCGGTAACCGGCCGCCCCCGCTTTCCCCGACATATCCCGAATCATCCGCCACACGCGGCGTGGGACGCACACGCCCGCCGTTCGGATTGCAGCACATGCATCGCCCCAACAGCAAGGAGACATACGTGCAGATCACATCTCAAAGCGCGCAGCACGACGACGCGCAGCCGGCATCGACGAACAAGGAACGCTTCTGGCCCGAGGGCTGGTGGAAGCTGATGGAAACGCGCATCGGCATCATTCCGCTGCCGGTGTACCTGCTGCTGCTCGGCCTGATCACGGGATTTGCGGTGACGGGCAAGGTGCCCGGCGAAATCTCGATGGCGATCGCCGTGCTCGCCTTCTTCGGCTTCACGTGCGCCGAGATCGGCAAGCGCATGCCGCTCGTGCGCAACATCGGCGCGGCGGCGATCTTCGCGACCTTCATTCCGTCGGCGCTCACCTACTATCATCTGCTGCCGAAGCCGATCCTGACTCTCACGACCGAGTTCACGAAGCAGACGAACTTCCTGTATCTCTTCATCGCGTCGATCATCGTCGGCAGCATTCTGAGCATGGACCGGCGCGTGCTGATCAAGGGCTTCATCAAGATCTTCATTCCGCTCGCGGTCGGCTCAATCGTGGCGGCGATCGTCGGCACGCTGGTCGGCACGGCGCTCGGGCTCGGCGCGCGTCACACGCTGCTCTATATCGTCGTGCCGATCATGGCGGGCGGCGTCGGCGAAGGCGCGATTCCGCTTTCGATCGGCTATTCGGAGATCATGCATCTGCCGCAGGGCGAACTCTTCGCGCAGGTCTTGCCGCCCGTGATGCTCGGCAGTCTCACCGCGATCGTGCTGTCCGGCGTGCTCGACATGATCGGCCGCCGCTTTCCGCATCTGACGGGCCAGGGTCGTCTGCAGGTCGGCGAGCAGGACGAGATGGACCCGGTGAAGGAAGAAATCACCGGACATATCGACGTGACGCACATCGCGGCCGCGGGCATCACGGCGATCACGCTGTATCTGCTCGGCCTGATGTGCAGAAACATCTTCGGCCTGCCGGCCCCGGTGGCGATGCTGTTTCTGGCGGTGCTGGTGAAGCTCGCGCGGGCGGTGTCGCCGCAGCTTCAGGAAGGCGCGTTCGTGGTGTACAAGTTCTTCTCGACGGCGGTGACCTATCCGCTGCTGTTCGCGATCGGCGTGGCGATGACGCCGTGGGACAAGCTGATGGCGGCGTTCACGGTGGCGAACATCGTGACGATCGTGATCACGGTCGCGACGCTCATGGGCACGGGCTTCGTGGTCGGACGGCTGATGAAGATGTACCCTATCGACACCGCGATCGTGAACGCATGCCACAGCGGCCAGGGCGGCACGGGCGACGTGGCGATCCTGACGGCCGCCAACCGGATGACGCTGATGCCCTTTGCGCAGATCGCGACGCGCATCGGCGGGGCGATCGTCGTCACGCTGACCTTGCTGGTGCTGGCGCATTTCGGATGACCGTGTATGACGATGTTGGGCGTTCCCCTGTGGGCAGTGGCGGCAAGCGCGGTGCTCTATCTCGCCGCGGCCGCCGCCGCCGTGGAAGTGGCCTGGCATCGCGGACTCGACGCACTGACCGAAGCGGGCGCGCACCGGCTGGATCTGTACGCCGCGAGCCTCAAGAGCGAACTGGGCCGCTATGAGATCCTTCCCGCGATCGCGGCGCGCCAGGACAGCATCAAGACCTTGCTCGAAGCGCCGCCCGACGCGCGGCGCGCGCTGCTCCCCGCCGTCGACGATTATCTCGAAGCGGTCAACAAGGACGCGGGCAGCGTCGCGGTGGATGTCATCGACCTGAACGGCGACGTCATCGCCGCGAGCAACTGGAATCAGCGGGTGAGCTTCGTCGGCACGAACGTCGCGTATCGCCCGTACTTCACCGATTCGATCTCGGGCGGCAGCGGCCGCTTCTTCGGCATCGGCACGAACACGGGCGAGCCGGGTCTGTATTTCGCGAGCGCGGTGCGCGGCGCGGGCAAGGTGCTCGGCGCGACGGCCGTCAAGCTGAGCGTCGATCCACTCGAGGCCGCGTGGCGCGTCCCGAACGAAGCCGCGATGGTCGTCGATGGCAACGGCGTGGTCGTGATCTCGACCGTGCCCGCGTGGAAGTTCACCGCGCTCGCGCCCATCGCCGCGCACAAGCAGGAGCAGATCCAGGCATCGCGCCAGTATGCGGGCCGCAAGGTCGATAACCTCGGCTACGAACGGCTCGACGACTGGCGCAACGGCGCGTGGTTCGCGCGCCTGCCCGACTGGTCGCATCCCGGCCGCACGCGGCGCTATCTCGTGATGTCGCGCAGCGCGCCGCAAGCGGGCGACGCGATCATGGTGGCGCTCGATCTCTCGACGGCGCGACGGCAGCAACAACTCGCCTTCGCGTTCGTGACGCTCGCGTTCCTGATCGCGGGACTCTATGGTCTCTACGCCGTGCAGCGACGTCGCGTGATCGTCGAGCGGCTAAGGGCGCAGGACGCCTTGCAGCGCGCGAACGACCGTCTCGAAGAAACCGTGCAGCAGCGCACGGCGGCGTTGCAACAGGAGATCGAGGAACGCGTGCTCACCGAACACAAGCTGCGCGATTCGCAACAGGAAGTCGTCCATGCGGGCAAGCTCGCCGTGCTCGGCCAGATGGCGGCCGGCCTGACGCACGAAATCAATCAGCCGCTCGTCGCCATCCGCACGCTGTGCGACAACGCGCGCACGTTCTTCGAGCGCGGCCAGCCCGCGCAGGCCATCGCCAATCTGGAGCGCGTGGGCAAACTCGTCGAGAACATGGCGCAGCTCACGGCGGAACTGAAGGCGTTCGCGAGAAAGCCCGAGGCGAACACGGTGCCGGTCGCGCTCGGCGATGCGCTTGCGCATGCGCGGCTCATGTACGACGCGCGCATCCGCGACGAACGTGTCCAGCTCGATATCGACATCGCGCCGGACGCTATCGTGGAAGCCGAGCCGGGGCGTCTGCAACAGGTGCTCGTCAACCTGCTGGGTAACGCGCTCGATGCGCTCGCCGGATGCGAAGCGCCGCGCGTCCGTATCGGCGCAAACCGGGCCGACGATCCCGCTCGCGTCATCTTCTTCATCGCCGACAACGGGCCCGGCATCGATCCGCAAGTGCTCGCGCATCTGTTCGAGCCGTTCGTAACGACCAAGCCGCGCGGACATGGCCTCGGCCTCGGGCTCGCGATCACGTCGCGCATCGTCGAGGGCTTCGGCGCACGGATCGCGGCTGTCAATCTCGAAGGCGGTGGCGCACAATTCACCATCGAATTCGTAGCGGCGAACGGCAGGAGCGCTGACAGTGACTAAAAGCCCGATCCGGCAGGCAAGCGATGACATCCGCGTGGTGATCGTCGAGGACGACGAGAACGTGCGCCTCGGCGTCGAACAGGCGGTGGCGCTCGCGGGCTTCCCGGTGGAATCGCACGCATCGGCGGCGAGTGCGCTGGCCGCGGCCGTGCCCGGCTCGCCTGTGGTGTTCGTTTCCGACCTGCGCATGCCGGGCATGGACGGCATGCAACTGCTTCAGCACGTTCTCGCCGTCGATGCGCAGATTCCCGTGGTGCTCATCAGCGGCCATGCGGACATCTCGACGGCCGTCGGCGCGATGCGCGTCGGCGCCTACGATTTCATCGAGAAACCGTTCTCGTCGGAGCACATTGCCGGATGCGTCGCGCGGGCCGTCGAGAAGCGCCGGCTCACGCTGGAGGTCGAAGGCCTGCGCGCCGCGCTGCAAAACGGGCGCGGCATCGAGGCGCTCGTGCTCGGCAAGTCGCCCGCCATCGCCGATGTGCGCAAGAAGATTTTGCGGCTCGCGGATACATCGGTGTCGGTGCTCATCACGGGCGAGACGGGCACCGGCAAGGAACTCATCGCGAGGGCGCTGCATGACTATGGCCGCAGGCGCGAGCATCACTTTGTCGCGCTCAATTGCGGCGGCTTGCCCGAGCAGCTTTTTGAGAGCGAGCTTTTCGGGCACGAGGCCGGCGCGTTCACCGGGGCGACGAAGAACCGCATCGGCAAGATCGAATGGAGCGACGGCGGCACGCTCTTTCTCGACGAGATCGAAACCATGCCGGTCGCGTTGCAGATCAAGCTGTTGCGCGTGTTGCAGGAGCGGCGCATCGAGCGGCTCGGCACGAATGAATCGATTGCCGTCGATTGCCGCGTGGTCGCGGCGTCCAAGGCGGATCTCGCCCTGCTCTCGTCCGAGGGACGCTTTCGTGCCGATCTGCTGTATCGGCTGAACGTCGCGTTGATCGATCTTCCGCCCTTGCGGGAGCGTCGCGAGGATGTGCCGCTGCTGTTCGAGCATTTCGTGCTCGCGGCGGCGCAGCGCTTCGGTCAGGATGCGCCGATGGTCACCGCTGCGCAGGTGTCGGAGCTGACCGCGCATCAATGGCCGGGCAATGTGCGCGAACTGCAGAACGTGGCCGATCGATTCGTGCTGGGCCTTTCCGGCGATCAGTTGATTCCTTCCGATGATCGGCCGCGCGGCGGGGCGCCGCTCAACGAGCAACTCGCGTATATCGAGCGCGTGCTGATCGAGGATATGCTGCGGCGGCACAATGGCAATGTCGGTGCGGCGAGCGACGCGCTCGGTATGCCGCGGAAGACGCTTTATCACAAGCTGCGGCAGTTCAATATCTCAGCGCGGGATGTTCAGGCGGAGCGGGAGGATTGATTGATTGCTTTCGGGCTTTTATGGCTTCGCCGGATCCCGTTTGCGTGTTGGTCTATTGGCTCTGCCCCTGTGCGGGGCGGCAGTCACTTTCTTTGCAGCAGTGTATAGACCGGGGACATAGCTGACAGATCCGCGGGGACATGGTTGACACTTTCGGGCATCTCGATGCCTGGACCCGACCATGCCTTGGAACCCGCAGGACACCATGCAACTTCGCCTTGAATTCGTGACCCTGGCCCTGCAACAAGAGATTGCTTTCAGCGAGCTGTGCCAACGCTTTGGCATCAGCCGGCAGACCGGATACAAGTGGGTCAACCGCTATCAGGCCGGGGGCCGCGAGGCGCTGGGCGATCTCTCCCGACGTCCGCACAGCAGCCCGAATCGAACCTGCGACGAACTCGAAGCGCGGGTGCTCGAGGTGCGAAGCCAGCATCCGGCCTGGAGCGCGCACAAGATCAGCCGGCGCCTGAAGGATCAAGGCCTGCAAGGCGTGCCTTCGCACAGCACGGTCAATGTCATTTTGCAGCGCCATGGATGCATCGGCGAGAAGGCTTCGGAGGCGGCCACCGCCTGGACCCGTTTCGAGCGCGCCGAGCCTAACGAGCTATGGCAAATCGATTTCAAGGGCCACTTCGGCATGCTCGATCAAAGGCGCTGCCACCCGCTCACCGTGATCGACGATCATTCGCGCTTCAACCTCGTGCTGCAGGCGTGCTGCAGCCAGGACACCGAGACGGTGTACACGCACCTGCGAAACGCTTTCGCCTTGTACGGGCTGCCGCAACAGATCAATGCCGATAACGGCGCGCCGTGGGGCACACCAAGCAAGCCTGGCGAATTGACCGAGTTGGCCATCCGATGCATTCGGCTGGGTATTCGTATGAGCCATAGCCGTCCCTATCACCCGCAGACCAACGGCAAGGACGAGCGCTTTCATCGCTCGCTCAAGGCCGAGGTGCTGAACCACCGCAGTTTCACCGGGCCCGATCAGGTGCAGGCTGAATTCGACCGCTGGCGGCAAAGCTATAACTTTGAGCGCCCGCACGCGGGCATCGGCATGGCGACGCCGATCTCGCGCTATCGGCCCAGTGCGCGCGCGATGCCCAGCCGCCTGCCACCGCTCGAATACGGACCGGATGATCAGGTACTGCTGGTGGGCTGGAACGGCAAGGTGACGTTTGGAAAGCACCGCTTGCGCGTATCCAGCGCACTGCACGGACTGCACATCGCGGCGCGACCGAGCAGCAAGATTGCCGATGCCTACGACCTTTATTTCGCGCATCACCGACTCATGACGTTTGACCCGAACCAGCCCGATACCCGATGATCAAAGTGTCAACTATGTCCCCGACGAAAGTGTCAACCATGTCCCCGGTCTATACACTGCTGCAAAGAAAGTAACCAAAGAAAGCAGCTCGTTCAAGCCCGCGGTCACACGCACGTTGGCCATGCTTGCCAGCCGCCCGTGGCACTCGCCTAAGAAGCTGTTGCCGAAATTAAGTTCAAGGCTTTTTAAGTCTGTGATTTACAGATCGTTCACAATCACGCCCCCGTCTTCGCCATCTTCTCAAGTATGCTCGTCATCTTTTCTTCAAGCGTTGCGGCCGTGAACGGCTTGACTACGTAACCATTTGCACCGGCCTGCGCCGCCGCAATAACATTTTCCCGCTTGGCTTCCGCCGTGACCATCAGCACGGGCAGACGCGACAGACTCGCGTCAGCGCGGATTTCCTGGAGCATCGACAGACCATCCAGGACCGGCATGTTCCAATCGGAAATGACAAAATCGTAGCGACCGGTTCGCAGGCGCGCGAGCGCCGCTGCCCCGTCTTCCGCCTCATCGATGTTCACGTAGCCGCTTTCCTTCAGCAAATTGCGCACGATACGGCGCATCGTCGAAAAGTCGTCGACTACCAGAATCTTCATGTTTCGATCCATCTTGCCCGCTCCTGTCTCTCGATTGTTTGCGCTTCGCCCGTCGAACCCGACGTCGTTGCGCGCATCACTCGACGATGCACATCAGTGCCTTGACGCTCTCGACTAACTCCATGTCACGGCACTTAATGCGTTTTTCGATTATCAAACGGCCTTTGCGATGAGGGCCTTTCGCATCACGGAGGCAAGTTCGCTCGGTTCGAACTTCGCGACATAGCCGTTCGCGCCGACTTTGCGCACGTGTTCCACATTAGCGGATCCGGACAAGGACGAGTGGATCACCACCGGAATATGGCGCAGCGAAGCGGTGTCTTTAATGCGGCGAGTGAGCGTGAAACCATCCATCTCGGGCATCTCCAGATCGGTCAAGACCATCCCGATCTGGTCGTCGACGGACGCGCCGGTGGATTGCGCTTCGCGATCGAGCCGCTCCAGCATTTCCCACGCCTCTCGGCCCGTTTTGGTCATCACGTAAGGGACGCCCATCGCCGTCAGACTCTGCTCAATCAGGCTGCGCGCGACGCCAGAGTCGTCCGCGGCAAGTACTTTCGCGCCCGGTTTCAATAGAAGCTGTCCGGTTTTCTCCGCACTGATTTGCTGGGTGCTCCCCGGCAGCACGTCTCGCAAAATCTGCTCGACGTCCAGCACCTGCGCGAGGCTCGATCCATCGAAGTTTCCGTCCAGCCGTGCGAAGCTCGTGACCGTGTTGCCGCGCGTGCACGACTCGGCAGAGAGGATCTGATTCCACTCCAGCCGTACGATATCGTCCACTTCTTCGACGGCAAAGCCCTGCGTCGTGCGGGCGAACTCGGTCACCAGCAGGATTTTCGAGCCACTCCTTGCTTGACATCCGATCACACGGGCGAGATCGATCACGGGAATGATCTGGCCGCGGATATCCACCACACCGAGAATTTCCGGCTTCGCACCTGCCACGCACGTGATCGTTGGCATTTCGACAATTTCACGCACCTTGAATACATTGATGCCGTAGCGCTCGCGCTCCCCGGAATCCCGCGCGTGGCCCACCTTGAAGAGCAGAAGCTCAAACATGTTGCTGCCCGCGAGCTGGACTCGCTGCTCGATATCGTCCTGTGCATGGTTCACGGTGTACGGCTCCTCGTTTGAATAACAGTGGAAGATCTCTTCTTTTACGGTAACGGTATTTGATTTATGAAGGTTACCTAACTATTTTTTTCGGTGGATCCAACGCCGCAATAGGCCGAAATATCAAATCTCGTCAATGGATCCAGGCCGTCCTTTCCGTCCGCGGCCGAGGGCCTGCCAAAATGAAAACCCTGCATCACCTCGCAGCCCAACTGCCGAAGCACTTCGACCTGCGCAGGCGTTTCCACGCCCTCGATGACGCACGCCAGGCTCAGACTGCGGCACAGATCAACAATACTGCGCACGATATCGCGCGCACCGACGTTCGTTTCGATGTCCGCGATGAAGCTGCGGTCGACCTTGATCTTGTCCAGCGGCAATCGGTGGATGCAGTTCAGGCTTGAAAACCCCGTTCCAAAATCGTCGAGCGAGATGTGCGCCCCCAGCGTTTTAAGCGCTTTCAACGCCTGTTGCGCCTGCTCGAAATCGTTGATGACAGCCGTTTCGGTGACTTCGAACGTGAGGCGATCGGGTGCGACACCACTTTTGCGAATCATGCTGATGAGTCGCTCGAGGGCATCGGGCGAAGCCAGATCGAGCGCGGAGAGATTGAAGGACACGCGCGCTTCGACAGCACCGGCTTTCATGATTCTCAGTGCTTTTCCCAGCAGCACTTCGGTGAGCGTGTGAATCAGATGACTCCGCTCGGCCACCTTGATGAAAAGAGAAGGCGGAACCGCGCCGAGAATGGGACTCTGCCACCGCGCCAAGGCCTCGAAGGAGATGATGCGTGCAGTCGTCACATCAACGATAGGCTGGAAATGGAGTGACATTTCCCGCTCGAGATCAGCGTGGCGCAAAGCCTGCTCGATCTCGCCGAACTTGCGAATCTGGCTCTCATGTTCGTGCGAGAAAATGGTAATGCCCCCGCGCCGATGAGTCTTTGCAAAATAGAGCGCATAGTCCGCATGCTCGAACAACTGGTCGGGCGTCTCCCCTCCTTCCGGAAAGATCGCGAGACCGATCGAACCGGACAGCGATAACGTGGCTCCGAGCCAGACGTAGGGTCTGCGAAGCGCTTCACAGATCGCCGTGCCCAACAGTACGAGTTCCTGTACGTCTGTCAGATCGCGTATCAGAAGACCAAACTCGTCGCCGCCCAGGCGAGCCAGGGTAATGTGTGGTCTCGACAGCGCCAGCAAACGGCAGCCCGCTTCCTCAAGGACGCGATCGCCCGCCGCGTGGCCGTACAGGTCGTTTATCTGTTTGAATCCGTCCAGGTCGATTACGCCGACGGCATATCTCAGCGAGCCGGGATTGTCGCGAGGCACGAGCGCGTTGAGCTCACCGAAAAAGCGTCGCCGATTGGGCAAGCCAGTCAGACTGTCGAGATTCGCCAGCGAGGAGTTCTCCTCACTGAGGCGCAGCAGTTCGGCCTGGCGAGCTCGCAATGATCGCCGTGACTCGACCAGGCGCGCAAAATCCCGGTAGTAGGACAGCAGGATGAGCACCATCGCAACCGCAACGAGCAACATGTTGGCCGCGATCGCCATCAGAACCACGTTGTGCGTCAAAGCGAAAAACAACGAAAACGGTACGACCACGATAGCCGTCAGCAATAGCGCTGCCGCGCGCGTGTGCATCAGACAAAATACGCACCCGATGACGGTAATCGACATGTAGAACGCAACGTGGACGCGGGCGTAAGCGTCACCATAAGGATAAAGCGCCAGGCCCCAGGTCGTGAACAACACCCCCAGCACGCCGATCAACACGAGCGTGGTGCGCATACGTGCGGCAATCTGGGCATCCGTGAGCGTATGCCGGCGCTTCTGCCGTCTTAGCCACGTCGCGAGCCGCATCAGACAAGCCGCGCACAGCGAGATCGGAACGTCACGAGCTAGCCAGGCCGGGGCGGTTCCAATATGCGTAATTGCCACCGCGACAGTGTTGATGATCAGAATGACGTGTAACAGCGGCAACTGCCTCGCGAATGCTTCGAACTGACAGCGCGAGAGTTCGTCACTCGGGTTCGAATCACCGCTCAACGATAAAAGCCGTCGCAATAAAGGGATGCGCAATAAATTCATGTCTGAATACCGATACCTGGCCGGTGATGGTCTTCTGTCCATCGGTCGATCCATCGCTCGGCGCTCATCTGCAGCTCGGCAAGCGTCGATCGCTCGAGCGATGGCCACCGCTCGAGCGTTTGCTTGAGCACGGCTTCATCCTGAATCTCGATTGCTTCAGCCGCCGCGAGCAGCGTACCGAGCGGACCGTCATGGCTTTCGATGGCGGCCTGGATCATGGGATGAACATGCAGTTGTTCCATCAGTTCGGAAAACGGCAACTCGAATATGACATTCATCAGTGAGAGCATGCCGGTGAGCGACGCCATATCCGCGAAATCATCCGGCACCGTTTGATGCTCGGCGATGCGCCGCGCCATCAACTCCATGAATCTGGCGCGGACCCCGACAAGTTGGACCATCGGACTAACGTCCAGCGCGGTAGACGGATTGATTCCGTTCGCGTAAGTCAGCAAATGAATCCATCGGGTCATGCGCGCGACGCCGACCACGAGGATGGCCTCACGTACCGAGGTAATCTCGCGCTGCCAGTCTGCCATCCGGTTTGCATTGGCTAGCCGCAAGAGATGCACCACGATGTCGGCATTGGCCTTCAGTGCTTCTTCGAGTTGCTTCGGATGGGGGTCGGTCGATAGCACGCCCAGCAGTCGGAGAAGCGTTGCCGGGCAATGGTTGGCCTTGCGCTGACGCAGTACCTGCGCGCGTGCGAAGAAATAGCCCTGGAAGAGTTGGCAACCTGCGCGCGACGCGACATCGAAGTCGTCATGGGTTTCCACTTTTTCGGCGAGCACGGTCTTCCCCGCCTCGAGGAAATAGCCGACAACGTTGGCGAACTGTTCGCCCGAGGTGCTCCGCATGTCGACCTTGACGATATCGATCGCCGCGAGCAGTTGCGGGGGAACGTGCAGCTCTGTCGATACATCATCCAGTGCGAGCCGGTAGCCGGCCGCGTGCAGCGAGTGACATCGTGCAATGACGGCCCCATCAAATTCGATATCCTCAAGGATTTCGAGTACGAAGCGCTCGAACGGAATGGTCTCGATTGCATCACTCATCAAAAAGCTCCGACTGACGTTGACAAAGCCCGTGCGGTTTCGCAGCACTTTCCCGACGCCAAAGTCTCCAAGTGCGCCGCACAGTACATGTGCGGTCGCCCGGTCTGCATCTCCCACGGACGCGCTGTTCTCCGCGCTGTCGCGAAACAGCAACTCATAGGCGCTCAAGGTGCCGTCGCGCGTGAAGATCGGTTGTCGTCCAAGGTAGATCTCGGACCCTGCATATGCGTCGTCAGCACTGGTATCGCAATCCATGTCTTGCACGGCCCCTCCTGCTTCAAATCCTGAAACTTGTTTATCCGAGACCGGGAGGCGGCACCCACTGCCCATCCTCCGGTCATCGGTCGCGCATGGAAATAAGCCCGCTCAGAATTGCTCCCAGCCTCCGGCAGCCGCGACCACCTTCTTTGGTCCGAACGCATCGGATCGCGGCTTCGCGACAACAGGGGCACCGTTGGCGACGCCTGACCGCGCCGGACTCGCGACCGCCCTTATCGTCCTTGCTTCGGTCCTCGCTTCGGTCCTCGACGGATGCTCGTCGAGGCGAAAGGTTTCGACCGTACGCTGCAGTTCGAACGCCTGTTCTTCGAGGCTGGCCGCCGCCGCTGCTGCCTGCTCGACGAGCGCGGCGTTCTGTTGCGTCACTTCGTCCATCTGTGTGATGGCGACATTCACCTGCTCGATACCGGCGCTTTGCTCCTGGCTCGCCGAGGTGATCTCGGCCATGATGTCGGTGACCCGCTTGACGCTGCTCACCACCTCTCCCATGGTTTGGCCAGCCTGGTCGACGAGCTTCGAGCCCGCTTCCACCTTGGCCACCGAATTCTCGATCAGCGTCTTGATCTCCTTGGCAGCCCCGGCTGATCGTTGTGCGAGATTGCGGACTTCCGTCGCCACCACGGCAAAGCCTCGCCCTTGTTCTCCCGCGCGTGCCGCTTCGACGGCCGCGTTCAACGCCAGGATATTGGTCTGGAACGCGATCCCGTCAATGACGCTGATGATGTCGGCGATCTTCTTCGAGCTCGCATTGATCTCGCCCATTGTCGTGACCACCTTGCCAACGACATCGCCCCCTTTGATCGCAATATCTGTGGCGCAGGCCGAAAGTTGATTGGCTTGACGGGCGTTTTCGGCGTTCTGGCGCACGGTGCTCGTCAGTTCTTCCATCGAACTCGCGGTCTCCTGTAACGAAGACGCCTGTTGCTCCGTGCGGCTGGACAAATCGGTGTTGCCCGCGGCGATTTGCCTGGATGCCGTGCTGATCGACTCCGTCGCTTCCTTGATCTGGCCGACCACGGAGGCCATGTTATCGAGCAACGCATTGACGCCGGAACAGAGGGCTTCGACCGAACCATGCTTGCCTTCGAGCGGCACACGCGGCGTCAGGTCACCCTCCTTGGCAGCCGCGGTGACGGCCTGCGTTTGTTCCACTGCCAGCTCGAGCACCTTCGCCGCGCGCACCTGCTCGGTGACATCGGATGCGTACTTGACGACTTTGAACGGCTTGCCGTTCATGTCCATGATCGGGTTATAGGAGGCCTGGATCCATACCTCACGACCGCCCTTGCCGATGCGCTTGTAGCGGCCCGAGTCGTACTCGCCCCGTGCGAGCTTCTCCCAGAACATCCGGTACTCGATCGTGGCGCGCTGATCCGGATCGACAAACAGGCTGTGATGTTGGCCCTTTATCTCGTCGAGCATGTATCCCAACGTTCTCAGAAAGTTTTCGTTCGCGTTGAGAATCCGCCCGTCCAGTGCGAATTCGATCACAGCCTGCGCCTTGCCGATCGCGGCCAGTTGCCCCTCGAAGTCGGCTGCCTTCAGCTTCGCCTCGGTAATGTCGGTGGCGTACTTGACGACTTTGAACGGCTTCCCGCTCGTGTCCATGATCGGGTTGTAGGACGCTTGAATCCATACTTCCTTGCCGCCCTTGCAGATACGTTTGTACTGACCGGCGTCGTATTCACCTCGGGCGAGCTTCTCCCAGAACAACCGATACTCGACGCCAGCGCGATGCGCGGGATCGACAAACAGACTGTGGTGCTGCCCTTTGATCTCGTCGAGCGAATAGCCCAGTGTCCTCAGAAAATTGTCATTGGCGGTCAGTACCCGCCCATCGAGCGTGAACTCGATGACCGCCTGAGCCTTACTGATTGCAGCCAGTTGCCCTTTCATGTCCGCCCACTCTCGCGCTTCGTCCTGGGCATGGGTATTCCCGGTCGTGCTGATTTGGGACGATGCATCGGCGGTTAATGCCCTGCGTCTGCTGGCAAAATAAAACTTCATTTGACTCTCCTCAACTTCACGGTGACAACTTGAATGCTCGGCATGCAGCGACACGCCGTTCGGGGGTACGCGAAACTGGAGCGCATCTCACTTCCGATGAGGGAGGGGAGCCTGAGCGCGAGATCGCCTGTAGGGCATTGCGGGATCCTTATGGCGCGCTCGGGTAATCGATCGAGCGTCGTGGCGGCCGTAGCGATCTGAAACAATGCGCCGTGTTGATTCAAAAATCATAAGCATGACTAACCCATCCTGCGATCCGGACATTTGTACTTCACACTACTCTAAGAAGGGTAACGACAGAGGTAATTTCTACTTGAGAGAGGGTAAACCCATTTGATTACACATAAGTCATTCGCCGAGTTCTTGGGCGTACTTGAGGCCGGCGGCGAAATCCGTCACTCGCTGCAGGCCTTGCCAGATGGTTTTGACTCCGGGTTCGCCGTCGCCTTTGCGCGCCAGGAAGCCGCCGAGCATGGCGACCAAGCGCACGACCTCATTCAGACGCGGTGAGTTCTTCGGCGGTTTCTTCTTGTTGAGAATGAATGCCGCGCGCCATTCATCTCGCTCGAACAAGAGCGCTGCATCCAGGTCCGGGCAAGTTCGACCGAGTCGCATCAACCGAGCAATGCGCCATGCCACCACCATGAACAGCGCCAAGGCACGTTCAAGCCGTGCCATCGATGCGAGTTGCAACGCCTCGACCCGACAGCCGTTCTTGAGCACATGAAAGAATAGTTCCACCTCCCAGCGCGCGCGGTACCAATCAATAAGCTGCGCTGCCGCCTCCAGGTCGTTCACATCGCGGTTACTCAGCAGGCGCCATTCGATCGGCTTGACGCCTGCCGGCGGGTCGACCTCGCGGGCGACGATGCAAGTAGCACTCACCACGCCGCCTGCAGCATCAGTCAACGCAACCCGCTGCGCCCACACCTGCTGCCGAACCGCGCGCGCAGGCTGAGCCTGACGGGCTGCCAGCGTAAAGTGAATCCTGCCCGCCGGCTCACCCGCAGTCACTTGGTCCCACAGCTTGCCGCCGTCAGGCAAGGTGCGATTGTGCTGCGAGCGCAGTAACCAATCCGCCGGGTGGCCCAACTCCTTTGCTTTGACCATCAGCGCCATGATGTCCGATTCCCGGTCAGCCACATAAACCAGTCGCGTGGCAGGCAGTGCGGCCGCTTGTTCGGCAACCCTCTCATATCCTTCGGTCCAACGGGTGCTTTCCTTGATGCCGGGGCGCACACCGTCCGCACCCTTCGGCTCGCGCGCCCACATGTACGCGTCAAGCACGCCCAGCGGTTCGCGCGATGGCGTCACCGCGTAAGTCGGGTGCAGATACAGCCCGCGTTGCGCCTCATACGACAGCGGTCCCAACCCTGTGATGGTCTGACCGTTAAAGTCCAACTGCGTGGTGTCCTGGATGCATAGCACTACTTCGCACGCCCGCATTCGTTCGGTCGAACTCTGCCAATGTGGCGCCATGATGTCGCGCCAGTCCAACTCATCTTGCGACAGGAAGCGGTACGCTGCTGCCGTTTCCGCCCAGCCGCCGCATGCGTTGGGTATGCTTGCCGTCGGCTTCTCCGCCAGCCGCTCAGCCAATAGCACGGCACGCTTGTTCAGGCGTTGGTCGCCCAAATCGATGCCCTTGAGTTCTGCCGCTGCCCAGCTCGATTTCTCTTGCGTCATGTGCCGCCCAAAATGCAAGAGTTAACGCCAGTCCGAAAGAGTTTACAACCCCACCCGCTATGTCATTGACCGTAAACGACTTTTCGCGGCGTGCCACCGTCGCGACTTATGTGTAATGAGGTGGGGTAAACCGGCAGCAAACGATTGGCATGCGGTTAAGCCGGTTTGCTTTTTATTGAATTTATCTATCAACTGCCACTTCCGATCTTTAACAGGTCTATTTCTTTAAATCGCACACTCAATCAATTCGCTACACACCACTAGATATATTATGGAATGTTTATTAGTAGTCAATACTATCGACAAAAGCGAAATGATATTTGACTCAAACGTGTTTGTTCGAAGCGAGCCCGCGCGCGAAATGGCGGGCTCGTTTGGCTCTACTTTTTGCATTGCGTTTCTAATTCGCTCAGATCGCACGCGTCGAAAAACGAAAAAGTTGGACAAAGCGCAGCCTGTCGTTCATATTGCACGACTCGGGGAATTTTGGACTCTTGACTAGCGCTATCGGCTCCTGCTCAAATCACGCCTGGTGATTTGAGCGGCCGCCATAGTACGGACGGACCCTCGCCGCCTCGCTTGTGCGAAGCGGACTCTCCTCTTTAATTGTTCTTCGCAAGAGCGCCTTGGTGCGCCTTGCTTCACAACGTTGCGCCTTTTTTCGTCGACGCCGAGGACTCGCGTGGTCTTGCCGTCTGCGAGTTGTTCTTTTTATTTGGGAAATTCATGACGACGCTTCACGCTTAGCAGCGGTCCCGTTATAGAAATAAATCCGCTATTTAGCATTGCATAACGAATTAATAGTCGCTGATTCATTCCCACATAATAAGCATGAACAAGGGTATTCACAAACTCGTCTTTAGCCGTGTGCGGCATATGCTCGTCGCCGTCGCGGATTTCGCCAACGCTCACGGCAACACGCCCGGCTCGCGCCGCGCGAGCGCCATCGTATGTGATGCCGAACGCGCGCCCGCACTGCGCGAGCTCGCGCTGGCCGCGATGCTGCTCGCCGGCAATGTCATCTTGAGCACGTCGTCGCTCGCGCAGATCGTCGCGTCGCCCGGCTCGGGGGCGCATGTCGTGCAGACCCAAAACGGGCTTCCACAAGTCGATATCGCAAGACCCTCGGGCGCGGGCGTATCCCTGAATAATTACGCGCAATTCGACATTCAGAAACAAGGCGCAATACTCAATAACTCGCCGACGATCACGCAGACTCAACAGGCTGGTTACGTCAACGGCAACGCGAATCTCACGCCGGGTCAAGAAGCGCGCGTGATCGTCAATCAAGTGTCGAGCAACTCGGCGTCGCAACTGCGAGGGTATCTCGAGGTCGCGGGGCCACGCGCCGAGGTCATCATTGCAAATCCGAACGGCATCCTCGTGGATGGCGGCGGCTTTCTCAACGTGTCACGCGGGATTCTGACGACCGGGACGCCGAATTTCGGACCAAACGGCAACCTCGCGGGCTTCACGGTCAACGGCGGCAACATCAGCATCCAGGGCGCGGGCCTTAATGCGTCGAACGTCGACACGGTCGACATACTCGCGCGCGCCGTGCAGGTCAACGCGGCCATCTACGCGAACCAGCTCAATGTTATCGCGGGCACGAATCAGGTCGATCACGACACGCTCGCCGCGACGCCGATCGCGGGCAATGGCGCGGCGCCATCGTTCGCGATCGATGTCAGCCAGTTGGGCGGCATGTATGCGGGCAGGATCAAACTCGTCGGCACAGAAAACGGTGTCGGGGTTTCGACGCGTGGGGTCATTGCTGCGCAGGCGGGCGACCTGACGCTCACGTCGGCCGGTAAGCTCATCCTGGCCGGGCGCACCAACGCGAGCGGCAACATCAATATCACCGCCGCCCAAGGCATCGACAACGGCGGTACAACCTATGCACGTGGCGACGTCAGCGCGACGATCTCGGGCACGCTCGCGAATACGGGCGTGCTCGCCGCGCAGAACAACACGACGATCAGCGCGGGCAGCGTTGCGTCGACTGGCACAATCGGCGCTGGCGTCAACGACGACGGCACGATCGCCAACGCGGGCGACCTGAATGTGACCGCCAGCGGCGCGGTATCGGCAAGCGGGCGCAACGAAGGCGGCGGCAACACGACGATTCGGGGTGCATCGGTCGATCTCGCGGGCAGCAATACATCGGCCAATAACGCGCTGACGCTCGACGCCACGAGCGGCGACATGAACCTGTCGGGCGCGAGCACGACCGCAGGGGGCGCGCTTGGCGCCGACGCGGCGGGCACGCTCACGAACAACGGCGGCAAGCTCTCGAGCGGCGGCGCGATGCGGGTCGCGGCGGCCAAGGTGTCGAATGAGAAAGGTCAGTTCGTCTCGCAATCGACGCTCGATGTGAACACACGCGGCGCGCTGAACAATCGTGGCGGCACGATGCAGGCGGCGGGCCGTGAAACCGTGCAGGCGAACTCGCTCGACAACACGGGCGGCAAGATCGAGTCGCTCAATGGCGACGGGTTGAAGGTGTCGACGACAGGCGCGCTCATCAATGGCGCGGGCGGAACGATAGGCGCGAACGGCGCGCTCGATGTCGTCGCGCTCTCGCTCTCGAACGCGGGTCAACTCACGGCAGCGGGCGATGCGCACATACGCGCGAACACGCTCGACAATCGCGGCGGCAGCGTCACGGCGGGCGGCAAGCTCGATGCCGCCGCGAACGGTGCGCTCGACAACACCGGCGGCACGCTCTCGGGTGCGGCGACGACCGTCTCGGGCACATCGATCGACAACACGCGCGGCACGATCAAGGGCGACACGCTCGATGTTTCGACGCCGGGCGCACTCGTCAACGCGAACGGCAAGCTCACGCAATACGGCGCGGCCGGTCAGAAGATTCACGCGGGCGGCAAGCTCGACAACACCGGCGGCACAATCACGAGCAATGCGACGAAACTCGGCATCGACGCACAGACGATCACGAATAACGGCGGCAAGGTTCAGCACTCGGGCACGGGCGCGTTCTCGATGAGTTCGAACGGGACGCTGTCGAACGTCTCGGGCGATGTCGTCACGAACGGCGCGCTCACGCTTGACGCGGCCGCGCTCGACAATCACGCCGGAAAGATTCAGGCGGCCAAAGCGGCGAGGGTCAAGTCGGCCTCGCTCGACAACACGGGCGGCAGGATCACATCGCTCAACGGCGACGGGTTGAACGTGTCGACGACAGGCGCACTCGTCAATGGCGCGGGCGGAACGATCGGCACGAACGGCGCGCTCGACGTCGAGGCGCTCTCGCTCTCGAACGCCGGAAAATTCACGGCGGCGGGCGATGCAACGATTCACGCGCAGAACGTCGATAATCGGTCGGGCAGCGTCACGGTGGACGGCGCACTGGAAGTCGTCGCGAGCAATGCGCTCGACAACACGGGCGGCACCCTCTCGGGCGCGGCGACGACGGTATCGGGCGCATCGATCGACAACACGCGCGGCACGATCGAGGGCGACACGCTCGCCATCTCGACGCCGGGCGCGCTCGTCAACGCGGGCGGCAAGCTCACGCAGTACGGCGCGGCCGATCAGACGATCCACGCGGGCGGCAAGCTCGACAACACGGGCGGCACGATCGCGAGCAGCGCGAAGACTCTCGGCATCGACGCGCAGACGATCACGAACGACGGCGGCACGGTGCGGCACACAGGCGCAGGCGCGCTTTCGGTCAAATCGGCGGGCGCACTCTCGAACGTCAGCGGAAGCGTACAGACCGACGGCGCGCTCACGGTAAGCGGTACGAGCCTCGACAATACGAACGGCACGCTGCGGGCGATGAACGCGGCGCGGATCGATGCGGCCTCGGGCATCGTGAACCGCAACGGTTCGCTCTACGGCGCAGCGGGATTGCACGTTGGCACGCAAGGCGGTATCGGCAATGCGGGCGGGTCGATAAAGACGGCGGGCAATCTCGACATCAACGCGGGTAGCACGCTTGACAATGCGGGCGGCACGATCATCGCCATCGGCGCGCACGGTTCGGCGAGCGTGAAAGCGGCGCGGATCGACAACGCGGGCGGCAAGCTCACCAACGCGGGCGACGGCGCGACGACGATCACCGCGCTCGACGTGACCAACACGGGCGGCACCCTCGGCGGAAATGGCGACCTGACGCTCAATGCGCAGACGCTCGAAAACGACGCAGGCGCGAACCTCGTCGCGGGGCGCGCGGCGAATCTGAACGTCACGCAGAGGGTGAACAACGCGGGCGGCACGCTTTTCGGGCACAGCGCGCTCAACATCAATCAAGCGAGCGCGGCCGTCATCAACGACGGCGGCACGATCCTCGGCGCCCTCGACGTCTCGCTCGCGGTCGCCTCGCTCTCGAACGCGGGTGGATCGATCCGCGCCAATCGCGACGTCAGCGCGAGCGGCGTCGTCTCGGGCGACGGCGACATGATCGCCGGGCGCAACCTCGCGCTCGATGTCGCGGGCGACTACACGAACGGCGCAGCCAACAACCTGCACGCCGATGGCGACATGCGCGTCGCCGCGACCGGCACGCTCACCAACGCGGGCACGCTTGCCGCGAACGGCGCGCTGACCGTGAGCGGGCGCGATGTCGTCAACGCGGCGGGCGCCGATATCAACTCGACGGCGACGAGCGTCAACGCGACGGGCACGATCACGAACGCCGGGCGCATCGAAGGCGACACCGTTACGACCAGGAGCGCGAGGTTCGCCAATACCGGAACCGTGATCGGCAACGATGTGACGCTCGATGCGAGCGACATCGAGAACGCGGGCGCCGCGGCGGTGATCGCGGGCGCGCGTAGCGTGCGCCTTTATGCCGATAACTCGGTGACGAACAAAGACGGGGCACTGATCTACAGCCTCGGCAATCTTGAGATCGCGCGCAACGGCACGCGCGACGCCGACGGACTCCTCGCGAATCAGACGAACTCGATCGTCAACAGCGCGGCGAGCATCGAGGCCGAAGGCGATATGGATATCGCCGCGCGCATGATCAGGAACGAGCGCGTCGGCTTGGTCACCGAACCGGGTACGCCGCAGGAGACGGGAACGACGACGCTCACACTATGGACTGCCGGGCTCAGCGGCCGCGATCTAGGCGACTACGTGAGCGAAGTGTTTCCCGAGTGGCGATGGCGAGCTGGCGCGATCGGTACCGAGACGATCGCGGCGCTTGCCAAACCGATCACCGTAAGGCTACCCAAAGATCAGGTAACGAATGTCGACCCCACGGCCAAAACGTTCTCGCTCTCGCAGCCGATCGAGGATAAGACAATCGTGACTATCTTCTCTGGCATCAACGACGTCGACTTCCAGGAACGAACCCGCCAGGTCACGACCAATCCGACGCAATGGTACGAACGTCTGAAAGACAACGGCGACGGGACCGTCTCAATCACGTTCTGGCCGGACTTCGATCCGAAGAAGAACATTCGGCCCGATCAGGTGGTGATGCGTTACGACCTCGGGTCCGACAGTCACGACTACGTCGAGACGAGCCGCACGACCAGCACGACGACAACAGCAGACAAGCTCGTAAGCGCGGGCACGGCGGCGAAGATGCAGGCGCAAGGGGCGATCCGCATCAACGCGGACGGTGGTCGCATCGATAACGTCTCATCGACGATGGCGGCCGGCGGCGACCTCGTGCGTCGCGCGACGGGGGGCGTCGTCAACGACTCCGGCACGGTCCTGCAAGAGACGATTACCGGCAAGACGTCGAGCACGTTCTACTGGCATCAGAAAACGGGCGGCAGCAACGACACGCAGGTTGTCGACACGGGTATCACGCAGACGACGACCACCGTCGCCGCGCTACCCGCGATCGCAACCGGAAACGGCACCGTCCAGACGAACGCGACAACGATCAGCATCAACTCGGTCGACCGTCAGGGCAACACGGTGATCGGTTCGGGCGTCGCGGGCGGCAGTGTGGAAGGCACGCTGACCGACGCGATCTCGGGGCAACGCGGCAAAGCACAGACGATCGACGGTGCGCACGCGCCGATCGCGAGCGGACAGACGAGCGCCCCGCGAACGCTCGGCGGCGCGACGGGCGGCATTCCGAACCTGAAGCTGCCGACGAGCGGGCTGTACACGTACAACACCGCGCCCGGCGCGACTTACCTGATCGCGACCGACCCGCGCCTGACGAACTACGGCAAGTTCATCAGTAGCGACTACATGCTCAGCGCCCTCGATCTCGATCCGCAAAAGACGATCAAGCGGCTCGGCGATGGCATGTACGAGCAGACGCTCGTTCGCAACCAGATCACGCAACTCACGGGCCGCACGTTTCTCACCGGTTATAGCAACGCAATGGCCGAGTACACGGCGCTCATGAACAACGGCGTCGGCTATGCAAAGGAATTTGGCCTCTCGCCGGGCATTGCGCTGACCGCCGGGCAAATGGCGCGCCTGACTACGGATATGGTCTGGCTCGTCTCGCAGGACGTCACCCTACCCGATGCCTCGCACGCGACCGTGCTCGTGCCCCAACTCTATCTCGCGGGCGCGAACGCGGTCGACCTCTCGAAGAGCGGCGCGCTCGTCGCGGGTAACGCCGTGAACCTGACCGCGAGCGGCGACTTCACCAACAGCGGACACGTGTCGAGCGACCTCGCGACGACGATCATCGGCAATAACGTGACCAATAGCGGCGTGATCGGCAGCGCGGGCACGACGGCGGTCGTCGCCGTGCAGGACGTGCGCAATACGAGCGGGCGCATCGCGGGCGGCGATGTGCTCGTGCAAGCCGGGCGCGACGTCATCAACGAGACGCGCACGTATGGCGTCGCGAGCGAGTTCGGCTCGGGCGACTTCAGCGGCCGCGTGACGGGAACGGGCGTCGATGCGCTCGGCACGATCTCGGCGACGAACAACGTCGCGGTGATCGCGGGCCGCGACGCGACACTTTCGGGCGCGACCGTCAAGGCGGGCGGCAATGCGGGCATCACGGCCGGTCGCGATATCAATGTCGGCACGACTGAATTCACGAGCTCGCGCCAGGTGCAGTCTCAAGGCCGTTTGAACGGAGGCCACGACGAAGTCAGCCAGCATCTCGGCAGCGCGATCATCGCGGGCGGCAACGTGACGACCGTCTCGGGCCGCGATACCACGCTCACGGGTTCGACAGTCGCGGCGGGCGGCAACGCGTCGTTGATCGCTGGCGGCGATCTCGCGATCACGGCCTCGAAAGACACCGCCACAAACCACGAGCAATCGCTCGGCGGACAAAACGCGCAACACGTGTCGTCGAGCTACGACGAAGAGGTCAACGGCTCGAGCCTGAAGGCAGGCGGCGGCGTCACGCTCGCGGCTGGTCAGAACGGCACCGGCAACCTCGCGATCCTCGGCTCGAACGTGATCGCCGATAAGGGCGGCGTCGCGCTAACCGCGACGGGCGATGTCAACGTCGGCAGCGTGAGCGAAACGCATGACGCGCAGAGCTGGAGCCACACCAGACATTCGGGATTCTTGTCGGAGGACACGACGAACGACACGAGCGCATCGCACGCGGTCAATGCGAGCGGCTCGACGGTCTCGGGCGACACGGTCACCGGCGCGGCCGGGCGCGATATGACGATCAGCGGCTCGACGATCGCGGCGACGAACGACGTCGCGCTCGCGGCGGCGAACAATCTCACGATCACGACGTCACAGGACACGAGCCAGTCGAGCCAGCATCACGAGGAAACGCATTCGGGGCTCGGCAGCACGGGCGCGGCGATCTCTTACGGCGACAAAGAGCAGAAAGACGCCTACAACGACGCGTCGGTCAAGAATAACGCGAGCCTCGTGGGCAGCACGGACGGCAGCGTCAAGCTCGTCGCGGGTGGCGATTTGCACGTCACGGGCAGCGACCTGATCGCGGCGAAAGACGTGATCGGCACGGGCGCGAATGTCACGCTCGACGCGGCGACGAACACCGCGCACCACGACGAGACGCACGAGGTCAAGCAAAGCGCTCTCTCGCTCGGCGTCGCGGGCGGCTTGGTCGATCTGGTCCAGTCCGCCATCAATCAGGCGCAAGCCTCGGGCAGTAGCGAGGACTCGCGCGCCGCTTCCCTGCACGCGATCGCGGCAGTGGGCAACGGCGCGGCGGCGGTCGAATCGATGGCGAGCGGCAAACCCGACGTCAAGATCGAACTCTCGTTTGGCAGCAGCCACAGCAAGGACACATTGACGCAAGACTCGACCACGACCGGCGGTGCGAGCGTCAAGGCGGGCGGCACCGCGTCGTTCGCCGCGACGGGCGGCGACCTGACAATCGCGGGTTCGAACGTCGACGCGACCGACGTCGTCCTCGCGGCAAAAGATAGCGTCAACCTGATCAGCACGGCGAACACCGATTCGATGCGTAGCACGAACGAGTCGAGCAGTTCGAGTTTCGGCGTCTCGTTCGGCACACAGGGTTGGGGCGCCGATGCGTCGATGTCGAAGGCGAACGGCCACGCCAACAGCGATTCGACCACGCAGAGCAACACGCACATCAACGCGAGCAACGGCGCGACGATTGTTTCGGGCGGCGATACGAACATCGTCGGCGCGAACGTCAACGCCAAGAGCGTCAATGCCGATATCGGTGGCAACCTCAATATCGCGAGCGTGCAGGATACGATGAAGAGCGACGCGCATCAGGAAAGCATGAGCGGCGGCGTGAGCATCAGTCAGGCGGGCGGCGGCGGTTCGTTCAGTTCGCAGCGTGGCAACGCGAGCGGTAGTTACGCGGGCGTCGAGGAGCAAAGCGGGATTCGTGCGGGCGATGGCGGTTTTAGTATCAACGTCGCGCGTAACACCGACCTCAAGGGTGCGGTGATCGGAAGCGACGCGGACGCGAGCAAGAACACGCTCAACACGGGCACGCTCACATTCTCGGATATCGCGAATCACTCGGACTACAGCGCGAGCAGCAGCGGGTTTAGCGCGGGCGGATCGATGGGCGCGCCCGCGAGAGGCACCGGCACGACCTCACGCAGCAACTCGGGCGGCTTCACGCCGATGCTTTCGCAGAGCGAAAACGGCAGCGACGACGCGACGACAAAGAGCGGGATCGGCGCCGGGACGATCAACGTTACGGACAAGGACCATCAGGCACAGGACATCGCAAGTCTGAATCGCGACACGTCGAATACCAACGGCACGGTCGCGAAGTTGCCCGACGTGCAAAACCTGCTCGACAAGCAAGGCGACATGATGAACGCCGCGAGCGCGGCGGGTCAGGCGGTGGCGACGCAGATCGGGGCGATCGCGGGTGCGAAGCGCGACGCGGCTAAAAAGGCGGCGGAACAGGCCGCTCGAGATGGCAATCCCCAACTCGCCGCGCAGTATAAAGCGGAAGCAGCGTTGTGGGACGAAGGTGGCAAGTATCGGATCGTGATGCATATCGCGGGCGGGGCGGTAGTGGCGGGCTTAGGCGGGGGGAGTATCGGCAGCGCGGCGCAGGGTGCGGCGGGCGCAGGCATCTCAGCGGCCGCAGCGCGCAAACTCAATGAGTTGAGTCAAGACATTGCGGCATCGGGCCCGACGGGTAACGCGAATGCGGACAAGGCGCTGGGCAATATCCTTGCGAATGTGATTGCGGGCGGTGCGGGGGCTGCGGTAGGTGGTACAACCGGCGCAATGACGGCATCCGATGCCGATTTGTACAACCGGCAGTTGCACCCAGATGAGAAGACGCTGGCGAAGCAGTTGGCAGAGAAAAGCGGCGGGAAGTATACAGCGACGCAGATCGAAGATCAGATGCGGCTCATGGGCGGTTCTTTCGATGGTGGGCGCGAGTCGGGCGCGGCTGCGACGCTGATTGGTCAGATGCCAAGTGATTCGGGTGCGCAGTGGCAATATGCTGGAAAGACGGATGACGGCAAGCCGATCCTGACGCAGTTGATGCCGCAGGCCAATGCGGAGCTGCAAAACTATATCGTGGCGAATGCGGGATCGGTGCCGGCTGGAGATGTGCCGAGCATTATCTATGATCAGAACGGCAAGAAGGAATTCGGTGTTGACGTAACGGGGCCGTTCACGAAGTTTGATAAGTCGGATGCGGATTACATGCGCAGTTCGGTTGCAGAGTCGGCGTCGATGATATCTACGAATGCGGGACGTTTCAGTGCGGCGACGGCTGCTTTGGCGCAGATTCCTTCGCCATATTCTCCCGCGTTGTCCAGCGCTTCATTTGCGGGGACGGTCACGGGGATCATCGCTGACGCCGTTGGTCAGTTGGTAAAGCCAAACGATGCGCAATATGTCTTCAACGGATTTACTGCAATCATCTCCGACTATGCATCAGGTAAGTGGCCGCTGTGGTCGCCTGCGATCAATGAGGTAACAAATAAGGTTAATGACAGTGAAACCGCGACATCGCTGCAGGAGCGCGTAAAAGGTGTGATTAAGAAGTAGAGGGCAAACTGAGCTATGAAGATCAAGATAATTGAAGATGGTAACCTTGCATCATGGGTTAGGTTGCTGCTTATCGTTGCTGGTATTGGTTTAGCTGTGATTGCACTGGAATTTGATGTCCCATCCTGGGTCGCAAAGACTCTACTGTTGACAGGGTTTGGAATTGGTCTGGTTGGTGGAATGACGAGTCGTGCAGCGCTGTTGAAAATAAAGCCGTTCGACAACAGCTATAAGAAGGCACGCAAGAGCTACGAAGAGACGGACGAGCAGCAAGACAAGTCCTGAAACGACAAACCCGGCCGTAATCGGGTTTGTCGTGTGTTCAGCAGTTCAGGCCGGCGTGATGACAAGCCTGCCCTGTTCGCCCTGCACTTTGACCCGCTATCTCGGTTCAAATCCGGCGCGCTCAAGCCATCGCCCGGCGAGGGTGAACTGCGTGGGCTCAGACGTCTAGCGTCGGATGTGCGAGAAAGCGCGCACGCGTATGCCTTCCTGAACGGTGAGCATCAGCGAAGTCGCCGAAGGCTAGTTCGGGCATTAATTGCCTGTTTAGGGGCAATCTATTTTCAGGATAACGTATCAATTCATTGAATAATTATTGGCATTGGAAAAGAAAGGACGGACTGAAAGATGACAAACAAACGACGGCCCTGCGCGATGATTCTTTCGCGGTCGCTCAGGTGGCGCTTTACATATTTGCCGGACAGAGCGCCTTATCTGCGCTCTTGATCCTCACGGGCGCGATACCTTTACCCATTGACGCGCAAGCATCGCTCATGCAGCGCGCTTCCGTCATTGCGTCAGCGGCGGCGACCTCGCTGTGCTTAGCGCTAAGTTATTTATTACTCGCGAGATGCCTGGATCGTTGTACCAAGCTCGTTTGGCGCGTGGCGCTGGGGATGTTCCTGTTAAACGCACTATTGAGCGCCCCCGCATTTTTCGCACGCCCGTCGATTTTCCCGATACTGACGGGTGGTCTATCAATCGCAGGCGCATGGTCATTCTTTAGAGGGCGGAAGACGTTTGATGACCAGTCCGACGAGGTGTGTGCTTCTGTGAATGGTGGCATATGAAAAGAGTCAAGCTAGCGGCCCTGCCACTCTCAACCGCCTTAACGCTCGCCGCTCACGCACAGCAAGCACCGACCATCGCCGACGAAGCCGCCGCCGCTCGCGCCAACGCGCTACGAAATCAACAGGTACAACAGCAACGCGACGCCGAGCAGCGCGAGGCCACCGTACAAGCACCCGCAGTGCGCTCGACGGTGCCGACCGATGGCACTTTTCCGACGCTGCCAGACGAGCAGCCATGTTTCCGCGTCGAAACCTTCGCGCTTACTGTCCCAGCGACATTGCCCGATGCGATCCGCGAGAAAGGCGCATCGGCGCTGCCGCTCGATCGCTTCGCCTTCGCCCGCGAATGGCTCGACCACTATCGCGGACAATGCATCGGCCGCGAAAGCGTCGCGATACTCGCCAAGGGCATCCAGCAAGCCGTGCTAAGTCGCGGCTACGTGACGACGCGCGTCCTCGTGCCCGAGCAGGACATCGCGAGCGGTACGCTCTCGTTCGCGCTCGTGCCCGGCGTGATTCGCGATGTCCGCTTCGCCGAGCCCGTGACGTGGGCGTCGTGGCGCTCGGCCTTTCCGACGCGGCCCGGCGACGTGCTCAACCTGCGCGACCTCGAGCAAGGCATCGAACAAATGAAGCGGCCCTCAAGCCAGGACGCCGACATGAAGATCGAGCCGACCGGCGCACCGGGCGAGAGCGATGTCGTCGTCTCGCTCAAGCGCGCGAAGCCTTGGACGCTCGTCGCCTCGGTCGACAACTCGGGTAGCCGCGCGACGGGCAAGCTACAAGGGAGCCTAAGCCTCGGCCTCGACAATCCGCTCGGCCTGAATGACGTGTTGAGCCTCGGCGCCAATCAGGATCTGTATTTCGACGACAAGGGGCTCGGCTCGCACGGCTTCAACGGCTCTTACGCGGTACCGTGGGGCTACTGGACGGGCTCGCTCTTCGGCTACACGAGCACGTACTATCAGCAGATCGCGGGGGTCAATCAAACGTTCGCGTCGAGCGGTAACACGCAGACGGCGGGCGTCAAGCTCGCGCGCGTGCTACGCCGCAGTCAGAGCGACGTGCTCAGCGCCTACGTGCAGCTCTCGAAACGGTTCGGGGCGAGCTTTATCGACGATACCGAGATCGAGATTCAGCGGCGCGACAACACCTTTATCGAGGCGGGGCTCACGGATCGGCACTACATCGGCGGCGCGCAGATCGACGGCACGTTCGCGTATCGGCAAGGGATCGGCGGCCTTGGCGCGACGCCCGACCCGTCGCCCGGCCCTTATCCGCCGACATCGACGCCCACGACCAGGCCGACCTATCGCTATCGTATGGCGGTGGTCGATTTCAACCTCTCGGCGCCGTTCGTTGTGGCGAGTCAGCCGTTCCGGTACGTGTCAACGTTTCATGGCCAGTATTCGCCCGATACGCTCTTCTACGTCGACGATCTCACGATCGGCAGCCGATACACGGTGCGCGGCTTCGACGGCGAGCAAATGCTCGCGGGCGAGCGCGGATTTTACTGGCGCAACGAGTTGCAAGCGCCGCTCGGGCAGTCACGCCAATCGCTCTATGCGGGCATCGACTACGGACGCGTGTTCGGCCCGAGCACGGCATTTCTCGCGGGCACACAACTCGTCGGCGCGGTGATCGGTCTGCGCGGCGGCATCGCCTCGAAGTATGGCGGACTGAGTTATGAGTTCTTCGCGGGCACGCCGCTCTACAAACCATCGGCGATGTCGACCTCGCGCGTGACGCTCGGTTTTCAGGTCATGGCGCAGCTCTGACGGAGCGGGCTTCGGAGGTCGCGGGCTTGTACCGTGTCAGGAGATTTCTTCATGCGCACTAGGGCGCCCCCGCGCCCGACTTCACAGTGCCATCAGGCTGCGGAACCTCGATCGGCTTGACCTCGACCGGCGCCGTGCCATCCTTCTTGAGCCCGAGCTTATCGGCCGTCTTGGGCGAAACATCGACGATCCTGTCCTTCACATACGGCCCGCGATCGCGTATCTGCACCACTTCGCTGTTGCCATTCTCGAGATTCGTGACCCGTGCTTTGGTGCCGAGCGGAAGCGTCTTGCTCGCGGCGGAATCGGATTGCGGATTCATCGGCGTGCCGTCCGCCATCTTCTTCTTGTAGAACTTGTGGCCGTAGTACGAAGCCTTGCCCTTGCGCGGTTTGCCGGAGCGATCGAGATTGCGTTCATGAGCGGACGTGGTCTTCGCGTGATGCTCGCTCGCAGAAGCCGCATACGCCGTGCTCAGACTGCACGACAGGATCACGCATACGAATGCCCGAAGCCGCTTCATGTTCCTTTCCTCTCGAACTCGACGTCCCGACTGCTTCGTAGTAGCACGGATCGCTCCATTTCCCTCTGCTCAATACGCTGGCCCTCCGATCTCCACACACGCCGGACGACAGCTTGTATAGTGCGAGAGCCTAAGAACTGTGGATCTCGGGAACCCTATGAACCAGAAGAACAAAAGGCGTCTCTTGTTGGCCGGCGGCATTGCAGCGGCAGCGCTGGCGTTGAGCGGATGCACGACCACGGGACCATCGTCCGGTGAGACAGCGGCAGGCACGGCCGATCGCGACCGCGCCATCGACGCCGCCGTCGATGCGACGCTCCAGCGCCTCTATGCCTCCGTGAACGGTTCGCGCGAACTCGTGAACAAGGCGCGCGGCGTGCTCGTCTTTCCACGCGTGATATCGGCGGGCTTCTGGCTCGGCGCACAGTACGGCGAAGGCGCGCTGCGCGTGGATGGCAGAACCGACGGGTACTACAGCACGGCAGGCGGTTCGTTCGGCTTGCAGATCGGCGCTCAATCGAAAGCGCTCATCTACGTGTTCCTGACCGATGACGCGCTCACGCAATTCCGCAACCGCGACGGCTGGGCAGTCGGCACCGATGCGACCGTCGCGGTCATGAGGCTCGGCGCCAACGGCCAGCTCGATACGACGACAGCCACCAATCCCGTCGAAGTCTTCGTGCTGACGAATGCCGGACTCATGGCCGGCGTGTCGCTCGAAGGCACGAAGGTCAGCCGGTTGAGCGACTGAGCGCTACTGCTCCGGGCCGGACAACGGCCGGGTCGCCATCGCGCGCGTGAGGCCGTGGACCGGACGACGCACGGCCACATCGAACGGATTGATCTGCGGGCCGATCGTCGCGGCCTGACGCTTCAGCAACTCGACCACCATGGGCAAACGGTCTTCGCCGAGACGCGTCGACAGCGTGCCGACGCTCAACGCGCCGACCGCAAGCCCCGCACGATCGAGTATCGGCACCGCGACGCCCGCCATGCCATCGATCAATCCGCTGTTGCGCCCCGCGTAGCCTTGCGCGCGCACGCGCTCGATCTCGGTGCGCAGATAGACCTCGTCGAACACGCCATAGTTATGCAGCCGCGGCACGTTGAAACGGATGATCTCCTCGCGCTCTTCCTCGGGTTGAAACGCGAGAATCGCGAGGCTGCCCTGCCCGACGCCCAGCGCCACGCGCCCGCCCACATCGCCCGTGAACGAGCGGATCGGGAACGGGCCTTCGCACATGTCGAGACACACTGCATCGAAGCTGCTCTTCACGAGCAGGAAGATGGTGTCGCCGAGACTCGCGCATAGCCGCAGCAACGCGGGCCGGCACAGCGTGCGCATGCGGCTCGGGTTGCCCGCCTGCGCCGCCAGCGAAAAGAAATCCACGCTCAGCCGATAACGCTTGCTCCCTTCGTCCTGTTCGACGACCCCTTCCGCGATCAGCGCATGAAGGATGCGATGCACGGTGGCCTGCGTCAGTCCCACCGCCTTCGCGAGCGCGGTGACACGGCTGCCTTCGGCCTGGTCCTCACCGAGCGCGCGAATCACGGCGAACGCACGCTGGAGCATTCCGACGCCTGGCGCGTCCGGCGCCTGCGTTCCGTTTTCTTCTTCAGAAGCCTTCATCTTCGCCTCGTGTATTCCATTCAACGGAATGTCCGCGCTACGCAATTCTCCGCCCCTATTCGACCCGATTCAGCCGCGTTACGCAATCTAAGGGATAACCCAAATCCCGCTCATCGAAATAATTTCTCCATCGAAGCGATATAAATTCCACTGTTCGAAATCCATAAGCAGGTTTCACTCATTCAATGGAATTTCAAATTGACGCACCGAAATTTGGCTAGCTAGAGTCGGATCATCGGAATCAGTCGCACACAGGCGGCGCGCGACGCGCCGAAGGGGCAGGCCATGTCGTTCCTCACATTGACCGATCTGTCGAAGTCGTTCGGCGATCTGCACGCCGTCGCCGACGTCAATCTGTCGGTCGAGAAAGGCGAATTCGTCTCGCTGCTCGGGCCGTCGGGCTGCGGCAAGACCACGACCTTGCAGATGATCGCGGGCTTCATCGAAGCGACGCGCGGGCGCATCATGCTCGACGGCCGCGACATCACGCACATGCGCCCGAACCGGCGCGGCCTCGGCATCGTGTTTCAGAGCTACGCGCTCTTTCCGCACATGAGCGTCGAGCAGAACGTGAGCTTCGGGCTGGAGATGCGCGGCATCGACAAGAGCGAGCGCCGCGAGCGCGTGCGCGACGCGCTGTCGCTCGTGCGGCTCGACAAGTTCGCGCATCGCTTTCCGCGCGAGTTGTCCGGCGGGCAACGTCAGCGCGTGGCGCTCGCGCGCGCGATCGTCATCGCGCCGCCCGTGCTGCTGCTCGATGAGCCGATGTCCAATCTCGATGCGAAACTGCGCGAGGACATGCAGTTCGAGTTGCGCGGCATTCAGCGCAAGATCGGTACGACGACGATCATGGTCACGCACGATCAGTCCGAAGCGCTGTCGATCAGCGATCGCGTCGTCGTGATGGAAGCGGGCCGCATCACGCAGGTCGATACGCCCTATCGCGCGTATGAGCGTCCCGAGACGAGCTTCGTGTCGCAGTTCATCGGCAAGGCCAACATGCTGCGCGGCACGATCGTCGCGCGTGACGGCGACGCCATTCGCATCGATCTCGGCCACGATCTCGCGGAGACCGGCTCGACCTCGCAGCTTCCGGAGCGCGAGCGCGCGATCGGCGTCGGCGATGCGGTCACCGTGTGCATCCGCCCGGAGAAACTGAGGCTCGGCGCAGCGGGCAGCGGACGTCTGCCGGGCCGCGTGACGAGCCGCTTCTTTCTCGGCAGCCAATGGCTTTACCGGCTCGACAGCCGCGCGGGCGAAATGCTCGTGTGCTGCCAGAATCACGGCGACGAGCCGCTCGAAGAAGGCGCGCAAGTCGGCATCGACTGGAACACGGAATCGATCCGCTTCATCCAGCAGGAGGCCGCCCGTGGATAGCACGCTGCGTTCTTCCGAGCCTGCATCGGCGGCGGCATCGAACGACGCCCGGCGCGCGCCGTGGCATGCGTATCTGCCGCTCTGGATGATGAGCGCGCCCGCGCTGCTGCTTTTCGCGGTGCTCGTGATCGTGCCGCTCGCGATGACGCTCGCGCTCACGTTCTATCGATTCGATCCCGCGATCGGCTCCGTCGCCGCGTTCGACCTGCATAACTACGCCGAAGTGCTCGGCTCGTCGTACTTCCACACGATCTTCGCGCGTACCTTCGGCATTGCCGCGCTGGTGACCTTGCTCTGTGTCGTGATCGGCACGCCCGAGGCGTACATCCTGTCGCGCATGGGCGATCCGTGGCGCTCCATCTTCCTGCTGGTGATTCTCGCGCCGCTGCTCGTCTCGGTGGTCGTGCGCGCGTTCGGCTGGAGCATGCTGCTCAACGTGAACGGGCTCGTGAACCAGTTGCTCGGCGCGTTCGGCTTCGGTCCGTACAAGCTGCTCTATACGACGTTCGCGATCGTCATCGCGCTGGTTCACGTGATGCTGCCGTTCATGGTGATTCCGGTGTGGACCGCGCTGCAACGTATCGATCCGCAGACGGAAAACGCCGCGCTCTCGCTGATGGCCTCGCCCGCCGTCACGCTGCGGCGCATCGTATTGCCGCAACTCGTGCCGGGGATTTTGTCGGGCAGTCTGATGGTGTTCGGTCTGTCCGCGAGCGCCTTCGCGATTCCGGGACTGCTCGGCGGACGCCGTCTGAAGGTCGCGGCCACGACCGTCTACGACCAGTTCCTCAGTTCGATGAACTGGCCGCTCGGCGCGACCATCGCGGTGCTTTTGCTCATCGCCAATCTGGTGGTGATGCTCACTTACTACCGCGTGCTCGAGCGGCGCTATACGCGCAGCATGGGCTGAACGAGGCGATCCATCATGCGCAAAAACGGTCCCGTCGCGCTGGCGTTCCATACGATCGTGATCCTGTTCGTGCTGGCGCCGCTCGTCATCGTCATGCTCGTCGCGTTCACGCCCGAAGAAACACTGACGCTGCCCACGCACGGCCTCTCGCTGCGCTGGTTCCGCGCGATTCTCGATTATCCCGACTTCATCTCGGCGTTCTTCAACAGCGTGAAGCTCGCGTTCGCATCGGCGACGCTGTCGCTCGTGATCGCGTTGCCCGCCGGACTCGCGATCGGCCGCGCGCGCTTTCCGGGGCGCGGCTTCCTGAACGGGCTGCTGCTCTCGCCGCTCGTGATTCCCGGCCTCGTGCTCGGCATCGCGATGCTGCGCTTCTTCGCGCTGATCGGCGCAACCGGCTCGTTCGCGTGGCTGATCCTCGCGCACATGGTCATCATCACGCCGTTCGTGATGCGGCTCGTGCTCGCGTCGGTGAGCGGCATGGACCGCAGCATCGAGCACGCGGCGGCGTCTCTCGGCGCTAGTTCGTGGACGACCTTCCGCCGCGTGACGCTGCCGATGATCCTGCCCGGCATCACCGGCGGCTGGCTGCTCGCGTTCATCAACAGCTTCGACGAGCTGACGATGTCGGTCTTCGTCACGTCGCCGCAAACGGTCACGCTGCCGGTGCGCATGTACATGTACGCGACCGAATCGATCGATCCGATGATGGCGTCCGTCTCGGCGCTCGTCATCTTCATCACCGCGGGCGCGATGCTGATTCTCGACCGCGTGTACGGGCTCAACCGCATTCTGATCGGCCAGCACTGAACCCACTCTCATGAGCACCGCAACGATTCATCATGCGCCGCAGTTCGTTCGTCTCGACGAGATCGAGCGCGCACGCATTCCCTTCGTTCTCGATGGCGTGCCGGCCGAAGCGCTCGCGGGCGATACGCTTCTGACCGCCATCCTCATGCAGCAACGGCATGTGCGGCATAGCGAATTCAGCGGCAAGCCGCGCGCGGGCTTCTGCCTGATCGGCGCGTGTCAGGACTGCTGGGTGCGCGGCGAGGACGGCAAACGCATGCGCGCATGCTCGACGCGCATCGAAGCGGGCATGCGTGTCGTCACGGAGGACGCGCGATGAACGGCGCGCATCGTGTGGTGATCGTCGGTGCCGGACCGGCTGGCATTCGCGCGGCGGAAACGCTCGTCGCGGCGGGACTGCGGCCGGTCGTCATCGATGAAAACGCGCGCTGGGGCGGACAGATCTATCGGCAGCCGCCCGCCGACGCGGGCTTCAAACGCAGTGCAACGACGCTCTACGGCTTCGAGGCGAAGAAGGCCGAAGCCGTGCACGGCGCGATGGCGAAGCTGCTGCCGAAGATCGACTATCGCCCCGACACGCTCGCGTGGGCGTGCGAGCAGAACCGGCTCGACACGCTTCACGCGGGGCGCGAGGCGAGCGTGCCGTTCACGCATCTGATCATCGCGAGCGGCGCGACGGATCGCATCGTGCCGCTGCCCGGCTGGACGCTCGCGGGCGTCTTCACGCTCGGCGGCGCGCAAGTTGCGTTGAAGGCGCAAGGCTGCGCGATCGGTTCGCGCGTCGTGTTCGCGGGCACCGGGCCGCTCCTGTATCTCGTCGCCTATCAATACGCGAAAGCGGGCGCGCGGGTCGCGGCCGTGCTCGATACCAGCCCGCTCGCGCGTCAGGCCGCCGCCACGCCGCGCCTGTTGAACCAGCCTGCGACGTTCGCCAAGGGCCTGTATTTCGTCGCATGGCTGCAGGCGCATGGCGTGCGTATCGAACGTGGCGTGACGCTCGATAACATCGACGGCGACGATGCCGTGCGCGGCATCCGCTGGCGTACGCATCGCGGCGATCCACGCACGCTCGACTGCGATGCCGTCGGCATGGGCTTCGGCCTGCGCCCCGAAACGCAACTCGCGGACCTCGCCGGATGCCGTTTCCGCTTCGACGCGCTCAATCGCTGCTGGCTTCCCGAGCGCGACGCAGCGGGCCGCAGCTCGGAACGCAACGTGTATCTCGCCGGCGACGGCGCGGGCATCGCCGGTGCGGACGCCGCCGATCTCGCGGGACGGCGCGCCGCGCTCGCGCTGATCGAAGACATCGGCATCATGGCGCACGAACGCGCTCAGCCCGATGCAGCGAAGCTCGAACGCGAACTCGAACGCATCGCCGTTTTCCGCGCGGGCATCGAGCATGCGTTCGCGCCGCCCGCGAACGCCGCGCAGGACTGGCCCGACGACATGATCGTGTGCCGCTGCGAGGAAGTCACCGCCGGCACGATGCGCGCGTGCATCCGCAGCGGCCTCGCCACGGAAGTCAACCGGCTGAAGGCGCTCACGCGCATCGGCATGGGCCGCTGTCAGGGCCGCATGTGCGGCGAATCCGCCATTGCGCTCCTCGCCGCCGAAACCGGCAAGCCGCTCGCCGAGGTCGGCCGTCTGCGCAGCCAGGCGCCCATCAAACCCATCCCGATCACACCGATGCTCTACGACGACGGCGTGCAGGTGCAGCCTGAGGAAGCCCACGATGAGTGACATCCGTCATTACGATGTCGTCATCGCGGGCGGCGGGCTCGTCGGCTCATCGACGGCGCTTGCGCTCGCCAAAACGGGCATGCGCGTCGCGCTGATCGAACGGCGCTTCTGCGGCGCGCAGGCGAGCGGCGTGAACTACGGCGGCGTGCGCACGCAGGGACGCACGGCAGAACAGTTGCCGCTCGCCGTGCGCGCGCGGCGCGTGTATGGACGCCTGCCCGAGCTGATCGGCATCGACGGCGAGATGGTCATGTCGGGTCATCTGCGTCTCGCGCGCTACGAAGCCGATCTCGACGTGCTCGATCGATGGTCCGCGATGGCGCGCGAACACGGCGTTCAATCGCAGGTGATGAGCGGCGCCGCATTCCGCAAGCGCTATCCGTGGCTCGGAGCTGCGGCGATCGGCGGCTCGCTCTGCCCGAGCGACGGCCACGCGAATCCGCGTCTCGTCTCGCCGGGTTTCGCGCATGCCGCCCGGCGCGCGGGCGCCGACGTGCGCGAGCAGACCGAGCTCGCCGACATCACCTTCGACGGCACGCGCTTTCAGATGCGCGCGGGCAACGAGCGCATCAGTTCCGACTGGCTCGTCAACAGCGCGGGCGCGTGGGCGAACCGCATCGCGGGCAGCTTCGGCGAAAGCGCGCCGATGAAGCCCATCTATCCGAACATGTGGGTGACCGAGCCGCTGCCGCTCTTTATCGGGCACAGTCTCGGCGTGGTCGGCGGCGGCATCTACGCGCGTCAGGTCGAACGCGGCAACTGCGTGATCGGCGGCGGACGCGGACATGGCGATGGCGAGTACGCGCAGCCATCGACGGCCACGACGCGCGCCGTGATGCGCGACGCCTGCGCGCTGCTGCCCGCCCTGCGCGATGCGCTCCTGATCCGCACCTGGAGCGGCGTGGAAGGCGAGACGCCCGACAGCAATCCGATCATTGGGCCGAGCCGCACCACGCCGTGTCTTCTGCATGCCTTCGGTTTTTCGGGCGGCGGCTTTCTGCTCGCGCCCGGCGTCGGCGAAGTGCTCGCCGAACTGGTCACGCAGGGCGCGACCAGCACGCCGATCGACGCCTTCTCGATCGGACGGTTCAGTTCGATGCCTCTACCCGTCACTCACTAAATCAGAACAAGGAAAACTCACGATGAAGCTGCCCCGCACACTCGTTTCGCTCGCCGCGCTCGTCGCGCTCGGTGTCACGTCGTCCGCCTGGTCGCAGAGCAAGACGATCTATATCGGCATGAACGGCGGACCGATGGAAAAGGCCTACACCAGCCAGGTCCTGCCCGAGTTCGAGAAAGCCAACAACGTGAAGGTCGTCGTGGTGCCGGGCACGTCGTCCGACGTGCTCGCGAAGCTGCTCGCGAACCGCAACAGTCCGCAGATTCACGTCGCGTTCCTCGATGACGGCGTGATGGCGCGCGCCGTCAGCATGGGCGTGTGCCAGAAGCTCGACGATGCGCCCGTGCTCAAGGAGCTCTACCCGTTCGCGCGCCTGAAGGACGACATGGGCGCGGGCGTGCAGCTCGGCATGACCGGCATCGGCTACAACACGAAGCTCTTCAAGGAAAAGGGCTGGGCGCCGCCGACTTCGTGGATGGACTTCGCCGATCCGAAGTACAAGGGCAAGGTGGTGTTCCAGTCGGCGTCGAGCAGCACCTTCGGCCTGCATGGCTTCCTCGCGATCAACCGCATCCTCGGCGGCAGCGAGAAGAACGTCGAGCCGGGCTTTTCCAAATGGGCGACGACGGTCGGCCCGAATGTCGTCGAGTACATTCCGAATTCGGCGAAGCTCTCGGAGATGATCACGACGGGCGAAGCCGGCCTCTTTCCGCTCACGCCGACCGCCATCGGCGATCTGAAGGACAAGGGCCTGCCGGTTGCGTATGTCGCGCCGAAGGAAGGCGCGGTGCTGCTGCTCGTCGATGTGTGCGTCGTGAAGAACAATCCCGATCCGGCGCTCGCGCAGAAGCTCGCGCAATTCCTCCTGTCCGCGCCCGCGCAAACGAAGGCCGCCGAAGCCGGCAAGCAGATTCCCACCAACACGCAGGCGAAAATGACGCCGGAGATGGAGAAGAATCTCGGCGACCTGAACGCGCTCGTGAAGAAAGTGACCGTGGTGGACTGGGACACGATCAACGCGAATCGCGCCCAGTGGGATCAGCGCTGGAATCAGCAGATCGAGAAGTAACGCCTATAGGTCCTTCACGAGACGAAGCGCATCGTAGATGGCGGCGTGCGTATTGCGCGCCGCCACCGCATCGCCGATCCTGAAGAGCTGGAAGCGCCCTTGCGGATTTCGTTCGACGACTTGCGGCTTGCCGTCGATGAGCGTGTCGTAATCGACCGCGCCGAGGTTCGACGACAAAGGCTTCAGCTCGAAGTACAGTTCGTCCATCGGAATCGTGCCGTGATTGACGACGATCTGATCGTGGCGCTGCTCTTTCTTCACGCCGCCGTAGTCGCTGCCGATCGTCGCCACCAGTTCGCCGCCTTCTCGGCGCACGGATTCGAGGCGGAACGTCACCGTGAATGTGGTCGCGAGTTTCTGCAGCGAGCGCATGTAGGGCACGAGGTTCATGCTCATGACTTCGGGCGAGAACGAGCGGTCGGGCGTCATCACTTCCACCTTGCCGCCGGCCTGCGCGATCGTTTCGGCTGCCTGAAGCGCGGCGTGATCGCCGGCATCGTCGAAGATCAAGACGTTCGCGCCGGGCTTCACATCGCCGGAAATGATGTCCCACGACGAGACGACATGCTCGTTGCCTTCGGTACAGACCTCCGTGTGCGGCATGCCGCCGGTCGCGACGATCACCACATCCGGATTCTCCGCCAGCACGGTCTCGTTGTCGGCCCACGTGTTGAACCTGAACCGCACGCCGAGCCTTTCGCACTGCGCCATGCGCCAGTCGACGATGCCCATCATCTCCTTGCGGCGAACGTTCTGCGCGGTCAGGCGAATCTGGCCGCCGGGATCGTTCATCGCTTCCAGCACGACGACATCGTGTCCGCGCTCGCCCGCGACGCGCGCCGCTTCGAGACCCGCGGGCCCCGCGCCCACGATGACGATCCTGCGCTTCGTCGCGGCAGGCTTGATCGTGTGCGGCATCTCCAGTTCGCGGCCCGTCGCGGCGTTGTGGATGCACAGCGCCATGCCGCCCTGATAGATGCGATCGAGGCAGTAATTCGCGCCCACGCAGGGCCGGATATCGTCCTCCCTGCGCTCGATGATCTTGCGCACGATATGCGGATCGGTCATATGCGCGCGCGTCATGCCGACCATGTCGATCTTGCCCGACTCGATCGCATGGCGCGCGGTCGCGACGTCCTGAATGCGCGCCGCATGGAACGTGGGGAAGTCCGTCGCCTGCCGGATTTCACCCGCGAAATCGAGGTGCGGGGCGCTCTTCATGCCCATGATGGGGATGACGTCGGTGAGCCCGGCGTCGGTATCCAGATGCCCGCGAACAACGTTCAGAAAATCGACGAGACCGCTGTTTTTCAGGCGCTTCGAAATCTCGATGCCCTCCTCCTTCGTGATGCCGCCCGCCAGCATTTCATCGGCCGTATAGCGGATGCCGAGAAGAAAGCGCTCGCCGACGCGCTCGCGCATCGCGCGCAGCACGTCGAACGTGAAGCGCATGCGGTTTTCCAGCGAGCCGCCATACGGACCTTCGAGCGTATTCGTCAGCGGCGACCAGAACTGATCCATCAAGTGACCGTACGATTCGATTTCCAGCCCGTCGAGCCCGGCGGCCTTCATGCGCTCCGCCGCATCGGCGAAGTCGCGGACGATGCGCTCGATATCCCAGTCCTCCAGCTTCTTCGGAAAAGCGCGGTGCGAGGGTTCGCGGTTGTGCGACGGCGAAACGGCGGGCAGCCAGTCGCCTTTGTCCCAGCGCGTGCGGCGGCCGAGATGCGTCAACTGGATCATCACTTTTGCGCCGTGCTCGTGGCACTCGTCGACGAGGTCCTTCATCCACGGCACGACTTCATCCTTGTACGCGAGGATGTTGTTGAAGACCGGCGGACTGTCCTTCGACACCGCCGCGGAACCGGCTGTCATCGTCAAGGCGAGGCCCGCCTTGGCCCGTTCGACGTGGTACGCGCGATAGCTCGCCTTCGGCATCCCGTCCTCGGCGTACGCCGGTTCATGCGACGTCGTCATGATCCGGTTTCGAAAAGTAAGGTGTTTCAGCGTGTACGGCTGCAGCAGCGGGTCCGTGGACATGGATGCCTCATCGAAGCGAGTGGGGACGAAACGCCTGTTGTGAATCAAGAGTAGAACCTCTGTACACATGCGTCAAGTAGGGAGACAATGGTGTACATTGGAGTCGTCAAAGCGGAGGAAATAACGAAATGGACGAGACGCTCGACGTGGTGCGCGGCTCCGCCGAGATGTGGCTCGATGCGGCGTATGAAGGTCTTCTGGAAGGTGGCGTGGAAGCGGTCCGCATTCTTCCGCTCGCAAAAAAGCTGAATCTTTCGCGGACGAGTTTCTACTGGTTCTTCAAGGATCGTGAAGAATTGCTGGCCGCGCTGCTCGACCGATGGAAACAGAAGAACACGGGCAACTGGATCGAGCGTACAGAAGCGTATGCGGACAGCGTGTGCGAAGCGATGCTGAACGTCTTCGACTGCTGGTTCGACGACACGATCTTCGACTCGCGCTTCGAGGCCGCGATCCGCAACTGGGCGCAGCAATCGCCGGACATCGCGGAGCACATGGCTCAGGACGACGCGCAGCGCATCGAGGCGCTGACTGCGCTATTCGAGCGATTCGACTATGAGCCGCGCGCCGCCGATGTCCGCGCGCGCGTCGCGTATTTCACGCAGGCCGGCTATGTCTCGACGAAGCCTCACGAAGACATGTCCGTCCGCATGATGCGCATTCCGGAGTACGTCGAAGTCTTTACGGGTGTGCGGCCGAAGAAGCACGAACTCCAGCGCTTCTACTCGCGGCGCGACTTCGAGTTCGAGTTCGAATGAACGTGTTCCTTCGCGGTCAGTTGCTCGAACACGTGCTCGCATGCGGCTTTCCACGCCGCGTTGCCACCGAGCCTTTCCAGCACATCCAGACCTTGTGCCGTATAGGTGCCCGCCGTCGCGATGGATGAACCGATTTCGCCGATGCCCGAAGAAGCTTTGTATCGCGAGTAAGCCACGCAGTCTTCGACGCCACTGAGCACGAGTTGTCTCGCGTCGTCGGGTGCGAAGCCCTTCTGAACGAACCATTGCTGGAGGTCGTGAAGCAGGAAATAAAACCATCCGTTCATGCATGCGCCGACCGTGGCGAGTTCGAATTCGCGTTCGGTTGCAAGCAGCACCGGATTGCCCAGCGCGGCGAGCAACGGCGCCATCGCTGAATCGGCGGGATAGACCGCGACCGTCGAGCGGTTGATCTCGGCAGCGAGGGACAACATGGCGCGCGTGCATTCCCTTGCGCCGAACATGCGCTGCAAATCGCCGACCGGCACGCCACTGACAACGGAAATGAGCGGGATGCCGGGCTTCACGTTGATTTCCTGCGCGAGCTCGCCGAGTTGTCCCGGACGAACGCCGATGAGGACGACATCAGCGGCATCCGCGACTTCCTGGTTATCGCGCATCAACGTGCAGCCGATATCTTTCGCGAGACTTTCCGCTCTTGCGCGGCTTCTGGGCGAAAGAAGAAACGTCGTGTCGCTGCCGCTGCGATGCCATCCTCGAATCATCTTCTCGGTCAGATCGCCGACGCCGAGCACCCCGAGCTTGATCATGAACTTCGTCACTCCTCGCTGAGCCTGATTTGTCAAACTGAACATTCGTGCAGATGACGCGCACATCACGAGGCACTATATCCGCATTCGAGAACATCTGGCCGCTTCCGTTGCACGCGCTCGAATCGGCGCATAGACTGATTCGGGTATCGGATGTTCACGAATGCATCGTGAAGAAATACGGAGTATCGCCATGATCGAGCAGAGCGATTTTCGGACCAGAAAACTGGCGCTCAATCACGGGAGCGGCCTTATGCCCGCGCTCGGATTCGGCACACTCATTCCCGATGCGGCCACGACTCTTCGCGCTACCCGGGAAGCACTGGAAGCCGGCTATCGACACTTCGATTGCGCCGAGCGGTATCGAAACGAACGTGAAGTAGGCGAGGCTCTGCGCACAGGACTCGCGGATGGCGGAATTACGCGCGAGGACATCTTCGTCACGACAAAGTTATGGAATTCCAATCATCGGCCGGAGCGTGTCGAAGCGGCTTTCGAAGGAAGCCGTGAAAGGCTCGGCGTCGAGTTTCTCGATCTCTATCTGATCCATACGCCGTTTGCATTTCAGCCGGGCGATGAGCAGGATCCGCGCGATCAGAACGGCGCCGTCATTTACGATAAAGGCGTGACTTTGCACGATACGTGGAGCGCGATGGAGCGTCTCGTCGATCAGGGAAAATGCCGCGCCATAGGACTGTCCGATATCGGCCTGGACCAATTGCGAGGGCTTTACGAAGCGGCGCGAATCAAGCCCGCAGTGGTACAGGTCGAGGCTCATCCGTATCTTCCGGAAACAGAGCTTCTGGACTTCTGCAAGGAAAATCAGATCGTGTTTCTGGCCTTCGCGCCATTGGGTCATGGCATCAGGCCAGGGCCGCTCGAAGACCCCGTCATTACGCGGATTGCCGCGCGAATCGGCAAGACGCCGGCGCAGGTACTGCTTGCCTGGGCGATTCAGCGCGGCGGCGCGTTGCTCACGACGCCCAAGACAGCGGAGCGCGCACGCGAGAATCTCGATGTATCCGCGCTTCCGGCAGACGCGTTCGACGAGATCAACCGGATCGAGACGCGGCAGCGGTTCAACGAGGTCGTGAAGACGGGCAGCCCCGGCTTTATTCCGCGCAGCCCGCAGTAATTGCGGCGCGCACGATATCCGGAGCCACGCCATGAGTGAAGAGCAGATTCGAGAAGCGCTGAATGCGCACTGGCTCGCATCGGCGAACGGCGATCTCGACGCCGAGCACGACATCTACGATGACGACGCCATCTGCGATTATCCCCAGTCAGGCGAACGCATACGCGGACGGGCGAACTTGCAGGCATTGCGGGGACATCATCCGGACAAGCCATCCGGTTTCGATGTCAAACGGATTCAGGGAGAAGGCAATCTCTGGATCACGGAATACATGATCTCGTATCAGGGACAGGCGGCCTTTACGGTCAGCATCATGGAATTCCGCGACGGCAAGGTGATTCACGAAACCCAATACTTTTCGAATCCATTCGAAGCACCGGCCTGGCGAAGTCAGTGGGTTCAGCAAATGCCCTGACGGGCGAATGTCTGCTGTGCGCCGACATCGAGTAATCGAACTGTCGCTCGCGAGCCGTCGCGTGACACGCGTGCGCGCTCGAATAAATTGCTCGACGCTTATAGGCAGGGACTTTCGCACTCGTTGGCATGGCGCGTGCAAATGAATGAGTGGCGATTTGCATGTCGTCATTCACTTCACTTTTGCCAGGAGACCAGCCATGACCACTCTGACCATCACCGATCTGCCCCGCGCCGATACCATCGATCGCGATGCGATGTCCGCCGTACGCGGCGGCATCGCCCATGTGACCCTGCCCGGCGGCGGCAACACGCTTCCCGGACTGCCGACGCTGCCGGCGTCGTGGCCCGGCGCTGCCGCGCTCCTGAAGGAGCTGCACATTCCGGTGCCGCTGCAGATAGCGCCGCAACCCGCGACGCAGGACCCTCGTCTGCTTTGAGCGGGTCGCGTGCCGCTCGACGCGCCTTCATCGTTCGAAATAGATCGCGAGCCAGACGGTTTGCTCGTCGGCATCCGTCCACGCGACGCGATGCCGGCAATGCGGCTCGATCAGCACGTAGTCGCCCGGACGCATGTCGTGCCGCGTCGAGTTCTCCTCGAACTCGAGCGTGGCCGCTCCCGACAGCAGCACGACCCATTCGGCGCGCGAGTCGTCGTACCAGAAGCCTTCAGGACTCGCGTGTCCCATCGACACGATCCGCTCCACGTTCAGGCGCTGCCCCGTGACGAGCATGTCGATCCGCTCTTCGACGCCGCGCCTTGCTTCGACGCCGAACAGGTTACCCGTTTGCAGTTGCATGGATCAGCCTCGCGTCAGGGTTCAAATCGCTGATATCGATTATGTGCGAACTCAACTCGACCCGCTTACCAGCAGATCGCGCATCGCGTTGAGCGCCGCCGAGAAGTGCCCTTTGCGCCACACGAGCAGCGTATCGACGCGGCCGAGTTCGCCCATCGGATGCAGATCCACTTCGCCATCCAGCCGCGCGAGTTCGAGCACCGAACGCGGCGCCACCGCGACGCCCGCTCCCGCCGCCACGCACGCGACGATCGCGTGATACGAACCCAGCTCCAGCACCCGCGCCGGCCTGATGCCCTGCTGCTCGTACCAGCGCATCGCGTATGAGCGGTAAGCGCAGCCGCGCTCGAACGCCACTAGCGTCAGACCCGCCGCCTCGCGCGCCGTCGTCGCCGGAAGCTGTCCGCGCGGCGTGACCAGCGCCAGCTCTTCCTCGAACACCGGCACGAACTCGAACTGCTCGGGGGGAAGCGTGTCGGGCTCGATCGGACGCGCCATCACCGCCGCGTCCACTTCGAACGTGCGCACGCTTTCGATGAGCGCGCGTGTCACGCCCGTCGCCAGTTCGAGCGTCACCTGCGGCCAGCGCTGATGGTAAGTCGCGAGCACGCGCGGCAGGCGGCTCGCGGCCGTGCTTTCCATCGTCCCGAGTCGCAGACGCCCCTGCGGACGATTCTCGCTGACCGCGTGACGCGCTTCCTCGGCGAGCGCGAGCAGCCGTTCCGCGTAGGGCAGCAAGGTCTCGCCGGCTGGCGTCAGCACGAGACGCCGGCCATCGCGAATGAAAAGGTCCGTGCCGAGCGTCTCCTCAAGCTGACGGATGCGCGTCGTCACGTTCGACTGCACGCGATTGAGTTTCGCCGCCGCCCGCGTCACGCCGTTCTCGCGCACGACAGCCCGAAAAATGGTCAATGCCGATAGATCCATGATCTTTCCAGAAGATTCATTGCATCTCGATTATTCATTTTTCAAGATACATCGGTCAAGTTAGGATGCGTTCATTACCGCTACGCTGATCGACTCATGGCCTCGCCCGCACAAGCTTCGTCGCTGCCCGCTCATCACGCGCGAAATGCCGCGCTGGCGTGCGCCGTCGTGCTCGCGGTGGCGCTCGGCGTCGGGCGATTCGCCTTCACGCCGCTGCTTCCGCTGATGCTGAAAAGCGGCGCGCTCGATATCCGCCACGGCGGCTGGCTCGCATCGGCGAATTACGCGGGCTACTTGATCGGCGCGTTGTCGTGCGCGGCGATCCGCATCGACCACGCGCGCATGGTGCGCCTCGCGCTCGCGTGGACGATCGTGCTGACGCTCGCGATGGGCGTCGTCCATCTCTTCTGGCTGTGGGCCGCGATACGCTTCGCGGCGGGCGTCGTCAGCGCGTGGGCCTTCGTGTTCGCGTCGCAATGGGGCTTGCGGCGGCTCGCCGAACTCGACGCGCACGGCCTCGGCGGCGTGATCTACGCGGGGCCCGGCGTCGGCATCGTCGCGACCGGTTTGCTCGGTGCGGCGGCCGCCGCGCTCGGCGTGCCAGCGCCCTCGGTATGGATCGGATTCGCGATCGCGTCGGGCGTGGCGGGCGCGATCGTGTGGAAGACGCTCGCCCATCAGGCGCCATCGACGCGCGGTCGCGCACACGTGCCCGAGCGCGCAGCGCCCGCGTCGGCGCGCGCCGATTCGATCGGGCTCGTCGGCCTCTACAGTCTCGCGGGCTTCGGCTACATCATCACCGCGACGTTTCTTCCCGTCATCGCGCGACAGGCGTTGCCCGGCTCGCCGTGGCCCGACCTGTTCTGGCCGGCGTTCGGACTGGCGTTGATCGCAGGCGCGCTGATCGCCGCACGGCTGCCGCTGTCGTGGGACAACCGGCTCTTGTCGGCGGCGTGCTATCTGATCCAGGCGCTCGGCATCCTGCTGGGCATCGTGTTTCCGAGCGCGCTCGGCTTCGGTATCGGCAGCGCGCTGCTGGGCTTGCCGTTCACCGCGATCACCTTGTTCGCGATGCGCGAGGCGCGCCGATTGCGCGGTGAAGCCGCCGCCGGCCTGATGGGATACGCGACGGCCGCGTACGGCGTGGGACAGATCGCCGGACCGCTCGTCGCAGCGCCGATCGCCGCGCACACCGGCTCCTTTTCCATCGCGTTATGGATCGCGGTGGCGGCGCTCGGGCTCGGCGCTGCCGGCCTGGCATGGCTCGGGATGCGCGGGCGCGCAGCGAGCGCCTGACGCAACAGGATCGTCCTATCCGCGCGCCTAAGCCGCGTGTCAAAGTGGCGGGCATCCTCTCATGTGGAGCATGCCGTGTCCGCCGCCGAAACATCCGCTCTTCTCTATCGTCCCTTCACCGCCGATGACATCGCCGCGGCGCATGCGCTCTCGGTCGAAGTCAAATGGCCGCATCGCGCCGACGACTGGCGCTTCGTGCTCGACGCCGGCGCGGGTTTCATCGCGCAGGACGGCGAGCGCGTGGTCGGCACCGCGCTCTTCTGGACATACGGCGACGACGGCGGATCGCTCGGCATGGTGATCGTCGCGCCCGACTGCCAGGGCAAAGGCATCGGCCGCAAGCTGATGGAACTGCTGCTCGAAGCGCTCGGCAACCGCATCACTGTGCTGCACGCGACGCCCGCGGGCGAACCGCTTTACGCGAAGCTCGGGTTCAAGCGCATCGGCGCGATCCATCAGCATCAATCCGCCGATTTCGACGTGCCTGCGATCGACTTGCCGCAAGGCGAACGGCTGCGCGCGATCGAACCGGGCGATACGCAGGCCATCGTCGATCTCGCATCGCGCGCGAACGGACTCGACCGAAGCGCGCTGCTGCCCGCGCTGTTGAACGTCGCGCGCGGCGTCGTGCTCGAACGCGATGGCGAAGTGCTCGGCTTCTCGCTCATCCGCGAGTTCGGGCGCGGTCACGCGATCGGACCGGTGGTTGCCGTCACCGCCGATCAGCAGCACCAACGCCGCGCGCAGGCGCTCATCGCGCATGCGCTCGCGTCTCGCGAAGGCACGTTCACGCGCATCGATACGCCGGATGAAAGCGGTCTTTCGGACTGGCTCGAAGGCATCGGGCTCAAACGTGTGGATACGGTCATCAAGATGGCGCGCAACGGCACGCCGCCGCACGATGCGTCCGTCGCGCAATTCGCGATCATCAATCAGGCGCTGGGCTGATACCCATGACGATCCTCTACAAAGCCGATCCTGAACGCGGCCAGCAGTGGGCGCAGCACTTCGCGCAAAAAGCGCCGGACGTGACGTTCCGTGTGTGGCCCGACATCGGCGATCCCGCAGCCGTCCGCTATCTCGCCGCATGGCAGCCGCCCGCCGACGTCATGCAGACATTCCCCAATCTCGAAGTGATCTTCTCCGTGGGCGCGGGCATCGATCAGTTCGATCTGTCGGGCGTGCCGCCGCATGTCGAGGTCGTGCGGATGACCGAGCCGGGCATCGTCGAAGGCATGGTCGAATACGTGACGCAGGCCGTGCTCACCATTCATCGCGATCTCTTCGATTACGCCGCGCAGCAACGCGAGCGCGTCTGGCGCGAGATGCCCGTGCGCGCGGCTTCGACGCGGCGCGTCGGCGTGCTCGGGCTCGGCATGCTCGGCACCGCGGTGCTGAAAACGCTGCGTCTCTTCGGCTTCGATTGCGCCGGATGGAGCCGTTCGCCGCATGAGATCGAAGGCGTCGAATGTCATGCGGGCATCGAATCGCTCGATACGTTCCTCGCCCGCACCGATATCCTCGTGTGCCTGTTGCCGCTCACGGATGCGACGCGCGGACTCATCGGCAAATACGTGTTCCAGATGCTGCCGAAAGGCGCATCGTTCATCAACGTGGGGCGCGGCCCGCAGGTGATTCAGCAGGATCTGCTCGATGCGCTCGACAGCGGCCATCTCCATGCCGCGATCCTCGACGTGACCGATCCCGAGCCTTTATCGCCGACGCATCCGTTCTGGACGCATCCGCGCGTGCGCCTGACGCCGCATATCGCGAGCGCGACGCGGCCGGAAACCGCCGTCGACGTGGTGCTGGAGAACCTGCGCCGCCATCGCGCGGGAGAACGCATGATCGGCGCGATCGACCGCACGCGCGGCTACTGAACCCGTCCTCCGGGGCGCGCAGCACAAAATGCTGCGCGCCCCCGAAAAAAACCGCGAATTCACTTTTTGGCGATTTTTTTGGCGATGCGCGCGATACGGCTCTGCCGATAGTATGAAACGGTCAAGAGCCATTCCGCCCCCTTCGCGAAGAGAGAGCCGCATCATGCCGATCAAGTCGCTTGTCGAGTCCGACCGTCAACATCTGATTCATCCCGTCGTCAGCTATCGCGCGCATGAGGCACGCGGCGTCACCGTGCTCGATTCCGCCGATGGCGTGTTCCTGCGCGATATCGAAGGCAGGCAGTTGCTCGATGCATTCTCCGGCCTGTGGTGCGTGAACACGGGTTACGGGCACGCGAGCATCGTCGAGGCCGCTGCGAAGCAGATGACGAAACTGCCCTACGCCACGAGCTATTTCCACTTCGGCTCCGAACCCGCGATCGAACTGGCCGCAAAGCTCGTCGAGCTTGCGCCCGCGTCGCTGCAACACGTGTACTTCACGCTCGGCGGCTCGGATGCCGTCGATTCCGCGCTGCGCTTCATCACGCATTACTACAACGCGACGGGCCGTCCGTCGAAGAAGCATTGCATCGCGCTGCAACGCGGTTATCACGGATCGTCGTCGATCGGCGCGGGACTGACCGCCTTGCCCGCGTTCCATCGCAACTTCGATCTGCCGCTCGCGACGCAGCATCACATTCCTTCGCCGTATGCGTATCGCAACGAATACGCCGACGATGCCGCGCTCATCGCGGCATCGGTGCAGGCGCTCGAAGCGAAGGTCGCGGAGCTCGGCGCGGACAACGTCGCCGCATTCTTCTGCGAGCCAATTCAAGGCTCGGGCGGCGTGATCGTACCGCCGTCGGGCTGGCTTAAGGCGATGCGCGATGCATGCCGCAAGCTCGATATCCTCTTCGTCGCCGATGAAGTGATCACCGGTTTCGGCCGCACGGGTCCGCTCTTCGCGTGCGAAGGCGAAGGCGTCGAGCCGGACCTGATGACGGTCGCGAAGGGCTTGACCGCAGGCTATGCGCCGATGGGCGCGGTCCTCATGTCCGATGCGGTCTATCGAGGTATCGCCGATGGCACCGATGCGTCCGCAGTCATCGGTCATGGCCACACGTATTCGGCGCATCCGGTGAGCGCGGCCATCGGCCTCGAAGTGATGCGGCTCTATCATGAAGGCGGCCTGCTCGCGAACGGCCAGGCACAGGCGCCGCGCTTCGCGCAAGGGCTCGACGCATTGCTCGACCATCCGCTCGTCGGTGACTCGCGTCATCGCGGTTTGCTCGGCGCGCTCGAACTCGTCGCCGACAAGGAAAGCAAACGCGGCTTCGATGCATTGCTCAAGCTGCCGGACCGTATCGCCGCAGCCGCGTATGGCAACGGCCTCGTGTTTCGCGCGTTCGGCGACAACATTCTCGGCTTCGCGCCGGCGCTGTGCTACACGCAGGCGAACTTCGACATGCTGTTCGAGCGCCTCACGAAAACGCTCGACGACGTGCTCGCGCAGAGCGAAGTACGCGACGCGTTGAAGGGCGGATCGGGCTTCAGCTCCCGCGCGGCTGCGTGATAACATCGACCGACCGCCGACATGCGAGACCGAACCCGCCGCGATGAGCACCGACAGCAAGCTGGACCGAATCGATCTGCGTATCCTCTCGCAATTGCAGAAACGCGGGCGCATCACGAACGTGGAGCTCGCCGATGCGGTCGGTCTGTCGCCCAGCCCTTGCCTGATTCGTGTGAAGCGGCTGGAAAAGGCGGGTTTCATCGTCGGCTACGGCGCGCAGATTCAACTCGAGAAGCTCGGCGACGTGCAGGTGGTCTTCACCGAAGTCACGCTCGCGGATCATCGCCGCGAAGACTTCATCAACTTCGTGAATGCCGTGAAGGATGTCGACGAGATAGTCGAATGTCATCTCGCGAGCGGCGGCTACGACTATCTGCTCAAGTTCGTCACGCGCAGCGTAAGCCATTACCAGAGCATTGTGGAAGGACTGCTGGAGCGTGGCATCGGCATCGAAAAGTACTTCAGCTATGTCATCATCAAGACGGCGTTCGTGAAAACGCACTATCCGCTCGAAACGCTCTTCTCGCAGCATCATCACTGAGGCGCGCGCCTCATTCTTCTCATGAACGAATGCACGCACGCGCGTTTTGCACGTGCGTGCTTTTTATCGTCGATCATCTTCACGCGGAGTAGCACATGTCCAGCAAATATCGTATTGCCGTGATTCCGGGCGACGGCATCGGCAAGGAAGTGATGCCCGAAGCATTGCGCGCGCTCGATGCCGTGAGCAAGCGCTTCAATATCGAACTGGAGTACCGGCATATCGAATGGGCGAGTTGCGATTACTACGCGCAGCACGGCCAGATGATGCCCGACGACTGGAAGGCGCAACTGCAAGACGCCGATGCGATTCTGTTCGGCGCGGTCGGCTGGCCTGACACCGTGCCGGACCACATCTCGCTGTGGGGTTCGCTTCTCAAGTTTCGCCGCGAGTTCGATCAATACATCAACCTGCGCCCCGCGCGTCTTTTCGACGGCGTGCCCTCGCCGCTCGCGAACCGCAAGGCGGGCGACATCGACTTCATGATCGTGCGCGAAAACACCGAGGGCGAGTATTCGTCCGTCGGCGGCACGATGTTCGAAGGCACGGAACGCGAGTTCGTCTCGCAGACATCGATCTTCACGAGAAAGGGCGCGGAACGCGTATTGAAGTTCGCGTTCGATCTCGCGCAAAAACGCCAGAAGAAACTGACGGTCGCCACCAAGAGCAACGGCATTTCGATCAGCATGCCGTGGTGGGATGCGCGCGCCGCCGAAATCGCCGCGCAGTATCCCGAGATCAAATGGGACAAGCAGCACATCGACATTCTGTGCGCGCGCTTCGTGTTGAGCCCGGATCGCTTCGATGTGGTCGTCGCGACGAACCTCTTCGGCGACATTCTTTCGGACCTCGGTCCGGCATGCACGGGCACGATCGGCATTGCGCCTTCGGCCAACATGAATCCGGAGCGCAACTTCCCGTCGCTGTTCGAGCCGGTGCATGGTTCCGCGCCGGATATCGCGGGCAAGAACATCGCCAATCCGGTCGCGATGATCTGGTCGGCGGCGATGATGCTCGAATTCCTCGGCGAACGCGACGCGCACGACGCGATGCTCTCCGCCATTGAAACCGTGTTGAAGCAAGGGCCGCATACCGGCGATCTCGGCGGCCGCGCGAACACGACGGAAGTCGGCACGGCCATCGCTCGCCTGCTCGGCTGAACATTCCGGAGACCATCATGACGCAACGATACGAGTTGAGCGATCTGATTCGCGCCGACAATTTCATCGACGGCAAATGGGTTCCCGCCGCGAGCGGCAAGCGCTTCGCCGTCACCGATCCCGCGACGGGCGATGTCATCGCGCAAGTGGCCGACAGCGGCCCCGCCGACGCCCGCGCCGCCACCGATGCCGCCGCGCGCGCCTTTCCCGCGTGGCGCGATACGCTGCCGAAAGATCGCGCGGCCGTGCTGCATCGCTGGCATGCGCTGATCGTCGAAAATGCAGATGCGCTCGGGCGTCTGATCTCGCTCGAACAGGGCAAGCCGTTCGCAGAAGGCCGCGGCGAAGTGATGTATGGCGCGTCGTATGTCGCATGGTTCGCGGATGAAGCCACGCGCATCTACGGCGACATCATTCCGCAGCAGCAGCGCGGCAAGCGCATGAGCGCGGTAAAGGAGCCGGTTGGCATCGTCGCGGCGATCACGCCGTGGAATTTCCCGCTCGCGATGATCGCGCGCAAGATCGCGCCTGCGCTCGCGGCGGGTTGCACGGTGGTCGGCAAGCCTGCTGAAGACACGCCGCTCACGGCGCTCGCACTCGTGCTGCTCGCGCATGAAGCGGGCGTGCCGGCGGGTGCGTTGAACCTGATCGGCGCATCGCGCGAGAACGCGCAGGAAGCCGTCGGCGACTGGCTCGAAGATGGCCGCGTGCGCAAGATCACCTTTACCGGGTCGACGCCGGTGGGCAAGTACCTCGCACGCGAATCGGCGGGCACGTTGAAGAAGCTCTCGCTGGAACTCGGCGGCAATGCGCCCTTCATCGTATTCGACGACGCCGATCTCGACGCCGCCGTCACGGGACTGATGGCGTCGAAGTTCCGCAATGGCGGACAGACTTGCGTGTGCCCGAATCGCGTGTATGTGCAGTCGTCCGTGTACGACAAGTTCGCCGATCTCCTGGCGAAGCGCGTCGCCGCATTGAAGGTCGCGCCCGCGACGGACCCCGACGCGCAGATCGGCCCGATGATCAACGCGCGCGCGGTCGAGAAGATCGAACGTCACGTAAGCGACGCGATCGAACGCGGTGCGCGCGCGCTCACGGGCGGCAAGCGTCTCGCCGAACTCGGCCCGAACTATTACGCGCCGACCGTGCTCACCGGCGCCACATCCGACATGCAATTGAGCTGCGAGGAAACCTTCGGCCCGGTCGTGCCGCTCTTCCGTTTCGACGATGAAGCCGAAGCCATCCGCGTCGCGAACGATACGCCGTTCGGCCTCGCCGCCTATTTCTATAGCCAGAACCTGAAGCGCATCGATCGCGTGTCGCGTCTGCTCGAAGCGGGACTCGTCGGCATCAACGAAGGCGCGATTTCGAGCGAAGCCGCGCCGTTCGGCGGCGTGAAGGAATCGGGTTATGGACGCGAAGGCTCGAAGTATGGCCTCGACGATTATCTGTCGATCAAATATCTCTGCCAGGGCGGACTCGAATGAACGCCTATCCGATCGAGATCACGTTTCCCGATATCGGCGCGCATGCAGCGGGCAACGCGGGTGTGCCGTATGTGCATACGTTCGACTCGGGCATCGACGGTCCGCATGTGATGATCAATGCGCTCACGCACGGCAACGAAGTGTGCGGCGCGATCGTCGTCGATGCGTTGCTGCGCGCTCGACTGAGGCCGCGTCGCGGCAAGCTCACGCTGGCCTTCGCGAACGTCGATGCATACGCGCGCTTCGATGCGGGCAAGCCGGATGCATCGCGTTTCGTCGATCAGGATTTCAATCGCGTATGGACTGCGCAAGCGCTCGACGACACCTCGCGCGATTCGAGCGAACTGCGCCGCGCCCGCGCGATGCGGCCTGTGATCGATACCGTCGATCTGCTGCTCGATCTTCATTCGATGCATGAGAAGAGCAAGCCGCTGATCGTCGCGGGGCCGCTTGATAAAGGCATCGAATTGTCGGCGCGGCTCGGCACGCCCGCGACCGTCATCTGCGATGAAGGCCATCCCGAAGGACGGCGCATGCGCGATTACGAAGGCTTCGGCGATCCGTCGAGCAGCAGGAACGCATTGCTTATCGAATGCGGACAGCACTGGGAAGCGGGCGCCGTGACCGTGGCGCGCGACGTGACTGCGCGGTTTCTTCTGCTCTCCGGTGTCGTCGGCGAGGATGATTTGCCTGCGGGGTGGATTCAGGCATCGCTGCGGGAGATGCTCGTCGTGCGGGTGACGGAACCCGTTGTCGCGAAGAGCATGGACTTTCGGTTCGCGGGCGACTTTACCGGGCTCGAAGTGTTTCCCCAAGCGGGTAGCGTAATCGGATGGTCGGATGGCACTGCCGTCGAGACGCCCTATGACGATTGCATGCTCGTCATGCCCTCATTGCGGCAATTACGTCCGGGAGTGACTGTCGTGCGGCTCGGCAGGATCGAACAGCGTATTCAATCGGAATAGAGATTTTGCGGAGTTTGTTTTCGCCGGATCCCGGTTTCGTGGTGGTCTATTGGCACTGCCCCTCCCCGGGGCGGGGGTCACTTTCTTTGCTGCTGCAAAGAAAGTAACCAAAGAAAGCAGCTTCTCATCGCCCGCGGTCACACGCACGTTGGCCATACTTGCCAGCCGTCGGTGGTACTCGCCTAAGTGTCGCCCTCGAAGGACTTACCGGGCTTGGCTCGCGCACGGTCTGACGAGCTAGACGTTTTAGCGCGCTGGTTCAGCACCAAATAGCTTCGGCACAGCGCTTCGCGCTGCCGTCGGGTATGCGAGGGAAACCGACTAAGAAGCGCACGCCGACCCGATTGACCCATCGGCCGCGTAGCGGGCCGGAGCTATTTGGTGCTGAACCAGCGTGCTCTGGGTTATGGCTTGTCAGAC